>NZ_LZMF01000088.1:0-33190 GCF_001673565.1 Mycolicibacter sinensis
AGACGGGGGCGTATTGACAACCCTTACCGCTCAGCACATCAACTTCCTCGCCGAGCGGTGTGTGGTTTCAGATACTGACGCCGGCGTGTCCGAGAACGGGGCCCGCCGCGGCGGAGGCGATGGTGTCGGACATGTTGCCGGGCGGCGCAAGAGTCCCAACAGCTTATGAACTCCCGTGCTCGGAGCGCCGTCGACATGTCGGCGACCACTGCTAGCTTGGCCGCCGAACCAAACCGACGGGAGGATCAAGCAATGGGTGATGGGCGGACCGGCCCCGAATGGCCAAGGACGTGGCGACGAATTCGTCCCATCGGGTTGTCGGCCCGTAGCGCTCTGCTAAGGTCCGATCGCAAAACGGAGAGTCGGCGGAGGGTCTAGGCGGCGTGGCCACGTTTTTTCTAGTAATACTCATTAGTGCGCTGGCGGCCGTCTCGGCGCTGTTCATCCTCAAGGCGCGGTACTTCGCCAGCGAAGAATTCCTAGACCACAAGCGCGAGATCGCATCGGTGGTCGCTGAACACAACGAGATCGCCGATTACGTTTCGGAGATCCGTAACGGTGGATCGTTCAGCCTTGGCGCTACGTCCTCTGGCGTGCAGGCACATTTGGCGTCATTTCAGAACACCAGCCTCTGGAACTACCGGCGGGATCGCAACGTCGCGAATTACCAGGCACCGAATGTGCATAACTGCTCGTTGCAAGTCGTCCGTAACGCTAGCGCCGACCCCATCAAGTACGTGATGAAGTATTTCGGCATCAAGGCCAATGAGGCGCACTTGGCTGACGTAGAAAATCTGGGGGAGAGTATCAATCGCTTGGAAGAGGCGATCCGCAACCTTGGGCAGCGTGAGGCGAGCATTACCGCTTCAGTCGACCCGCCTGCATTCATTTTGAAGTTCTTCGCAAAAGATTTCATGAAGCACGTAGGTGTCGAGCTTTCGCCGATTACCGTTCCGTACCCGGTGTACATCTTTGAATACGTCAGTGCTGGTGGGAACAGCTCGCAGCGAACCACTCTGACGTTAAACGCTTTGACGATCGACGCGCTCATCGAGACGCTGTCGCAGAAGATCCGCTGGAGAAAAAGCGCCGCTGGCCAGCGCGCCTTGATGACCACCAAGCTGCGCAATTCTATTAAGGCACGCGATAAACATACCTGCTGCTATTGCTCGGTGTCACTTGCAGCAGAGCCTCATCTCCTTCTTGAGGTGGATCACATCATGCCGGTCTCCAGGGGTGGCTTGTCTACGTGGGACAACCTGCAGACCCTGTGCTGGCGATGCAACCGGACAAAGTCGAACAAGGTCTCGTCCGCCTAGACCCGCGCGCGGTCATGTACATCCCCGCCCTCGGAAGCGACACGACCGATCAGCCGTCGCAACGCGCTGTTTGCATCGTGTGCGGTCTAGGGAGCGGGTTCACCACCAGCGATGACCGGCCCCGAGGGCCCCGGCAAGGCCCCCAGCCAAAGAAAAAGGTCGGAGGGCCAAAGCCCTCCGACCTATCGGGGTGGCTGACGGGACTCGAACCCGCGACACCCAGGATCACAACCTGGTGCTCTACCAACTGAACTACAGCCACCATCGCTGCCAGCCGAGCAGGCAGCGTCGTCGATACTAGCCGCTTGGACGCTCAGCGACCGAATCGATTACCTCGTGCGCGTTCGAAGGCGGTCCCAGCTCCGCGGCTACCGCAGCGATGTCGCTGGTAGGCGGCCCGGGAGGGGCGACGAACGCGGTGCGCCGGTAGTACTTGAGCTCCCGGATGGACTCGTGGATGTCGGCCAGCGCGCGGTGCGCCAGGCCCTTCTCGGGCTGACCGAAGTAGATCCGCGGGTACCAGCGTCGGCACAACTCCTTGATCGAGCTCACGTCGACCATCCGGTAGTGCAGGTATTCGTTGAGCGTGCCCATGTCGCGGGCGAGGAAGGCGCGGTCGGTGCCGATCGAGTTGCCCGCCAGCGGCGCCGTGCGGGCCTGTTTGACGTGGGTGCGGATGTAGTCGAGCACCATCTGCTCGGCGGTGGCCAGGTCGATGCTCGACGCTCTGACCTCCTCGATCAGCCCTGACCGGGTGTGCATGTCGGTCACGACGTCGCTCATGGCGGCCAGGGTCGCGTCGTCGGCGTGGATCACCACGTCGATACCGTCGCCGAGGATGTTCAGCTCACCGTCGGTGACCAGGGCGGCAATCTCGATCAGCTTGTCCGAGGCCAGGTCCAGCCCGGTCATCTCGCAGTCGATCCAGACGAGTTCATCTCGTGCAGCGCTCACAGTAGGCACACGTTAGCCGCTCGGCGGCGCCGTAGTCGCATAGCGGTGCTGACCGGCCAAGTAATGTCGTGGCCTGTGAGTCCCGATTCGGCGGCGAACGCCGCACAACAGATCGCGGCCGGCTACAGCGCCGAGGGCCAGGCCCTCGAACTGGGCACGGTGGTCATCGACGGGACCGCCGACCCGTCCGCGCAGGTCCGGATCCCCTTCGCCACGATCAACCGCCACGGGCTGGTGGCCGGCGCCACCGGCACCGGCAAGACCAAGACGCTGCAGGTGATCGCCGAACAACTCTCCGCGGCCGGCGTTCCGGTGCTGATGGCCGACGTCAAGGGTGACCTGTCGGGACTGTTGCGGCCCGGGGAGGCGGGCGACAAGCTCACCGCGCGCGCCACCGAGACCGGCGACGACTGGGCGGCGACGGCGTTCCCGGTGGAGTTCCTGTCGCTGGGCACCGGCGGCCTCGGTATCCCGGTGCGCGCCACCATTTCCAGTTTCGGGCCGATTCTGTTGTCGAAAGTGCTGGGGCTCAACGCCACTCAGGAGTCGACGCTGGGGCTGATCTTCCACTGGGCCGACCAGAACGGCTACCTGCTGCTGGACCTGAAGGATTTACGTTCGGTCATCACGTTTTTGACCAGTGACGCCGGCAAGCCGCAACTGAAGAACCTCGGCGGGGTGTCAGCTCAGACCGCCGGGGTGATCTTGCGTGCCCTGGTCAACCTGGAGGCCGAAGGCGGTGACACCTTCTTCGGCGAGCCGGAGCTCAAGCCGGAAGACTTGCTGCGCACCGACAGTCAGGGCCGCGGCATCATCTCGCTGCTGGAACTGGGCGATCAAGCTGCCCGCCCGGTGTTGTTCTCTACCTTCTTGATGTGGGTGCTCGCCGACCTGTTCACGCTGCTTCCCGAGGTCGGCGATATCGACAAGCCCAAGCTGGTGTTCTTCTTCGACGAGGCGCACCTGCTGTTCACCGACGCCTCCAAGGCGTTCCTGCAGCAGGTCGAACAGACCGTGAAGCTGATCCGCTCCAAGGGCGTCGGGGTGTTCTTCTGCACCCAGTTGCCCACCGATGTGCCCAACAACGTGCTGTCCCAGCTGGGCGCCCGGATCCAGCACGCGCTGCGTGCGTTCACCCCCGATGACCAGAAGGCGCTGAGCAAGACGGTGCGCACATACCCCAAAACCAAGGTGTACGACTTGGAGTCGGCGCTGACGTCGCTGGGGATCGGCGAGGCGATCGTCACCGTCCTGTCGGAGAGGGGCGCCCCGACCCCGGTCGCGTGGACGCGGCTGCGGGCACCGCGATCGCTGATGGCCTCCGTCGGCGACGCGGCGATCACCGCGGCGGCCACGGCGAGTCCCCTGCACGCCGTCTACAGCGAGACGGTGGATCGCGAATCGGCCTATGAGATCTTGTCCCGCAAGCTCGCAGCGGGGGAGGGCAGTGTGCCGCCCTCCGACCCCCAGGGGTACGACGGTGTGCCGCCGCCACCGAAAGTGCACTGGTGGACGCGGTTCGGTCGCTGGCTCGCCCACTTCCTCTCCACCCGGGAGGGCAAGCAGGTGACACGTGCTGTCACCACCGTGGTGGTCGGTCAGATCACCCGCGGCGCAATGGGTACCGGCCGCCGCCGGCGCTAACCGCCGCCGAGCTTCTTGTAGACCGCGCCGACGATCGGCGTGACGATGGCGCGCGGGGCGTACCCGCTGGCCATCGACATGGCCTTCGAGGTGATCCCGGGTACGACGCGCATCTTGTTGCGCTCCAAGGCATCCAGCGACAGCTTTGCGGTGTGCTGGGTGGAGATCCACAGAAAGTCCGGGATCAACCGGTCGACCAGCGAGGCTTCGGCGGCGTCGGGCATCTCGGCGCGCACCGGCCCGGGCGCCAGTAGCGTCACGTGCACCCCGGATTTGAGCAGCTCGCCGCGCAGCGACTCGCTGAAGGTGTTGGCGAAGGCCTTGGTCGCGGCGTAGGTGGCGTTGTTGGGGATCGGTGAGTTGCCGGCCGCCGAACCCGAGATCAGGATCCCCCCGGCGCGGCGCGCCAGCATGCCCGGCAGCACCGCCAACACCAGGTCGTGCACCGCGATCGCGTTCAGCTGCACCTGCGCCTTCTCCACCGCCGGATCCAGACCCGAGATCGGCCCGAACGTCGCGGTGCCGGCGTTGGCACACAACACCGAGATCTCCCGCTCGGCCAGTTCCGCGCAGAACTGGTCGCGGGCCAGCGGATCGGCCAGGTCGACCGCCCGCACCTCGACGGCCACCCGGTACTTGTCGCGCAGCCGCGCCGCCACGTCGTTGAGCACGTCCTCGCGGCGCGCGGTGATGATCAGCCCGTGGCCGCGAGCGGCCAGCTCGGTGGCGAGTGCTTCGCCGATCCCCTGGGACGCTCCGGTGACGACGGCGCGGGCATCCGGGCTGGGAGCAGGCACTGGCATGGGCCAATCGTAGAGTGCCAGGCATGGATGCCCCGGGGGTGGTCAGATCCCGGCGATCGCGGATCGTGGCGTGGGCCTTGTGGGATACCGGTGCCGCGGCTGTGAGCGCGATCGTGGTGACGTTCGTGTTCTCGGTGTATCTGACCAGCAGCGTCGGCCGGGATCTGCCCGGTGCGGTGTCGTCAACCAGCTGGCTGGGCCGCACGCTGGCGCTCTCGGGTTTGACCGTGGCCGCGGTGGCGCCGGTGGTCGGGGTGTGGGTCGCCGCCCCGCACCGCCGTCGGGTGACGCTGGCGGTCCTGACCGGGTTCGCGGTGGTGCTCATCGCCTCGATGAGCATGATCCGCGACGCACCCGCCTACCTGGCTCCGGGGCTGGTGCTGCTGGCGCTGACCGCCGCCTGCGGTGATCTGGCCAGCGTCCCCTACAACGCGATGCTGCGGCAGGTGTCGACACCGCAGAACTCCGGGCGGATCTCCGGATTCGGCTGGGCGGCAGGCTATGTCGGCAGCGTCGTGCTGCTGTTGGTGGTCTACCTGGGCTTCATCGCCGGCAGCGGCCCGACCCGCGGCCTGCTGGGCCTGCCGGTCGAGGGTGGGCAGAACGTGCGCGCGGCGATGTGGCTGACCGCCGCCTGGCTGGCGGTGCTCGCGTTGCCGCTGCTGCTCAGCGCGCACCGGCTCGGAGGTGCCGACGAGCCGGCGCCGCCACGCCCGGGCCTGCTCGGCGGCTATCGCCAGTTGTGGCGCGACATCAGTGCCGAATGGCGCCGCGACCGCAATCTGGTCTTCTACCTGGTAGCCAGTGCGATCTTCCGCGACGGGCTGGCCGGCGTATTCGCCTTCGGGGCGGTGCTAGGGGTCACCGTTTACGGCATCTCGAGCGGCGACGTGCTGATCTTCGGGGTGGCCGCCAGTGTGGTGGCCGCGGTCGGGGCGGTCGCCGGGGGCCTGCTCGATGACCGGATCGGATCCAAGACGGTGATCGTCGGCTCGCTGGTCGCGATGGTGGCCGCCGGCATCACGCTGATGGCGCTGTCCGGGCCGGTCGCCTTCTGGGCCTGCGGCCTAGTGCTCTGCCTGTTCATCGGGCCCACCCAGTCCTCGGCGCGCACCCTGCTGCTGCGGATGGCCGACGAGGGAATGGAAGGGGTGGCTTTCGGCCTCTACACGATGACCGGCCGAGCGGTGTCATTCCTTGCGCCGTGGCTGTTCTCGGTCTTCGTCGACGTCTTCCGGTCCGATCGGGCCGGTATGGGCGGGCTGTGCACGGTGCTGGTGCTCGGTCTGCTGGCGATGCTCGGCGTGCGCGTTCCGCGCCGCGCGGATTGATGGCTCAGCCCGCTGCGGCGCAGACCGTGAGGATCGACCCGGTGCGCTGACGCACCTGGGCGCCGTCCACCGCCACCGAGCAGGTGATCTGCTCGCCGAAGTTGACCACCGTGACCGCCGCGGCAGTGGATGCCGGTGGCGTCAGCGTGACCTGCTTGGTCCATGGCAGCGCGACGTTGAACTCGGTCTGCAGCACGCCGCCGGTGTCGATGTAGGCGATGCTGAGCGCCCGGCCGGTCCCGGTGACGCTGTAGACGATCGTCTGGGGAACCCCGGCGGTGGTCGAGGTCGTCGGCGGCGCGGTGCCCGGGGTGGTGCTAGGGGCCGTCGACCGCGTCGGCGGCGGCGTGGTGGCCGGGGTGCGCTTGGGAATCGGCGTGCTCGGAGCTGTCGGCAGCGGCGAAACCGGCGTCACCGTAGCCGAATTGCGGCCCGAGCCGTTGGCGATCACCAGCGCGATCACCATGCCGACCACCAGCAGCACCGCGGCACCGGCCACCAGCCACAGCCAGTTGGGGAACCGCGGCGGTTCCGGGGGGCCGCCCTCGCCGCCGGCTGCCGGCCCGCCGGGTGGGGGCTGCGGCGGTTCCCAGTGCTGCCGCGGCAGTTGGGCGGTGGGGTTGGGGGACTGTGGCGGATAGCCCGCCGGGTACGACGGAATCTGTCCGGCATAGGCCGGATCGACGTGCGGCGGAACGCCGAAAGTCGACGGTTCGCTCGCCCCGTTGCGCTGCCAGGGCTGATCGGAACCCTCCGGTCGATACGGATCGGTCATACCCACCTCATGGGTTGCAGGGTACCTGCGCCGGGCCGCCTTCGACCGCGACGTCGCGCAGCCCGGTCACATTCCGGCGGCGCCCAACGCCCTGATCGTCATTGCCCGCAACACCGCTCGGGAACTCTCCGGGGCGGCAGACTTGGTTCCCGCCGGCTTGATGCTGTACGGCGTGGAGTTCAGCAGGCCGAACACCGCGTGAGCCATCAACCGGGCGTCGGCTTCGGCCAAGCCGGCGTACCGGGCGCACAGCACCCCCACCCAGACCTCGACGTATTGACGCTGGGCGCTGCGTACCTGACGCTGCGCCCCGGCCGGCAGATGCGCCAGATCGCGGTCCTGGATCCGGATCAGGTCCGGCTCGTTCAGCGCGAAATCGAGATGAAACTCGACCAAGCCGTCCAGCACGTCCTCGGGACCGTGTCCACCCGCTTCGACGGCGCGCGCCCCGGCCAGCAGCCGGGTGCTGATACCGACCAGCAACTCGACCAGCAGTGCTTCCTTGTTGGGGAAGTGTCGATAGATCGCCGGACCGCTGACACCGGCGGCCGCGCCGATGTCCTCCAGTCGCACCGCGAGAAAGCCGCGCTGGGCGAAGAGGCGCTCGGCGGCCGCGAGCAACTGGGTCCGCCGGTCAGACTTCAGCCGGCTGCGTCGGTTGGCCGGTTCGTCGTGTCCCGCCGGGCCGGACGGGGCGGATGCTGCCATCACGCCTCCGCTCCTCATGGACAGCTGAGTTAACGGTCACTAACGTAGCACCCATCGCCTCGGGACCGGCCCGGCGTCGGGCGAATTCGGTGGAGGCCTGATGGCAACTGCGGGACCCGCAGCACGTTGCGATTCGTCCTACGCCCGCGGCGAGACCCGACCCGCTCTGTTGGAGACGACGATCGGTGCCGATCTCGCTGCCACCGCACGTGCGCATCCAGATCGCGATGCGCTGGTGGATGTTCCGTCGGGCCGCCGCTGGAGCTATGCCGAGCTGTCGGTGGCTGTGCGCCGGCTGGCGAGCGGCCTACTGCGGGCCGGGATCAGCGCCGGGGATCGGGTGGGCATCTGGTCGCCCAACTGCGCCGAATGGGTGCTGACACAGTACGCCACCGCCGAGATCGGGGCGGTGCTGGTCAACCTGAACCCGGCCTACCGCTCTCGCGAACTGGCCTACGCGCTCAAGCAGTCCGGGACCGCGATGGTCATCTCGGCATCGCGGTTCAAAACCTCCGATTACGCTGCGCTGCTGCAGGAGGCGGCTCCGCAATGCCCGGATCTGCGGGAGGTGGTGTTCATCGACAGCGCGCGGTGGCACGAGCTGGCCGGCACGCCGATCGATTCCGCAGCTCTGGTCAAGGCCGCAGCCGCACTGCACCCCGACGACCCGATCAATATTCAATACACTTCGGGCACAACGGGTTATCCCAAGGGCGCCACCCTGAGTCACCGCAACATCCTTAACAACGGCTACCTGGTCGGCGAGCTGCTCGGCTACACCGAGAAGGACCGGATCTGCCTTCCGGTACCGCTCTACCATTGCTTCGGTCTGGTGATGGGCAACCTGGCGGCGACCAGCCACGGCGCGGCCATCATCTTGCCGGGCCCCGGCTTCGATCCGGCTGCCACGCTGCGCGCCGTGCAGAACGAGGCGTGCACCAGCCTTTACGGGGTGCCCACCATGTTCATCGCCGAGCTCGGTCTGCCCGACTTTGGCGAGTACGACCTGACGAGCCTGCGCACCGGGATCATGGCGGGCTCGTCGTGCCCGGTGGAAGTGATGCGGCGGGTGATCGACGACATGCACATGACCGGGGTCGCGATCTGCTACGGGATGACCGAAACGTCTCCGGTGTCGACCCAGACCCGCGGCGAGGATTCGCTGACGCAGCGAGTCGAGACGGTCGGGAGGGTGGGCCCGCACCTGGAGATCAAGATGATCGACCCCGGCACCGGCCAGACGGTGCCGCGGGGGCAGCCCGGCGAATTCTGCACCCGCGGTTATTCGGTGATGACCGGTTACTGGGACGACCCGGCCAAGACCGCGGCGGCCATCGACGCCGAGGGCTGGATGCACAGCGGCGATCTGGCCGTCATGGACGGCGACGGCTACGTCCGGATCACCGGACGGATCAAGGACATGGTGATCCGCGGCGGCGAGAACATCTATCCGCGCGAGATCGAGGAGTTCCTGCACACCCATCCCGACATCCTCGACGCCCAGGTCGTCGGGGTGCCCGACGAAACGTACGGCGAGGAACTGATGGCGGTGGTGATGATGCGGGAGAACTCGGTGCCGTTGACCGTCGAGGCGCTGCGGGAGTTCTGCGCCGGGCGGCTGGCGCACTTCAAGGTGCCGCGGTATCTGCGCGTCGTCGAGGAGTTCCCGCTGACGGTCACCGGCAAGGTCCGCAAGGACGAGATGCGCCGGCAGGCGATCGAGCACGTGCGGGGTGGCTGACACGGTCGCAGGAGAATGGTATTCTCTGACGTCAGTTAATCAACATTAACTGAAAATGAGGAGGCGCTGGTGGCGATGGACAAGGTCGTGGCAACAGCGGCAGAAGCCGTGGCCGATGTGACCGACGGTGCGTCACTGGCGGTAGGCGGGTTCGGGCTCTGCGGCATACCGGAGGCGCTGATCGACGCCGTGCTGGCGCTCGGTGTCACCGATCTGGAGACAGTGTCGAACAACTGCGGCGTCGACGGCATCGGCCTCGGAGTGCTGTTGGAGCACAAACGGATCCGTCGCACGGTCAGCTCCTATGTGGGGGAGAACAAGGAATTCGCCCGGCAGTTCCTCTCCGGCGAGCTGGAGGTGGAGCTGACCCCGCAGGGCACCCTGGCCGAGCGGCTGCGCGCCGGCGGCGCCGGAATTCCGGCGTTCTACACGCCGACGGGTGTCGGCACCCAGGTCGCCGACGGCGGTCTGCCGTGGCGGTACGACGGTGCCGGCGGGGTGGCGGTCGCCTCACCGCGCAAGGAGACCCGCGACTTCGACGGACGCACCTACGTGCTGGAGCGGGCGATCCGTACCGATTTCGCGCTGGTGCACGCCTGGAAGGGCGATCGGCACGGCAACCTCGTCTACCGCGAGGCCGCCGCCAACTTCAACCCGGACTGCGCCGCTGCCGGCCGCATCACGATCGCCGAGGTCGAGCACCTCGTCGAGCCCGGCGAGATCCCTCCGGCGGAGGTGCATACGCCGGGCATCCACGTGCACCGGGTGGTGCACGTACCGAATCCGACCAAGCGAATCGAGCGGGAGACGGTGCGTTGATGGCCGCGCCAGCGACGATGCAGAGCGGAGCGATGAGGAGGAGTGGCGCCTAATGGCACTGTCACGTGACGAACTGGCCGCACGGGTGGCCGCCGAGTTGGAAGATGGACAGTACGTCAACCTCGGCATCGGGCTACCCACCTTGATTCCCAACCACATTCCCGACGGGGTCAGCGTGGTGCTGCATTCGGAGAACGGGATCCTCGGCGTCGGGCCCTACCCGCGCCGCGAGGACATCGACGCCGACTTGATCAACGCCGGCAAAGAAACGGTGACGGTGCTGCCCGGGGCGTCGTTCTTCTCGTCGTCGGCCTCGTTCGGGGTGATCCGCGGCGGCCACCTGGACGTGGCCGTCCTTGGCGCCATGCAGGTTTCAGCGGCAGGCGATCTGGCCAACTGGATGATCCCCGGCAAGATGATCAAGGGCATGGGCGGGGCGATGGACCTGGTGCACGGAGCGCGCCGCGTCATCGTAATGATGGAACACGCGGCCAAAGACGGCAGCGCCAAGATCGTCGAACACTGCACGCTGCCGTTGACCGGCGCCCGCTGCGTCGACCGCATCATCACCGACCTGGCCGTCATCGACGTCACCGAGACGGGCCTGCAGTTGGTCGAGACCGCTCCGGGCGTCTCCGTCGATGACGTCGTTGCGAAAACCGGTGTAGAGTTGAATCTTTCGAAGGTCTCATGACCGCCCCGACATTCGCCGACGAGCACCGGCGGCTGGTCGCCGAGCTCAACGACAAGATGGCGACGGCAGCCCTCGGCGGCAGTGAGCACTCCCGGCAACGTCACGTGGCCCGGGGCAAGCTGTTGCCGCGCGACCGGGTGGACCGGCTGCTGGATCCGGGCAGTCCGTTTCTGGAGCTGGCTCCGCTGGCCGCCGACGGCATGTACGACGACGAGTGCCCCGGAGCCGGCATCATCACCGGGGTCGGACGGGTGTCCGGGCGGGAATGCGTGATCGTCGCCAACGACGCCACCGTCAAGGGCGGCACCTACTATCCGGTCACCGTCAAAAAGCACCTGCGCGCCCAGGAAGTCGCGCTGGGCAACCAGCTGCCCTGCATTTACCTGGTGGACTCCGGCGGCGCGTTCCTGCCCCGCCAGGACGAGGTGTTCCCGGACCGGGAGCACTTCGGCCGCATCTTCTACAACCAGGCGACCATGAGTGCGGCGGGCATCCCGCAGATCGCCGCGGTGCTCGGCTCCTGCACCGCCGGCGGGGCCTATGTGCCCGCCATGAGCGACGAGGCCGTCATCGTCCGGGAACAGGGCACCATCTTCCTCGGCGGTCCGCCGCTGGTGAAGGCGGCCACCGGGGAGGTGGTGACCGCCGAGGAGCTCGGCGGGGGCGACTTGCACTCCAAGGTCTCCGGGGTCACCGACTATTTGGCCGATGACGACGAACACGCGCTGCGCATCGTCCGGCAGATCGCCGAGACTTTCGGGCCGCGTCACCCAAGCCCTTGGGAGATCGGCGATTCCATCGACCCTCGGCATGATCCGGCCGAACTCTACGACGTGGTCCCGCCGGATCCGCGGGTGCCTTATGACGTGCGGCAGGTGATTGAGCGCGTCGTCGACGGCAGCGAGTTCAGCGAGTTCAAGGCCGAGTACGGCAAGACGCTGGTGACCGCGTTCGCGCGCATCCACGGCCATCCGGTGGGAATCATCGCCAACAACGGGGTGCTGTTCGGCGAGTCGGCGCTCAAGGGAGCGCATTTCATCGAACTGTGCGACAAGCGCCGGATTCCACTGGTGTTCTTGCAGAACATCGCCGGCTTCATGGTCGGCCGCGACTACGAGGCCGGCGGTATCGCCAAGCACGGCGCCAAAATGGTCACCGCGGTGGCCTGTGCGCGGGTGCCCAAACTCACGGTGGTGATCGGCGGATCCTATGGAGCGGGCAACTACTCGATGTGCGGCCGGGCGTATTCGCCGCGCTTCCTGTGGATGTGGCCCAATGCGCGGATCTCGGTGATGGGCGGCGAACAGGCCGCATCGGTGCTGGCCACGGTCCGCGGTGAACAACTCGACGCCGCCGGCAAGCCGTGGTCGCCGGCCGACGAAGAGGCGTTCAAGGCGCCGATCCGCGATCAATACGAGGCGCAGGGCAACCCGTACTACTCGACCGCACGGCTGTGGGACGACGGGATCATCGACCCGGCCGATACCAGAGCCGTGCTGGGGCTTGCGCTTTCGGTCTGTTCGAACGCGCCGCTGGACCCGGTCTCCTACGGCGTTTTCCGGATGTGAGTGGCGATGTTTGAAACTGTTTTGATAGCCAATCGCGGTGAGATCGCGGTGCGGGTGATTAACACCCTGCGCCGGATGGGAATTCGGTCGGTGGCCGTCTACAGCGACGCCGACGCCGGGGCGCGGCATGTGCGGGAAGCCGACACCGCCGTACGGCTGGGTCCGGCGCCCGTGCTGGACAGTTATCTGTCGATTCCCAAGGTGCTCGAGGCCGCGGCGGCCACCGGCGCGCAGGCGATTCACCCCGGCTACGGTTTCCTCTCCGAGAACGCCGGGTTCGCGGCGGCCTGCGAGCGCGCCGGGGTGGTGTTCATCGGGCCGCCGGCGCGGGCGATCGAGGTGATGGGCGACAAGATCTCCGCCAAGAACACCGTCACCGCCTTTGAGGTACCGGTGGTACCCGGGTTGGCCAAGCCGGGCTTGACCGATGACGAACTGGTGGCCGCGGCCACCGATATCGGCTACCCGGTGCTGATCAAGCCCTCGGCCGGCGGCGGCGGCAAAGGCATGCACCTGGTTGAAGAACCCGCGCAGCTGCGCGCGGCGCTGGTGACCGCGCGGCGTGAGGCGGCGTCGGCGTTCGGTGACGACACGCTGTTTCTGGAGCGATTTGTGTTGCGGCCCCGCCACATCGAGGTGCAGGTGCTCGCCGACACCCAGGGCAATGTGGTGCACCTCGGCGAGCGGGAATGCAGCCTGCAGCGCCGCCACCAGAAGGTGATCGAGGAGGCGCCGTCGCCGCTGTTGGACGCCGCCACCCGGGCCAGGATCGGGGCGGCGGCCTGTAACACCGCCCGCAGCGTCGACTACGTCGGCGCCGGCACGGTGGAGTTCATCGTCTCCGCAGATCGCCCGGATGAGTTCTTCTTCATGGAGATGAACACCCGCCTGCAGGTGGAGCATCCGGTCACCGAGGCGGTCACCGGGCTGGACCTCGTCGAGTGGCAGCTGCGGGTGGCCGCCGGTGAGAAGCTGCCGTTCGCCCAGGACGAGATCACCATGACCGGGCACGCGATCGAGGCCCGGGTCTACGCCGAGGACCCGGCCCGCGGCTTCCTGCCTACCGGGGGACGGGTGCTGGCGGTGCACGAACCCACCGGGCCGGGGGTACGGGCGGACTCGTCGCTGCAGGCGGGCACCGTGGTGGGCAGCGACTACGACCCGATGCTGTCGAAGGTGATCGCCCACGGTGCCGACCGGGCGCAGGCGCTGGCGCGACTCGACGCGGCACTGGCCGGCACGGCGGTGTTCGGGGTACAGACCAACGTGGAATTCCTGCGGTTCCTGCTGGCCGATGCGCGGGTGGTGGCCGGCGACCTGGACACCGAACTGCTCGACATCAGATCGGTCGACTTCGCCCCGGCACCCGCACCCGACGACGTCTTAGCGGCCGGCGGGCTCTACCGCCAATGGGAGCTGTCCGCGCCGAAATCGCTGTGGGGGTCCCCGAGCGGCTGGCGGATCGGCGCACCGGCGCCGGTGCGCACCGAGATGCGCACCCCGCTGCGCTCGGAGACGGTGTCGGTATGGGGGCTCCCGGCCGATGCCCGGGTACAGGTCGGCGACGGCGAGATCCACAGCGGAAGCATCGACGTCGAGGACGGCCGGATGGTGGTCACGCTGGCCGGCCGGCGGCGCTGTTACGCGTTCGCCGAGGACGGCGGTCAGCTGTGGATCGCCGATGACCGCGGCACCTGGCACCTGCGGGAAGCCGAGGTGGTCCGGGTGCATCGCGGCGGCGGCCCGCGCAGCGCGGAAATCCTCAGCCCGATGCCGGGCAGCGTGATCGCCGTCAATGTCGCTTCGGATTCGCCTGTGGCGGAAGGGGACCCCGTCGTCGTGGTCGAGGCGATGAAGATGGAACACACCCTGAGCGCGCCGATCAGCGGGCGGGTGGAGGTATTGGTTTCGGTGGGCGATCAGGTGACTGTGGACCAGGTACTGGCCCGGCTGATTCCCGAGTCGAGTGAGGAAGAGGCGTAATGACGACGATCACGGCAGGAGTGCTGCCGAAGGAATACCAGGACCTGCGCGACACGGTCGCCGAGTTCGCTCGCACCGTGGTGGCTCCGGTGTCCGCCAAGCACGACGAAGAGCACAGCTTCCCCTACGAAGTGATCGCCAAGATGGGCGAGATGGGGTTGTTCGGGCTGCCGTTCCCCGAAGAGTACGGCGGTATGGGCGGCGACTTCTTCGCGCTGACGCTCGCGCTGGAGGAGCTCGGCAAGGTCGACCAGTCGGTGGCGATGACCCTGGAGGCCGGGGTGGGCCTCGGCGCGATGCCGATCTACCGGTTCGGCACCGAGGAACAGAAGCAGACCTGGCTGCCGGATCTCGTCGCCGGCCGTGCGCTGGCCGGCTTCGGCCTGACCGAGCCCGGCGCGGGATCGGATGCCGGCGGTACCCGTACCACCGCCCGGCGAGACGGCGGTGACTGGGTCATCAACGGCACCAAGCAGTTCATCACCAACTCCGGCACCGACATCACCTCGCTGGTGACCGTCACCGCCGTCACCGGCACCCGGACCGACGGCAAGAAAGAGATCTCCACGATCATCGTCCCTTCGAGCACACCGGGTTTCACCGTGGAGCCGGCCTACAACAAGGTGGGCTGGAACGCCTCGGACACCCACCCGCTCACCTTCACCGACGCCCGCGTTCCGCAGGGGAACCTGCTCGGGGAAGAAGGCCGGGGTTACGCCAACTTCCTGTCGATCCTGGACGAGGGCCGCATCGCGATCGCCGCGGTGGCCACCGGGGTGGCCCAAGGCTGTGTCGACGAAAGCGTCAAGTACGCCGGCGAACGCGAGGCGTTCGGCCAGACGATCGGCTCCTATCAGGCGATCAGCTTCAAGATCGCCCGGATGGAGGCCCGCGCCCACGTCGCCCGCACCGCCTACTACGACGCCGTCGCGAAGATGCTGGCCGGCAAGCCGTTCAAGAAGGAAGCGGCGATCGCCAAGATGATCTCCTCGGAGGCGGCGATGGACAACGCCCGCGACGCCACCCAGATTCACGGCGGCTACGGCTTCATCAACGAATACCCGGTGGCCCGGCATTACCGCGACAGCAAGATCCTGGAGATCGGTGAGGGCACTACCGAGGTGCAGCTGATGCTGATCGCACGATCGCTGGGGATGGGCTGATGGGTGACGAACGCAAAACCGTCGAGCAACGCGGGCTGTGGTTCGAGGAGTACGAAATCGGGACCACTTACGCCCACCGGCCCGGTCGCACCGTCACCGAGGCTGACAACGTGCTGTTCACCACGCTGACCATGAATACCCAGTCGCTGCACCTCGATGCGGCCTGGGCGGCGGAGCAACCCGGCTTTCGCGGTGAGCGCCTGGTGAACTCTATGTTCACCCTCTCCACCCTGGTCGGCCTGTCGGTGGCACAACTGACGCTGGGCACCATCGTGGCCAACCTGGGTTTCTCGGAGGTGTCGTTTCCCAAGCCGGTCTTTCACGGCGACACCCTCTACGCCGAGACGGTCTGCACCGACAAGCGCGAATCCAAGAGCCGCCCCGGCGAAGGCATCGTGACCCTCGAGCACGTCGGCCGCAACCAGCACGGTGACGTGGTGGCGCGCGCGGTACGTACCACCCTGGTGCGCAAACGGCCGGCAGGAGAGTCGGCATGAACCTGCACACCGCGGGCCCGGCCTGGCTGTTCTGTCCGGCGGACCGGCCGGAACGCTTCGCCAAAGCCGCCGCGGCGGCCGACGTGGTGATCCTCGACCTGGAGGACGGGGTGGCCGCCGTCGACCGGCCCGCGGCACGGAAGGCGTTGCGGGACAACCCCCTTGACCCGCAGCGGACGGTGGTGCGGGTCAACCCGGCCGGCACCGAGGATCAGGCCCGCGACCTGGAGGCGCTGGCGGACACCGCCTACACGACGGTGATGCTGGCCAAGACCGAATCGGCCGGCCAGGTGACCGCGCTGGCGCCTCGGCAGGTTGTCGCGCTGCTGGAAACGCCGCGCGGTGTCGTGTTTTCCACCGAGATCGCCGCCACCGACGGCTGTGTGGCGATGATGTGGGGCGCCGAAGATCTGGTCGCGGCCATGGGCGGTGGCTCCAGCCGGCACCCGGACGGCACCTACCGGGACTTCGCCCGGCACGCGCGCTCGACGGTGCTGCTGGCGGCGTCGACGTTCGGCCGCGCGGCGCTCGACGCCGTCTACCTCAACATCGGTGACCTCGACGGGCTGAAGGCAGAGGCGATCGACGGCGCCGCGGTCGGATTCGCCGCAACGGTGTGCATCCACCCTACCCAGGTGCCGGTGGTGCGCGACGCCTACCGCCCGGAGGCCGAGAAAGTCGATTGGGCGAAAAGGGTGCTCGCCGCAGCGCAAAACGAGCGCGGGGTGTTCGCGTTCGAAGGGCAGATGGTCGACTCCCCGGTGCTGCGGCACGCCGAAGCTATCCTGCGGCGAGCGGATTAACGCCTAAGCCCGAGGAGTCACGACGCATGCGCATCACCCGGATCGTCGAGACATCGGTACCGCTTCGCGGTGAGATCGCCAACGCGCTGGTGGACTTCTCCCGGCACACGGTATCGCTGGTCGCCGTCGTCACCGACCGGATCCGGAACGGAAAACCGGTGACCGGCATCGCGTTCAACTCGATCGGCCGGTTCGCCCAAGGCGGCATCCTGGCCGACCGGATGATCCCGCGGGTGTTGCGCGCCGACCCCGAATCGCTGCTTGATGCCACCGGCCGCATCGATCCGGCGCGGGTGCTGGGCGCGGCGCTCACCGACGAAAAACCCGGCGGTCACGGCGATCGGGCCGGTGCGGCGGCAGCGCTGGAACTGGCGTGCTGGGACCTCAACGCCAAACTCGCCGACGAACCCGCCTACCGCACCATCGCGCGGCACTTCGGCCGGGACCTGGGCGGGAAAGAGGCCGTCGGCGCGGTTCCGGTCTACGCGGCCGGGGGCTACTACTACCCCGGAGACGCGCTGGATCGGCTCCGCGCCGAGATGGCCGGCTATCTCGACGCGGGCTACCAGGCGGTCAAGATGAAGATCGGCGGCGCCTCGATGCGCCAGGATCTGGACCGCATCGAAGCGGTGATCGAGGTGGTGGGCGCCGGCGCGCGGGTTGCCGTCGACGCCAACGGTCGGTTCGACGCCGCAGCGGCCGGCGACTGGGCGCAGGAGCTGAGCCGCTACGGCCTGCGCTGGTTTGAGGAACCCGGTGATCCACTGGATTTCGCGCTGAACGCGGCGCTGATCGCCGACTATCCCGGGGCGATCGCCACCGGCGAGAACCTGTTCTCCGCGGGTGATGTGACCAATCTGGTGCGCTACGGCGGTATGCGTCCGGGCCGCGACATCTTCCAGATGGATGCGGGTTTGAGTTACGGGTTGACCGAGTATGCGCGCATGCTCGAGGTGCTCGAGACGCACGGCTTCGACCGCGGCTGTGCCTTCCCGCACGGCGGCCACCTGATCAACCTGCACATCGCGGCGGGCCTGGGCTTGGGGGGCTGCGAGTCCTACCCCGGGGTGTTCGCGCCTTTCGGCGGCTACTCGCCGGGGTGCGCGCTGGCCGGCGGCACCATCACGCCCACCGACGCCCCGGGCTTCGGGCTGGAGGAAAAGCCCGAGTTGGCTGCGGCGATTGCCGAACTGGTGGGATGAGCAGATGAAGATCGCGGTCATCGGGTGCGGTGCCATGGGTTCGATTTATGCCGGAAGGCTGGCGGCGGCCGGCAACGACGTACTGGCCATCGACCGGTCCGCCGAGCATGTCCACGCCATCAATGCCGACGGCCTGCGGATCAGCGGGCCGCACCCCGACCAGCTGGTGGCCATGCGGGCGGCCACCGTGGCGCCGACCGAGCCGATGGACCTGGTGGTGCTGGCGGTCAAAGCCGCCGACGTCGGCGCCGGGGCTGCCCAGGCACTGCCGCTGCTCGCCGAGAGCACGCCGGTGCTGACGATCCAGAACGGCTTGGGATCGGCCGACACCGTCGCCGGCATCGTCGGAGCCGAGCGGGTAGCGGTGGGCATCGCCAGTGGTTTCGGGGCTTCGCGCCCCGCGCCGGGGCATGTGCACCACAACGCGATGCGCGCCGTCCGATTCGGCGGCTATGCGGCGCTGCCCTTTTCGACCGTCGATCGGATCGCTCAAGTGTGGGCCGACGCCGGATTCGACGCGGCCGCGGTCGCCGACATCGCCGCCATGCAGTGGGAGAAGCTGATCTGCAACGTCGCCTACAGCGCACCGTGCGCGCTGACCGGCATGACGGTGGGGCAGGTCATGGACGACGCCGACGTGGGGCCGGTGAGCCGTGCCGCGGCAACCGAAGCCTGGACGGTGGCCCGCGCCGCCGGGATCGGCATCGCCGTGTCCGACCCGATCGCCCACGTCCGGGCCTTCGGGGCACAGATGCCGGATGCCAAACCGTCTGCACTGCTGGACCACCAGGCCCGCCGGGTCAGCGAAATCGACGTGATCAACGGTGCGGTGCTGCGCCAGGCCACGCAGGTCGGCGAGCAGGCCCCGGTCAATGCGACGCTGACGGCACTGGTCAAAGCCGTTGAACGGCAGTGGGTAACGACCGGGGACTGAACGCCACACCGCGCGGTGTTCAGTTCGCTTCGTCCGGCCGGTAGCGCCGCTAGCCTCGAAGTTCATGACCTCAGACAAGGCGCGGGTGGATCTCAGCGGGGCCCCGCAGACCATGCTCGCGACGCTGTACGCCAAAGCGCTGGATGCCGACCTTCCCGAACCGATCCTGGGGGATCGCTACGCCAAAGAGGTGGTCGGGCGCATCGACTACGACTGGGCCAAGACGACGATCACCGCGGCCCGCTCGCCGTCGGTGACGACCCGTGCCGCGCACTTCGATGAGTGGGCCCGCCGATTCTTGGCGGCCAACCCCCACGCCGTTGTCCTGCACGTGGGCTGCGGGCTCGACGCCCGATACTTCCGGCTGCAACCCGGCGACGGAGTCGACTGGTATGACATCGACTATCCGGACGTGGCCGAGCTGCGCCGGCAACTGCTTCCCGAGCGGGACCACAACCATGTGGTGGCGGCGTCGGTCACCGACCCGGCGTGGTTCGCCGAAATCCCCACCGACCGACCGACATTGATGCTCGGCGAAGGCCTGACCATGTATCTCAGCGAATCCGACGGCGTGGCGTTGCTGCGCCGAGTGGTCGAGCACGCTCCGAGCGGGGAGTTGCAGTTCGATGCCTTCAACCGGTTGGGCATCAAGACCCAGTGGGCCAACGCCGTGGTACGCCGCTCCGGGGCGACGCTGCGGTGGGGGATCAACGAGCCCCGCGAGATCCTGGCCGCGGTCCCGGGCGTGCGGCTGTTGGAGTGGGTGCGCTGGTTCGAGTCGGACACCTACGGGAAGCTTCCGCGCCGCTACCGGGCGCTGGGCAAGGCGATGTCGCTGATTCCGGCGGTGGCGAACATGTCGCAGTACCACCGCTATGCCTTCTGACCTGCGCAGTCGGGCAGCTCGCAATCACCGTTGACTAATTACGTTACGTAATGTAATTGTTTAGGGCGTGAGTCGCCGACAGCGGATGCGACAGTGACGGCGGGCCCGGACTCGGCCCCGGCCGGTCGCGGACGTCCGCGCGATCCGCGCACCGAGCAGGCCATCACCGAGGCCACCCGCCGGCTGCTGGCCCGCGACGGCTACGACCAGGTCTCCATCGAGGCGATCGCCCGCGAGGCAGACGTCAGCCGCCCCACCGTCTACCGGCGCTGGCCGTCGAAGACCCATCTGGTGTTCGACGCGGTCTTCGGGGCCGCCGAAGTCGGTGACGTGCTGGCCAGCTCGGGCGACTTCGAAGCCGACCTGCGTCAATTCGTCGCCGGCGTGTTCGAGTTCTGGCGCTCACCGGAGGTGGCCGCCGCGGCGCTGGGCATTTTGGCCGATCGGCACCGCGACCCGGAACTATTCATCCGCACTCAAGAGCTGCTCGACGAGACCACCCGCACCGCGTTCGCCGCGCTGGTCCGCGCCGGCATCGACCAAGGCGTGGTCGACGCGGGCGTCGATATCGAGATCGCGTATGACGCACTGGTGGGCACCAGTTTTTACATTGCCCAAGTCTTGGCCACTGACACCGTGGACGCCGCCGCCGAGCGGCTGTGCGCCTTGCTGCTACAGGGAATTCGACAAAAGGAGAACCGGGATGAGTGATGAGTTGTCGGACGCGTTCGGCGAGTTGCTCGACGAGGTCCGTGCCGTCGAGCAGCGTCTGCTGAACGCCGATCCGCCGCTGGAGGAAGCCGACGTCCTCGACGGCTACCGATGGGCGTTGAGCCTGCTGCGCGTCGCCTCTGAGGCGTACATCTGGGGCGATGCGGACAAGCCGATCCTGGTCGACGTGATCGGTCCCTACCTCAAGTGGGGCGGCGACAATTCGGATGCCTTCTACCAGCTGGCGCCGATCGACCCGAGCCGCAGCTACCGGGTTACCGGCAACCGCGGCGACGCGGTCTATCTGTCCATGACCGTCTACGGCGGCCCCGATGACGGCCGCTATAGCGACCGCATCATCGACACGATCAACGATCGTGACCTGGGCTGCGACGTCGACGGTAACTTCGAGTTCGTCATCAGCGCCCAGGAACAGCAAGGACATCGGCTCAAGCTGGAGCCCGACGCCGTGTTCATCCTGACCCGCGATTACCTCACCGACCCCGGAACCGACCGGCGGGTCCAGTGGAAGATCGAGGCGCTTGATGACACGCCGCGACGCCCCGACAGCCGGGCCGACCTGAGCCGGCGGATGCGCGCGGCACGGACCTGGATTCGTGAGCAGGCCGCCATGGCGCCGGTGCGGCTGCCGGCCAACGTGCTGCAGGAGCCCTACCCCGTGCCGAGCCGCACCGTGGGCTGGGCGGCCGGCGACGCCGCCTATTCGATGGGGGCTTACGAACTGCAACCGGGCCAGGCGCTGGTCATCGATGGCACCTCGCCGGAGTGTGTGTTCTGGAACCTGTGCCTGTGGAATCCGTTCCTGCACACCTACGATTACACCCGCGAGCGGGTCACGATCAACGGCGCGCACGTCACCTACGCACCCGACGGGTCCTGGCAGATCGTCATCAGCGAGACCGATCCCGGGCATCCGAACTGGGTGTCGACGGCCGGCCGGTCGAAGGGCTTGATCTGGTTGCGCTGGTTCCTGCCGGAGAAAACGCCGGAGCCGCTGAGCTGCCGGGTCGTCGACGTCGCAGAGCTGGCCTCGTGAGCGCCTCGACAGCACGTCCAGCCGCGATCCGGCTCGAGGACCTGGCCGCCCCGGTTTTCCCGGATGCCGCCGCGCCGATGCGTGACGGGCTGGCCGGTTACGGCGCCGCGCTGCAGCTGACGCCGGAGGCGATGCTGCAGGCCGCAACCGAGCGAACGGGCCTGGACGACTGGGGCGACAACGGTTTTCGGGAACGCCTCGACGTGTTGTGCGCGTCGCTGATCGACGACGCCGACCTGTCCGGGGTCGGGCGGGCGATGGCGTTCGAGCAACTGACCGGCCACCTGGTCAACCGGCTGCGGCTGGAGCAACTGATCACGGCGAACCCCGAGATCGAGAACGTAGCGATCGAGCGCCCGATCATCATCTGCGGGCTGCCGCGTACCGGAACCACCCACTTGCACAACCTGATCGCCGCCGACCCGGCACTGCGTTATCTGCCCTACTGGGAGAGCATGGAGCCGGTTGCCACCCCGGGCGAGCCGGATCCGCAGGCCAGACGTGACCGCTGCGCCGTCGGCCTGGATCTGATCAACACGTCGATGCCCGAGTTCAAGCGCATGCACGACATGACCGTCGACCATGCGCACGAAGAGATCCAGCTGCTGGCCAACGACATTTCCGGGATGCTCTTCGAATGCAGCTACTACCTACCGGCCTTCGCGCGGCATTACAAGACGCATGACCAAACAGCGTCGTATGCCTACCTGAAACGCACCTTGCAGGCGCTGCAATGGCTGCGCGGTCCACAGCGCTGGGTACTCAAATCGCCGCAGCATCTCGAACAGTTCCCCGCGCTGTATGCCACCTTCCCCGACGCCATCTTCGTTGTCACCCACCGGGATCCGGTCGAGGTGACCCGGTCGATGGCCACCATGATCAGCTACGCGATGCGGATGGGCTGTGACCGTCCCGATCCGGTCAAGATCTCGCGGTACTGGCTCGACCGGGCCGACGACCTTCTCACCGGGTGCCTCCGGGACCGCGATGTGTTGCCCGCGGGCCAGTCCATCGACGTGCGGTTCGACGACTTCATGGCCGATGAGGACGGCACCGTCGCTGCGATCTATGAGCTCGCGGGCCAGCCGCTCGATACCCGGGCTCGAGAGGCGATGACGCAGTTCCGTATCGACCACCCCCGCGGTCGCTACGGCGCGGTGGACTACCGCCCGGCTGATCTGGGACTGGACGCAGACGAGATCGCCGACCGCCTGCGCGACTACCGAAACCGCTTCGTCACCGAACCATTGGAGAAATCATGAATCAACCGATCGCCGCCGACGCCTGGGTCGCCACCGAACTCGGTGACCCGGCCAAAGTGCTGGCCCGTCAGACCGTCGAGGTGCGGGCGCCCGGCCCCGGCGAGATCCGGGTCGCCGTCGATGCGTTCTGCCTCAACTTCAACGACATCGACATCATCCAGGGCCGCTACACCACCCTGCCGCTGCAGCCGCCGTTCGTGCCCGGCATGGAGACGGTCGGAGTGGTGGAAAGCGCGGGCCAGGGAGCCGAACACCTCATCGGCCGGCGCATCGTCGGTATCCCGGTGATGGCCTTCGGGGGGTACGCCTCGTATGCGATCGTCGACGCGGCGACCGCGCTGGATCTGCCGGACTGGGTCAGCGACGTCGACGGTGCCGCCCTGCACTACCCGTTCCACCTGGGGTGGTTCGCGCTGCGGGAACGGGGACGACTGCAGCCGGGGGAGACCCTGCTGGTCCACGCCGCCGCCGGCGGCACCGGATCCGGCGCGTTGGTGCTCGGTAAAGCGTTGGGCGCCCGGGTGATCGCCACCGCCGGGAGCGAGGAGAAGCTGGAATTCTGCAAGGAACTCGGCGCCGACCATGCGATCAACTACCGCAATGACGACTGGGCTGAGCAGGTCGTTGAGTTGACCTACGGCCGCGGCGTCGACGTCGCGTTCGACGCGGTCGGCGGCGACGTGGCAGTGCAGACGTTCCGCTGCATGGGCTTGAACGGGCGGTACCTGATGGCCGGTTTCGCCCAGGACATCGCCCTGGAAGACGGCGACTACCTCTCGCCGCGGCCGATCGCCTACAGCAACTTCGACGTCTGCGGGGTATGCCTGGTCTACGTCAACGACCCGGTGGCGATCCGGCGCACCCTGGGCTTCAACTGGCCGGCCCGCTCCGAGGGACTGGACGCCCACGCCAAGATCCTGGAGATGCTGCGCACCGGCAAGATCCGTACCGTCGTCGGCGCCGAGGTCGCCTGGGCTGACCTGCCGGATGCGTTGCAACGCATGGCTGCCCGGCAGACCACCGGCCGCCTGGTGGTCACCACCGGACGATCCGGCTGACGTCGCCCGGGAGAAAACCGATGGCGATCGATGCTATCGATGTCAAAGGGCACTTTCTCCTGGTGACGCGCTCACCGTAGCCTGGCGGTCATGATCCAGTTGGGACTGCCGTCCTCCCAGCCGCCGGCCGTCAAGATCCGCCGGCGCGGCGGACCGCGGGGACCGGTGTTCCTGGGCGCCAACATCGTGGTGCTGGCCTGGCTGGCCGTCTCGGTGGCGCTGCTGATCGGGCACAACGCCCTTGCGCACCCGATCTGGCTGCCGGTGCACGCGCTGCTGCTCGGCGCCGCCACCAACGCGATCGTGATCTGGTCGGGACACTTCACCACGACGCTGTGCCGGGTTCCCGACCCGCCGCACTGGCATCTCGTGGTCAAGCTGGCACTGCTCAATGTCGGGGTCATCGCGGCACTGGCCGGTGTCGCCTGGAGCGCCGAGTCGCTGACCGGCATCGGCGGTGCCATCGTGGCGCTGGTGGCGGTCGCCCACGGCGCCGAGTTGATCGCGATGAAGAAGTCCGCGCTCTCGGCGCGCTTCGACTACCTCGTCGGCTTTTATCTGGCCGCCATCGTGGCCCTGCTGGCCGGATCGGCAACCGGCGCAGCAATGGCCTTCGGCGTCGCCCGGTGGTATGCGCGGTTGTGGACGACCCACGTGCACGTGATGCTCTACGGCTGGATCGGGCTGACCGTCGTCGGCACGCTTTTCACCTTGTGGCCCACCACGATCCGGGAGAAGATCACCCCCCGCAGCTTCGCGATGGCCCGTCGTGCGCTGCCGACCCTGACGACGGGCTTGGCCGTCGCCACCGTGGGCCTGCTCGCCGGCAGCTGGTGGCTGGCGGCGGCCGGGTTACTGGGGTACGCCCTCGGCGTCGGGCTGGCCATCGCCGGGCTGTGGCCGGGACGAAGCTTCACCGGTCCCGCGGCCTGGATGCTGGTCGGCGCGGCCGGCTGGCTCGGAGTGGCCGTCGTGATCGAGGTGATCGCCCTGCTCGCGGCCCGCTCCGTCGAGGTGTTGCCCGCGTTCGTGGAGCACACCCTGCTGCCGCTGCTGGCGGTGGGCTTCGTCGCCCAGATCCTGCTGGGTGCGCTGAGCCAGCTGCTGCCGATCCTGGTGGCCAACGGGCCGCCGATCCGCAAGGCCGTCATCGCCTATCTGGATCAGGGCTGGCAGGTCCGGGTGGGTGCGATCAACGTCGCCGTGCCGCTGGTCGCCGGGCCCTGGCACGGTCCGGTGCCGCTGATCGGCTGGGTACTGGCCGCGGTTGCGGTCGGCAGTTTTCTGCTGATGGCCCTGCGGCTCGCGCTGCCGGTGGCGCTGCGCGGGCCCATCGATGTCGACAAGATCAAGCCGCATTCGGGTGCGGTGACCGGCGCGGTCGCCCTGGCCGCAGCGGTCGGGGTCGCGGTGGCGCTGGGCCTGGGGATGGGCAACCCGGCGCCGTCGGGTGCCACCGGCGTCGCCGGTCCGGTCCGCACCGTCGAGGTCACCTCCAACAACATGCGCTTCTCCCCGGACGTCATCGACGTGCCGGCCGGAACGCACCTGGTGCTGCGGGTCACCAACATCGACGGACTGCCGCACGACGTGCGGGTCGACACCGGCGAGCACACGCCCCGGCTGAGCCGGGGGCAGTCCGCCGTGCTGGATCTCGGTGTGGTGAACCAAGATCGGGAAGCGTGGTGCGATATCGCGGGCCACCGCGCCGCCGGGATGACGATGACGATCCGCGCCATCGGTGGCGCACCACGGCACGAACATCCGGGCGGCCGCCAGGACTCGGGACTGCCGGCGCCGGCCACGCTGAACCTGTCCGCTGACCCCTCGCCGGGCTGGAGGCCGTATGACGCGGTGCTGGCTCCGGCCACGCCCGGCCTGCACCGGGTGGAACTGCGCGCCGTGGACCGTGAGCTGGAGGTCGCGCCCGGGCGCCGCGAGATCCGCTGGACGTTCGGCGGTGTCGAGCCGGCCCCCACGCTGCACGGCCGCGTCGGGGACGTCTTCGAGATCACTTTGATCAACGACGCGTCGATGGGCCACGGCATCGACTTTCATGCCGGGGCGCTCGCACCCGACCAGCCGATGCGCACCCTGGAGCCGGGGGAGCGGCTGGTCTACCGGTTCACCGCGCGCCGGGCCGGCGCCTGGCTGTATCACTGCAGCACGCCGCCGATGACGCTGCACATCGCCAACGGCATGTACGGCGCGGTGATCATCGACCCGCCCGGACTGCCGGCCGTGGACCGCGAGTATGCGCTGGTCGGCGCGCAGCTTTACGCCGGTGCCCCGGATGCCGACGCCAAGACCACGGCGATCCGCGCCGGACAGCCCGACGGCTGGATGTTCAACGGCACCGCGGCCCAGTACATGCACGCCCCGCTGCCGGCGCGCACCGGCGAGCGAGTGCGGGTCTGGGTGGTCAACGCCGGACCGGGTGACGCGATCGCGTTCCACATCGTCGGGACGCAGTTCGACACCGTCTACAAGGAGGGGGCGTGGCTGCTGAGGCCCGAGACGCCGTCGAACCCGGCGGGCGGATCACAGGTCCTGGATCTGGCGCCCGCCCAAGGCGGTTTCGTCGAGCTGAGCTTCCCCGAACCGGGCCACTACCCGTTTATGGATCACGACATGCGGCACGCCGAGAACGGGGCGCACGGCATCTTCGCGGTGACGGGGTAGCGCGACGTCACACGCTCGCGCGTCCGGTACCGGTTGCCGCCTCGGCTATGGCGTCGGCCAGCGGTTCGATCTCGGTGCGCGCCAGATCGGCGATGGTGACGCGGATTCCCGGTGAGCTACCGATCCGGAACCGGCTCCCCGGCGCGGCGGCGTAGCCCGCGGTGAGCAACCGGGTTATCGCCGCCGTCTCGTCGGGCACCGGTATCCAGACGTTGAGGCCGGAGCGGCCATGGGCGGTGATGCCGCGCTCGGCCAGCGCCGCGCACAGTCGGGTGCGCCGGTCGGTGTAGCTGGATTCGGCGTCGGCCACCAGTCGAGTCGCCGCCGTATCGCGCCACATGTTCACGGCGACGTCCTGCAGCAGGTGGCTGACCCAGCCCGGCCCGAGTCGCTGCCGACCGTGCACCCGCTCGACGGTGCGGCGGTCCCCGGCGAGTACTGCCAACCGTAGATCCGGGCCGTAGGCCTTGGCCGTCGAACGCACGAACGCCCAGTGCCGCGACACCCCGGCCAGCGGATGCAGCGCGACCCCGGCCATGCCGGCACAGTGATCATCTTCGACGAGCAGCACATCGTTGTCGGTTTCGGCGAGCAGCCTGCGTAACGCGTTGGCGCGCTGTTCTGAAAGCGCTGCGCCGGTGGGGTTTTGGGCGCGGCTGGTCACCACCACCGCCCGTACTCGGTGGCGCAGTGCCCGGGTCAGGTCGGCGACCAGTGGTCCGTCGTCGTCGACGCCGACCGGTTCGGGAGTCAATCCCAGCGCGCCGAGCAGGTCGAGCAGGTTGGACCAGCCGGGATCTTCGACGGCGACGCGGTCCCCGGGGCGCAGGTGCACTGCCAGCACCCGCTCGATCGCGTCCAGGGCGCCTGATGTCACCGCGAGGTGTTCGGATGCCACCCCGTCGGCGGCCAGCGTGGTCCGCGCGTGGTCGGCCAGCGCCGGTGTGATGGGCGGCTGTCCGTACAGCACGACAGCGGTGGGCGTCGAGAGCCGAGCAATGGCGATCGGCAGCAGCGCCGGGTTCGGGTTTCCGGTGGACAGGTCACGCACACCGGCCGGAATCGTCAACCCGCGCAGCGAGCGTGGCGTGGTCGCCGGCCGGTCGCGCACCCGAGTGCCGCGCCGCCCAGCGGTTTCGACGGCCCCGCGGTCGCGCAGCAGACGGTAGGCGGCGGCGACGGTGTTGGGGTTCACCGAGAGCCGGGCGGCCAGGCCGCGGATCGGGGGGAGCACGGCACCGGGCGGGACGGCGCCCTCGGAGATGCCCTGTTCGATGCTGGCGGCTATCGACTCCGCGCCGTCACCGCCGATAGAATATTGTACGGCCACAATGCACAGTATGCACTAATACAATGAGAAAGGCAGTGTGATGCCGGGGACGTATTCATCCACGCCGCGCACCACCCCCACCCGGTACCGGGAGCGGGCCCGCTATGACCGCACGACCGTGCATCGCATCCTGGACGAGAGCCTGATCTGTCACCTCGGCTACCTCAACGCGGGCTCCCCGGTGGTGCTGCCGACCACCCACGCCCGCCGCGGCGACGTCCTGTACCTGCATGGCTCCAGCGGCAGCGGGCCCATGCTGGCGGCGGCGAAAACGCCGGAGGGTCTGCCGGTCTGCGTGACCGTCACCCTTGTCGACGGCCTGGTGTTTGCCCGCTCGGCAATGCATCACTCGCTCGCGTACCGCTCGGTGGTCGTCTTGGGCGCCGCCCGTCTGGTCACCGACCGCGACGAAAAGCTCGACGCGCTGGCAGCCCTGACCGACCATGCGGTGTCCGGCCGCGCCGCCGACAGCAGACCGCCCAATGACCGCGAGTTGGCCATGACCGCCGTGCTGGCACTGGAATTGGTCGAGGTCTCCGCCAAGGTGCGCACCGGCGGCCCGGTCGACGACCCCGAAGACCTCACCCTGCCGCACTGGGCCGGCGTAGTGCCGCTGGCGATGACCGCCGGATCTCCCGAGCCGGCCGGCGACCTCGACCCGGACATCCCGCTGCCGGCCTACCTGAAGCCCTACCGGCGGCCACGCTGATCCCTGCGCGACACGTTCGGTCGACCGCTCGAGATCAGCCGGGTGGCCCCGGGGCGGGGGCATAATGAGATCAGCGTCACAAGGAGGCTCGCATGGGCCAGCTGCCAGGAATTACCGGTCCCGAGGTCGCCCTCGAACCCGTGCAGCTCGTGCGGCCGGACGGCGCGCCGACCGACGAGGATCGCTACGGCCGGGATCTGCCCGAGGAAACCCTGTGCTGGCTTTACGAGTTGATGGTGCTCACCCGCGAGTTCGACACCGAGCTGATCAACCTGCAGCGCCAGGGGGAGCTGGCGTTGTACGCCTCCTGCCGCGGCCAGGAGGCAGCCCAGGTCGGAGCCGCCGCCTGCCTGCGCAAAACCGACTGGCTGTTCCCGCAGTACCGTGAGCTGGGGGTGTTCATCGCCCGCGGCATCCCGGCCTGGAGCCTGGCGGCCGCCTGGCGCGGAACCTGGAACGGCGGGTTGGATTTCACCGCGAAATGCTGTGCACCGATCTCGATTCCGATCGGAACTCAGGCGCTGCACGCGGTGGGCGCGGCGATGGGCGCCCAACGCCTGGGCGAGGATTCGGTCACGGTCGCATTCGTCGGTGACGGCGCCACCAGCGAGGGCGACGTCCACGAAGCGCTGAACTTCGCCGCGGTGTTCACCGCCCCGTGCGTGTTCTACGTGCAGAACAACCAGTGGGCGATCTCAGTGCCGCTGCACCGGCAGACCGCCGCGCCGTCGCTGGCGCACAAGGCGATCGGCTACGGAATGCCCGGGATCCGGGTCGACGGCAACGATGTGCTGGCCTGCTACGCGGTGATGGCCGAAGCGGCCGAGCGGGCCCGGACCGGCGGCGGGCCGAGCCTGATCGAGGCCGTCACCTACCGGCTCGGCCCGCACACCACCTCCGACGATCCGACGCGCTACCGCAGCAACGCCGAACTCGAGCGGTGGACTGCCCTCGACCCGATCCCGCGCTACCGCAGCTATTTGCGCAACACCGGCGTCTGGTCGCAGCGCCTCGAGGACCGGGTCACGGCCCGGGCGCAGCGGCTGAGCACCGAGCTGCGCGACGCCACGGTCGGTGCGTCCGATTTCGACGTCGACCAGGTGTTCACCTCCGTGTACGCCGACATCACCCCGGAACTGCAGCAGCAACGCCGCGCACTGCGCACCGAGCTGGCCAGGGAGCGCTGATGACCCAGATCCTCGAACCGCCGACCCGCTCGCCGGCACCGGCGCCGGTCACCGGCGCAAGTACGCGCATCGAAGAGCTGACCATGGTGGCCGCACTCAACCGGGCGCTGCGTGACGCGATGGACGCCGATCCTCGGGTGCTGGTGTTCGGCACCGACGTCGGCGTGCAGGGCGGAGTGTTCCGGGTGACCGAGGGACTGGCCGAAACCTTCGGGGAGCAACGCTGTTTCGACACACCGCTGGCCGAGTCCGCGGTCATCGGCATCGCCATCGGGCTGGCGGTGCGCGGCTTCGTCCCGGTCCCGGAGATCCAGTTCGACGGGTTCAGCTACCCGGCGCTGGACCAGATGGTCAGCCACCTGGCGAAGTACCGGACCCGCACCCGCGGTGAGGTTTCGATGCCGGTCACCGTGCGTATCCCATCGTTCGGCGGAATCGGTGCGGCCGAACATCATTCGGAATCCACCGAAACTTATTGGGCGCACACTGCCGGGCTCAAGGTGGTGGTCCCCGCCGATCCGTCGGATGCCTACTGGCTGCTGCGGCACGCCATCGCCACGCCCGACCCGGTGATGTTCCTTGAGCCGAAGCGGCAGTACTGGGCGCGCGGAGCCGTCGACACCGAGCACCCGGCGCCGGGCATCGGATGCGCCGCGGTGCGCCGGTCAGGCACCGACGTCACGGTGCTGACCTACGGCGGCGGGGTGGCCACCGCGCTGTCGGCAGCCGACATCGCTGCCCAAGAGCATGGTTGGAGCCTGGAGGTGGTCGACCTGCGTTCCCTGGTGCCGCTCGACTTCGACGCCGTCACCGAATCCGTGCGCCGCACCGGGCGGTGTGTGGTGCTGCACGAGGGCCCACGAAACCTCGGCTACGGCGCCGAACTGGCCGCGCGCATCCAAGAGGAGTTGTTCTACGAACTGGAGGCGCCGGTATTGCGCGTCACCGGATTCGACACCCCCTATCCGCCGGCCCGGCTGGAACGGCTCTGGTTGCCGGGCCCCGACCGGCTGCTCGACAGCGTGCAACGGGTCCTGGAGCTGCCGTGAGCCCGCGCCGCGACGATGCGGAGCGCCAACGACGAGGTGGGGGCACCTCCCGCTTTCGGGGGAGAGTGGTGCCATGAGCGCCGAGCCGAACACCTTCGCGGTCCCCGACCTCGGGGAGGGTCTGCAAGAGGTGACGGTGACCAGCTGGAACGTCGCCGTCGGTGACCAGGTGGAGCTCAACCAGGTGCTGTGCACGGTCGAGACCGCCAAAGCCGAAGTCGAGATCCCCAGCCCGTACGCCGGTCGCATCGTCGAGCTCGGCGGCCCGCAAGGCGCTGTGCTCGCGGTCGGGGCGCCGCTGGTGCGCATCGACGCCGGCACGGCGGTCGCACCGTCCGATACTGCCGTAGCCGGGCGCACGCCGGTGCTGGTGGGCTACGGCGCCGACGACGCCTTCGACACCAGCCGCCGCGCCTGCGCCACCTCCGGGCGCCCCAAGGCCAAGCCGGCCGCCCGCAAGCTCGCCGCCGAGCTGGGTGTTGATCTGGGCGGTGTAGCACCGGGCCCGAGCGGTGTGATCACCACCGACGGTGTGCGCGTGGCCGCCGGCGATCGGTCGGGCGACGAGTTGCGTCCACCGAGCCCGGTGCAGGCTGCCATGGCCGAACGGATGATGCTGTCGCGCAGCCGGATTCCCGACGCGCATGGCAGTGTGCAGGTGGACTGCACCAACCTGCTGCAGCTGCGGGATCGCCTTGCCGACAGCGCGGGCGGTGCGGCGATCACGCCGTTCGTGCTGACGCTGCGGCTGCTGGTCATCGCCTTGATGCGACACCCGGTGCTCAACGCGACCTGGGTCGACGCACCGGAGGGACCGCGGGTCCGTACCCATCGCGGTGTACACCTCGGTGTCGGGGTGGCCGCCCCGCGCGGCCTGCTGGTGCCGGTGGTCTTCGACGCGCATCGCAAGACCACGCGTGAGCTCGCCGACTGCGTGGCCCGGCTCGTCGCCGACGCCCGGGCCGGCAGCCTGCAGCCCGCCGAGCTGCAGGGTTCGACGTTCACCGTCTCCAACTTCGGCGCCTTGGGCCTCGACGACGGGGTGCCGGTGATCAACTACCCGGAGGCGGCCATCCTGGGCATGGGTTCGCTGAAACCGCGCCCGGTGGCCCTGGGCGAGGCTGTCGTCGTGCGTCCGCAGATGACATTGACGTGTGCGTTCGACCACCGCATCGCCGACGGCGCGCAGGTCGCCGAATTCCTTTGTGCGCTACGCGATCTGATCGAACATCCCGATACCGCGCTGGTGGATCTGTAGCCCGCCGGGCTATCTGCGCTGTGCTGCGGCCAGCCGGGCGGCGAACTCCGGTGACTCGACCGTCGCCGCCTGCGGGCCCAGCTCGGTGCGCTTGGCGAACTCGTGCTGCTCGCCCTCGACCGCGCCGGGGCTCGCGGTGGTCCGCATCGTGGCCTTGGTGGCCAACACGACGTCTCGCGGTGCCGACGCGGGCCCGGCCGCCAGTGCCATCGCCGCGGCGACCGGGTCGTCGGCGACCTGCAGCGCCAACCCGTGGTGCACCGCGGCCTCGGCGTCGAAACGCATGCCGAACAGCAGCGCGGCCCGCGCCACCTGGGGCCCCACCGCCCGGTGCAGCATCCAGGTGGCGCCCCCGCCGGGGTGCAGGCCCAGCTGCTGGAACCGGGTGTCGAACAGGGCTGCCGGGCCGGCGATCCGCACGTCGGCCGCCAACGCCAGGTTCAGCCCGGCGCCCACCGCGGCGCCGTTGACCGCGGCGATCGTCGGCAGCGCGCACTGCGCGACCGCCATGAAACCGTCGTACAGCGCCAACAGCCCGTCTTCGGTGGCGGCACCGAGGGCCGAGAGGTCGGCGCCGGCGCAGAAGGCCCGGCCCGCGCCGGTGACGATCACCGCATGCACGTTCGGGTCGGCTTCGGCGCGCTCCACCGCAGTCCGCAACTGCGCCGACATCGTGCCGGTGACCGCGTTGCGGCGGTCGGGATCATTGACGGTGATCAGCGCCACCCGATCGGTGACACTGAACAAGACGAGGCCGGAATCAGTCATCGAGGATGACGGTATTCGACGGGTGAATCGGTCAGGCGACCCACGCGATGATCACGGCGGACGCCACCACCAGCGCGATCATGAAGGCGGTGTAGAGGATGATCGTACGTTCGTGGCTCATTGGCCTACCTTTCCCGGTTTCCCGGTATCTTTGCCGGTCTGCGACACAATGTCACGCGCCAGAGCGCCATTGCGCATCGCATCGGCTGCCTGCGCCCCTGTTGGACTTCGGGTGATGCTTGACGGATCGTCTTCGGTTGATCCTTGACACTCCAGGTTAGTGGTTAGGCCTGTT
>NZ_LZMF01000089.1:0-3854 GCF_001673565.1 Mycolicibacter sinensis
CGCGGTCACCTGCCCGACGGTCTTGGCGGTCTTGTTCAGGCCCAGGTTGCGCGCTCGCCGGATCTTGATCAGGTCGTCGATGAAGCCGACCGCGCCCAGCGCGGTGGCCAACCCCAGTACCAGCAGACCGGACGCGGTGGGCCCGGTGCCGTAGAAGACCAGTCCGGCCAGCTGAGCGGTCAGATAACCCGCCCAGATCCCGGCCACGATCGCCACACCGCCCATCGACGGCGTACCGCGTTTGCTGTGATGGCTGGCCGGGCCGTCTTCGCGGATCTCCTGACCGAACCCCTGCTTGGTGAACAGCCGGATCAGCACCGGGGTCAACAGGATCGCGACCAGCAGCGCGACGCCCGCGGCGACCAGGATCATGATCATCGGCGATCTCCCGCGTCGTCGCTGATCAGAGCGTCGGCCAGCACGGTCAGCCCGGCGGAGTTCGAGGCCTTGACCAACACCACGTCGCCGGGGCGCAGTTCAGCGCGCAACAGGGCGTGGGCGGCGTCGACGTCGGGTACCGCGGTGGCCTCGGCACCCCAGGATCCCTCCATGACCGCGCCGTGATGCATCGCGCCCATCGATCTCCCTACTCCGACGACAACAAGACGAGACACATCTAAGCGCACCGCGAGCCGTCCGATGCGGTCATGCTCCGATATCGCGTCCTTGCCCAGCTCAGCCATCTCCCCGAGCACCGCCCAGCTGCGTCTCGGGGACGCGGGGTCCTCCCCGCGGGCGATCCAGGCCAGCGCCTGCAGCGCCGCCCGCATGGAGTCGGGGTTGGCGTTGTAAGCATCGTCGATCACCGTCACCCCGTCGGCGCGGGTGCTGACCTGCATCCGGTGTTGTGAGATGGCTCCGACGCCGGCCAGCGCATCGGCAACCTGTTGGGGCGTGGCGCCGCATTCCAGCGCAACCGCGGCGGCGCACAGCGCGTTGGAGACCTGGTGGTCCCCGGACACCCCGAGCCGTACCTCGGATGCGCCCGCGCCGGCGTGCAGGGTGAAGCGGGGGCGGGCCAGCTCGTCGAGCGCCACCGGCCCGGCCCACACATCGGCGGGGGCCGCGCGGCTGATCCGCACCACCCGTGCCGCGGTCTTGTTGGCCATCGCGGCCACCGCCGAATCGTCGACGTTGAGGATCACCACGCCGGACTCCGGAACCGCTTGCGCTAGTTCGGCTTTGGTTTCGGCGATCGCCTCGCGGGAGCCGAACTCGCCCAGGTGCGCGGTCCCGACGTTGAGCACCACCGCTACCCGCGGCGGAGCGATGGCGGCCAGCGCCGCGATGTTGCCGCGATGCCGTGCCGAGAGTTCCAGCACCAGGAAGTCGGTGTTCTCATCGGCCCGCAGCACCGTCCAGGGGTGGCCCAGCTCGTTGTTGAACGACCCCGGCGGCGCCACCACCTGCCCCAGCGGAGCCAGCACGGCGGCCAGCAGGTCCTTGGTGGAGGTCTTTCCCGACGATCCGGTGACGCCGACGATGGTCAGTCCGCGGGCCACCAGGGTCGCGGCCACCGCGGCGGCCAGCTGCGCCAGCGCGGCCAGTACCGCGGCGCCGGACCCGGCGGCGTCGTCGTACTCCAGGGCGCCGGATCGGCTGTCGGAGGCGGCGGGATCGACCACGATGGCCGGCACTCCCACCGGGCGGGCCGCAAGCACCGCCACCGCACCGGCTGCCACCGCCGCGGCCGCGTGGTCGTGGCCATCGGCGCGCGCACCGGGCAGCGCCAGAAACAACGAGCCCGCGGTGATCTTTCGCGAATCGAACTCCACGGTCGCGGTGACGCTGGTACGTGCGGCCTGCTCCGGTGAGATATCACTGAGCCGGCCGCCGACGATCTCGGCGATCTCGGCGATACTCAGCGCGATCATCCGCGGCTCTCCAGGGCGGCGGCCAGCTCGACGCGGTCATCGAAGGGCTGCGTGACCCCGCCGGCGGTCTGCCCGGTTTCGTGGCCTTTGCCGGCCACGAGCACCACGTCGCCCGGCCGCGCCCAGCGCACCGCGTGCTCGATCGCGGTCCGGCGGTCCCCGATCTCGACCACCTCCGCGGTTCCCTCGGCGGCCCCGGCCAGGATGGCCCGCCGGATGTCGGCCGGGTCCTCGCCGCGCGGATTGTCGTCGGTGACGACGACCAGGTCGGCCTCCTGGGCGGCGATCCGGCCCATCGGGCCGCGCTTGCCGTGGTCGCGGTCGCCGCCGGCGCCGAACACCACGGCCAGCCGCCCGGTCGTCTCGCGCAGATCGGAGCGCAGGGTCGCCAGCGCCGCCGCCAGCGCGCCCGGCTTGTGCGCGTAGTCGACCAGCGCCAGGAAGCCCTGGCCACGGTCGACCGGCTCCATCCGGCCCGGCACCCGCGCGTCGCGCAGGCCCGGCGCCGCCTGCTCCGGTGACACCCCGACGGCGTCGAGAACGGCCAGCGCCACAAGACAGTTGGCGATGTTGTAGTCGCCGGGCAGCCCGATGCCGACCGGATGGCGCACCCCGGCGGGATCGACCGCCGTGAACTGCCTGCCGACCGGCCCGGCGCTGGGCTGCTCGACGCCCCAGTCCGCCGGGCGTCCGGTCGCGCTGACCGTGACCGGCGCCGTGGCGCGCACCGCCATCGCCTCACCGGCCTCGTCGTCCACACAGACCACCGACCGGGCGGCGTGCAGGGGTGACGCCGGATCGAACAGCCGCGCCTTGGCTTCGAAGTAGTCCGCCATGCTCGGGTGGAAGTCCAGGTGGTCGCGGGACAAGTTCGTGAACGCGCCCAGCGCAAACCGGGTGCCGTCGACCCGGCCCAGCGTCAGCGCGTGGCTGGACACCTCCATCACCACGGTGTCCACCCCGCGCTCGGCCATCACCGCCAGCAGCGCCTGCAGGGCCGGGGCCTCCGGGGTGGTCAGCGCGCTGGGCAGGTCGACGCCGTCGATGCGGACGCCGACGGTGCCGATCAGCCCGGCGGTGCGGCCGGCAGCACGCAGCCCGGCCTCGACCAGATAGGCGGTGGTGGTCTTGCCGGACGTGCCGGTGATCCCGATGACCGTGAGCCGCTCGCAGGGATGCCGGTAGACCTCTGCCGCCAGCTCGCCGAGCACCGCGCGCGGGGCCGGATGAACCAGCACCGGGATACCGGTTGCGCCGTCGACGATTTCGGCGGCCCCCGCGCCGTCGGAGAGCACCGCGACCGCGCCGCGAGCAACCGCCTCGGCCACGAACCGCGCACCGTGGGTCGTGGCGCCGGGCAGCGCCGCGAACAGGTCTCCGGGCTCGACCTCCTGGGCGCGCAGCGTCAGCCCGGTGATGGCCAGCTCGGGCACCGCGCCCCCGGTGGCAGCAACCGCTCCGATCTGGGCCGCCAGCGCCTGCAGCGACGTACCCGCACCGACGTCAGGGCGCAATGCGGCGCACACCGCCATCACCTCCATCCGCTGCGGCCGGTCCTTGAAAGGATCGGACCTGAGACTACCCAGGCGGGCAGGGACAGCCGCTACATCGCCTGCAGAACCAGTGGCGGCCCGGGGTCGGGCGACAGCGGGACGTTGTGGCGCTGCAACAGCCAGGCGGCGATGTTGTGGAACAGCGGCGCGCCCGAGGTGCCCGGCGACCCGTCCGCGGCGCGATGCGGGTTGTCCATCATCAGGCCGATGACGTAGCGCGGGTTGTCCGCGGGGGCTATCCCGGCGAACGTGATCCAGTAGACGTCGTCGTAGTAGCAGCCGCAGGCGGAGTTGATCTGCTGTGCGGTACCGGTCTTTCCGGCGATCTGGTAGCCGTCCACCGCGGCCTGCCACCCGGTGCCCTGCTGGACCCCGGTCGGGTCGCGCTGGGTCACCGCACGCAGCATGTTGCGCACGGTCGCCGCGG
>NZ_LZMF01000090.1:0-1045 GCF_001673565.1 Mycolicibacter sinensis
TTAGACGGTATGGGGGGCTGGGGCCTCACTCACATGTGAACGTGGGTTGCCGACAGGAAATGGGTCCTGGCCGGTAGAGCCACAAGATGTGGGAGGCCCCAGTGAAGGTTCAGCGTACGAGTGTCGGGTTGGATGTGCACGCCCGTTCGGTGGTTGCGTGCGGGTTGGATGGTGATACCGGCGAGGTGTTCGAGCGCCGGTTGACTCCGGATCGCAACGATGTCCTGGAATGGGTTCGGGGTCTTCCCGAGCCGGTGGCAGTGACCTACGAAGCCGGGCCGACCGGTTTCGGTCTGGCCCGGTTCCTGCTGGCAGCGGGGATCGAGTGTGCGGTGGCCGCACCATCGAAATTGATCCGCCCGGGTGGGGATCGGGTCAAGACCGATGCCCGTGATGCGGCGCATCTGGCGCGGTTGTTGCATCTGGGTCAGATCACGGCGGTGACAATCCCGACGGTGGAGCAGGAAGCTGCCCGGGATGTGGTGCGGGCCCGCGAAGACGTCCGTGGTGACTTGATGACGGCCCGGCATCGACTCTCGAAGCTGCTGCTAAGACAGGGGATCGTCTACAGCGGCGGGCGGACCTGGATTCGTGAGCATGAGCGATGGCTGCGCCAGCAACAGTTCGACAACCCCGCCTTGCAACTGGCCTACGACAGTGCCTTCGACACGATGCTGGCCACCGTCGACCGCCGGGAGCGCCTCGACGCCGCGATCGCCGAAATGGCTGCTGATTCGCAGTTCACTGCGGTGGTGAACAGGCTGGGGTGTTTACGCGGGGTCTCGACGCTGACCGCGTTTGGGCTGGCAGCCGAGATCGGCGACTGGTCTCGGCTGACCGGCCGCAGTATCGGCGCCTACCTCGGACTGGTACCCAGCGAGTACTCCTCCGGGGCGACACGAACGCAGGGCGGGGTGACCAAGACCGGCAACAGTCACGCCCGCCGGCTGCTGGTCGAAGCCGCCTGGCATCACCGAGCCCCGTATCGGCCCGGTGCTGTGATGCGGCGACGCTGGGATGCCGCATCACCAGCAGCTCGGGCACG
>NZ_LZMF01000091.1:0-907 GCF_001673565.1 Mycolicibacter sinensis
CGGCTACTGGAAGGCGGGGAAGCTGGAAACCCGGTGGGCGACGAGTTCCCCGACGCTACGCCTCCGGCGGGAACCAGAAGTCCAGGGTGTCTTCGACGCCGCTCCAGTCGATGCCCATCCAGTCGCCGAAGAAGTCCTTGATGTCGCCGAAGGCGCTGTAGAAGAACGCCACAACTGAGTAGAACAAGCCTTCCCACCAGCCGCTGTCGACCAGCCCATGGCTCCAGGCGTTGATCCAGGCGCCGAACTGGTCGAAGTCACCGGAGATGTCGATGTCGGTGATCGCGCCGTCGGTGGTGGCCAAATGGTTGGCGACCTGATCTGGCGTGAGCCCCAGATACATCATGTGCTCGTAGAACAGGCCGAGTATCGAGTTGGAACTGGCGTCGGCGACGGGATCACCCGGGAAGGTGTAGATGGTCGCCGGGAACGCTTCGTTGGGGGTCAGATTGCCGTTGAGTATCGGCATGTCGAAGAGCCGGTCCCAGAGCGTGTCGCTGGTGTCGGCGCCGACCGGATTGCCGATGAACACGAAGTGCACCAGCCGTGGGTCGACATTGTCGTGGGCCAACTGCGCCATCGCGATCGAACCGGCCGTGGCGCCTTGGGACCAGCCGAACACCCACAGCGGGTTGTCGGCATCGTAGGCATCGGGGTTGGCGTTGAGTTCGGCGTGCACCGCCCGCACGATCTCGGCTGCACCGACGAAACTGCTGTGGCCCTGCTGGACCAGCGCCGGGGTGGACAGGATCCGCAGCGGCGCGTCGCAGTCGCCGACACCGACCACGCACGCGGCCGGATCGTCGCCGACGTCGAAACCGAGCGGGTGAAGGAACAGGTCGGCCGCGGTCTGGGCGAAGGTCGGCGACGGAGTGGACAAGATCGTCGGGCCGACGAAGAACGCGGT
>NZ_LZMF01000092.1:0-43035 GCF_001673565.1 Mycolicibacter sinensis
GCACCGACTTGAGCAGCGCGTTGTCCTGGAAGCAGCGGACCGTGCTGATCCGGCCGGCGAACTCGGTGCGGCCGCCGAGTTGGCGGAACTGCAGGTCGCAACTGCGCACGCCGGCGCCGATGTCGTCGACCAGGTCGGCGGTGGGCCGAAAGCCTGCGTTCAAGGGCTCAGCCGCGGCGGGCGCGGAACAGCCGGCGGATCAGCAGCAGTCCGAGCAAGCCGACGATGCCGGCGGCCAGTATCGCCGCCGGCGACTGGCCAGACGGCGATCCCGACGGGGTGAGCGGGTTGCGGGCCGCCTCGACCGTCGACTTGGCCTGAGCGGCCGTTTCTTTGGCGCCATCGGTGAGCTTGCCCGCGCCGTTGCTGGCGACGGGGCTCGGCGCGGGAGCGGGAGCGGGGGCCGGTGCGGGTGCCTTCTTGGCCGGAGCCTTCTTCGCGGGAGCCTTCTTGGCCGGAGCCTTCTTTGCCGGTGCCTTCTTGGCGGCCTTGGCCGCGGCCTTCTTGGCCGCCTTCTTGGCGGGCGGCTCGGCGGGCCGGTCGGACTCAGCCGGCACGATCGGCGGGGACGGCGGGGCGGGGTCGGCGCCAGCCGGTTCGGCCGGCGGAGTCGGCTCGGCGGGCTTGGGTGCAGCGGCGGATTCGTGGTCGGGCTGGTCCTGCGGCTCGGTCATACGGCAGCTCCTCTGGCGGGTTCTCGTCTCAGATCAAGTCGGCGGCACCGGCAACTTCGCCCATCATGCCAGCATCTGCCTGCGGTCAGGAGGTGGCAGCGATCAGGATCGGTGCCTATTCAGCCACAGACCGGCCCCGACAAGCGCCACCGCGCCGGCCACGAACGGCCAAATCGGCAGGTCGTCACCGGCGGGCTCGGTGTCGCGGCGGGGTATCGGGGGCGGTGCCTCGCCGTGGTCGGTGACCGCCGGGCCGGGTTCGCCGGTGCCGGCCACCGTCAGCCGGAACGGCCACGAACCGGACACCACATGACCATCGGCGGAGGTGACCCGGTAGTGGACGGTGTAGGTGCCGACCGGGCCGAGCGGGCGGACGGCAACGCTGGCGACCGCACCTCGGACCTGTGTTTCGCCGGTGGACCACAGGTGCCCGTCCGGCCCGACCACCGTCATGGCCGCGAAGCTGGTCTGCAGCTGCTCGTTGAAGGTGGCGCTGACGCGTTGCGGCCCGTGCGACAGCTCGGCGCCGCCGGCCGGATCGGCCGAGACCAGCACCGCGTGCGCGGCGGCCACCCCGGGCGGCGCCACCGGCGCCAACAACGCGGCCAGTGCGAACATCCCCGCCAACGCGACCCGCACGGCCCCGGTCATGCGCGCCGCCGGCCCAGCGCAATCGTGGCGGCCAGCGCGGCGACCAGCAGCGCGGCGCCGCCGAGCAGCCGGGCCGCATTGTCGGCGTGGTGGGCTCCGTCGGCCTCGGGCTCGGCCGGCTGCGCAGGACCGGCAGAGACCGCCGGCGGCGGGTGCTGGCCGTGGTGTTCGGGTGCCGAGGCCGGACCGGCCGCCAGGCGCAGCGTGGGCACCGGGCGTTCCGCCTCGCCGCCGCCGGGCGGGGGCGCCTGATCCCAGCGCACCACGGTGCCGTCGGCGTAGCGCTGCGCCGACGGGAAGTCGACCGTCTCGGCGTCGGGCAGCTTCATCGCGATCCGGAACAGACCGAACTGGTCGGCGCCGATGCCGCCGGCGTCGGCCGTCCAGGTCACCGAGCGCACCGCTCCGGTTTTGGCGTCGCGGTCCAAGCGGGCCGTCCAGCCCGGTGTGGTCTCGGTGCGCGCCGACGCCACGTCCGGCAGCGTCACGGTGAGTTCCGTTGTGGCAGAACCGGTCGGCGATTCGTTCGGCACCTCGAAGGTGACCATCGCGACGCCGCCGCGCACCGCGCCCGGGCTGCTGGCGTGCACGTGCGCCCAGGCCGGTGCGGTGCCGGCGATCGAGGCGGCGACGGCGACCGCCGCGGCCAGCGCGCCCGCGCGGATTCGGGCGCTCATGACGGCAGCCCCAGCCGGGCCATCAGATCGGCGTCGATTCCGTCGAGCTGCTCGCTGATCGCGGTGGAGGCGGCCCGGCGCCGTTCCACCGGCATGGTCTCGATGGCGGTCACCGCGGTGGCCAGGTCGCTCAGCCGCGCGGTGATCGCGGTGACGAACTGCCGGGTCTCGGAGTCCTTGGGTTTGCGCTCGGCCACCAAGTGCAGCGTCTTCTCCGCTCCGGCGATCCGTGCGGAGAGCCGGGCTTCGTGCTTCCCGGAGAAGTCGCCGATGCGGGCCAGCGGCACCCCGAGCCGGGCGGCCCGCTGTTCATCGATCAGGCCGCGGATCGCCATGGCGGCCCGATACACCAGCGGCACCACGATCGGCGCCAGCATCCGCGATACCACCAGGGTCCGGCGGATCCGGGCCGCGGACAGCAGCTTGCCGTCGCGGGCCGCCTTGAGTTGACTCTCGGCCGCCTTGAGCGTGGCGCGGTCCCGGTTCCGGTCGGACTTGATCTGGGCTTTCAGTGCTCGGGCGTCAGCACGCTGGGCGGCTTTGAAGCGTTTTGCCTCGCCCTTGGCGGCCAGCCGAGCCTCGAGTCGAGCCCCGGCCTTCAGCGCCCGCGCCTCGGCGCGCCGGGTCGCGCGGCTCTTGCGTTTTCTGAACAGGCCCATTCGCGGCCGCCTCCCCGGTGTCTCGCTGGAACCTATCTGCGCCACCCTAATCGCGGTGCCGGCGCCTCAGGCGCTGAGGTGCTCCTTGCGGCGCAGCTCATCGATCCGGTCCAGGATGTCCTGCTGGGCCTCGGCGGACAGCCCGACGGCCTGAGTCGCGATGCGGCGCACCCCGGAGTCGCGGACGCTGTCCAGCCAGGCCAGTTCGGCATCCAGCTTGGCGTAGTAGTCGTCGTCGGTGAAGAACGCCGGTTTGATCCGGAAGAAATTGGCCAGCGCGGCCATGGTGGCCACCGACGGGTTCGTCCGGTTTCCCGAGCGGAGCTGGGATAGATAGGGAGCCGACATCGTGATGCCCTCCGCTTTGAGGGCCGCGATCACCTCGGCGGAGGTGTGTGGCCCGCGTCCGGGCGGATACACCACCTCGAAGAGGCGGTTCAAGCGGACAGCGAAAGTCGCGCTCATCGATAGGACCTCCCGGGGGTCGGCAAGCGGTCGACAGGCGCTCGGCGAGGGGGGAGCCGTCACGTCTGATGATTTGCTGATCATCGTAGCCATAGATACCCACACAACCAAGGGTGATTCCGCTGCGAATCCGATCTTGATGTTGGGTGCCACTCGACGCGGTTCATTCGTCGGCTGTACCGGCCGTTGGGGCCGCAGTTTTGTGGTGTACCAAGCACAATTGCATCGTTCGCGGCGGTTGCCCGGCGCGCCGCCGAATCGTCCGCCGGTCCCCGGCGTCGGACGCCCCTCCGGCGAAGTGAAGTTCGCCCCACACGCAGAGTCGCCTGGAGTATTTGCTACCGGGCGGCGGATTCGTCTCCGGCGGGGTGTTCGCGCCGGTGCAGGGCGGCCCGCCGCAGCGCTGCCGCGAACGCCGCCACCACCACCCCGGCGATCGAGGCGATGGCCGCCGGGCGCCAGCCCAGCGCCTCGTCGAGGAGCATCCACAGACCGAACGCCAGGAACAGCAGGCCGGCCGCCCCGTGTAGCAGGTGCTCGGGCAGCTGGCGGTGCAGCACCATCCCGACGCCGATCGCCACCGCGTCGGCCAGCACCATGCCGGCCGTCGCGCCGAGCCACACCCCCAGCCAGCTGCGGTCACTGGCCAGGGCCACCGTCGCCAGCATCGTCTTGTCGCCCAGCTCGGCCAGCAGCACCGAGGACACCACCGCGAGCACCACGAACCGCGGCTCACGAACCGGCCCGTCGTCGGATACGGCGTTCTTGCCCTCCCGCCACGTCCACGCGGCGAAACCGATGAACGCCACCCCGGCCGCGGCGGCGATAGGCCGCGCGGGCAACGTCAGTCCCAGAAAGTGACCGACGGTCACCGAGATGCCGTGCACCGCGAACGCGGCGATCGCCACCCCGCTCAACACCACCCACCAGCGGTGCCGCAGCGCGTAGGTCATGGTGATCAGCTGCGATTTGTCGCCGAGCTCAGCGAGGAAGACCACTCCCAGACTGATCAGCATGGCGGCGAGCATGCAAGACGACCTTTCGTCAGCTGCCGAGGCTAGTGACTGCCCGGCCCGCCCGCCAGCGCTGCGGAGATTTCGGCGAGCCGAATCCGGGGGTTCGGCGAGGGGTTCGGGCGATCCTGAATTGCCCTATGCGGCAAGGAGCATGGCCAGGATCGCGGTATCGGGATGGCTGACGGGGTCGACACCCACCCGGCTCACCATCGAGGTGACGGTGCCGTCGGATTCGGCTTCGACCCAGGCGGCCCGGTGTTCCAGGCCCAGATGCGGCAGTCCGGGCAGCAGTACACAACCCGACGCCGCGCCCCGGCACTCCGGCAACGAGGGAATGGTTTCCGAGGGCGGGTGCAGCATCAGCAGCGCAGAGGGCTGATGGGCGGCGAAGTAGCCCGGCGCGATCGCGGATTCGCCGGAAACGGTCCCTTCGGCCATCAGCAATCCGACGGTGCCCGGGCCCGGGTTGTCGGGGAGTTCCTCGCGCGTGCCGAACACCGTTGTGGTGGTCAGCAATCCGGGCATCGAGGCCACCCGGACGGCGATGCTGAGCAGTTGCGCCCACTCCTTGGTGGAATCCGGCCAGCGGCCAAAGACCACGAATCCATGTAGCTCGCCGCGGGAATGAAACGGGGCGACTTCGATCGCCCGGCCGGACCCTGTCGTCTCCATCGCACACCCTCCGCGACTTTTGGCTCGCCTGCTCGCATTTCAGCGGGTGGGTTGCCTGGGAGCATGCGACAGCCGGCGTGCGCGTGCAAGCGGACACGGCGGCGCGCCGGATAACGAATCGGTGAGGAAAGCACAGCGGGGCGCCGCGCCAACGGCGCGACGCCCCACTTAAGGCACTGGGCTAAAAGATCAGACCCGAGGTCTTCGAGGTGGCGGCCGCGAAGCGGGACTGCACGTCGGCCCAGTTGACGACGTTCCAGAACGCCTTGACGTAGTCAGCCTTGACGTTCTTGTACTGCAGGTAGAAGGCGTGCTCCCACATGTCGACCTGCAGCAGCGGGATGATGCCCAGCGGCACGTTGGCCTGCTGGTCATAGAGCTGGAAGGTCAGCAGCTTGCCGCCGAGGGTGTCGTAGCCGAGCACCGCCCAGCCCGAACCCTGCAGGCCGTTGGCGGCCGCGGTGAACTGTGCGCGGAACTTGTCGAACGACCCGAAGGCGTCGTCGATGGCGGCGGCCAGGTCGCCGGTCGGCTTGTCACCGCCGTTGGGGGACAGGTTCTTCCACCAGATCGAGTGGTTGACGTGCCCACCGAGGTGGAAGGCCAGGTTCTTCTCGTTCAAGAAGATCGCGCCGTGGTCGTCGTTGGCGCGTGCCTCGGCGAGCTTCTCCAGGGCACTGTTGGCGCCGTTGACGTAGGCGGCGTGGTGCTTGCTGTGGTGCAATTCGTTGATCTGGCCCGAGATGTGCGGCTCAAGGGCTCCGTAATCCCAGTCCAAGTCCGGCAAGGTGTAGTCGGCCACGGGGTTCCTTCCTTCGGTCGATCCGGTGTCGATCACCGTTGATCATTGTCGACTTGCGTTGACGCGCTGGCGGCAACCCACCGCCTACCGCGGGCGCGGTGTGGTGAGGCCACCTCGATCAACACTGCTCCAACGCGCGGTGTACCGCAACAACGAGTCGCGTAGCCACGCCGGCGCGCGGCGTTTAGATCAGAACGATCGCCAGCAGGAAGGTCAGCAACACCAGGGCGATGATCCCGGCGCGCAGCGAGGCCAGCAGGTAGCCGCGCTTGTAGGTCGACGATCCCGCAGGCCACCCCGCCGCCGTCGCGGCGGGCCCGATCGGACGTGCCGTCATTCCCCTGCCCTCAACATCCCTGTCGCCCCCAAAACTTCGCCGTCGCGCCCGCCCGTGAGGCGCATCACAACCGTTCTGTGACGGCGATCATAGCGCTTCGCCGGCGCGGTGGAAAAATTCGGCGGGTATCGCCCGCCTGCCAGCAGCAATGCCCGGCAGGGGCGAGGGAGAGCAGCTGGTTAGTGAATCAAGAGATTTCGCTCGACGCTGTTAATCAGCTCACTTTGGCGACGGCGCGTTATCCACAGTCGCCCCTTGGAGCGACGTGCAAAAGCCACCTCATGGCACTCCGTACCCGCAATGACCATGTGGATAAACCTGTGGAAACTGTGGATAGCCGGTGGTAGCTGGAGGGGCCTCGGAATGGGCGGTCCGCCGCGTCCCGGACTCCATCGCCGACGCTCTCGCTACGCTGGTGCGGTGATTCAGGTGTGCTCCCGCTGCGGCACGCGGTGGAACGTGCGCGATCGGCGGCGGGCCTGGTGCCCGCGCTGCAACGGCGCGCTGTGGGCGCCACTGACTCCCGCGCAGGAAGCGGAGCTGCAGTGGGCACAGCCCGGGCCCCCGGCGCCGCCCGGACCTTCCCGGCCCGGGCCTGAGTCGCCGCCCCGGTTGGGTCCCGGTTACCGCTGGATCGCGGTGCGCCCCGGACCGCCGCCGCCGCAGCGTCGCCGCCGCCGGCCGCTGGGCCCCACTCCCCGCTATTCGGTGATGCCGCGCTGGACGCTGATGGGCGCTCCCAATCCGGTTGCCGCGCAACGGAAAACGGAGGAACGGGTTGCCCCTTCGGCCCGGTCGCTGGAGAAGGCGCTGGGGGGTGCGATCGCCGCACTGGGGATCGCCGCGCTGGTGCACGCGCTGATCTACCTGCTGATGATCATCAACCGCACCAGACTGCTGCACCCGCTGATCGCCGGTGGCGCGGTGTGGCTGGGCCGGCTGGCCGGCCTCGCGGCGATCGCGGCGGTCGTCCACTGCGCGGTGGTGCTGACCAGATGGCTGCTCGCGCGGCGGGCGGCGGCGTTCGCTAGGCAACATCTGCCCGAGTCGCGGCCGGCCTGGGCGCTGTGGGCCGGCTGCCTGGTGCCGCTGGTCAACCTGGCCTGGGCGCCGGTCTACGCGCTGGAGCTGGCCGGGCGGGAGGATCGGCTGGGCCGGCTGCGTAAACCGATCGTGGTGTGGTGGCTGGTGTGGGCGGCCGCCACGGCGGCGGCGGTCTTCGCCACGGCCACCAGTTGGACCGACGACGCGCAGGGCATCGCCGACAACATGGTGGCGATGGTGGTCGCCTACCTGCTGGGCCTGGCCGCGGTGGTGGCGGCCTCGCGGGTCGTCGGAGGATTCGAACAGCGGTCTTTTGCGCGGCCCGCCCACCACTGGGTGGTGGTCGCCGACGACCGTGGCGCCGCGCCGGCGGTGCCGCCGGAGACCGCGTCGTCCGCGGAGCCGGAAACTGTTGCGACACCGGCCGCTGTGGGTGGGTCCGGCGGGCGGGAACCGGCAGCATAAGCCCATGGCAGCGACCGACGAGGTGGTGGCGGAGCACCCGTTCGTGGTCGCGCACCGGGGTGCGTCGTTCGACCGCCCGGAACACACTCTGGCCGCCTACGACTTGGCGCTGCAGGAGGGCGCTGACGGCGTGGAGTGCGACGTGCGGCTCACCAGCGACGGTCACCTGGTCTGCGTGCATGACCGGCGGGTGGACCGGACTTCCAGCGGGGCGGGACTGGTCAGCGAGATGACGCTGTCGCAGTTGCAGGGCTTGGACTACGGGGCCTGGCACGACGGCCGGCCGGCCGGGCCACCGGAGGCGACCGAGCTGCGAGACACCGGACTGCTCACGCTCGACGCTTTGATGGCGCTGGTGCTGGACTGGCAACGGCCGGTGAAGATCTTCATCGAGACCAAGCATCCGGTGCGCTACGGCGCGCTGGTCGAACGCCGGCTGCTGGCGCTGTTGCACCGCTTCGGGATCGCCTCACCGGCTTCGGCGACCCGCTCGCGTGCGGTGGTCATGTCGTTCTCGGCGGCGGCGGTGTGGCGGATCCGCCGGGCGGCCCCGCTGCTGCCGACGGTGCTGCTGGGGTCCGCCGCCCGCTACCTGGGTGGCAGCGCTGCGACCACGGTCGGTGCCACCGCCATCGGTCCCTCGATCGCGACGCTTCGAGAACACCCGGAGCTGGTCGACCATGCCGCCGCGCGCGGCCGTGCGGTGTACTGCTGGACCGTCGACCGCGACGAGGACGTCGACTTCTGCCGAGACGTCGGCGTCGCGTGGGTCGCCACGAATCAGCCCGCCCGAACCAAGGCGCGGTTGCGGGCGGGCTGATCAGCCGGCGGGCGAGGTGTCAGCTGCCGGCGGCGCGCGGTGCGCCGGGCTCCGGTGTGCCGGTGCCGATTTCGCGGGCGATGAAGCTCTCCAGGTCGAACAGGTTGTGCCCGGCGCGATCGGCCACCCGCAACAGCCGCGACATCGTCGCCACCTCTTCGACCTGCTCGCGCAGGAACCACTGCATGAACTGCTCGCCGAGGTGGTCGCCCTCGTCGCGGGCCGCGCTGGTCAGCCCACTGATCTGCTCGGTGACGGTGCGTTCCTGGTCGAGCATCAGCGCCAGGGCGTCCCGCGGGGCGTCGAAGCGGTTGCGCACCGCGTCCACTCCGGGGATCTCGACGGCGACGCCGCGGTCGATCAGGTACTGCACCATCATCATCGCGTGACTGCGTTCCTCGACCGCCTGGGCGTAAAAGAATTTCGCCAATTGCGGAAAATCACCGCTGTCAAAATAGACGGCCACCGCGACGTATTGCTGCGCGGCGGTGAATTCGTGGTAGACCTGCTCCTGCAGCAGGGCGTGGAATTTCGACGTGTGGTTATCGATCTCGGACATGGTCGCGATGCTACCCCAGGTCAGACCGGGTGCGCATCCAAGGCGAGGCTTACTCAGGACAGCTTTGCCTAAGTAAAGATAGGGTAGGCTGAAATAGCTCTTTCGCCGGGCGGTAATTCCGGATGTTCGAATTAGCGTCAATTATCCGGGCCGGCTGCGGGCGGCTCGTCGCGGCTCAACGCCTCGAATAGCCGGGCGGCCTGCTGGTGGTCCCATACCACCGCGTTGCCGGAGTCGGTGTAGGTGAACTCCCCGACCGGCACGGTCAGCATCGTGGTGGGGCCGCGCAGCGCCCAGCCCAGTGCGGCCAGATCCAGTACGCCCGCGCCGGCGTCCACCGTCAACGCGTGCACGGCGGCGTTGGGCACGGCGTACCAGCGCCGCGGGTCGAGCCAGACCGCCGGATCGGCGATGCGCGCCAGCAGTGCGGACAAGAACAGCCGCTGGTGGTCCATCCGGTCCAGATCGGCGCGTGGGGTGGCCCGGCTGCGTACGTAGCCCAGGGCGGCCCGCCCGGCCAGTTTTTGGCAGCCGGCCGGCAGGCTCAGCCCGGCCAGCGGGTCGTCGATCGGTTCGTCGGGGCACAGGGTGACCCCGCCGAGGGCGTCGACGAGCGCGGCGAACCCGCCGAAGCCGATCTCGATGTAGTGGTCCAGTCGCAGGCCGGTGGCTTGCTCCACGGTTCGGGTCAGCAGCGGCGCTCCACCGAGGGCGAAGGCGGCATTGATCTTGTCGTCGCCGTAGCCGGGGATGGGCACATAGGAATCGCGCGGGATGGACACCACCGTGGCGGGCGAGCCGGAGCCGGCTTCGGGCAGATGGATGAGCAGCACGGTGTCGGTGCGGCCGTTGCCGATCTCGCCGCCGGTGGTCAGGTGCTGCTGCTGTTCGGCGGTGAGGTCCGCGCGGCTGTCGGAGCCGACCAGCAGCCAGGTCGTGCCGCGGCCGTGTGCCGGCCGCTCGGCGTAACCGGTGAAGACCGCGGCGCGCTGGAGCGCGCTGTCGAACCAGGCGGCGCCAGCGACCAGGCCTGCCGCACCGGCCAGCACCACCAGCAGGGCCAGCACCACGAGTCGGCGTGCCCAGGACCGCTGCCGCCGTCGCACCGGTCGCGATGGCGGTCGCTGTTGCGCTGGCGCCGGGGGCGCTGACGGGGGCGGCGTCGGCCGAGGAGGCGACCGATAAGGCTGGCGGTGCAGCAGCGGCGGCGGCTCGCGTGGCGGTGGGGTCGGTGGCCGGCGATCCCACGGACGCTGCGGCCCCACGGGTCTGCGATCGCCGTTCACCCGCTCAATCTACGCGAACCAGGTGCCCGAAAATGGGTGTTAAACACCATGGCGAGGGCCGGTTCGCGCTCTGGAAAATGGTGGGACCGGTGTGTCGGCGCTTCGCGATTCATGTTGCATCCCAAGATGTTCCGCCTCGGTTGGTGGGCAGGCGACCGACCTGCCTGCCCGAGTGTCGAGCCGGCTGACAGTGCCCGATAACGGGAAGGAAACCCGCTGGTGCCCGATCAACTCTCTTGCGACCGCTGCGCTGAGCCGGCGCAATGCGCTGCGCAGCCCGATAGCGCGGCGACCCGGATCCGGGATAGTGCGAGCGAAACCAGGTTGTCGTGGGTCTTGGCCGGCTTGGCGGGTCTGCTGGGCGCAACGGCGTTCACCCATTCCGCCGGCTACTTCGTCACCTTCATGACCGGCAACGCGCAGCGCGCCGTGATGGGCTACTACGCCGAGGACGACTGGGCAGCGTCATCGCCCTGGCTCGCGGCCTCGGCGGCGCTGCTCCTGGTCGCCTTCGTGGCCGGTGTGGTCAGCGCGTCGTTGTGCCGGCGGCATCTGTGGCCGACCCGGCCCTATGCCACCACGGTGCTGACCACCCTGGCTCTGGTGCTGGCCACCGTGGTCGACGCCGTGCTGCTGGGTGGCCCGGAGCTTCCGCTGCCCTTCTTCCCGATCCTCTTGATGACGTTCGGTATCGGAGCGCTGAACACCACCTTCGTCGACCGCAAGGGCGAGGTGTCCATCCCGTTGAGCTATGTGACCGGCACGCTGGTGAAGATGGGCCAGGGCATTGAACGGCATCTCAGCGGCGGGGAACGCGGCCACTGGCTGGGGTACTTCCTGCTGTTCGGGGCGTTCGTGCTCGGGGCCGCGATCGGTGGCGGTATCGGCATGGTCGCCGGCGGCACCTACATGCTGGCGATCGCCAGTCTGATCTGCGCACTGGCGACCGGATACACCTATTTCAGCGGGGGCCGCCGCGGACTTCGGAGCTGATTCCGGCACTAGGTCCACCACACTGGCGTTTCTCAGGTAGCGCTAGTGGTTTTCGCACCAAGTTGTTATCTTGACTGCGTTGTCCTCCGCCACAATGGAAAGAGGTCTACCCAGGATGACTCGTCAGGTCAGCACGAAGCGGAAACTGGTCGGGGTCGGGTCTGCGGTGGCGGCTTTTCTGGCGTTCGGGGTGACGCCGCTGGTTCCGACGCCGGTGGCTGCTGCCGAGGGCCTCGACGAGGTGTTCGAGCTGGCGCTGGCGCCGTTCGTGGAGGCGACCACCGGGGACTGGGATGCGCTGTTCAGTCCGGCGGCCTGGGAGGCGTTCTTCGACCCCGGACACTGGGATGGCCTGCTGGCCGGGATAGCGACTGCATCGCCGAGCCTGTTCGCCCCGGACCTGACCGGGCTGGTGCACGACTGGTACTACACCCCGCTCTACACCGGGATCGACAGCCTGGTCAGCAGCTCGTGGATGGCGCCGATCGTCGACGGTTTCAACCAGCTCAGCGGGTCGCTGGGTCTGGGCATGATGATCGGCGACGGCGCGGCCGGTACTGCCGAGCACGCCGCCGGTGGCGCCGGGGGCTGGCTGTTCGGTGATGGCGGGGCCGGCTGGGACAACGCCGAGGCCGGTGGCGTCGGGGGTGCCGGTGGTGCGGCCGGGTTCTTCGGCAACGGCGGGGCCGGTGGCGCCGGTGGCGAGGGCGGCGCCGGTGGTGTCGGCGGGGCCGGCGGGTGGTACATGGGCGTCGGCGGCATCGGGGGCACCGGCGGCGATGGGGTGACCGGCGGCATCGGTGGCGCCGGCGGTGCCGGGATCGGGTGGATGCTGGGCATCGGTGGTGCCGGCGGCGCCGGCGGCGACGGCACCCACATCGGCGGCAACGGCGGTGACGGCGGCAACGGCTCGGCGTGGTTCGGCGGCGGCGGCGACGGCGGCAACGCCGGCAGCGGCGTCTGGGTCAGCCAGGGTGATCTGCCCGGCCTGGGCGGCGCCGGAGGTCTCGCGGGCGCGTTCGGCACCCACGGCGCCGTCGGCCACTTCGGCGCGCTGGACGGAGCTCCGGAGAAGGCGCTGCCTGAACTGAGCACCGCCGGCAACTGGATCGTCGACCAGGACGGCCGGGCGGTCATCCTGCAGGGCGTCAACCAGGTGTACAAGTCGCCGCCGTTCTCACCCGGCGGCAACGGCTTCGACGACGACGACGCGAAGTTCCTGGCCGACAACGGCTTCACTGCGGTGCGGCTGGGCTTGTACTGGGCGGAGATCGAGCCGAAGCCCGGGGAGTACAACTGGGCCTACCTCGAGTCGGTCAAGGAGACCATCGAGATCCTCAAGGCGCGCGGCATCGTCAGCATCCTCGACATGCACCAGGACCTCTACAGCTCGCAGATCGGCGGCAACGGCGCCCCGGACTGGGCGACGCTGTTCAACCCGGACGACAACGACACCAGCGCGCCGTTCCCCTTCGGCTACGCGCTCAACCCGGCGCAGAACCAGGCCTGGGATGCGTTCTGGGCCAACGAGAAGGTCGACGGTATCGGGCTGCAGAACCACTACGCCCGGATGTGGCAGAACGTCGCCGACTACCTGGGCGGCACGCCCGGCGTGGCCGGCTACGAGATCATGAACGAGCCGTGGCTGGGCTCGCCGTGGTTGGCCAGCCTGCTCGGCGACCCGCACTTCGACCGCGAGACGCTGACCCCGTTCTACGACCAGGTGATCTCGGCGATCCGGTCGGTCGACCCGAACACCACGGTGTACTACGAGCCGAACGTGTTGTTCGGCAACGCCACTGCGGTCACCCACCTGGGCGAGGTCGACGACGACAACGTGGTCTTCGCGTTCCACGACTACTGCATCTTCGACGCCCTGGGCGGGGGCAGCTCCACCGGTTGCTCGCTGTGGGACGGGATGATGATGGACGGCGCCCAGCGCTACATCGACCACTACGGCGTCCCCGGGGTGGTCACCGAATTCGGTGCCACCCATAACGTCGACACCATCACCAGTCAGCTGAACTCGATCGACCCGCACCGGTTCGGCTGGCTGTACTGGGGCTACACCAACGAGGCGGGCTCGCTGGTGCACAACACCAACCTGCCGCCGACCGGCGGCAACGTCGACGAGCCGATCGTGGCGACGCTGGCCCAGCCGTACCCGCAGGTGATCGCCGGGATCCCGAGCGCGTGGTCGTTCTCTAATGGCGTCTTCTCGTTCAGCTACTCCACCGCGATGGCCGACGGCTCGGGCAGCTTCGCCGCCGGATCGGAGACCAAGATCTCGATCCCGGACATCCAGTTCCCGAACGGCTACCAGGTCAGCGTCACCGGCGGGGAGGTCCTCTCAGACCCCAACGCCGCGGTGCTGGTGATCGGGTCGGACGCCGGCGCGGGCACCGTGAGCATCACCGTGACCCCGGTCGCGGCGGCATAGCCGGCGGGGCGGGGCGGGCGCGGTGTCATCCGCTGCCGAGAGTGAACTCACGCAGGTGATTTCGCGGTCGTCCCTGCATGGTTGCACTCTCGGCGGGGGTTTGGCGATGTGGGCGGGGTCTTAAGGCAGCCAGCCCAGCTTGTCGGCGAACAGCGCGTAGCCGACGAACGCCACGGTGTCGATCAGACCGTGGGCGAGGATCAACGGCCACAGCCGGCCGGTGCGCTGCCAGGCGTAGCCGAACACCACACCCATCACCACGTTGCCTAATCCGGCACCGAACCCCTGATAGAGGTGATACGCCCCGCGCAGCAGCGCCGAGCAGGCCAGCGCCACCGGCCGCGAGACACCTAGTTGTCCCAGCCGGGTCAGCAGATAGCCGACGACGATCACCTCCTCAGCCCAGCCGTTGGCGAACGCGATCACGATCAGCATCGGGGCGCGCCACCAGGTGTCGTTGATCGCCGCGGGGATCACGTCGGCGTTGAGGCCCAGGGTGCGCGCCAGCAGATACAGCGCCAGGCCGGGCAGCCCGATCAATGCCGCCAGGCCCAGGGCACCGGCCAGGTTGCGGCCGCGGGGCAGCCGATCCAGCCCGATACGCGCCGGACCATAACCGCTGCGCCACAACAGATACAGCGCCAGGGCACCCCAGGCGAACAGCTGCGCCGCCCAGGCCGCGTTGAGGCCGAAGTCGATGACATCGAAATAGGACCGGCGCGGGTTCAGCGGGATCCGCTGGGCGCTCAGGTCACGCAGCACCGCGTCGGCCAGTTGCAGCATCGCGGTAGCGGCGCTGACGCCGTAGGTCACCGCCAGCACGACGGCGACCTCCAGGCGCAGTGCGCGTCCTGGGGCCGCCGGCTCGGTCACCTCGACACGGTAACCGTTGACCGCTAGCGGGGGCGCGGCTGCAAGCCGTTGAGGAACGGGCAGCCCATCAACGCGCGCACCGCCCGGTTCAGCCCCATCACGTCGGTGACCGGCCGCGGGAAGCTCAGCCGGACATCGTGATCGCCGTCGGCGGCCTCGACCCGCAGCCACATGCCGTAGCGGTCCACGGCCAGCGGGCGGGGCCGCCCGCGCCGCAGTCGCGGTGGCAGCTTGGTGGTGGCCAGCCGGGCGACCAGCTCGGGGTGCGCCGAGTCCAGGTGATGCAGCCAGTGCGCCTCGATCGCGCAGAACGGGTCGGGTCTTGCAGCCAGCAGCTCATCCACGGCGACCGCTTCGGCCCCGGTCGCATCGGCCAGTACCGCCGAGTCCGGGATGAGCCGCAGCAGAGTGTAGCGGCCGCCCGCGGGCGAGCGCGGTGAGATCACTTGCAGCAGCGCCGGGTTGGGGTCGGCCGTGGCGATCCGGTCGAGCAGGGCGACGATCTCTGGCTCGGGCACCGCCTGCAGCCGGCCGCGGATCCACACCAGAGCCCGGACGCGTTCCCGCAGCCGCAGCGGGGCATGGTCGGTCAGCTCCAGCATCGCCGCGACGCCGGGTTGATGCGGCGGTCCCAGCTTCGCCTCTCCTTCGTCGAGGCTCGCTGAACCGCCGGGCTGATGCGGCGGTCCCAGCTTCGCCTCTCCTTCGTCGAGGCTCGCTGAACCGCCGGCGCCGGCAGCCTCGGCGACCGGGTCGTCGACGGGGACCGCAACCACCACCGAGCCGTCCGACAGCAGGTGGCACACCGGTGCGTTGACCGGCGCGGCGTCGGTGGAGTCGGCGATGGCCACCAGTGCCTGGCCCCGGACGCAGGCGCTGCGGATCCGCTCCGCGGACGTCGGGACGGTTACCGCTGTGGTGGTGGTTGCCATCGATCACCCTTCCAGTAAGTGAGGTAAGCCTAACTTAATTAACGACCCGGCTCGGCGCAACCGAAAATGCGGAATGTGTTCGCCGCGCCGCCGGTGAAGGCGGCGCCGAGGCCCCGGCCGGGCCACGGCCGATAGGGTTGTGCCGTGACCCGCATCAGCTATCTCGGCCCGGCGGGGACCTTCACCGAAGCGGCGCTGCTCGCGTTGACCGGCGCCGGACTGGTTCCCGGCTGTGGCCATCAAGAGCATCGCGCCGTGCCGGCCGAGAGCACGCCGGCCGCCCTGGAGGCGGTGCGTACCGGCGCCGCCGAGTACGCCTGCGTGCCGATCGAGAACTCGATCGAGGGCGGGGTGACACCCACCCTGGACGGGCTCGCGGTCGGCTCGGCGCTGCAGATATTCGCCGAAACCGCCCTGGACGTCGCGTTCTCGGTTGTCGTCGCGCCCGGGCGGGCGGCGGCCGACATCCGCACCGTGGCCGCTCACCCGGTGGCCGGTGCCCAGGTGCGACGCTGGCTGGCCGAGCACCTGCCGCAGGCGCACATCGTGCCGGCGAACTCCAATGCCGCTGCAGCGCAGCAGGTTTGCGACGGCGAGGCCGACGCCGGTGTGAGCACCGCACTGGCCGCGCAACAGCGCGGGCTGCTCACCCTGGCCGAAGGCGTCATCGACGAACCTAACGCGCGTACCCGTTTCGTACTGGTGGGCGCGCCCGCGACGCCGCCGCCGCGCACCGGCGCCGACCGGACGTCGGTGGTGCTGCGGCTGGACAACGCACCCGGCGCCCTGGCTGCTGCGCTGACCGAATTCGGTAGCCGCGGTATCGATTTGACCCGGATCGAGTCCCGCCCGACCCGCACCGAGCTGGGCACCTACCTGTTCTTCCTGGACTGCGTAGGGCACATCGACGATCCCGCCGTCGGCGAGGCACTGCAGGCGCTGCGCCAGCGCTGCGCTGACGTGCGGTATCTGGGTTCCTGGCCCGCCGGGCCGGCCGGCCGGACGGAGGCGGCGACGTGAGCGGCCGGCTGGTGCTGGTGCGGCACGGGCAGTCCTACGGCAACGTCGAGCGTCGGCTCGACACCCGCCCGCCCGGATCGGAGCTGACCCCGTTGGGCCGCGATCAGGCGCGGGCGTTCGCGGGCAACGGCGTGCACCGTCCGGCGCTGGTCGCCCATTCGGTGGCGACCCGGGCCGTGCAGACCGCCGCGGAGATCAGCGGCCGCTTCGGGCTGACCGCCCGCGCCCTCGACGGAATCCACGAGGTGCAGGCCGGGGCGCTGGAGGACCGCAACGACGACGACGCGATCGCCGAGTTCAACGCGATCTATCAGCGCTGGCACTCCGGCGAACCGGGGGTCGCGCTGCCCGGCGGCGAGACCGCCGAGCAGGTGCTGGACCGTTATCTGCCGGTGGTCACCGAGTTGCGGATGCGCTACCTCGACGACGACGACTGGACCGGTGACATCGTCGTGGTCAGCCACGGCGCGGCGATCCGCCTGGCGGCGGCCACCCTGGCCGGGGTGGACGGCAGTTTCGTGCTGGACAACCACCTGAACAACACCGAGGCGGTGGTGCTCTCACCGATCACCGACGGCCGGTGGAGCTGCGTGCAGTGGGGCGCGTTGACGCCGCCGTTCTATCCCGAGCCCGATGCGGACCCGGTCGGCGACGCGCTGCGCTCCGACACCGACCCGATGGGCTAGGCGATCGCAAGCGCGGCGGAGCTTGCGGAGCCGGGCGCCGCGGGGCACCTCCCGCTTGCGCGGGAGGGTCGCCGCGTTGGGTCAGATCGCCAGCGCGTAGACCTCGGCGCAGCGGCAGCCGACGGCCTCGCAGTCCAGCGCGAACGCGTGCAGCAGCACCTCGCCGGGGCAGCCGTCCTCGGTGCACTCGGCGGCCTGCAGCACGTGGTGAATGAGGGTGCCGTGGCAGTGCTCCAGCCCCGCCCGGCAGGCTCGGCAGTGGTCATCCATGCGTCGTTCCTAGCACTGCGTGCCGACAACACCGTCCCGGCGCGCCGCGACACGCTCGCTCAACTCCAGCCCAGTTGGTGCAGCCGGTCGTCGTCGATGCCGAAGTGGTGGGCGATCTCGTGGATCACCGTGATGCGCACCTCGTCGACGACCTCGTCGTCGGAGCCGCACATCTCCAGTAGCGCGTCCCGGTAGATCGTGATGGTGTCCGGCAGGGATCCGGCGTAGTTCGAGTCGCGCTCGGTCAGCGCCACCCCTTCATACAGCCCGAGCAGCTCGGGTTCCTCGTCGTTGCGGTCCTCCACCAGCACCACGACGTTGTCGATGGCGGCCGCCAGTTCGGGCGGGATCAGATCCAATGCGTCGGAGACCAGTTCGTCGAACCGGTCCGGGTCCATCTGCACACTCACCGGGGCTGGCTACCGGCGGGCAGTTGGTTCAGCCGCTCGGCGGGAATCGACGGCGGCGGGACCGGTGGCTGACCGTTGATCAGCAACGACCCGCGGGCGCTGTTGATCAGAGCCGCCCAGCCGCCGTTGCCCAGCGTGGCGCCGAGGCTGCACGCCACCTCGCGGCTGCCCGCCGACCAGCTCGGCAGCGAGACGGTGGCGTAGGTCAGCGTCAGGGTGGTGTCGCGCAACTGCACCGGCGCCAGATAGGTATCGGTGAGCCGGGTGCAGGTGTCCTTGATGAAGGCGTCCTGCTCGGGTTCCGGGGGCAGCGCGTCGGGGAACCGCTCGGCCAGATTGACCGTGCCGGTGACCTCCTTGGTGTGCGGCGCCGCGCAGTCGACCGGGACGTCGTTGGGCTGGTTGGTGGCCGGATCGATGCCCAGGCAGGTGCCCGGCGGCCAGACCTTGGACTGGTCGATGTCGGCGACCTTGCCGGTGAAGGCGATCTGCTGGCCGCCCACGCCGGGCAGTTGCAGGCCGCACAACATCCGGCGCTCACCGTGTTGGCGCCAGGCCCGCTCGCCGGCCCACAACATGCTGGCGACGAACTTGCTGTGCGGGTCGAACTTCGGGCCGAGGTAGCGGCGCACCGAGGACTCGCACTGTTCCTGGGTGATCTGCTCGATGCGGGCGGTCGTGGGCGGCGGGGCGTCCGGGCCGTACTCGGCACCCGGGAACATCTTCATGTCCACCGGCCCGGCGACTTCGAACTTGTGCTCGTCGGCGCAGCGGACCACCGTCGCGCCGTCCAGGTCGTTCTCCGGCCAGTTCAGGCAGTCGCCGGCGACCGCGCGATCGATCGCCTCGTTGCCCTTCCCGATCCCGATGCCCAGCCCGGGCCCGGCGCCTTTACCGCCGGTGCCGGCGGCCGGCTCGGAGCGCAGGTGCCCGAGCAACCCGCCGTTCCCGTCGCCCGCCACCGGAACCACGGTCACCAGCCCGGCGATCAGCAGCCCGCCCAGCGCGGTCAACAGCAGGGTGCGGCGGGTGGCGGCCGCCTGCAGCGTGCGCAGCCAAGACACCCGCGTGGCGGGTGGATTTTCCTGGTCGGCTGCCTTCGACATCCGGTCCATTCTGACAGGCAGGCGCCCACGCGTGACAAATGATGCGAAAGTGATGCCACCGGCGGAGTTGTAGGGTTGCGCCGTGATCGACCTGAACCTGCTGCGTGAAGACCCCGACCGTGTCCGCCGCTCTCAGGTGGGCCGCGGTGAGGACCCGGCCCTGGTGGATGCCCTGCTGGCCGCCGACACCGCGCGGCGTTCGGCGATCGCGGCGGCCGACAACCTGCGCGCCGAACAGAAGGCGGCCAGCCGGTCCGTCGGCGCGGCGTCGCCCGAGGAGCGCCCCGTCCTGCTGGCGCGGGCCAAGGAGTTGGCCGAGCAGGTCAAAGCCGCCGAAACCGCCCAGGCCGACACCGAGGCGACGTTCGCCAGTGCGCATATGGCGATCCCGAACGTCGTCATCGACGGGGTACCGCCCGGCGGGGCCGACGACTTCACGGTGCTCGAGGTGGCCGGTGAGCCGCCGGCGATCCCGGACCCGCGGGACCACCTGGCGCTCGGCGAGTCGCTGGGCCTGATCGACATGGGCCGCGGCGCCAAGGTCTCCGGCTCACGGTTCTACTTCCTGACCGGTGCCGGTGCGCTGCTGCAGCTCGGTTTGCTGCAGTTGGCGCTGCGGGTCGCGGTCGACAACGGCTTCACCCCGATGATCACTCCGGCGCTGGTGCGGCCCGAGATCATGTCCGGCACCGGGTTTTTGGGCGCGCACGCCGAGGAGGTGTACCGGCTCGAGGCCGACGACCTCTACCTGGTCGGCACCTCCGAGGTCCCGCTGGCCGGGTATCACGCCGACGAGATCCTGGATCTGTCCGGCGGGCCGCTGCGCTACGCGGGGTGGTCGTCGTGTTTCCGCCGGGAGGCCGGCAGCTACGGCAAGGACACCCGCGGCATCATCCGGGTGCACCAGTTCGACAAGGTGGAGGGCTTCGTCTACTGCCGGCCCGCCGAGGCCGAGGCTGAGCACGAACGGCTGCTGGGCTGGCAGCGCGAGATGCTGGCGCAGATCGAGGTGCCCTATCGGGTGATCGACGTCGCAGCCGGCGACCTGGGCTCGTCGGCGGCGCGCAAGTTCGACTGCGAGGCCTGGGTGCCGTCGCAGGGCACTTATCGGGAGCTGACCTCGACGTCGAACTGCACCACCTTCCAGGCGCGTCGGCTGGCCACCCGTTACCGCGACGCCAACGGCAAGCCGCAGACCGCCGCGACGCTCAACGGCACGCTGGCCACCACCCGCTGGTTGGTGGCGATCCTGGAGAACCATCAGCAGCCCGACGGCAGTGTGCGGGTGCCCGCCGCGCTGGTGCCGTACGTCGGGGCGGAGATGCTGGAGCCCTCGCGCTAGGTCTTCGCGCCGGTAGTGCCGGTTGATCTTTCAGCCGCTGTGACCCGGGGGCAGGGGTGGGAAGCCCCACGCCCAAGCTCGGGTATGTGATTGTTGCCCGCCTTTCAGCGACAACTCGCGTTATGTCGGGTTGGCGGCGTGGTCGGGGATCACCGTTCGTGTTCGCTGCAGTGGAGCTGAGAGGACTTGGCGCCCTTTCGTGGACGGCCGATGCTGCGCGGGCCCTGGCGGGTGCAGCTGGCGGGGTCGGACCAGGGCGCGGCGGTTGTCGCTCAAAGGCGGGCAACGATCCATATGGTGCCGGCGCCGGGCTCCACAGGCTCTGGGGCGAACGGCTTGTCCTGGGCGTCGTCGTCAGGCGGCGATGAGCCGGCGCGAGCAGTCCAGCAGCAGCCGGTGCAGTTCCTCGTCGGGGATGTCGCAGACGGCGGGATCGGCTGCCGCACCGAAGATCCCGGGCACCAGTACGGCAATCGCGGTACGTGAGGCCGGGTCGGGTTCCGGTCCGGTCAGGATCTCCTGCAGGCTTCCGAAGGCGTCCCGGAACTCGCCGATGGTCTCGACCACCTCGGCGATCGCGGGATCGGTGTGCACCAGTGCAGTGGTCCGGCGGTGTCGTACGGCCAGCTCGATCATGCCGCTGATGGTGGCCTCGCGCCGGACCTCCTGGGACGGGATGGCCGCGGCGATCCGGACCACGCGGGTGATGTCTTCGAACACCGGGCGGAACACGGTGACGACGATGTCGGCCTTGGACCTGAACTGGTAGTACACCGCCGAGGTGTTGACCCCGAGCCGGTCGGCGATCATCTGCAGCGTCGTGCCGCTGACCCCGTGCTCGGTGAACAGTGCCCGTGCGGCGTCCAGCACCCGGTCGCGAGCGAACCCGCGCGTTGCCACCGTCTTCGTCACCGCATGCCTCCTGCTGTCCGTCGGGACGACTCAGCGATGTGAGCCGCGTCGCCAAGACTAATTGACATATCACTTGATTCAACTTTATTGATCGTATAACTTCCCTTTCGGCCATGCTCAACCAGAGACGATCGGTGGAAGGGAGCACCCGATGAGGCTGCTGAAGCGGGCGTGGATGCCACTGCTCATCGTGGTGGTGGTGGTGCTCGGGACGATGACGGTGCTGCGGATGCGCACCTACTTCGGCGGCGAGAATTCCAACCTCATCAGCACCAAGGTCGACGACACCAAGCCGTACAACCCCAAGGTCGTCACCTATGAGGTCTTCGGTGAACCCGGCGCGACTGCGGACATCAGCTACCTCGACCTCAACAGCAGGCCGCAGCGCGTGGACGCCGCGACGCTGCCCTGGTCGGTGACCCTGAGCACCACGTTGTCCGCGGTATCGCCGAACCTCTACGCGCAGGGCAAAGGCTCCACCCTGGGCTGCCGGATCAGCATCGACAACGAGCTCAAAGACGAGAGAACCACCACCGGCGCCAGCGCCCTGACCTTCTGCTTGGTGAAATCTGCATGAGCACTTCCACGGACAACTTCCCCCCCGAGGCGCCGACCGAGGTCATCCCGGCTGTTGCTGACCACGCCAAGCCCGGCCGGATTGCCAAATGGATACGGCGGCTGGCCATTCCGAGCATTCTGAGCTGGATCGGGATCATCGTCCTGGCGAACGTGACCGTTCCCCAGCTGGAGAAGGTCGCCGAGATGGCCGCGGTCCAGATGACCCCGGACGAGGCGCCGTCGATGATCGCGGTCAAACGTCAGGGCGAGGTGTTCAAGGAGTTCACCTCCAACAGCTCGGTCATGCTGGTCCTCGAGGGCGACGAGCCGCTGGGTGCCGATGCCCACCACTACTACGACCAGATCATCGCCAAACTCAAGACCGACACCGCTCACGTCGAACACATCCAGGATTTCTGGGGTGATCGCCTCACCGCCGCGGGAGCCCAGAGCCCGGACGGCAAAAGCGCCTACGTGCAGATCTATACCGCGGGCAACCAGGGCGAGGCGCTGGCCAACGAATCGGTCAAAGCGGTCAACCAAGCAGTCGACAGCGTCACCGCACCGCCGGGCGTCAAGGCCTATGTGACCGGTGGCGCGGCGCTGGCCGCCGATCAGGACAAGGCCGGCACCCGCAGCATGCATGTGATCGAGTCGCTGACCTTCGTGGTCATCATCACCATGATGCTGATGGTCTACCGATCCATCACCACCGTGGCGTTGGCGCTGGCGATGGTGGTGACCGGGCTGGCGTCGGCCCGGGGCATTGTGGCATTCCTGGGCTATCACGGGCTGATCGGGCTTTCGCCGTTCGCCACCAGTCTGCTGGTCACCCTGGCGATCGCGGCGGCCACCGACTACGCGATCTTCCTCATCGGCAGATACCAGGAAGCTCGAAGCGCCGGCCAAGACCGGGAACAGGCGTACTACACCATGTTTCGCAGCACCGCCCATGTGGTGCTCGGCTCGGGCATGACCATCGCAGGCGCCACGCTGTGCCTGCACTTCACCCGGTTGCCCTACTTCCAGTCACTGGGGATTCCGCTGGGGATCGGCATGACCATCGTTGTGATCACCTCGCTGACGATGGGGTCCGCCGTCATCGTGGTGGCCAGTCGGTTCGGCACCCTGCTGGAGCCCAAGCGCGCCGACCGGGGGCGCGGCTGGCGGAAGATCGGTGCGGCCGTAAGCCGTTGGCCGGGACCGATTCTGATCGCGGCCACCGCAGCAGCCCTGGTCGGCATCCTGGCCCTGCCCGGATACAAGCCCGGTTACAACGATCGCGCCTACATGCCTGCGGATCTACCCGCCAACCAAGGGTTCCTGGCCTCGGACCGGCACTTTCCGTCCGCGCGGATGAACCCCGAGATGCTCATGATCGAAACCGACCATGACATTCGCAACTCCGGGGACTTTCTGGTGATCGAGCGAATCGCCAAGCGAGTCACCGGGGTGGAGGGAGTGTCCCGGGTTATGTCCATCACCCGGCCGCAGGGCATTCCGATGGAGCACTCCACCTTCGGCTACATGCTCGGCATGCAGGCCGTCAGCCAGGACATGACCCGCAAGTTCAATGACGACCGCACCACGGAGATGTTGGCCCAAGCAGAGGAGATGCAGGTCAACATCGATACGATGACCAAGATGATCGAGCTCATGGAGGAGATGAACGCCACCATGGGGCGCATGGTGGGCAAGATGCACCTGATGGTCGACGACATCGAAGAACTACGCGACAAGATCGCCGACTTCGACGACTTCTTCCGGCCGATGCGCAGCTATTTCTACTGGGAACCACACTGTTTCGACATTCCCGTCTGCCACGCGCTGCGGTCGGTCTTCGATGCCATGGACGGCGTGGACACCATGACCGACAACTTCAAGCAGATCGTCCCGGACATGGACGCGATGGCCGCCCAGCTGCCGCAGATGCTCACGCTGATGCCGCCGATGATCCAGATGATGAAGAACACCAAGGCGATGATGCTGACCACGTATGCCACCCAGAGCGGGCTGGCCAAACAGGCGCAGGAAGCCCAGGGAGATCCCGCCGCGATGGGGGAGGCCTTCGACAAGGCCCGCAACGACGACTCGTTCTATCTGCCGCCGGAGATCTTCGACAACGCCGAGTTCCAGCGCGGCATGAAGAATTTCGTGTCGCCGGACGGGCACGCCGTGCGGTTCATCGTCAACCACGAGGGCGATCCGCTGAGCGCAGACGGCATCAAACACATCGATGCGATCAAGCTCGCCGCCAAGGAAGCCATCAAGACCACCCCGTGGGAGGGCTCGAAGATCTACGTCGGTGGTACCGCCGCGATGTTCAAGGACATGCAGGAGGGCTCCAATTACGACCTGATGATCGCCGGCGTCGCGGCGCTGTGCCTGATCTTCATCATCATGTTGGTGATCACCCGTGCCGTGGTGGCCGCGCTGGTGATCGTGGGCACGGTGGTGGTATCACTGGGCAGCGCCTTCGGGTTGTCGGTGTTGCTGTGGCAGAACATCATCGGTCTGCAGGTGCACTGGATGGTGATGGCCATGGCGGTGATCATCCTGTTGGCGGTGGGTGCCGACTACAACCTGCTGCTGGTTTCCCGCCTGCGGGAGGAGATCCACGCCGGGCTGCACACCGGCATGATCCGGGCGATGGGCGGCAGCGGGTCGGTGGTCACCGCGGCGGGATTGGTGTTCGCCTTCACGATGATGACGATGGCGATCAGTGAACTGCGCGTGATCGGTCAGGTCGGCACCACCATCGGTTTGGGGCTGCTGCTTGACACCCTGATCATCCGCTCGTTCATGACGCCGTCGATCGCGACGCTGCTCGGCAAATGGTTCTGGTGGCCGCAGGTACCGCGGCTGCGGCCCAAGCCCTCTCCCTGGCCGGCGCCGTTGCAGCGCAACCCGCGCGACGAGCTCGTCGGGTCCGGTGGTGGAGCGCATCGGGGAGGTTGGTGATGAGGTTCGGAGCCGTGGCCGCCGTGGCAGGTGTGTCGGCGGCAATCCTTTTCGCAGTGCCCGCGCACGCCGATGTCGACACCGATTTCGCCAGCCGGTTACACGGTTACGGGATCTACGGGGCGCGTGACTACAACGCCTGGATCGGCAAGCTCACCTGTAAACGGTTGACCAACGACGTCGACCACGACGCTCTCGAATCGGCGGCCTTTGTCGGCAAGAACGTCAAAGCTGCTGACTCCCAGCAGGCCTGGCAGTTCGTGGGTGCGGCGTTGAGCACCTACTGCCCCGACAAGCTGATCGTTCTGGAACAGGCTGGAGCTACCCGATGAAGCGCAACCCCTGGCATTACGCGATACGGGCTCTAGCGGTAGCGCTGTTGTCCGGTATGGCTGCGGCGGGGACTGCGTCGGCGGATGCGACGGAGAACTTCCCGATTCCCAACCGGATGCTGCACACTAGCTGTACCGCCGAACAGATCCTGGCGGCCGCCCGCGACGTCGCACCGGTCTACTACGAGCGCTACATGATCGACTACAACAACAAATCCCCGCAGGTCCATGAGGCGGTGCAGGACCGGATCCACTGGTTTTACGGGATGGATTACCCGGGCCGGCGCGCCTACTCGGAGAACCTGGCCACCGACATCTACTACGAGAAGCTCGCTTTCGCGTGGCCGAACTGGTCCAAGCTGTTCTTCAACAACCACGGCGTCGCGGCCCGGACCACCGACGTGTGCGAGCAGTACCCCGCTGCCGACATGGGCGTGTGGAACTGGACCTGACCGTTTAAGTCAGTGGTGCCATCACCCGGCGTGCGGTGGCCAGCAGGATCTCGTGGAGCTCCTCGTCGGCGATGTCCTCGAGTTCCGGATCGGCTGCCGCGGTGAAGGTCCCCGCCATCAGCGCCGTGGTGATGACGCGGGCCGCCGCATCCGGCTCGGACCCCTGCAGGATCGCCGCCGCATCCTGGCCGGCGGCCATGAAGTCATCCCGGGACCGCACGGCGTACTCCACGGCGCGGTCGTAGAACAGGAAGGTGAGCCGGCGGTATCGCACCGCGAGCTCGACCACCCCGCTGACCGTCACATCACGCTTGCCCTGTTCGGTCGGCATCGCCTCGGCGATCTTGATCACCCGGGCGATGTCGTCGAACATCGGTTCCACCAGGGCGACGACGATGTCGTCCCTGGACCGGAATTGGTAATAGACGGCAGGTTTGCTCACGCCCAGCCGGTCGGCGATCATCTGCATCGAGGTGCCGCCCACGCTGTGCTCCATGAACAGGGCCAATGCCGCCTGCAGCACCCGCTCGCGCGCGGATCCGCGCGGCGCCACCGGCTTGGCCACGACATCCCTCCCGTCGTCGCGGCCAGCCTATCGCGCGGCGCTTTCGCTAGAGCCCTGCCACGACCCGCGACGTTGGAGCCGGGGCGTGGCGGCGCTGGCGTTCCATGGTGGCGAAGTAGAACGCGTAGGCGAACGCGCAGCTGGTGAACAGGCTCGAGACGAAGTACAGCCAGGGGCGCCGCAGCCCGCGCCGGTAGCCATCCACGATGGTGAACAGCGGCAGCAGAATCACGTTGATGATGGTGTAGTCCTGGCTGGCCGAGCCGGCCGCCGGGTTGGTGAACATCAGCTGGATGTACTGCGTCCAGCTGCCCGGCCCCCAGATCGGATTGTGGTTGGGGCCGTGCGCGTATTCCTGGACGAACCGGATGTTGAAGTACCAGCCCAGCACGATCGAGGCGATACCGATCGCGTAGTACACGATCTCCAAAAGTGAGAAAGCGTTGCCCCCAGTGGGTTTCGCGAAGACCGCACGGTTGGACGCCACGATCCACCAGATAGTCGCCAGGCCGAGCACCGCATGCACGATGAGCGAGATCATGCGGTCAGTCTCACCACGCGCCGCAAGTTTTGTCAATAATGACATTATTGGCCTACTCGCGCTGGGGTACCTTTACCGCCATGCCCAGAGCGCCCCAGACCGCCCGCAGCGAACGCACCCGCGAAGCGTTGCGCCAGGCTGCGCTGGTCCGCTTCCTGGCGCAGGGTGTGGAGGACACCTCCGCCGAGCAGATCGCCGCCGACGCCGGGGTGTCATTGCGAACGTTCTATCGGCACTTCACCTCCAAGCACGATCTGCTGTTCGCCGACTACGACGCCGGACTGCAGTGGTTCCGCAGCGCCCTGGCCACCCGCCCGCCCGCCGAGCCGATGATCGAGGCGGTCCAGGCGGCCATCTTCGCCTTCCCCTACGACGTCGAGGCAGTGACCCGTATCGCCGCACTGCGTGCCGAGGAACTCGATCCGGAGCGGATCGTGCGCCATATCCGCCAGGTGGAGACCGATTTCGCTGACGCGGTGGCCGAGCGGCTGCGGGCCACCGCGGCGAACGAACCAGCTGACCCGCTGCGCGTGGCCGTGACGGCCCGCTGCATCGCGGCCGCCGTGTTCGCCGCGATGGAGGTCTGGATGCTGGGTGCGGACCGCTCACTGGCCGAGCTGGCCCGAATGTGCCGTACCGCGCTGGACTCGCTGGGTGATCTCTAGTTACGTCAATATTGACAAAACTATCCACGCATGCCAGCGTTCCCGGAAAGCGGGAAGGGGCGGATGAATGACCGATTACGACGCGATCGTCATTGGCGCCGGACACAACGGCCTGGCCGCGGCGCTCATCCTGCAGCGCGCCGGACTCCGCACGCTGTGCCTGGAGGCCGGGCGCTACGCCGGCGGGATGGCCTCCACGGTGGAGCTGTTCGACGGCTATCGGTTCGAGATAGCCGGCTCGGTGCAGTTCCCCACATCGGCCGCGGTCAGCGCGGAGCTGGGCCTCGACGGTCTGGAGAGCATCGACCTCGAGGTCATGTCGGTGGCGATGCGCGGCGTCGGTGACGACCCGCTGATCCAGTACACCGACCCGATGAAGCTGTTCACCCACCTCAGTGAGGTGCATGGCGCCGAGGCGGTCAACGGCATGGCCGGGTTGCTGGCCTGGAGTCAGGCGCCCACCCGGGCGCTGGGTCGCTTCGAGGCGGGTCGGGCGCCGAAATCGCTCGACGAGATGTATGCCTGCGCCGCCAATGAATTCGAGCGATCGGCCATCGACGACATGCTGTTCGGGTCGGTCACCGACGTGCTGGATCGTTACCTGCCCGACCGGGAGAAGCACGCGGCGCTGCGCGGCTCCTTCACCGTGCTGGCCGTCAACACCCTCTACCGCGGGCCCGCCACCCCCGGCAGTGCCGCGGCCCTGGCCTACGGCCTGGGTGTGCCCGACGAGAACACCGTGCTGATGAAGAAGCTGCGCGGCGGAATCGGCGCGCTCACCGGGCATTTGCGTGACACGTTCACCGGCCTGGGCGGACAGCTTCGGCTGCGCACCGCGGTCGCGGAGATCCTTGTCGCCGACGGGGCGGTCAGCGGCGTGCGCACCGAGTCCGGCGACACCGTGACCGCACCGGTGGTGGTGTCGGCGATCGCGCCCGACGCCACCGTGACCGGGCTGCTGGACGCGGCTGCGGTTCCAGACGACGTCCGCGCCCGCTATGCCCGCACCGACCACCGCGGGAGCTATCTGCAGATGCATTTCGCGCTGGACGAGGCGCCGGTGTTCACTACGCCCTACGAGGCGCTCAATGACCCAGCGATGCAGGCCTCGTTGGGAATCTTCTGCACGCCTGAGGAGGTGCAGCAGCAGTGGGAGGATGCGCGCCGCGGCATCGTCCCGGCCGATCCGACCGTGGTGCTGCAGATCCCGTCGCTGCACGATCCCGAGCTGGCCCCACCGGGCAAGCACGCCGCGTCGGCGTTCGCACTGTGGTTCCCGATCGAGGGCGACGGCAACTACGGCGAAATGAAGGCCGAGATGGGCCAGCGAGTGATCGACAAGATCACCAGGCTGGCACCGAATTTCGAGCGCAGCATCACCCGCCACACCACCTTCACGCCACGCCATATGGGCACCATGTTCGGGGCGCCCGGCGGGGACTACTGCCATGGTCTGTTGAACCCCGACCAGATCGGGCCCAACCGGCCCGGGCCCCGGGGCTTCGTCGGGCAACCGCTACCGGTCGAGGGACTGTATCTGGGCAGCGCGGGCTGTCACGGCGGTCCGGGGATCACGTTCACCCCCGGCTACAACGCCGCCCATGCGGTGCTGGCGGACCGGAACTAGGTCAGCCGGCCAGCTCACCGGCGATGTCCTGGCGGCCCAGCCCACCGCGGCTGCGCTGATCGGTCAGGTTGCGGCATTCGCCGTAGATATCGATGCTGCCGAAACGGGGATGGTCGGGCTCGGGTGCCATGATCGCCATCAGCTGTCCCTGGTGCAGCACCCGGCCATACGGCATCTTGCCCGCCGGTGGACCCTCATCCCAGCCGAGCCGGGTCATCACCGCCGCGACGTGGTCGATATAGGCGTGCTTGTCGGCGTCGGCCGGAAACGTAAAGACCACCTCGGCGACGCCGCGGTAGGGCGCCTCGTTCTGGTCGTTGCAGGATTCGAACCGAAACGAGGCGGTGAAATCGCGCAGGTCTGCGCCCTGCACGATCGCCTTGGCCGGCTCGACGACCTGGGCCCGGGTCTGTTCGTCGGTCAGTTCCGGCCCTTCGAGTTCGCTTCGCCGGTCGTGGGCAGACATCGCGCACCCTCCTATCAGTGCCGTCGCAACCAGCGCCACCGCCCGGCGCCAGGTGCGGTCAGCGGTATTGGTGATCATCGGTGATCGTTGCTGGTGCACGTTTGCCTTCCGGGTCGATGAGTGCCGGGGTGCCGGGGATCCGGGTGTCCACGTGCGGCAGGTCGACCTCCCCGAGGAACGGGACGTGGACCTTCTCCGGCAAACCGATGTGGGCCTGGCGGCGGCCGTCGGCGATCAGGCCCCCGTCGGCCAGTGACTGCCCCCTGTCGGCGGCGATGTCGGTCATCGCCCGCAAGGATTCACTGCCCACGTCGTAGTAGCGGGAGTGATCGCCGAACGCCAGCCCCTGGTGACCGACCGCCTCGGCCCGAAAACGCACCGAGCCGAAGGAATCGCCGGCCGGATCGGTGCCCAGCCCGGCCATCTCGCCCAGCGGGTGGTGCATGGTGTGGTTGATGAAGTCCGGCGCCAGCCCGGACTGGCCCAGCCACGACACCGGGTCGCTGGAGGCCGCGCCGACGTAGACCTGGCCGCCGTTGAGATGAAAATCGGCGGCGCTTTTCGCCACATCCGTTCCGGGGCAACCGATCAGCACCGCGTCATTGGCGTGCATCCCGCTGTTGGCGAACGCGTCGGCCACCGTGGTGGCGCCGTAGGAGTGGCCGATCACCGTCACGTGCGAGGACAATCCGGTGTCGTGGGTCGCCGACAGGCCGTTGACGTCAGCGGCCAACAGCTCGCCACCGTCACGCGCCAGCCAGGGCGTGGCGATTCGCAGATCTGCCGGGCTGTCCGGGGCGTCGTAGCCCATCCAGGCCAGCACCGACGTCGACTCACCGGGATTGGCCAACCGCATCTGGTCGTAGAGGTTGGTGGCGTCGCTGCTCGCCAGCCAGCCTTGCTGCACGCTGTTGCCGGTGCCGGGAACCACCACCGCGGTGTTGGCGGCATGGTCGGGGTTGCCGAGCGCGACCGCCGCCGTGCCCTGACCGTTGAACGCCGACGGGTCGTACGCCCACAGCAGGGCTTGACGCGCGGTCGTGCCGTCGGGGTTGACCTTGCCGGCCATGTGCTGCAAACCCTTTTCGGTCTGCACCGCATTGGCATAGCGGGTGGCATCACCGGCCGACAGGCCGTAGACGCCGGGGTTGCGCAGCACGTCGTCGACGGAGACGCCGCGCAGGTTGGCCAGGTCGCGCACCCGGTTGAGGTCGTCGTGCATCACCGCGAGGTTGACTTCGTTGCGGGCGTCGGCGGGAATGCCGTTGAGGTTGCCCAGGCCCGGGTCGTGCTGCGCGAGATAGGCCGCGCGCTGCTGCGGGGTCAGCGAATTCCACCAGTTCGTGACGGCCTGCGGGTCGGTGTCGGACGGGGGGATCGGCATCAGCGGATCACCCAGCGGCGAGGTGGGCTGGTCGAGGTTTTTGACCAGCCCCGGGTCATAGCCCTCGGCGCGCAGCCGGGCCTCGGCGGCGCGCAGCGCGCCCAGGTAGCCGTCGCGGACGACCTTGATGCGGCGCAGCGTCTCTTTGGTGTCGTCGATCGCCGCCTGCTGCAGGTCGTGGATCTGGTCGTGGACTCCCTGGCGCTGCTCGGCGGTCAGATCGGGGCTTTTGTCCACCTCGAGCCAGTGCGTCAGGTTGGTGTCAATCGCCTGAAGGACGGTCTCGAGCTCGGAGATGCACGCCGCCGACGACTTCTGTGCTTCGGCCAGCGCCGCGGCGATGCTCTCCAGATCGGCGGCGATCTTGGGCAGCTGCTCGGCCTGCACTCCCAGCGAGGTGGTGACCAGCTGCACCTGCGCGGAATCGTTGATCGGATGATCGCCGTTCTCCCGGTTCCAGGCGCCCTCGAACCGCTTGCGGGCCTGCTCGAAACTGGCATCGGCTTCGGCGGCGGAGCTCCCGGCGTGGTGAAATGCCTTCGCCAGACCGTCGATCTGGGCCGGCCGGCCGTGCTGCAGCGCGGCGTTGATCGCCCACGGATCACCGCCGGCCTCGGCGACCAGCAACGGAATGCTGATCGACTCCAGGTGCACCGATGACCCCTTTAGCTTGCGCGGCGATCAACGCTACCACCGCGGTAGCCGGGGTCAATTCAGTTCGGGTTCGCCCCCGCCAGCAGCTCGTCGAGCAGCACCCGGAACGTTTCCGGGTCCGCCGGGGTGAACGCCGGCCGCGGCCAATGGTTGTCGTGCAGATCCAGGGTGATCAAGGTGGATCGCAGCGGCCGCTTGATGTCCAGCGGCAGCCAGCGGCGCAGATCCGAGCTGCCCCACAGCCGGAAGCGGTGAGTCAGCGCGCCCAGCGGTTCGGCGCGGTAGCCGCGAATCGCCGACAACGGGATCACCTTCGAGGTGCCGGAGGGAAAGTGGTAGCGGCGCAACGTGATCGCCCTGCCGTCCAGGGCGATCAGGCCGTCGTCGTAGGAGCCGCTCACAGCTTCTCGCAGCGCAGCTCGTGGCCCTTGGCGGTCAGGCAGCGGCCGGTTTTCAGATCCCACTGCCAGCCGTGCTGATTGCAGGTCAAAGTGTTGCCCTCGACCACCCCGAACTTCGACAGATCGGCTTTCATGTGCGGGCAGCGGCGCTGAATCTGCCAGTCGCCCAAGGTGATCGTCGCCGAGTCGTCGTGGCTCTCCCCGAACCAGCCGTCGGCGTAGACGATCCGATCCTCGGTGAGGCACTTGAAGAACGTGTAGAGGTACTCGTTGTAGCCGCCGACCCGCCAAGCCTTGAATCGGGTCGACAAGAAGATGGTGTTGACCCAGTCGGGTTCGCCGTCGCGCAGCACGGTGCGCACCAGCTCGGGCGGGATACCGAAGCCGTAACGGAACTTCTCGCCCGGAACCGGTTCGCGCACCATGCGTTTCGGGAAGTCCAGCACGACGGTTTCGCTATGGGCCCCGCTTTGATCCGACCCGTCCAGCACCAGCTCCACCGGATAGCCGATGCCGTCGCAGATCTCGTTGCTCTTGGCCATGATCGGCTCGAACAGCGCCCGCAGCGGCTCCAGCATCGCCGGCCCGGCAGCCGGCGCCCAGGACGCCTTCTCCGCGGCCAGCACCGGCGCCATCCGATCGGCGTAGGCGGCGATGTAGTCGGCCTTGCCGGAAGTGAAGATCGCCTCGACGTCGTCAACCGGGTGGGTCAGCGAATCCAATTGTGCCCCGGCGAACGTCGCAGATGACCCGGGGATCATCAGCAGTCCGCCGTCGTGGCCGTTGCGGCGCAGCTGATCCAGGAACACCATCTCGTCGGGGAAGATGTTGGCCGGATCGCCGTGGTCGTCGTTGAGGTAGCGCAGCTCGGGATCCAGAAAGCACGGTGGGCCGGCCGACGGCACCACCCACCGGGCGTCGACGTGCGCGACGTATTGGCGGGCGCGGTCCATCTGCCGTTGCCGCTTCTGGATGCCGAACGCCTCCTTGGCCCGCTCCGGCATGTCGTAGACCATCGGGTACCAGATCGCCCCGGAGTACTGCAGCAAATGCACGTCGATGTTCTCGAACGCCTTGAGCACGTCCAGGTCGATCGGGCGCGAGTCGTTCATGTTGAAGACGGTGGTCGCACCGTCGGAAACCACCAGCCCCGAGTCGCCGATCGGGCCGTCGGCCGGGGCACGCAGCGCGATGATCATCACGTCGAGATCGCCCTTGGGGCCGCTCACGGTGTGCCGCACCGAGTCGGTGGTCTCGAAGAACCGGTGGAAGCCCAGCTTCTCCAGTTCGGTGCGCAGATCCGGGACCGGATAGTCGGGCAGCAGCACCACCGCGTCCTTGCTGACGTGGGCGGCCAGGTGCCGCGGGTCGAAGTGGTCGTGGTGCAGATGCGAGATGTAGAGGTAGTCGCAGTCGCCCAGGGCGTCCCAGTCCAGCGTGGAGTTGTCCGGGAACGGGAACCACGACGCGAAGTAGGCCGGGTTCACCCACGGGTCGCACAGGATGCTGCCCGCGGCGGTCTCGATCCGGAAGCCGGCGTGTCCGACGCTGGTGACCCGCACTGGTACCTTCCCGACGCTGTAGCAGATTCCTCCCGAGCTTAACGGCGGCACGGCCGGCGGCATCGCCTAGGCTGGACGACTGTGGAGCCGTGGTACGGGAGCGTCGCGACAACCGCCCGCACGTTATGGCGCTTTCAGGGGGTGAAGATCACCGTCACCGGCGCGCAGAACATCCCCGCCAGTGGCGGCGCCGTGGTCGCCATCAACCACACCGGCTACCTCGACTTCGCGTTCGCCGGCCTGGCCGCCTACGACAACAAACCGCGGCGCCGGGTGCGGTTCATGGCCAAGAAGGAGACCTTCGACAACCGCTTCACCGGCCCGATCATGCGCGGCTGCCGGCACATCGCGGTCGATCGCGGTCAGGGCGCCGACGCCTACGCCTCCGCCGTCGATTACCTGCGGGCCGGGGAGCTGGTCGGGGTCTACCCGGAAGCGACGATCAGCCGCAGCTTCGAGCTCAAGGAGTTCAAGAGCGGCGCCGCCCGGATGGCACTCGAGGCGCAGGTGCCGATCATTCCGCACATCGTGTGGGGCGCCCAGCGGGTCTGGACCAAGGACCACCCCAGACGGCTGGGGCGCTCCAAGGTGCCGATCTCGGTGGCGGTCGGCGAACCGATACCGCCGACGCTGCCCGTCGAGGACTTGCGGGATCTGCTGCAGACCCGCATGCAACACCTGCTCGAGCAGACCCAGGACGCCTATCCCGAACACCCGGCCGGCGAGTTCTGGGTGCCGCACCGCCTCGGCGGCGGTGCCCCCACCCCGGCCGAGGCGCTGCGGCTCGACGCCGAGGAAGCCGCCCGCAAGGCCGAGGCGCGGGCCGCCCGGGACCCGCAGCCGCCGACTGCGACGGGCGCCGCGGAGTAGCCCTGGCATGCAGCCGGTTTTTCGTGCGCTGGAGCTGACAGCGGTGACCGCGGTGAAGGTCTCCGGCGCCCGCATCGACTTTCGCGGCCTGGAGCACATCCCGGCCGAGGGCGGCGCGGTGATCGCGATCAACCACACCGGCTACGTCGACTTCCTGCCCGCGGCGCTGGCGGCCTATCGTCGGGGCCGGCGGATGCGGTTCATGATCAAGGCCGAGATGCAGCAGGTGCGGGTGGTGAATTACCTGATCCACCACACCGGCACCATCCCGGTCGATCGCGGCGCCGGATCCGACGCCTACCGGCACGCGGTGGCCGCGCTGCGCTCCGGCGAGGTGGTCGGCGTCTACCCGGAAGCCACCATCAGCCGCAGCTTCGAGCTGAAGGAGTTCAAGTCCGGGGCCGCCCGGATGGCGCTCGAGGCGCAGGTGCCGATCGTCCCGCTGATCGTGTGGGGTGCCCACCGGCTGTGGACCAAGGATCATCCGCGGGCGCGGCTGATCGGCAGCCGGATCCCGATCACCGTGCTGGCGGGCCCGCCGCTGGCCCCGGCCGGCGACGCCGCCGGCCTCAGCGCCGCGTTGCGTGCGCAGATGGCGCCGATGCTGGCCGGCGTCCAGCAGGACTATCCGCACCCGGCGGGCCAGTACTGGGTGCCGCGGCGCCTGGGCGGTACCGCCCCCACCCCGGCGGAGGCCACCGTCCTCGACGAACGCGAACTGGCGCAGCGGGCGGCCCACCGAACACGGAGCGCCGAGGATGGCTGAACCCTTCTTCCGCACCCTGGAGATCGTGATCCCGGCGCTGGTGAAGGCCAACGGGCCGCACCCGACCTTCGAGGGCCTGGAGAACATTCCCGAACGCGGCGGGGCGGTGCTCGCTCTCAACCACACCAGCTACCTGGACTGGTATCCGGCCTCGATGGCGGCCCTGCAGCGCCGCCGCCGGTTGCGGTTCATGATCAAGGCCGAGATGACCGAGGTGCCGGTGATCAGCTACGTGATCAAGCACATCAAGCTGATCCCGGTCGACCGCTCGGCCGGGGCCGGCGCCTACGACGTGGCGGTGCAGCGGCTGCGCGAGGGTGAGCTGGTCGGGCTGCATCCCGAGGCCACCATCAGCCGCAGCTTCGAACTGCGCGAGTTCAAGACCGGCGCCGCCCGGATGGCCCGCGCCGCCGGTGTCCCGATCATCCCGGTCATCGTCTGGGGCATGCAGCGGGTATGGACGAAGGATCACCCGAAGAACCTGTGGCGCAACCACGTTCCGGTGCTGGCGAAGATCGGCCGGCCGATGGCCGCCACCGGTGACGTCGAGGCGACCACCGCCGCGCTGCGTGAGACCATGGCCGCCATGCTCGACCAGGCGCAACTGGAGTACCCGCACCCCGCCGGCGCGTACTGGGTGCCGCGGCGGCTCGGCGGCGGCGCCCCCACCATGGCCGAAGCCCTGGTGATGCGCGAAGCCGAACTGGCCGAACGCGATCGCAAGCGGCTCGAGCGGGCACAGCGGGGCCGGCTGCGGCGCACGCTGGCCGGACTGAGTCGGCGCTGATGGAGTACCCGGTTCCCGCGCTGATCGCCAGCGACGTCGACGGCACCCTGCTCGACAACACCGAGAACATCACCGCGCGCACCCGGGCGGCGGTGCACGCGGCCGTCGACTCCGGCGCCGGCTTCATTTTGGCGACCGGGCGCCCACCGCGCTGGATCGCCCCGGTCGTCGACGCGCTCGGCTTCGCCCCGCTGGCGGTCTGCGCCAACGGGGCGGTCCTCTACGACCCCGACACCGACCGGGTGATCTCGGCGCGCACGCTGTCGGCCGACAGCCTGGTCAAACTGGCCGAGGTCGCCGGACGCGTCCTGCCCGGCGCGGGTTTGGCGGTGGAACGCATCGGCGAGCGCGCACACGACGCGGCGACGCCGCAGTTCGTCAGCTCACCGGGCTATGAACACGCCTGGCTCAACCCGGACAACACCGAGGTCTCCCTGGCCGACCTGCTGTCCCAGCCGGCGATCAAGCTGCTGATCCGCCAGGCCGGGGCGGCCAGTGCCGACATGGCGGCGCAGCTGGCGCCGCATATCGGCAGCGCCGCGGAGATGACCTATTCCACCAACAACGGGCTGGTCGAGGTGGTGCCGGCCGGGATCACCAAGGCCACCGGCATCGAGGAGCTGATCACGCCGCTGGGAATCGGCATCGATCAGGTGGTGGCCTTCGGCGACATGCCCAACGATCTGCCGATGCTGCTGGGGGCGGGCCATGGCGTGGCGATGGGCAACGCGCATCCCGAGGTGCTGGCGGCGGCTGCCGAGATCACCGCGCCCAATACCGACGACGGCCTGGCGCGGGTGCTGGAACGGTGGTGGAACCCCAGCGGGGGTTAACCGATTTCCAGCACCCGGGAGAAGCGCTCCAGCTGCACCGGCGGGCCCTCCGGCGGGGGTGGCGGCAGCTCTTCGGCGTTGCCGTCGATAACCCGGACGACGCTGCCGCTGGCCCGGTTGTAGTTCAGCGTGCCGTGCTGGAAGTTCTGCCCGATCCACTCCGGTTCGGGGATCTCGGCGCTGGTGGGCAGCCCCAGCATGCCGCGCTCGTAGCCCAGCGACGCCCAGGCGTCGTAGATCGCCCCGGTGATCGGCTGGGCGCCGGTCTCCGGTGACCAGTACACCGCGCCGTGCTCGAAGGTCGCGTACTTGGTGGAACCCTCGCCGATCGCCTCAGGCGAGGTGACGGCGCCGAGCAGGCCCTCCGGGCCGCCCAGCTCCAGCCAGCGGGCGTGGATGGCGCCACCTTGCATCGTCCGGGCGAGGTCTTCCGGTCCCGGGGGGTCACCGAATCGGGCCGCGATCTCGCGGATCTCGTTGAGCGCCACATACCCCTGCTCGCCGGGGCACTCGGTCGCGTCGAGGTCGCGGTGGCCGATGATCGCCGGCAGCGTCAGCTCCGAGCCGCGGGGAACGTGGGTGAACGCGCCGCCGGCGGAGGTCAGGTGCACGGTGCCGCGCGGGTCGGCGAGGTCCAGGCCCAGCCGCCAGCCCAGCAACCGGCCGACGGTCTCGAGCTGAATCGGCGGGGGAGGCGCGTCGTCGAAGGTGCCGATCATCGACACCCCCCAGGTGTTCTTGTTGAACCCGCCGGCGTGGCTGCCCACGATGCCCTTGGTGACGCCGCCGGCCCGGCCCTCGAACACCTGGCCGTACTTGTCCACCAGCGCGTTGTAGCCGATGTCGCACCAGCCCAGGGTGCGGGTGTGGTAGGCGTAGATGGCCCGGATGATCTCCGCCGAGTCCTCGGGGGAGTAGTCGTTGGAGCCCGCGGTGTGATGCACCACCGCGGCGTGGATCGGGCCGCTCTCCGCCGGCTTGCCGCACCGCCCGCGGGCGCCGGCACCCCATTGGCTGCGCGGAATGATGTTGGGCGGCTGTCCCGGCGCCAGGGCCGCGCTCGGCGGCGACCACTGCGCGTCGACCGGGGCTTTCGGGGGGGTGATCAGCACCGCGGAGATGTTCTGGGCGAACGGCTGGGCGGCGGTGGCCGGGATGTAGCCCAGGTCGGGTTTGGGCTGTTTCGGCGGGGTCTGCTGCTTGGCCGGAGTCTTCGCCTGGGCGGCTGGGCCCTGCCGGGTGACCGCGATCTGCACCGCTGTGGTGCGCCCGACGAAAACCGGCTCGGTCCCGTCCGGCCCCGGGGCGTCGGCGGGCCGGGCCGGCGACGCATGTTCGGTGACCTCGTGGGCGGTGGCGTACCAGGGCCCCCAGGAGCCGTCGGAGCGCTTGGCGCGGATCTTCGCCGAGGTGCCGCTGAGGTCGGCGCCGGTGAGCGCGACCATGGTGAACGGCTCGTCCTGGGTGATCTCGCGGACGGTGACGCCGGGCTCCAGGTCGGGCAGCGGCTGCTGGTTCAGCTTGGTCGCGGCGGCGCTGGGTGTCTCGTCCGTCGGAGATCCCGATCCATAGCCCAGTGCCCACGGCAGGATCAGCACGGTCGCGACGGTAGCGGTCAGCTTGATCGTCGGCGGGGGGCGACGGGTTGGCACGTGCTGATGTTACGTATGTGTCTCGTGTTGTTAGTGATGCGACACGCGACCCTGGGGGCCGGCCGAATTGTTAACGGCACCGCAGAGTCCTCCGTTGCCCTGGCGGGCTGACTCTGCGGTGCCGTTAGGGAAACAGGCTCCTGGGTCAGGGGACCGGGACCGCAGCCGGTGCGGCCGCGGCGGCCGGGGCGGCACCTTGCGCGGCCTGCGCGATGGACGGGATCACCACACCCTTGAGCAGGTCGATGGCCTGTCCGGCGCCCAACTGGTTGGCCGCACTCATCAGGTCGCTGACGACTCCGCCCTTTTCCTCCGGCATGCCCATGCCCAGCGACGGGTCGCCGAGGATCGGGTAGGTGCCGTCCAGGCCCGGGTCCAGGCCCACCGGCGAGGTGAGCGGGTCACCGGAGCCCAGCAGACCGGTGTCCGGGCTGGTCAAGCCGGGACTGGTCAGCCCGGGGCTGGTCAGCGAAGAGTCGGACAGCGACGGCGTGGTCAGACCGGGTGAGGTCAGCCCGGGGGTGCCCAGCGACGGCGTGGTCAGGCCCGGCGTCGTCAAGCCCGAGGTGGTGGACACGCCCGGGGTGCCCAGCGGCGGCGTCGACAGTGACGGCGTCGTCAGTGAGGGGTCGGTGAGCCCCGGGGTGGTCAGGCCCGGCGTCAGGCCCGTGGGCGAGGTCAACCCCGGCGAGGCGGGGTACAGCCCCGGCGAGGTAAGCCCCGGTGAGGCGGGGTAGGCGCCGGGCATCGAACCCGTCCCGCCCCCGAAGCCCGGCACCGGCGGGAGGTTCACCCCGAACTGGGACAGCCCTTGGGTGAGGGCTGAGATGAGCTCATTGGGCAGGTCGGCCACCGACGCGGCCGCGACGAAGTCGCGCTGCTGCGGGGCGTCCTGGCGGGCGGCCAGCTCGGATACTGCGACAACTGCAAACGGACTCGCGACTGCCAGGGCGGCGACTGCGCTCATGGTGGTCGAGAGCCTGCGTCGACGTCGGTTCGGCACGGAAGTCTCCTCAATATGTTTTGCCCCTCGGTCCCGATCTCGCCGAGGACCCCCAGAGCGTTTACTGCCTACCGGATCGACGGTACGCGTGTGACTGATGTGAATAGAGTGACGAGATCGAATCGTGAGGAAACCGCGACCAACCCTTCGTCGGCGTCGCTATCCCGGCCGGGCGCCGAGATTGGACTGGTGCAGGGAATTCGCGCGTTTTGCCTGCGTGAGCGCAATCTCGCGGTGCCGGCGGCGCTGCGAGGGGCCGCCCGGTCGGCTGGACGGCGGAAGTGGCGGGGCGCCGACGCTGCTCACGGCCGCTGTTCAGATACCCTTGGCGCCGATGACTTCACCTGCTAGTCGCTACGACCTCTATGTTGTTGGTTCTGGATTCTTCGGCCTGACCATTGCCGAGCGCGCAGCCACGCAGCTCGGCAAGCGCGTCCTGGTCGTCGAAAAGCGCCACCATATCGGCGGCAACGCCTACTCCGAGGCCGAGCCGCAGACCGGCATCGAGGTCCACAAATACGGCGCGCACCTGTTCCATACCTCTAATAAGCGGGTCTGGGACTACGTGCGGCAGTTCACCGACTTCACCGGCTACCAGCACCGGGTCTTCGCCATGCACGACGGCCAGGCCTACCAGTTCCCGATGGGGCTGGGCCTGGTGTCGCAGTTCTTCGGCCGCTACTTCACCCCCGACGAGGCCAGGGCGCTGATCGCCGAGCAGGCCTCGGAGGTGGATACCAAGGAGGCCGCCAACTTCGAGGAGAAGGCGATCAGCTTGATCGGCCGCCCGCTCTACGAGGCGTTCGTCAAGCACTACACCGCCAAGCAGTGGGAGACCGACCCCACCGAGCTGCCGGCGTCCAACATCACCCGGCTGCCGGTGCGCTACACCTTCGACAACCGCTACTTCAACGACACCTACGAGGGACTGCCGGTCGACGGCTACACCGCGTGGCTGCAGAACATGGCGGCGCACGACAACATCGAAGTCCGGCTGGACACCGACTGGTTCGACGTCCGCGACGAGCTTCGGGCTGTCAGTCCGGATGCCCCGGTCATCTACACCGGGCCGCTGGACCGCTACTTCGACTACGCGCAGGGCCGGCTCGGTTGGCGCACCCTGGACTTCGAGCTCGAAGTGCTCGACACCGGTGACTTCCAGGGCACCCCGGTGATGAACTACAACGACGCCGACGTGCCCTACACCCGCATCCACGAGTTTCGGCACTTCCATCCGGAACGGTCCTACCCGACCGACAAGACGGTGATCATGCGCGAATACGGGCGATTCGCGCGCGACGACGACGAGCCGTACTACCCCATCAACACCCCCGACGACCGTGCCATGGTCGAGGCCTACCGCCGGCTGGCCAAGGCCGAGATGGAGTCGGCGAAGGTGCTTTTCGGCGGGCGGCTGGGCACCTATCAATATCTGGACATGCACATGGCCATCGCCAGTGCGCTGAGCATGTACGACAACGTCCTGGCGCCGTATCTGGCCGAGGGCGTTCCGCTGCACGAGAACAACAGGGAAAACAACCGATGACCAAGGCCAAGAGTTCGCGTGCGGTGAGCCGACTTTCGCGGATCATCCTGCCCCGCCACGGTGAGCCGCTGGACGTCCGCAAGCTCTACATCGAGGAGTCGGAGACCAACAACCGCCGGGCGCACCCGCTCACCCGCACCAGTCTGGAGATCGGCGAGGAGTCGGAGGTGTCGTTCGCGACGTACTTCAACGCCTTCCCGGCTTCCTACTGGCGCCGCTGGTCGATCCTCGAGTCGGTGGTGCTGCGCCTGGAACTGACCGGTTCCGGCCGTGTCGACGTCTACCGTTCCAAGGCCACCGGTGCGCGTATCGCGGTGGACGGCAAGCCTTTCGGATCCGTCGATGGCAGTGGCGCGCCGGCGATCATCGAGTTCGAGGTCGGCCTGCAGCCGTTCGAGGACGGCGGTTGGATCTGGTTCGACATCACCACCGACAGCGCGGTCACCCTGATCGGCGGGGGCTGGTACGCGCCGGTCGAGGCGCCCGGGCGCGCCGACGTCGCCGTCGGCATCCCGACCTTCAACCGGCCGGACGACTGCGTCAACGCGCTGGCCGCGCTCACCTCCGACCCGTGCGTCGACGAGGTGATCAGCGCGGTGATCGTCCCGGATCAGGGCACCCGCAAAGCGCGTGACCATCCGGGATTCCCGACGGCGGCCGCCGCGCTGGGTGACCGGCTGTCGATCCACGACCAGCCCAACCTCGGCGGCTCCGGCGGCTATAGCCGGGTGATGTACGAGGCGCTGAAAAACACCGGCTGTGAACAGATCCTGTTCATGGACGACGACATCCGCATCGAGCCGGACTCGATCCTGCGGGCACTCGCACTGAACCGGTTCGCCAAGACGCCCACCCTGGTGGGCGGGCACATGCTCAACCTGCAGGAGCCGTCGCACCTGCACATCATGGGCGAGGTCGTCGACCCGGGCGTGTTCATGTGGACCAACGCCCCGCACACCGAGTACGACCACAACTTCGCCACCGACTCGCTGGCCGAGACCCCCGAGCTGCACCGGCGCATCGACGTCGACTTCAACGGCTGGTGGATGTGCATGATCCCGCGGGCCGTCGCCGAAGAGGTCGGCCAGCCGGTGCCGTCGTTCATCAAGTGGGACGACGCCGAGTACGGGTTGCGAGCCGGCAAGCACGGCTACCCCACGGTCACCCTGCCCGGGGCGGCGATCTGGCACATGGCCTGGAGCGACAAGGACGACGCGATCGACTGGCAGGCCTACTTCCACCTGCGCAACCGGTTGATGGTGGCCGCACTGCACTGGGACGGCAACATCGCCGGCCTGATCCGCAGCCACCTCAAGGCCACGCTGAAACACCTTGCCTGCCTGGAGTATTCGACGGTCGCCGTGCAGAACAAGGCGCTCGACGATTTCATGGCCGGTCCCGAGCACATCTTCTCGATCCTGGAGTCGGCGCTGCCGGACATCCACGCGTTGCGCAAGACCTATCCCGACGCGGTAGTGCTGCCCGCGGCCAGCCAGCTGCCCGCCCCGTCGAAGCGCCGCAAGCCGATGCGCCCGCCGGTGCAACCGCTGTCGATCGGCTACCGGCTGGCCCGCGGCATCGCCCACAACCTCAAGGCCACCGCGCCCGAGCACCATCAGCGCCCGCAGCTCAACGTGCCCACCCAGGACGCCCGGTGGTTCCTGCTGTGCACCCAGGACGGCGTCACCGTGACCACCGCCGACGGCCGCGGCGTGGTCTACCGGCAGCGCGACCGGGAGAAGATGTTCACTTTGCTGCGCGAGTCGCTGCGCCGCCAGTACCAGCTGGGCCGCCGCTTCGACGACCTGCGCCGGGCCTACCGGCGGGCACTGCCCACACTGGCCAGCAAACAGCAGTGGGAGACAGTGCTGTTGGAGAACCATGACTGAACCGCTGGCCGGCCCCCCGCACGGCGAGAACGCGGTGCTCGTCGCCGTGCAGTCGGCGCTGACGGGCCGTACCGGGGTGCTGACCACCGCGCGTGCCATGTCGCACTTCGGTGAGCACAGCCTGGGCTGGCTGGCGGTGTCCGCGCTCGGTGCGCTGGCCCAGCCGCGACGGCGCCGGGCCTGGCTGACCGCAGGGGCGGGGGCGTTCGTCGCCCACGCGGCCGCCGTGGTGGAGGTGGCGTGTGCCGAGGGGAAACTCAACCGGCTCGGGGTGGCCACGTTGACCGCGATCGCCGGATGGTGTGGGCGCTCGCGGCGGACCACCCGCTTGATCACCACGGCGGCCGCGTGGGCGACGAACGCCCCCGCCCCTGCGGTCAGCCAGGCCCGGCGCCGTCGCGGCTGGGCCA
>NZ_LZMF01000093.1:0-76029 GCF_001673565.1 Mycolicibacter sinensis
TTGAGCGCATCGTTTCCCACCTGCCCCATCCGTCACCGGGCCGGAGGATATGGGCGTGTGCCCGCCTTTGAGCGACAACGCCGATTACGTCAACCTGTGGCGGCGCCGGCACCGACGCCCGATTCCCACTGCGCGCCTGGGCGGCTGACATAACGTCGCCTGTCGCTCAAAGGCGGGCACACATCACATCCCCCACGACGCCGCAAGACCGCCGCCGCGGGCCTCGAACTCAGCCCGCAGCGACACTCTCATCGCCGAACCGGATACCGATATCGCGCGCGGTCTGAATCGAATCGCAGTCCGGTGGAACGGTTTTCTGCCGACTGGTGGCCTCGGCCAACGGCACATAGTCCACCGTCGGCGGGTTGAGCGCCACCATCACCCCGCTGTGTCCCTCATCGAGGGCACGCACCGCGGCGGCCCCGAACCGCAGGCCCAGCAGCCGGTCCGCCGATGTCGGCGATCCGCCGCGCAGCAGGTGGCCGAGCACCACCGCACGCGATTCGCGCCCGGTCAGCGCCTCGAGTTCGGCGGCCACCTTGGCACCGATACCGCCCAGGCGTTCGGCCTGACCCACCGATGTGGCCGCCACCGTGCGCGTGCCGCCCACCGGCGTGGCACCCTCGGCGACGCACACGATCGAGTACGTCGAACCGCGTTGTGCGCGTTGGTTGATCAGCTCGGCGACCGGTTCCAGGCGGTAGGGAATCTCCGGGAGCAGGATGGCGTGCACGCCGGAGGCCATGCCGGCGTGCAGGGCGATCCAGCCGGAGTAGCGGCCCATCACCTCCACCACGATGATCCGGCTGTGCGAGGTTGCGGTGGAGAACAGCCGGTCAATGCACTCCGAGGCGAACCCGACGGCGCTGTCGAAACCGAACGTCGAGGCGGTGCGGTCCAGGTCGTTGTCGATGGTCTTGGGCACCCCGACCAGCCGCAGCCCGGCCCGGTGCAGGTGATTGCCGATCGTCAAAGAGCCGTCGCCGCCGACGGTGACCAGCGCATCGATCCCGTGTTCGGCGAAACGCCCGAGCAACTCCTCGGTGCGGTCGACCTCGACCCAGCTGCCGTCGGCCTGCTGCACCGGGTAGGCGATCGGGTTGCCCCGGTTGGTACTGCCCAGAATGGTTCCGCCCTGGTGGATGATGCCGCGCACCCGTTCACGGGTCAGGTCGATCAGCCCGCCGTCGGCGTAGCGGTCGCCCAGCAGCATCCCGTTGAAGCCGTCGCGGATCCCGACGACATCCCATCCGCGGTTGCGGGCGGCCAGAGTGGTGGCGTAAATGACCGCGTTGAGGCCGGGAGCATCGCCACCGCCGGTGCTGATCGCGATGCGTTTGATGCCGGACGTCACGAAACCTCCTGCACAGGGCTTTTCGGGTCGATCAGGATCTTGGCGTGCTGAGCCGGGTCGGCCAGCGCATCGAACGCCGCTGCTACCCCGCCCAGACCGACCGTCCCGGTGATCAACGGGGAGACGTCGACTTTACCGTCGGCGATCAGGTGCAAGGTGTCGCGGAATTCCATTGGCGTGTAACCGAACACAAACCGCAGGTCGGTTTCCTTGTTGATCGCGATCGCGGGCCGGATCGTGTCGGGGCTCATGCACACCCCGACCACCACGATCCGGGAGAACAGTGGGGCGCCGGCGATGATGCCGTCGATGACACCCGGGACCCCGACGCACTCGAAGATCACCGGGTGCTTGGGAGTGGCGGCGCCGACCGCTTCGGCGGCCCGCCAGACATGCCACCAGGGCAGTCGCGCCTTGTACAGCTTCTCCACGGTGCCGACCGCCAACCCGAACGCATCCGACGCCTTCTCCAGGTGGCCGTGGCCCGCGGCGGCGGCGTAGGGCGAGTCCTGCGCCGGGTCGACGACGATGTCGGCGCCGCATCGGGTGGCCAGCGCGCGGCGGCCGGGTGAGAAGTCGCTGGCGATCACCGTGCGCACGCCGCGGGCCTTGAGCACGCACACCACCGCCAGGCCGATCGGACCGCAGCCGATCACGATCGCCACGTCGCGCTTGCGCACCTCGCCGCGTCGTACCGCATGCCAGGCCACGGCCATCGGCTCGGTGAGCGCGGCCGCCTCCGTCGACAGTCCGTTGGGCACCGGCAGCGTCATGGACTGCTCGACAACCATCTGCTCGGCGTAGCCGCCCGGCGCTGCCTTCGACAGCCCGACCGGGTGGACGTCTTTGCCGCGGCGCAGCAGCGGCACCGCGACCACCCGGGTGCCGGCGCGCGGCGCGTTGCGGGTGCGGGGGCCATGGTCGAGCACCTCGCCGCAGAATTCGTGGCCGAACACCACCTGCTGATCCGAGCGCATGAACCCGTCGTAGCCGCTCTCGGCCGCGACGTCGGCGACCTCGTCGGCGTGCCGGCGGGCGTGCAGGTCGGAGCCGCAGATGCCGCAGCGCACCACCTCGAGCAGCAGTTGGCCCTTGGCCGGTGACGGGTTGGGCAGGTCGACGAGCTCGAGTTGCGCATTGCTGCAGCTGACCGCTTTCACGTGCACCAGCCTACGAGGCAGTCCCGTCGACGTCGGGGGTTTGTGGTGACCGCGCTGTCATCGGCCGAGCACGCAGCAGCGCACCCAGCGCGACAACGGCCGACACCGCCAGCCACGGCCACGCGCCCTGCTGGTGCACCCACCCGACGAGCGTGCCCTGCACCCGCCCGGCCGCCGCCAGCACCCGATCGCCCCCGCCGGCGCCCAGCTCGAACAACCGCACCTCATAGAAGCCGTAGTAGCCGACGTAGAGCCCGACGGCCACCAGCAGTGCACCGCTGATCCGACTGGCATAGCGCGTGATTCGGCGTAACCGGTCGATCAGCGCCGAACGAGCCAGCGCCACCGACATCGCCAACACCCCGACCAGCAACCCGAACCCGGCCGCATACGCCAGAAAGGCCGTCACCCCGCCCAGGCCACCGCGCAGGGCCGCCCCGGTGACCGCGAGAAACGGGCCGATCGTGCAGCCCAACGACGCGCACGCATAACCCACCCCGTAGCCGAGCATCGAACCGATCCGGGCGGTCGGCCCCCACCGCCCGCCGAATGCGGCGACCGCGAGCCGGCGGCCGGCCAGCAGCCAAACACCAAGCGCCACCAGCACGATGCCGATCACCACCGTGGCATACGGCAGGAAACGCTGCACCCGCGCCGCCACCGTCACGGTCAGCAACCCGAAGGCACCGAACACGGCCAGAAAACCAAGGGTCATCGCGGCGGTGGCCCCCAGCGCACGCCCCACCGCGCTCAACCCGCCGCCGCGCTCACCGCGCACCACCAACGCCAGATAGGCGGGCAGCAACGCGAACCCGCATGGATTCAGCGCCGCCACCAACCCCGCGGCGAACGCCAGTCCGGGCAGGTTGTGGTTCACCTACGTCAGCGCCGCGACCCGGTCGGACAGCTCCTGCTGTGACATCGCCGCAGTCGGGTTGTTCACGAATGTCGAGGTGCCATCGGAGCGCTCGAACACGTAGGCCGGCTGCCAGGGCACCCCGAATCGCGCCCAGATCGAGCCGTCGGCGTCGTTGAGGTTGGTGAAGTTCAGGTGGTACTTGGCCACGAAGTCCCGCATGGCCGCCACATCGGCGCGCCCCGCCACCCCGACGAAGGCCACCCGCGGGTTGGCGGCCGCGACCTGGCTCACCGACGGCGCCTCGGCGTTGCAGAACGGGCAGCTCGGCCTCCAGAACCACAGCACGGCGGGTTTGCCCTGCAGGCTCGCACCGTTGAACGGGGTCCCGTCGATGGTGGTGGTGGTGAACTGCAGCCGCTCGTCGGCGGCCGTGGCGGCCGGTGGGCCGGCCAGCCCGACAACCAGTGCGGCGATAGCGCCCAGTACCAGGGTGTAGATCCTCATGACAGGCACCACGAACCCGACCGGCCGATGGTTCAGCCGGAGCCCGCCGTACCCGCGGGCTCGGCGCCCTCGTCGGGGGCGCGGTTTATGGTGGCCGCGATGGGACTGCACCTGCACCGCGCCGAGCGCACCGACGTCCTCGCCGACGGCCTGGGCGCGCTGTTGGCGACGCCGCCGGCGGATCCGTTCGCGCAGGAGCTGGTGCTGGTGCCGGCGCGCGGGGTGGAACGCTGGCTCTCCCAGCGGCTGGCCCATGTGCTCGGGGCCGGGTCCGGAGGCGACGGGGTCTGCGCCGGGGTCCAGTTTCGCAACCCGGCGTCGCTGATCGCCGAGATCACCGGCGCAGCCGACGACGATCCGTGGTCGCCGGATGCGATGAGCTGGCCGTTGCTGGCGGTGATCGACGCCAGCCTGGATGAGCCCTGGTGTGCCACGCTGGCAACGCATTTGGGCCATTTCCACACCGGTGACGACGCGCAGGTGCGGTGCGGGCGCCGCTATGCCGTGGCCCGGCGGCTGGCCGGGTTGTTCGCCTCCTACGCCCGCCAGCGCCCGCAGCTGCTGGCCGACTGGCTCGACGAGGCGCCGGGCGATCTGGACGCCGATTTGGCCTGGCAGCCGCCGCTGTGGCGGGCCCTGGTCGCCGCCATGGGCATCGCCCCGCCGCACGTCCGCCACCAGCAGACCCTGGCCCGGCTGCGCCAGGCGCCCGCCGAGACGCTGCCACCGCGGCTGTCGCTGTTCGGCCATACCCGATTGGCGTGCACCGACATCGAACTGCTCGGTGCGCTGGCCACCTACCACGAGCTGCACTTGTGGCTGCCGCACCCCTCGGATCGGTTGTGGCAGGCGCTGAGCGGTGTGCACGGGGTGGTTCCGCGCAGCGAGGACACCAGCCGCACGGCGGCCGAGCACCCGCTGCTGCGCACGCTCGGACGTGATCTGCGCGAGCTGCAACGCGGGCTTCCGCAGCCGGATACCGACGAATACCTGCGCAGCTCAACGAATTCCGACACGCTGCTGGGTTGGCTGCAGTCGGATCTGGCCGGCAACGCGATCCGGCCCGAGGGGCGGGTGCTCGCCGAAACCGACCGGTCGGTGCAGGTGCACTCCTGCCACGGCCCGGCCCGGCAGGTCGACGTGCTGCGCGAAGTGCTGCTGGGCCTGCTGGCCGACGACCCGACGCTGCAGCCGCGCGACATCATCGTGATGTGCCCGGACATCGAGACCTACGCGCCGCTGATCGTCGCCGGCTTCGGGCTCGGCGAGCTGGCCGGGGAGAACCACCCGGCGCATCTGCTGCGGGTCCAGTTGGCCGACCGCGCACCGGTGCAGACCAACCCGCTGCTGGGCGTGGCCGCCGCGCTGCTGGACGTCACCGACAGCCGGGTGACCGCCAGTGCCGTGCTCAACCTCGCGCAGGCAGCGCCGGTGCGGGCCCGGTTCGCGTTCACCGACGACGACCTGGAGGTCATCACCGGCTGGGTGCGCAGCGCCAACATCCGGTGGAGCTTCGATGCGGCGCACCGGGAACCATACGGCCTGGCCAAAATTCAGCACAACACTTGGCGGTTCGGGCTGGATCGGATTTTGACCGGTGTCGCGATGTCCGATGACTCGCGGGCCTGGCTGGACACCGCGCTGCCGCTCGATGACGTGGGCAGCAACCAGGTGGAGCTGGCCGGGCGGCTGGCTGAGTTCGTCGACCGATTGCAGACCGCCGCTGACGCGCTCACCGGGGCAGCGCCGCTCAGCGAGTGGATCACCGCCCTGCTCGACGGGGTGGCCGCGATGACCCGGGTCTCCGCCGACGACGGCTGGCAGGCCGGCCAGCTGCACCGGGAATTCACCGACGTGCTGGCCCAGGCCGACACGCGCGCTGAGACCGAGCTGCGGTTGCCCGATGTGCGCGCGCTGCTCGCCGGGCGGCTGGCCGGCCGCCCGACCCGGGCGAACTTCCGCACCGGCGGGCTGACGGTGTGCACCCTGGTTCCGATGCGCTCGGTGCCGCACCGGGTGGTGTGCCTGATCGGGCTGGACGACGGGGTGTTTCCCCGGGTCGCGCACGTCAACGGCGACGACGCCCTGGCCCGGCGGCCGCACACCGGCGAACGCGACCCGCGCGCGCAAGACCGGCAGCTGCTGCTGGATGCGGTGGGTGCGGCTACCGAGACACTGGTCATCACCTACACCGGCGCCGACGAACACTCCGGCAAGGCCCAGCCGCCGGCGGTGCCGCTGGCCGAACTGCTCGACGCGTTGGACGCCACCACCGGCGAGCCGGTGCGGGACCGCATCGTCGTCGAACAACCGTTGCAGCCGTTCGACATTCGCAACGTCACGCCCGGGGCGCTGGGCCGGCCCGGCCCGTTCACCTTCGATCCGACCGCGCGCACCGCCGCCGAAGCCGCCGCCGGCAAACGCAGCGAACCCCCGGAGCAGTTCACCGCGATCCTGACGCCGCCGGCCGGCGATGTGGAACTGGCCGAGTTGCTGGCCTTCTTCAAAGACCCGGTCAAAGGTTTCTTCCGCGCGCTGGACTACACGCTGCCGTGGGAGGTCGAGGGGGTCGACGACGCCATGCCCGTCGAGATCGACGGCTTGGCCACCTGGGGCGTCGGCGACCGGATGCTCACCGACATGCTCAGCGGTATGCACCCCGACGAGGCGGCCAACGCCGAGTGGCGCCGCGGCACGCTGCCACCGGGCCGGCTCGGGATGCGAACCGCCTGCGAGATCCGCGATCTGGCCCGCACCCTGGCCGAGGCCGCGATCGGCCACCGCCGCGGCGACCCGGCCGCCCACGACGTCGACATCGATCTGGGCGGCGGGCGGCGGCTGTCCGGGACCGTCCCGGGGGTGTACGGCACCCGCACGGTGTCGGTCACCTATTCCAAACTGGCGGCCAAACACGTGCTGCAGGACTGGATTACGCTGCAGGCGTTGGCCGCCCAGCATCCCGACCGGGGGTGGTCGGCGCTGTGCATCGGCCGCGGCGGGCGCAGCCCGATCAGCCAGCGGTTGTTCGGCCCGGGGTCGGATCCGCGGGCGGTGCTGAGCCAGCTGGTGGCGATCTACGACGCGGGCCGCCGCGAACCGATCCCGCTGCCGCTGGCGACGTCATGCGCCTGGGCGGAGGCTCGGCGCGACGGCGATGATCCGCTGTGGAAGACCCGCTTCATCTGGGGCGGCACCTACGGCGATTGCACCGACAAGGCGGTCGCCAAGGTGTGGGGTGCTAATGCCCCGCTGAGCCGGCTGCTCGGTCCCCCGCGGCCCGGTGAGGAGATCGACGGGGAGAGCACCCGTTTGGGTGCACTGGCGGTGCGGCTGTGGGCGCCGCTGCTGGCCGCGGAGGGACAGCTATGACGCGCAGCTTCGACCTTTCGGGGCCGCTGCCGGAAGCCGGCTCGACGGTGGTGCTGGAGGCCAGCGCGGGCACCGGCAAAACCTTTGCCCTGGCCGGTCTGACCACCCGCTATCTCGCCGACGGGCTGGCCCGCCCGGACGAGCTGCTGCTGATCACCTTCGGCCGGCTGGCCAGCCGCGAGCTGCGGGACCGGGTGCGCACCCTGGTCGCCGGGGCGCTGGCGGTGCTCGGCGGGGCGCGGGCCGCCGACAATGACCTGGAGCGCTACCTGCTCGACGGCCCCGCCGACCTGCGCAGCGCCCGGCACGACCGGTTGCGCGACGCGCTGGCCGATTTCGACGCCGCCACCATCGTCACCATCCACCAGTTCTGTTCGCTGGTACTGAAATCCCTCGGGGTGGCCGGTGACACCGACGAGACCCTGACGCTGCTGGAGAGCCTGGCCGATCTGGTCGGTGAGATCGTCGACGACCGCTACCTGGCGCACTTCGGTCACGCCGAGGGTCCCCCACCGTTCAGCCGTGACGAGGCGCTGGCGCTGGCCTCCAAGGTGGTCGAGGAGCCCGCCGCACAGCTGCGCCCGGCGAACCCCGACCCCGGCTCGGCGGCCGCCGCACGACTGGACTTCGCCGCGGATGTGCTGGCCGAACTGGCGCACCGCAAACGCCGCCACGGCATCCTCGGCTACACCGACCTGCTTACCCTGCTGCGAGATGCGCTGCGGCGCAGTGATTCCGATGCGGCCGAGCGGATGCGGCGGCGCTGGCCGATCGTGATGGTCGATGAATTCCAGGACACCGACCCGGTGCAGTGGGAGGTAATCGACGCCGGCTTCCGCGGGCATTCGACGCTGGTGTTGATCGGCGATCCCAAGCAGGCCATCTACGGTTTCCGCGGCGGCGACATCTACACCTACCTGGCTGCCGCCCGCAACGCCGACGACCATCGCACCCTCGACACCAACTGGCGCAGCGACTCCGACCTGGTCGACGCCCTGCAGGTGGTGCTGGGCGGGGTGCAGCTGGGCCATCCGGAGATCGTGGTGCCCGCCGTGCAGGCCCACCATCGCGGGCAGCGGCTGGCCGGGGCGCCGCACAACGCGCCGTTTCGGCTTCGGGTGGTCGACCGGCCCACCGTGGGCTGCTCGGCCGTCAAGGATATCCCGATACCCATACTGCGCGAATACATCCCCGGTGATCTGGCCGCCGACGTCGCCGCCCTGCTCGGTTCGGCGGCGACATACGACGGGCGACCGATCACCGCCGGGGATGTCGCGATCCTGGTCGAGCGGCACGAGGACGCCGCGCTGTGCCGGGATGCGTTGACCGCGCTGGACATTCCGGTGGTCTACACCGGCGATGCGGACGTGTTCGTCTCCGGTGCGGCCGGGGACTGGCTGTGCCTGCTGGAGGCGTTCGACGCCCCGCACCGCAGCGGCCTGGTGCGGGCCGCGGCGTGCACGATGTTCTTCGGCGAGACCGCCGAGACCCTGGCCGCCGGCGGGGACGACCTCACCGACCGGGTGGCGCAGACGCTGCGCGAGTGGATCGACCACGCCCGGCTGCGCGGCATCGCCGCGGTGTTCGAGGCGGCCAAACTGGCCGGGATGGGCCGGCGGGTGCTCAGTCAGCGCGGTGGCGAGCGGCAACTGACCGACTGCGCCCACATCGGGCAGCTGTTGCACGAGACCGCGCACGCCGACCGGCTCGGGCTGCCCGGCCTGCGCGATTGGCTGCGCAAGCAGTGCGAGGACCGCACCAGTCGCGCCACCGAACGCAGTCGCCGGCTGGACAGCGATGCCGGGGCCGTGCAGATCATGACGGTGTTCGCCGCCAAGGGGCTGCAATTCCCGGTGGTGTACCTGCCGTTCTTGTTCAACCGGTTCATCGGCGATAAGGGCGACCTGCTCTATCACGAGCCCGCTGTCGACGGCTCCGAGACGCGCTGCCTCTACATCGGCGGCGACGACGGACCCGACCGGTACCTGGCCGCAGATCTGCACCAGACCGAGGAGGCCCTGGATCACCTGCGCAACACCTACGTCGCCCTGACCCGGGCGCAATCGCAGGTGGTGGCGTGGTGGGGGCCCAGCCGCGACGAGGCCAACAGCGGGCTGTCCCGGCTGCTGCGTGGCCGCTCGTTCGGCGAGGTGCAGGTGCCGATCTCGTGCCGGCCGCGGATCAGCGACGCCGAGGCGTGGGCGGTGTTCGAGAGCTGGCAGGCCGCCGGCGGACCGGTGGCCGAGCACTCCGAGGTGGTGCAACCGACGCCGCTGCCGAGGCCGGTGACCCCGAAAGACTTGGCGGTACGGCACTTTCACCGAACCATCGACACCGGCTGGCGGCGCACCTCCTATTCGGCGCTGATCCGCGGCGCCCAGGCCGAAGCCGAAAGCGGGGTGCACAGCGAGCCGGAGACCCACGCCCGCGACGACGAGTCCGAGGACGTCACCGTCACCGAGGCGGCCCCGCCCACCGGCGCGGAGGTGCGCTCCCCCATGGCGGATCTGCCCGGCGGCACGACGTTCGGGTCGCTGGTGCACGCGGTGCTGGAGACCGCCGACCCGTTCGCGGCGGATCTGGCGGCCGAGCTGGCTGCGCAGGTGCGCGACCACGAGCCGTGGTGGCCGATCGGTGTCGAGGCCGACGAGCTCGCCGCGGCCCTGGTGCCGATGCACGACACCTGGCTGGGGCCGCTGGCCGAAGGGGTGACGTTGCGCCAGATCGGGCTGGGGGACCGGTTGCGGGAGTTGGAGTTCGAGATCCCGCTGGCCGGCGGCGATGTCCCCGGCGCGGCGCCGCAGGTCCGGGTCGCCGACGTGGGCGCGCTGCTGCGCGAACACCTGGCCCCCGAGGACCCGTTCGCGGTCTACGCCGACCGGCTGCTCTCCGACACACTGGGTGGCCAGTCGCTGCGCGGCTACCTGTCCGGTTCGCTGGATGTGGTGCTGCGCCTGCCCGATCAGCGCTATCTGGTGGTCGACTACAAGACCAATCAGCTCGGTGAGACCGCCGCCGACTACAGCTTCGGCCGGATGACCGAGGCCATGCTGCACTCGGACTATCCGCTGCAGGCGCTGCTGTATACCGCGGTGCTGCACCGGTTCTTGCGGTGGCGCCAGCCGGGTTACGACCCGGAGCAGCACCTGGGTGGGGTGCTGTATCTGTTCGTGCGCGGCATGTGCGGGCCGGACACCCCGATTCTCGACGGGCATCCGGCCGGGGTGTTCAGCTGGCGCCCGCCGGCCGCACTGGTGATCGCCTTGTCGGATCTGCTGCACCAGGGGGTGACCGCGTGAGCATCGATGACCCGCTGTCGTGGCGGGTGGCGCAGTCGGCCACCGGAATCCTGCGGGAGTTCAACGACGCCGGCGTGCTGGAGGCGGCGGACGTGCATACCGCCCAACGGATCTGCGCGCTGGGCGGCGAAGCCGACGAATCGGTGGCGCTGGCAGTCGCTTTGGCGGTGCGGGCGCTGCGCACCGGGTCGGTCTGCGTGGAGCTGGCCACCGTGGCGGCCAGCACCGAGCTGCCGGAGTTGGCCTGGCCGGAACCGGAGGCGTGGCTGGCCGCGGTGCGCGCCAGTGCACTGGTCACCAAGCAGGTGTTGCGCCTGTACGCCGATCGACTGCTCTACCTGGACCGCTACTGGCGCGAGGAGGAGCAGGTCTGCGCCGATCTGCTGGCACTGTCCACCCCGCACGCCGGGGCGGCCGAGCCGGCGGCGCTCGAGCGGCTGTTCCCGCCGGACTACCACGAGCAGCGCAGCGCCGCCGAGATCGCGCTGACCCAGGCCGTCACTGTGCTCACCGGCGGGCCGGGCACCGGCAAGACCACCACGGTCGCCCGGCTGCTGGCGCTGCTGGCCGAGCAGGCCGAGGGGTCGGGCCGCCCGGGTCTGCGGATCGCGCTGGCCGCACCGACCGGCAAGGCCGCGGCCCGGCTGACCGAGGCGGTCGCCGGTCAGGTCGCGGATTTGGATCCGGTGGATCAGACCCGGCTGGCCGGGTTGCAGGCCCGCACGCTGCACGCGCTGCTGGGGTCACGGCCGGGGAATTCGTCGCGGTTCAAGCACAATCGGGCCAACCGGCTGCCGCACGACGTGATCGTGGTCGATGAGACGTCGATGGTGTCGCTGACGTTGATGGCCCGGCTGCTCGAGGCGGTGCGGCCGACCGCCCGGCTGATCCTGGTGGGTGATTCCGACCAGTTGGCGTCGGTGGAGGCTGGGGCGGTGCTGGCCGACCTGGTGGAGGGGTTGGCGGCGCGGCCGGGCACCCGCGTGGCGACGTTGCGGACCGCGCACCGCTACAAGAAGCCGATCGGTGAGCTGGCCGCGGCGATCCGCGAGGGCGACGGTGACACCGTGATCGCGCTGCTGGGCTCCGATGATGAGCACCGGGAATGGATCGACGTGGCCGGCCCGGCCGCCCTGGCCGACAAGTTGGCGCAGATCGCGGTGCCGCACGCGCTGCGGGTGCGCCAGGCGGCGTTGTTGGGTGACGCCGGTGAGGCGTTGCGCAATCTCGACGAGCACCGGCTGCTGTGTGCGCACCGCGACGGCCGGCACGGGGCGAACCACTGGAACCGTCAGGTGCGGCGCTGGGTGTCGGAGCAGACCGGGGACCCGGCGTGGGCGGACTGGTATGCCGGGCGGCCGCTGCTGATCACCGCCAATGACTACGGGCTGGGGGTGCGCAACGGCGACACCGGGGTGGTCACGGCACGCGCCGACGGGCTGCGCGCCGTGATCGCCACCGCGGCGGGCCCGGTGGATTTCGCCACCGGCCGGCTCTCCGATGTGGAGAGCATGTATGCGATGACCATCCACAAGAGCCAGGGCAGCGAGGCCGACGTGGTGACGGTGCTGATGCCGCCGGTCGAGTCGCGCCTTTTGACCCGGGAGCTGTTCTATACCGCGGTGACCCGCGCCAAGCACAAGGTGCGGGTGGTCGGTTCCGAGGAGGAGATCCGTGCCGCGCTGGATCGGCGGGCGGTGCGGGCGTCGGGGCTGGCGTTGCGGCTGCGCGAGGCATGATTTCCGTCGTGTACTACAAATTGGTAGTACGATACGAGGATGTCTCAGGTGCCCGTCCGTGAGCTGAACCAGAACACCGCCGGTGTACTGGCTCGGGTCAAGCGTGGCGAGCATCTCGAGATCACCGAGCGGGGCACGGTTGTCGCCCGGCTCGTCCCAGCCCAGGACAGTCCACTAGCCGACATGATCAATGCTGGGCTACTTCAGCCGGCGACCGTCAGCGGGCCGGTGCCTCGCCCAACGGGTCCTATTCGTACCGATCACGAGGCCGGGGAACTGCTCCGCGAGATGCGGGACGACGAGCGCTACTGATGCTGTACCTGGACACGTCGGCTCTGGTAAAGCTCATCCGTCGTGAACCGGAAAGTGATGCACTCGCCGATTGGCTTGGCACGCAAGAATCCACACCATGGGTGTCCTCAACATTGATCGAGGTGGAACTACCTCGCGCTATCCGACGGGCGGAGCCATCATTGCTTGCCGATGTCCCAGCCATGGTGGCACGGGTCTCCCGCTATGAGGTGAACGATGTGGTTCGAGCCGCCGCCGCGGCATATCCCGATCCGACATTACGGTCCTTGGATGCCATTCATCTGGCTACCGGCCACGCGGTTTTCGGCGCCAGGTTGACGGCGTTTGTTGGCTATGACCAACGCTTGCTCGACGCCGCCGGCGCCCTCGGCCTGCCGACCGCTTCCCCGGGCCGGTAGACGACCAAGACCTGTCACACCCCCGGATTACCGTCGTGACCATGGGAAAGCGCAAGCAGTCGAGCAGCGACGGAACGGGCTTCGCCATCCTGGTGTTCATCGGGCTGCTGTGGTGGCTGCGCTGGGTCATTCTGGCCGCAGTGGTGATCGCCCTGGCGGTGATCGTCACCCGATGGCTGACCCGCCGCTACGCCGCGCACCGCGCCGCCGAACAAGCCCGCCTCCGCGAGATCCGGCAGCGCGCCGAATTGCAGAACGCCCAGGTCCTGCGGGGTGATCCGCACGGGTTCTACGGGCAGTACCCGCTGCCGGATCGGGAGTTGATCCCGCGGTGGTACCGGCCCGGGTAGGCACGTCGCCGACGGCCGACCACAGGGATAGTTGCCCGCCTTTGAGCGACAAGCCGCCACGGCCGAGAGCGGTGTGCGTGCCACACTGGCATCCATGACGGACTCCGGCGATACCCGGGTCGCGGTGTACCTCGACTTCGACAACATCGTGATCTCGCGCTACGACCAGGTCAACGGACGCAGCTCCTTTCAGAAGGACAAGGCCAAGGGCCTGACCAAGCATCCGGATCGGCTCGCGCGTGCCACAGTCGACGTCGGGGCGATCATCGACTTCGCGTCGTCGTTCGGCACGCTGGTGCTCACCCGCGCCTACGCCGACTGGTCGGCCGAGGTCAACACCGGCTACCGGGCGCAACTGGTGGGGCGCGCCGTCGATCTGGTGCAGTTGTTCCCGGCGGCCGCCTACGGCAAGAACGGCGCAGATATCCGGTTGGCCGTCGACGCGGTCGAGGACATGTTCCGGCTGCCGGATCTGACCCACGTGGTGATCGTGGCCGGCGACTCCGACTACATCCCGCTGGCACAGCGCTGTAAACGCCTGGGCCGCTACGTCGTCGGGATCGGGGTGGCCGGATCAACCAGCCGTGCACTGGCCGCGGCCTGCGACGACTTCGTCAGCTACGACGCACTGCCCGGGGTGCCGGTGTTCGAGCCCGCCCCGGCCGAACCCGAGGCGGAACCGAAACGGCGCACCCGGCAGGCCACGAAGGAGCCCGACGAGCCGCCGGCGCCGGATCCGGTGGACACCGCCACCGCGCTGCTCACCCGCGCGTTGCAGATCGGCTTGGAGAAGGACGACGTCGAGTGGCTGCACAACTCGGCGGTCAAGGCGCAGATGAAGCGGATGGACCCGTCGTTCAGCGAGAAAGAGTTGGGCTATAAGTCATTCAGCGATTTCCTGCGGTCCTACTCGGACCTGGTGGAGCTCGACGAGAGTTCGACGACGCGGATGGTGCGGCTGCGCGAGTGAGGACCGCTACCCTTCTGCGGCCACCAAGGACCGCAGCTGCACGTCGGGGTTGTCGCGCTGGAAACCCTGCAGCCGCCAGCTGTTGGAGAACAAGGCCAGGTGCACGCCGTCGGTGCGGGTCATGACTTCGGCCAACGACTGCCTGCCGACGAAATCGACGTCGCCGGGCTCCACAATCCGCGCGACCTGATACGGCAGCGGCTCCAGTGCGATCGGCGCACCGATCTCGGTGGCCATCCGGTGCGCCGCGACCTCGAACTGCATCGGGCCGACGGCGGCGAGCACCGGAGCCTGATCGCCGCGGCGATCCGAGCGCAGCACCTGCACGACGCCCTCCTGATCCAACTGCTCGATACCGCGGCGGAACTGCTTGTGCTTGCTGGGATCGACGTTGCGGGCCACCGAGAAGTGCTCGGGTGAGAAACTCGGGATCGGCGGATATTGCACGGGCACATCGCAATACAGTGTGTCGCCGGGGCGCAGTGCGGCGGCGTTGGCCAGCCCGATCACATCCCCGGGCCAGGCGGCGTCCAGCGTGGAGCGCTGCTGGCCGAACACCGACTGCGCGTACTTGGTGACAAAGGGCTTGCCGGTAGCGGCGTGCGTGAGCACATCGCCGCGTTCGAAGGTTCCCGAGTACACCCGCGCGAACGCGATGCGATCGCGATGCGCGGAGTCCATGCCGGCCTGCACCTTGAACACGAAGGCGCTGAACGGCGCGTCGGTGGGGCGCCGATTGCCGTCGACGTCGAGCGCGCCGCTGGGCGGCGGCGCCAGCTCGGTGAGCACGTCGAGCAGCTGATTCACCCCGAAGTTCAGCGCCGCCGAGGTGAACAGCACCGGGGACGACGTGCAGTCCAGGAACGCCTCGCGGTCGAAGTCGGAGCCGTCGGCGCTCAGCAGCTCGCACTCTTCGACCGCGGTATCCCAGTCCGCGCCGGCCGCCTCATGCGCAGCGTCCGCGGCGATGTGCTCTTCGGGTGCCGCGGTGGCGCCCCCGGCCGTGCGGGTGAACCGGATGAAGTTTCCCGAGCGGCGATCCAGCACCCCGTGGAAGTCGCCGGCGATGCCGACCGGCCAGGTCAGCGGGGTGGGGCGCAGCCCGATCCGGGTCTGGATCTCGTCCATCAGTTCCAGGGCGTGCCGGCCGGGGCGGTCCCACTTGTTGATGACGGTGATGATCGGGATCCGGCGGTGGCGGCATACCTGGAACAGTTTGAGGGTTTGCGGCTCAAGGCCTTTCGCGGCATCGATGAGCATGACCGCGGAGTCGACGGCGGTCAGCACCCGGTAGGTGTCTTCGGAGAAGTCGGCGTGGCCGGGAGTGTCGAGCAGGTTGATGACGCAGTCCTGCCCCCGGGCGGTGCGGTAGGGGAACTGCAGGGCGGTCGAGGTGATGGAGATGCCCCGGGCTTTCTCCATCTCCATCCAGTCCGACACGGTGGCGCGACGACCGGATTTGCCGTGCACCGCGCCGGCTTCGGTGATCGCCTTGGCATGCAGCACCAGCGCCTCGGTCAAGGTCGATTTGCCGGCGTCGGGATGGCTGATCACGGCGAAGGTTCTGCGGCGGCCCGCTTCGGAATCCAGGGCGTTGTCGGTCATGGCGCCCGCGAGTGTATTGGGGGTTGGTGCACGCTCAATACAGCGGCCCGCCGCCGAACAGGTTGCGGTGTGAGTCGGGCTGGTTGCCTTCGACGTCGGTGACGCCGTAATCCAGGGCGGTCTCGGCGGTGATCAGGGTGCGTCCGCTGCGGGCCGCGATGTCCGGGTCGTCGGCCAGCGCGGCGATGACACGGCCGATGAACTCCGGCGTTTCGGCGTTGGCCAGCGGAAAGCCCTGGAAGTTGTCCAGGCCGCGATCCATGAAGCCCTGCATCACTTCGTTTCTCACCAGCCCCGGCCATAGTGACAGCGCGCTCACGCCAGTGCCGCCCAGCTCGACGGCCATGTCGGCGGCCATCTTGTCCAGCCCGGCCTTGGACATGCCGTAGAGCACCGAGTGCAGATGCCCGCGGGTGCCGAACGAGGAGATGTTGGCGATCAGGCCCGACCCCCGAGCCACCATCAGCTGCGCGGCGTGCACCGAGGCGACGTAGTGGGCGCGCAGCCCCACCCCGATCAGGGTGTCCCAGTCGGTCAGCGGGCGCTGCCAGAACTTCTCGGTGAACCCGGCGAACCCCTTCGGCGCTGCCCACACGTTGTTGACCAGCAGATCCAGCCGCCCGCCCTGCTCGTCGGCGATGCGGGCGAACAGCGCGGCGATCTGGTCGTCGTCGCCGTGATCGCACGGTACCGCGATGCCGCACCCGCCCCGCTCGGTGACGCTTCGGGCGGTCTCCTCCAGCGGGCCCTGGTGCCGCGCGGTGACGTAGACCGTCCAGCCGTGCGAGCCCAGCGCCAGCGCGATGCCCTTGCCGACGCTGCGGCTGGCGCCGGTGACCAGGGCGATGCGTGCGTCACTCATCTGGAGGCCTCCACCACGGCGTCGCCGAGTGGGCGCACCATCGACCACAGCTGGCGGAAGTGGGAGCGTGACATCTTCCAGTCCCCGCCCTCGATGACGTACTCGTCGTCGTACTCGCCGCTGAGCAGTCGCTCGGTGCGCTCAATCAGGTTGAGCTGACGGAACTTCAGGGTCCAGCGTCCGGTTGCCCGGCCGGGGCCGGTGATGGTGATGTCGGGGTGCATCGCGTGGTGCATGTCCAAGATGACGTGTTTGCCGTCCACGGTGTGCAGCGCGATGCGGCGGAAGACCGCGGCCATCTGGTCGGCGTCGGTGAAACCGCCCAGCGGGCCGTAGTCGAGGTCGGCGCCCTTGGCGATGAAGCAGGCGCGGAAGGTGTCGGGATCCTTGGCGTCGCAGGCCCGGAGATAGCGGTGCTTGAGAGCCTTGATCGCCTCGACCTGTTCGAGGGCGGCCAGCCGGTCTTCGATGCTCACCGCTCGACCCTACGGTTTTGTCGGTCGGCGGTGCGATGGTGGGCGTAACCGAGCAGAAGGAGCCCTCGATGCGCACGATCTTGCTGGTGGCGTTCAGTCTGGGTCTGGCTGTTCCGGGGGTCGCCGCCGCCGAGGTTCCGAGGCCGCCGTGCGCGGCGTTCGACACCTGCCGCTATATGCCCAATCCCTGGTACGACGGTCCGCTGATGCCGACCTGGAATCTGCCGGGTGTCTACGGTGGCCGCACCACCCTGCCGGTGATGTGCGACCCGCAGACGTATTCGTGCCGGACGTATGTGCCGGGGACTTAGGTAGCGGCGGAGTCAGATCGCGACGAAGCCGAGCAGTTCGGCGACCCGACGTTGCGCCGGGTCGCGTGAGGCGAACCCCTTCTGCTCGCCGGGCTCCAGCAGCGGCGGGACCACGAGCGCGGCGACGGCCAAGTGCCACGCGTCCATCGCACGCAGTGCGTGCTGTCGCACCAGTTTGAGGGCGTCTTCCTCCACCTGCTCCTGCCGCGCCCCCAGCACGGCCACCTTCTCGACAAGGTCGGCATCTAGCGCGGCAAGCAGACCCTTTTCGTCGGCACGGCCGGACCGTGCGGCGCGAACCAGCGCACCGGAGACTTCAATGCGGGTCCAGGTACCGGTCACGGTGGCGATCTCGGGATCGGCGAGCAAGTCAGTCGCCGGCTCATGACCGTCCTCGTCGGCAAGGTAGGCCCGCGCCAGAACCGACGAGTCCAGGTAGGCGATCACGGCCGGTCGCGCTCATCGGCGAGTAGGCGGTCGAGCTGTTCTCCCAGGCCGCGGGTCGAGGCGATCGCGCGCTGCCGGCGGGCGGCGCTCATCGGCCGGGCAGGCATCGTTCGCAGTGCGCCCGAAGCCGCGGCGGCCGCCCGGAGTTTCGCTCGCCGGTCACCGGAGTCCGCCTCGGCAGCGGCGTCGAGGATCCCGGTGGCCAGCGCATTGAGGCTGCGGCCCTCGCGCGCAGCACGGGCCAACAGTCGTCGGTGCAGTTCCTCGGGTACCCGAAGAAGAAGCTGCTTCACATCCCTGATGATAGCAATAACCATGCTTTGATATCACTATCATCGATTCACGCTGCGCCTGCCGCGCCTCGCTAGGCGATCCCCAGCTTGCGCGCCAGATCCGGCCCGCCCACATGGGCGATGAAATCCGGGTCGCCGCAGACCACGAGTTGATCCCGGGCCCGCGACATTCCGACGTAGAGCCGTTCTCTGGCCCGCTCGACCGGCCCGGCGGCATCGACCACCAGCACGACGGCCCGTCGCTCTAACCCCTTGAATCCCAGCACATGTCCGTAGAAGACCTGATCGGCGTCCCAGAAACTGTCCCAGTAGGCCGCGTTGCCCTGTTCCTGGCGGGCGACCTGCTCGGGGTGGCGGCTGCCGGTGGTCAGCAAGGCCACGTCTTCGGGACGCCAGCCGTCATCGAGCAGCTTCTCGACCTGATCGTCGCCGGTCTCCGCCGCATCAGCCCGATGGCACGGCACGAAGTGGACCTCGGGCCCGTCGGCGCCCAGGTAGCGGATCGGGTGATCCACCAGCGGCTGGAACGTGGTGGCGATCTGGCGGGTATTGCGCAGGTTGCGGTCCAGCACGAGCGGGACCAGCGGCACCGGCGGGGTGCCCTGTCGGTCGAAGACCCGCTGACCCTCATCGCTGAACACGAACAGCCCGCCCTCTTCGTCGTCGCGCAGTGACGCCAGCACCGGATCCCACCAGGCATCGGCGAAGTCCTGGGCCTCATCGACCACCACCGCGTCGAACCGTTGCCCGTCGTCGAGGTTCTGCGCCAATTCGAGCATCTGCTGCGGCAGCTGCTCCTCCCAGAAGCGCACCGACTCCTCCGGGTGCGTCGGGCCGTCGGGTGCGCCCCATTCCACACCCAGGGAATGGAATTCGCCGACGTAGGCGGGCTTCTGGCGGCGCTGCCAGGTCTCGGTGATCCGCTTGAGGTAGGACGCCAGGCCGTGCGAATAGCACAGCAGTGCAACGCGTTTCCCCTCGGATGCCAACCGGCGCGCCTGCTCGACCGCCAAATAGGTTTTGCCGCTGCCGGCGCTGCCGCGCACTTGCACCCGGTTGAGCAGCCGGATGGCCTCCAGGATCACGGCCTGCTGCTCGGTGAGGGCGTCGGCGGCGCCGTCGTTGGCCAGCGCGCGGGCAACCACGTCGCGCTGCGGCAGGCCCCGTCCGCCCAGAACGCTGCGGAACTGGTCGATGCCTTCGGCGCCCAGCAGCGGTCTGTCCAGTTCTTGACGGATCAGCACGTGACGCAGCCGGGATGCCAGCCGCGACAGATCGTTTCGGTCGATCACCTTCCAGCGGGGACAGTCGGCCAGCTCGAAGTCGTCGGGCAGCTCGGTGTGCGGCAAGGCCACGACGTGGTCCCAGCGCAGCCGGCCCTGCGTCCAGCGGGGATCGTGCTCGATGTAGTCCCGCAGCGCATAACAGGCCTCGCGGGCCTGGCGCACGGGTTCGATCCGGCACTTCTTGCCGCCGCGTATCTGACGCCACCCGGACCCGTCGTGCCAGACTTCGCCGCCTTTGACCTCGATGCAGATGATGCCGGCGCCCTCGATCGCGACGACGAAATCGATCTCGTGGTCTTTGAGGTGGTCGGTGACGCGCTGGCCCGCGACCACGACGTCACCGTCCTGGAGTTGCGCGATCAGCGCCTGGTAGACGTGGCGCTCGGAGGAGCTGGCGAACCTCGGGTTTTCCGGCAGTGAAACGGGCACGCCGATGAGCGTGCCACGTTCGGCGACTAGGGCTGCTGCAGTTGGGGCGAATCAGCAGACGCGGCCGGCGAAGAATGCCGCCGATACCAGACCGACGCACAACGCGACCGTCGTCTGCCCCATCAGGCTGGCTCCGACAGTGGCGGTGGCAGCGGTTACGCCCAGGCCGCTCAAGAAAGTCGTCATGGCGATCATCTCCTGTGGTCTAGATCACAACCATTATTTCATCGTGGTCTACACCACATCATACCTCTAAGGAAAATGCCAGTCGTGTCGCATTCACCGAAAAGCCGCCGAAATTTGATGCGGCTCTCCGACCTGCACGGTCAAGCCGGGGCGGGGCTGTAGGGCCGCGTACCCGCCGGCGCGTATCCGCTGGTCAAGAAGGTGCAGCCGCGTTCTGGTCAGGAGCCGGGCCAACATGACCGTCAGCTCGGCGGTGGCGAATGCGGACCCGATGCAGCGATGCGTGCCGCCGCCGAACGGCAGGAACTCGTACGGGGCGGGCCGGCGATACCCGGGGGAGGCGGGGTTCCAGCGGCGCGGCTCGAAGCGCAGCGGATCGGCCCACAGCTCGGGCAGCCGGTGGGTGACGTACGGGCTGAAGACCAGCGTGCGCCCAGCGCGGATGCGCCGGCCGTGAAACGACAGCTCGTGGGTGACCTTGCGCGCCGAGATCACCGCCGGCGGATAGAGCCGCAGCGTCTCGTGCACGACGCCGTTGAGGTAGGTCAGGTTCTTCAGGTCGGCAGCATCGGGGGTACGGCCGCCGGTGACGTCGCGGACTTCGGCGGCGGCGGTCTGCCACACCCCGGGCGTGCTCAGCAACGCATAAACCGCCCACCCCATTGCCGCACTGGTGGTTTCGTAGCCGGCGGCGATCAACGAGACGATCTGGTCGCGGATCTCGTCGTCTCGCAACGCGTCGCCGGCCTCGGTGCGCCCGGCGATCAAGGTAGTCAGCACGTTGTCGTCGGCGCTGGGATGGGTTCGGGCGCGGGCGATCTCGGTGTAGATCAGCTCGTCGACGCGGGTTCGGGCGGCCATCGCGCACCGCCAGGCCGGCATCTTCAGCCGGGCTTCGGCCTTGAGCACTTGGGGCAGCCGGCGGGTGAGGTCCATCAGCGGCTGCAACTGTTCGCCGAGGAAGTCGGCGTGGCCGGCCATCGCCTGGCCGAACAGTGTTTCGATGGCGCTGCGCCGGATCGCCGAGCGCAGCTGCGCGAAGATGTCGATCGTGTCGCCGGGTCGCCAGGTCTCGATGACGGTGTCGGCGTTGGCGGCCATGATCTGTAGGTAGCTGCTGACGTGCCGCTGGTGGAATGCCGGTTGGACCAGGCTGCGGCGGCGACGGTGATCGGCCCCGTCGCTGACGATCAGGGCGGTGGGGCCGTCGACGGGCACCAGCACCTGGAAGGCGTCCCACCAGTTGAAGGCATCGGAGTTGGCGAAGACGAACTTGTTGGCCTCGGCGCCGAACAGATAGACGTAGCCGTGGCGGCCGAGGCCGGCGTCGACCATCGGGCCGCGACGCCGATGCAGCGCGGCCAGCGCGTCACCGGGTCGATAGCGCACGAGGTGGGTCATGTGCGCCTCAGGGTAGTGGGCTATTCGTTGGCGGCGGACTGGATTCCGGTGTGCCCGAAGTCGTCGCCCTTCCACAGCAGCGGTTCACGAAGGTCAGTCGCCAGGGCGTAGGAGAGGCAGTCCCCGTAGTTCAAACCCGCTGGATGCCCGCTGCCCTTTCCGAAGTCCATGTAGGCCTGTCGGGCCAGCCGAGCCTGCCGCTCGGTGACCGGCTCGACCACAAAGCCGGCCTCGTCAAGGAATTCGTCCAGCGCTCTGCTGATGACGGGATCGCGTTGGGAGTCCAAGACGATCCCGCATTCGAGATAGGACGCCGCGGACAGCCGACGGGTCTCCGCCCTGGCGATCGCCCGGGCATAGCGATCCGCGTCGTCTTCATCTCGGAGGATCGCGATGATTGCCGAGGTGTCGGCGATCATGCGGGCAGGCCGCGCTCGTCGTAAAGCAGCGCGCCGTGGTCGACTCGCTTCGCCTCCGGGCTCATCCGGACCGCGGTCCGGCGACCGATAGCAAGCAGCCGGTCAGTGACGTCATCTGCCTGCAGGCGTGCCAGCCGGTCCCGCACCGCCGCCGCGACGGCCTGCGCCTGGGATTCACCGGTGATCCTGGCGATCTCCTTGACCGCTTCATGAACGGACGGGTCTTTGATGTTCAACGCCATGGTTGGTACCTTTCTACCGTATTGATGGTACCAGCGTGTTGCGCCGTCCGCGCCGGACCGAACGATGTGGGTGGTTCCCAATGGGATAGCGCCAGCGCTATCGCCCGTCACCGGATCTGCAGGTAGTTCTCGGGCTGGATCCGGCGCTCCCCCGACCAGCGGTAGGCGGTCATCGCCCCGCCGTTGACAGCACTGAAGTCCACGCACGCGGTGCGGTCGGTGAAGTCGTGGTCAGGTTCGGGCTCACCTTGTCGCCAGTAGTGGCCGTAGAACACCGGGACGTCGCCGGTGTAGACGAACGACTGGGTGCCGTCGGGCAGCAGCAGCTCCGGCAGCGGCGGGTAAGGCTCGCCCTCCGTGGTGGTGAAGCGGCTACTCATTTCGGCGATGTCGCGCAGGGCGTGCGCGCCGCTGTTCCACCAGCGCATCCGGGCGCTACCCCGGGGGTGGCCGTCCTTGTCGAGGTATTTGGGCTGGCGGTGTTCGACCAGGCTGATCTCGGGGCCCTTGAGCAGGATCTCGATCGCGTCGTAGAGCTCGTGTGCCTTGTCGTGTGCCGCCGCCAGATGACGCTCATCTGCAAAGGGAGCGCTGGACCCGCAGTGCTCTTGCACCACCGCCATCGACTTTTCATGCCAGCAGGCATGCACGACGCGCAGCTCGCCCAGGTCCAGCCACAGCGGCAGGGTGGCGAACCAGTCCAGGTAGTGGCGCTGTTGGTCGTCGGTGAGCTGGTCCAGGTACGCCGCGTGTTGCCCAGTGTGCTTCGCGTTGCGGTCTCGCAGGTATTGTCCGCTGCGCGCCGGGTGCTCGTGGTGGTAGCCCAGCGCGTTGAATTCGTGGTTGCCCATGACGATCTGGGCGCTGCTCGCGTCGACCATGGCCTTGGCCACTTCCAGCACCCGCAGTTGCCCCGGGCCGCGGTCGATGAGATCGCCGACGAACACCACTTGCCGGTCCGGGTGGAGGTATTCCGCTGCACCACTGGTGGTTTCGTAGCCGAGCTTGGCCAGCAACGCCTCCAGTTGGTCGGCGCAGCCGTGGACGTCGCCGATTATGTCGTAGCCGTGAACCGCGGACTCTGCCATCGGGGCCCCTCCTATCTCCTGGTAGTTCGATTGTTTCAGTGGGCTCCGACATCGATGATCGCTGCGCCGCCGGCCCGCCGACCCTAAGGTGTCAACCGTGACCGAACCCTCCGACGCGGTGCCGACACTTGCGGCGATCCTGACCGACCACGGACCGGCTTCCAAAGACGACATCGCCGACCGGTTGCGCGAGGCCGGGCTCGCCGACCCGGACGCCGTCATCGACGAGTTGCTCAATGAGTTCAGCTGCCCGGCCCGCCCGCTGCCCGATGGCCGGTGGGTGTGGTTACCGGCGGTGCTGGCCGGGCGGGTCTTTACCCACCGGCTCACCGCAGAGGAGCTCACTCACGACTTGCTGACGGTCAGCCCGGACCTGGCTCCGCTCGCCGAACTGTGCGATGACGACTATCCCGACCTCGCCGACGGCTCACCGGTGTCGGTGGTAGTGCCCGGTTACGACGACGAGCTGTTGGAGGAGCGCGGCATCCCGCTCGAGCTGGTCGACGAGCCCGGCGCTCTGCTGCTGAGTCCGGGCACGCTGGCCGGCCTGGGGGTGGCCGCCGGCGATCTGCTCGGAATGCGGTTGACCGACAAGGGAATCGGTTTGGAGCCGGTCACCGCGGCCACGGATACGACGCTCGGCGATCGGTTGACTGCTCTGCTCGACGCGGATGAGTCCCCGTCGCATTTCGCCTCCGTGGTATGGGCGGCCTGCGCGGCGGACCCCGCACTGTTCACCAGTCCGCTGGCCCCGCTGGGTGAGATCGCCGACGCGCACGGGCTGGCTCGCAGCGGTAGCTGGCTGGCGCCGGCGGGGTTCGACTTTCCGCGGTGGCGCTTCGAGGGCAGGTGTGCGCTGCTGGCCGACCGGTATGGCCTGGATGCCGAGGATGCGTTCGCGGTGGTCACGTTGCTCGAGTTCTACCGTCGGATAGGCGGGCTGCTCGGCCTCGTCGACGGCGAGGGGCCCGCCGAGGGCCAAGGGCGCGTCGATGACAATGTGGCCGCCGTGATCGGCGAAGTCGGTGCGGCCCTTGTCGATCCGCTGCTGGCGGAGGTCTTCGTGGCAGAGACCGAGGCCGACGGCGCGTGGGGTGGTGCCGCGCTGGGTCTGTTCGCCGAGACGCTGGAGCCGAAGGTGCCGCGCTCGGCGCGGGTGGCGACGCGCTGGCTGCAGGCGGTGGCGTGTGAGCGGCTCGGCGACATCGCCGGTGGCGAAGACGCGCTGCTGGCCGCCGAATCGTTGGACCCGCACTGGCCGCTGCCGCTGTTCGACCTGGCGCGACTCGCCTCCGACCGCGGCGACGCCGAAGCCGGCCTGGAGCTGCTGCGTCGGGCCGGCGCCGGCTCCGAGCATCCGCTGGTGCACCTGCTCGAACAGCACCGGGCGGCGCCGCGCAATGACGTCGGCCGCAATGAGCCGTGCTGGTGCGGCTCGGGCCGCAAGTACAAGAAGTGTCACCTCGGAGGTGAGCAGCTGTCGCTGGCCGAGCGGGTGGGCTGGCTCTACGCCAAGGCCCACCAGCAGCTGCGCGGTGGCGAGTGGGGCGAACTGTTGGCAGCGGTGGGCTATGAACGCGTCCGCCACCTCGAGGACGAGCTCGACGATCTGTTGACGGAGGCGCGGGCCGATCCACTGGCGATCGACACGGTGTTGTTCGAGGGCGGGGCGTTCGCCGAATTCCTGGAATTACGCGGCGAATTGCTGCCCGACGACGAGCGGCAGCTGGCCCAACAGTGGCTGGGGGTGCCGCGCTCGGTGTTCGAGGTCGAGCAGGTGCAGCCCGGCCACGGCGTCACCGTGCGCGACGTGCGCACCGGCGAAGTTATCGAGGTCACCGAGCGGGGCCGCGCGCTGCAGCCCGGGCAGCTGATCTGTTCACGGGCGCTGCCGACCGGCGAGGGTTTCGCGTTCTTCGGCGGGATCGACCCGGTGCCGCCGCACGAGCGCGATGAGCTGCTCGCGCTGCTTGACGACGAGCCCGATCCGGTTGAGCTGGTGGGGTTTCTGAGTCGGTGGCTCGCCGAGCCGGGCCTGGACGACGATCAGTAGCCGTAGAACTCGGCGGACTTGATGGCGTCGTCATCGACGCCCAGGTCCTGCAGCAGGTCGAGCATCGCCAGCGCCATCGGCGGTGGCCCGGCCACGTAGTAGACCGGGCTGGTGAGGTCCGGCAGGTGCTGTTTGAGCAGCTCGGCATCGATGACTCCGGTCTGGCCCGACCACGGCTGAGCTGAGGCGTCCGGGTCAGTCATCGTGGCGATCAACCGGTATTGCGGATTGGACCGCTGCAGCTCGTGCAGCTCCGGCAGGAACGGCGCCAGTTCGGGCCGCCAGTTGGAGTAGAAGAGATACAGCGGATGTTGCAGGGCTTCGCGCGCGGCATGCCGGGCTATCGACAGGAACGGCGTGATCCCGATACCGCCGGCGATCAGCACTGCCGGCCGGGCTGAGCATCTCGACCTGGCTCACCACCGTGGACATCTGGTCCACAAGTTCAACAGATGCTGCCCCAGCTGAAAATCGGTGTGAATGCGCGGGCCTCGGTGCGCGGCGTCGCCGAGTTGTTGATCGCGCATGCGTGCTTGCAGTGCCGCGTATCGCTGTACCAGCACCGACACAAAGACCGCGTAACGCCAGCAGGACGGTCGTTCGGTCAACAGGGCGTCCAGTCCCTCGGGGGTGTAGGCGACCTCGGCGATCTGCGGCTCTTCGTCGCCGTCGCCGGAGGGGTCGTCGGCCAGCTAGGACCCGCGCCGGAACGCAGCGCCGCACGAGCCCTCGCGGTCAACGCGTTCATGGCCGGCACGCTACGAGCGGGGTCTGACAGCTCAGGGTGAGCGGCGCTTGCCAGGCAGCCGGATCTGGATGTTTTCGGGTTCGATCGACGGGGCATCCAGGTCGTCGGTGACGCGAACCCCGATCCGGCGCTGGGTGCCGGCGGCGACGAGTTCCAGCGGCGGGCCACCGTCCTGCAGGTACTTGTCACCCCATTGCACCAGCGCCACCAGGACCGGGAGCAGATCCTCCCCCGCCGGGGTCAGCCGGTATTCGTCGCGGACCCGCTTGCCGCATTCCTGATAGGGCACCCGGGTGATGATCCGGGCGGCTTCGAGCTGCTTGAGCGCCCGGGACACGGCCGGCGCGGAGGCCCCGATCCGCTCGGTGAAGTCCTCGAACCGGGTAGTGCCGTAGAAGCATTCGCGCAGCGCCAAAAACGCCGTTTTGGTGCTCAGCACGTTGAGCAGCTTCGCCATCGAGCAAGCCTCACCGATCGACCATCGGGTGCGGTCGCGCAGGCGGGGTTCGAACTCCATGCCGACATACTACGTGACTAACGATTGCATTATCCAGCGATTCGTGGTTTTATCTGACTAACGTATTCGTTATCTAGCCGGAAGAGGGTGTTGGAGATGGTTGCAGTAAACGGAAAGGTGGTTGTCGTCACCGGGGGACGCCGGGGGCTGGGCGCGGCACTGGTCGATGAGGTGCTGGCCCGCGGGGCGGCGAAGGTGTACTCGACCGGTCGATCGGCGTTCAGCGATGGCCGGCCCCAGGTGGTGCCCCATGCCCTCGATGTGCGCTCGGCCGAGTCGGTGGCCGCGCTGGCGCGTGCCGCCACGGACGCCGATATCGTGTTCAACAACGCTGGCATCCTGCACCCTGGCTCGCTGCTGGACGGCGGGTTCGACGACCTGACAGACACATTCGACATCAACGTGTTCGGACCGCTGCGCGTCGCACGCGCCTTCGCCCCGATCCTGGCGGCCAACGGCGGCGGAGCGTTGGTCAACATGCATTCGGTGTTGTCGTGGCTGGGCGGTGCCGGGGCCTACGGGGCGTCCAAAGCCGCCATCTGGTCGGCGACCAACTCGCTGCGCTCCGAGCTGGCGACGCAGCACACGCAGGTGGTCGGCGTGCACGCCGGGTTCATCGACACCGACATGGTCTCGGAGATCGCCGCGGACAAGACCAGCGCGGCCGAGGTGGCCCGGCGCATCGTCGACGGCGTAGAGGACGGGGCTCTCGAGGTGCTCGCCGACGACATCAGCCTCGACGTCAAGGCCGCCCTGTCGGGCCCGGTCGAAAACCTGTCCGTCACCCTGCCGGTCTGAACGCCGGCCTGTCGAGAACGGAACCGCCATGCCGCTGTGGACGATTCACCACACCCCCGGGATCTTCAGTGCCGCCGACAAGCGCGAGCTGGCCGCGCGCATCACCGATCACTACGAGCGGGTCGGGCTGCCGCGTTTCTACGTGGTCGCCTTGTTCCAGGAGACGGCTCCCGAGGATCTGTATGTCGGTGGTGAGCCGACCCCGGCCGGGGTGCGCATCGTCATCGATCACATCGCCCGGCGCGCCGGCGACAAGGAGACCCGGCAGCGGATTGCCGTGGGGATCAAGAAGATTCTGGCGCCGTTTTTGGAGCGACATCCGGACGTGCACTGGGAGTTCCACGTCGACGAGACCAGCGAAGACCTGTGGATGATCAACGGGCTGATCCCGCCGCCAGGCGGATCGGAGGCCGAGAAGCGTTGGGCGAAGGAGAATGTGGTGTCGGGGTATTGAGGGGTATTGAGGGGTATTGAGGGGACCGCCTTATTGCTACCGCTCCGCGACGTGGCCGTTCTCGACCTGCCAGGAGCGGTCCAACCGGACGTTCTGCAACATCCGCCGGTCGTGGGTGACCAGCAACAACGCACCGTCATAGCTGTCGAGCGCCTGCTCAAGTTGCTCGATGGCGGGCAGGTCGAGATGGTTCGTCGGTTCGTCGAGGACCAGCACGTTGGTGCCGCAGGCCTGCAGCAACGCCAGGCCGGCACGGGTGCGCTCCCCGGGCGAGAGGTCATCGACCGCGCGTTCCACGTGGTCGGCGGCCAGCCCGAACTTGGCCAGCAGGGTTCGCACGTCGGCGGTCGACCAGGACGGCACTCGCTGCTCGAAGCGATCGATCAGCCGGGCGGGGCCGGTGAAATCGGCACGCGCCTGATCGATCTCACCGATAGCGACGTTGGCGCCCAGACTTGCCCGGCCCGCGTCGGGCTGTTGACGACCGAGCAGTAACCGCAGCAACGTCGATTTTCCTGCCCCGTTGGGGCCGATGATGCCGATCCGCTCGCCGGCATCGACCTGCAGCGACACCGGGCCGAGGACGAATTCACCTTGCCGCACAACAGCGTTGTCGAGGGTTGCGACGACCGAACTCGACCGGGGCGCGGCGCCGATGCTGAATTGCAGGGTCCATTCCTTGCGGGGTTCGACAACCTCTTCGAGACGGGCGATCCGGCTCTCCATCTGACGGACCTTCTGCGCCTGCTTCTCACTGGACTCGGTGGCCGCGCGGCGTCGGATCTTGTCGTTGTCCGGTGTCTTGCGCATCGCGTTGCGCACTCCCTGACTCGACCATTCCCGCTGCGTGCGGGCGCGGGCCACCAGGTCCGCTTTCCTCTCGGCGAACTCCTCGTACTGCTCGCGCCGGTGTCGGCGAACGACCTCGCGCTCTTCGAGATAGCTATCGTATCCGCCGCCGAAGACGGTGGTGGTGTTCTGGGCCAGGTCCAATTCGAGGACCCGGGTGACGCTGCGGGACAGGAATTCCCGGTCGTGGCTGACCAGCACCACCCCGCCACGAAGGTCACCGACGAACTGCTCCAGGCGGGCCAGCCCGTCGAGGTCGAGATCGTTGGTCGGTTCATCGAGTAGGACGATGTCGAATCGCGACAGCAGCAATGCCGCCAGGCCCACCCGTGCCGCCTGCCCACCCGACAAGGCGCTCATCGGCGTGGACTCGGGCCGCACCGTTTGCGAGTCCAGGCCCAGGTCGGCCAGCACGGCGGGCAACCGGTCGTCGAGGTCGGCCGCACCGGTGGCCAGCCAGTGATCCAATGCCGTGGAGTAGGCCTCAGCCGGATCGGTGGGCGCGGCAGGCTGATCCGGATTTGCCAGGACCGCGGCCGCGGCATCCATGGCGTGCGCGGCCTGAGCGCATCCGGTGCGGCGCGCGATATAGGCGGCTACGGTCTCCCCCGGCACCCGCTCGTGCTCCTGCGGCAGCCAACCCACGAACGCATCGGCCGGGGCGATGGTGACCGCACCGTGCGGCGGCTCGAGATCGCCTGCCAGGATCCGCAGCAGGGTGCTCTTGCCGGCGCCGTTGGCGCCCACCACGCCGATGACGTCGCCCGGTGCGACGGTCAGATCCAGGCCCTCGAACAGGGTGCGGTGGGCGAAGCCGCCGGCCACATTCTTGGCGACGAGCGTTGCGGTCATCGCTACATGGTCGCACCGGCCGGCGGCGGCCCGACGGGATGGCGGTGTGCGGGACATTTCCACACCGTCCGATCTGGTGAAGTGCGGGTAGACGGCCTCGCCCCTAGCCTGACCGCCATGGCCGAGGCGCTCGATTTCGTCGGGCCACTGTCGACGATTCTCACCGACGCGGCCCGTTGTATGAAGACCTCAGCGCGCGACTGAGAGAAGCCGGCGTGGCCGACTCCGCCCGCGTCCTGCGGCGCCTCCGCGCCTTGGAATCGACGTCCCTGCAGGGCGATTGATCGACGGACACTGGGCATGGCTGCCCGCCGTGCTGGCCGGCCGGGTGTTCACCCGTCGGGTCACCGCGCCCGAGGCGAGTTTCGATCTGCCCACCATCAGCCCGGATCTCGCCCCTATCGCCGCGCTCTGCGACAGCACGCCCTATCAACGGCTGGCCGACGGGTCCGCAGTGCACCTCGTTTTTCCCGGCGATGAACAACTGCTGGACCAGTCGGACATTCCGAAGGACGCTCGACGAAGGGGGTGCGCTCGCGCTGGCCGTGGGCACGTTCGAGGCACTCGGGGTCGACGTCGGTGATGTGGTCGGCCTGCGCCTGGGCGAGGCGGGCCTGGTGGTCCAACCGGTCACCACAGCGGCCACGAGCCCGGCGGGCGCCGGCTGGCCGCGTTGCTCGGTGCGCAGCCGGAGCCGATGTTGCCGCAGTCGGTTACCGTACGCCGTTCGCGCTCCAGCGCGCACCACGACGGCACCTTGCCGTGGATCGCCGACGTCACTAGGACCCCGCCATCTTCGACCACTTGCTGACTTGCGGCTCGTGGGCGTTCATGCGGTCGAAACGCTCGTTGTCGGCCCGCAGCTTTTCCAGATGCTCGTCGTCCGTCGTGGCCGGCCAGTAGCCCCAATTCGGCTGCGACGGCGCGCAACTTGGCGATGTCGAGCTCAGCCATGTGTTGTCCTGCGCGGACGTCCGCCGGCATATCGGTCAGCCAATCGCAGCGGCGGGATGTGGCTGAAGTCCATGGCGCGTATTACGGCGTTCCTGGCCTCCTGCTCGGCCCAGATGGTCTGCGTATCGCGCGGGCCAGGGGGCATCGGAGCTTGGCACTCCTTCCGTCGGTCGAGTTTCGCCAGATGGAGGTGCGTCTGCTGCCGATGAAGACCGCGGCGGGGACGGCGAGCAAAGACCAGCTCGGCTTCCACTCGGCCATGCCGCCGAAACGCTCTAGCGCACTGCGCAACAACGCGGGGTCATGATTCCAGCGCACCAGCGAGACACCGTCACCCTCGACGTGCACCAGCCCGTCGTCGTCGACCGATGCGGTGACGGGAATGACACTGCCCGGTGTTTTCATGGAGCCATTGAACTGGTGCCATTCAATATGGTGGCCCGGCGCATACACGCCGCAAGCCGCATCGTCACCCGGAAGTGCCCACACATACCCGGACATTGGAGATCTCCATCATTTCCGAGCCCCCGCTCGGGAGGCGCTCTTGCCGACACCGGTTGGCGATCGGCCGCTTCGTCATCCGAGCCACCCACGAGCGTGGGGTTGGCGCGCCATCCAGTCGGAGCTTGTCGACGGCGTCTCATGAAGCAGGATCAGTTTAACCGGGGCGGCCGACAGATCGCCCGTACGAGCACCGACGAGCTACCCGCGAGCCGCCGGCTGTTCTGCTCGGCATCGCTGTATGGCTGTTCAGGGGCTAGCGGGCCCGTCGACCTCCGGCTCACCGTCGGGCACCGGAGCATCGCGGCGGTGGTGGTAGGGCGGTTACGGCTGGCAGATTTCGTGGCTCGGATCGTCGCCACAGCGACTCAGCGGGACGGTCAAGCCGACCAATAGTGCGTCAACCACTATGGCGCCTACCGTGTTTCAGATCCGCTTCCCCAAGGTCCGTAGCCGGGAATACCCTTGCGAGCAGCTCGGCGCGCTTCGCTTCGAGCTCTTCTTGCCGACGCCGCTCGAAGGCAACCCCGAGATGGGCATACCTGGCCTCGACCCGCCACATCTGTTTCGCCACGGCTAGCGGCATGTAGGGATTTCCGTGCCGGTGTCGGTAGCGGGCCAGTAACTGATTATCGGTCAACGAGTTGCGGTGCGCTCGCGTCAGCTGTCGGGCCAGCCACCAGGGTTCACCTGCTGCGGGCTCAGGGGTGTCGGCCACTTCGCATCCCTACTCGTCGCGGCTCGTCGCCGTGTCGTCCGCAAGCTCTGCACGCTGCTCGGCGGTGAACTCGGGCATCACAGCCGCCGTGTTACGCAGCTTGGCGTCGCGGTAGCCGCGGACGCTGCTCGACGCGGCCAGCATCGCCTCACGGGACTTGCCCCGGGCGTAGGTGATGGCTTGGCCGTCTTTGACCCCGAGGCCCCTGCCCACCTCGACGGCGTCCTGGTCGGCGCCCATGTAGAGGAACTCCCAGCCGTGATCCTTGGTCTGTTGCTCCACAAGGGCTTTGATGTCGGGGCGACGCCACTCGCGGCTGGCGTTCTCCAGCCCGTCGGTCATGATCGCCACGACGACGGTGCCGGGCCGGTCGGCCTCGTCCAACGCACCGATCTCGGCGGCCGTGTCGGTGATGAGCTTGCCCATCGAGTCGAGCAGCGCCGTGCTGTTGCGCGGTTGCAAATTCAGCGGCGGCACGTCGTCGAGGTCGATGCCGTGGTAGACGACTTGGTACTCGTCGTCGAACTGCGCCAGGGTTACCGCGCAGCGCCCTTCGCCCTGGTGTTGCTCAGCAATGAACGCCTCGAATCCGCCGATGACATCGGACTTGATCGATTGCATCGAGCCGGAGCGGTCGAGCAGAAACACGAGCCAGGTGAGATTCTGGTTGGACATGGTCGGTCCTTTCGGGGTTATTGGGACGGTTTGGCACTTCGGCGCGGTTTGAACCGCATCGGTTCGGGAGGGGCTGCCGGCGGCAGCGGCTTGCGGGCGTATTTGTCTTGGCGGGCACGCTTGACGTCTTCGGCGGTGATTCGGGCCGCCCCCGCCGTCACGTACGGAGACAGGCGGGCCGTGTTGGCCAGTCGTGGCCCCACGGCATTTTCGGTGAGACCGGCGCTTTTTCCGGCCGCCGCGAGCGATAGTTCGTCATCGACGACGGCGCTGGCTAGCTGCTCGTCGAGTAACTGACCGACCTCCGTCAGAACGGACCGAAGGTGTTGCAGCGTTTGGGCTGCGGAGTCGGCCGACTCCGCATGGTCAAGGTGGCTGCGAATCAGCTTGTATCGGTTGGACATGCCCCATCGTACCGCAGTTTGTGCGGGTAACGCAATAACTGCGGATTAACCGGCCCCGAGGACCGCGCCGTCACGCCACCGCGGGTGCCATCGCGGTCCTCCGCAACGAGGCTCCGGCCGTCGGCTCCTTCGCGAACGTCGCGCCGCCACCGGGGGTCAGCATGCCCCGGGGATAACTCGGCTCGCGCCTGCTGAACGCCGCTGTAGAAGCCCACCTTGACGGGCTCTGACAAACCACCGAAACCTGTCGGAGCCCTGGCATATAACTACACCAGCGGCACGGCGGGAAAGGCCTACACCTTGACAGACATCGGAATGCAGATGTTGGACCACCTCTACGACAAGCTGATGATTGACGAGCAGTGGTCGGTCCGGCGGGAGCGAGGCTTCACCTGGTGGGGTTACCGGCTGGCGCAGCATATCGAGGTCAGTCCACCAATCCGATCCCACGATCTCGATGTTTGCATCGTGCGGATCTGGACCGAGGTCGCCCGCGACGTCGACCCGGCGACTGACCCGGCGGAGTTGCTAGCCGCGGTGAATATGCAGTCGACGATGAGCGCCCTGGTCTGGGATCCCAAGACCGCCACCATCACCGAATGCTGCACGGCGGTGGTACATGCGGAAAATGCCGCCTGGTTGTGGAAGATCTTGATGACGGCTGCGGTGCTGCAAAACACCGCGGCGCATTCACGCGCCCATGCGATCGCCGACGCCTGCGGCGGCACACCCGCAGCATCGAATCACCCCACCAGCGGGGAGCGACCGGAACTCGACGACATGCTTAATTCGCCGGAGCATGTGATTGCTCCTGTCGGCGCGGAGGAGTCTCGCTTCACCGGGGCACTCGCCGAAGGGCTGGGGAAGTTCGCCTGGGAAATGGGTTGGTACGGGAGTTCTGATGAGACGGGGATCGTCTGCGAGGTGCCCTACACCGGCAACCGGCCGCTCATCCTGCAGGATGCGCACGCGCCGGATACCGCCCGTGAGACCGCACTGGTTCGGATCTTCACCGATCAACCGCACCCCGAATTCGGCAACGGTGCACTCGTGTTGATGCAGCTTCCGGTTAACCCGGGAGCGGAGGAATCGACCAAGCTGGCCAACAGACTCAATATCATTGAGTCGCACGGTGATTTGAGCACACCGCTATTGGGAGCATGGTGTCCCGACATGAGCCGAGAAGATCACGATGGCCTCGCTTTCTGTAGCTTCCTACCGAACGTCCTGGCCCGGCCCGGCCTTCTCGAGAACCAGATTGTGTATCAGGCGGCGCGGGCACAGTTCGCGCTGCGACAGCTACAGAACTGACCGGAACAGGTCGTGATCGACTTACTGTTGACCAGCATCATCGTCCCGTTGACCCCGTGCGGCGGCAACGGGTACTACGACCCACGGCACGAGATCTGCCAGCCGTACCTGCCGTCCGACCCGCGGCCCGGCTACGACCAGACCTGCTCTGGCGGCTACTACGACCCCACTCACGGGGTGTGCGCACCCTACGAGCCGGCATATCCGCCGCCGTTCTATCACCGTCACGACAACGCGCCAGGAGGATCACCCGGTGAGTGACCCGATACCCACTGAACATCTGCTGACGCCGTCCAAGATCACGGCATGGCTGGATTGCGCGCACTACCTGACGTTGCGTAACCAGGTCGACGCCGGAACCTTGCCAAAACCGAAGTCGACGTTCGGTGAGTTCGCGCAGCTGCTCCTCAAAAAGGGGTTGCAGCATGAGGAGCAGTGCCTAGCCGAGTACGAGGCCAACGGAAAGTCTGTTCTGCGAGTGCCCGATCGGCCCAAGGGCGAGACGTTCGAGTCCTGGGTAGCCCGCATCGGTAGCCCGTTCGACGAAGGGTGGGACGTCATCTATCAGATGCCCTTCATCCACGACGGCGTGCGCGGGATCGCCGATTTCCTGGTGCGAACCGACTCCGGCAACTACGAGCCGGTCGACGCCAAGCTCGCTCGCGCCGAGGCTAAGCCCGGGCATGTGCTGCAGCTGTGCTTCTACGCCGACGCGTTGGAGGCACTCACCGGGGTGCGGCCCAAGCACATGCACCTGTGGTTGGGGTCGGGGAAGTCCGAGACGCTGCGGGTCGCTGATTTCAGCCCGTACTGGCGCCGGTTGCGCGGGCAGCTGACCGAAACGCTGGCGGCCGGCCCCGAATCCGGCACCGCTCCGCGTCCGTGTGCACACTGCGAATTTTGCGAGTTCAGAACCCTCTGCGACAAGCAGTGGCACGACGAAGGCGCGCTGAGCCTGATCGCGGGGATTCGCCAGCCAGAGACCGCGACATTGGAGTCGGCCGGCATCGCGAATATGACCACGCTGGCGCAGCTGGAGACATCCGTGGCAGGGATCGGCCCGCGACGGTTGGATCGGCTGGCTGAGCAGGCACGGCTGCAGATCCAGGCAACGCTGCTATCGGACGTCGACGCGCCCCCGTTCCGCCTGATCGAACCCGGCGAGGATCCGGTGTGGGGACACGGGTTTGAGGAACTGCCCCGCCCGGACGACGGTGATGTGTTTCTTGACTTCGAAGGCCACCCGTTCTGGCGGGTCGAGACCGGACTGTTCTTCCTGTTCGGTCTCCTGGAACGCGACCCCGAAGGGCAGTGGCGCTACCGCGAGTGGTGGGCGCATGACGTCGACGCGGAAGCCGCAGCTGTATCGGAGCTAATCGACTACCTCGTGCAGCGGCGGGCGGCCTTCCACGAGATGCACGTCTACCACTACAACCACACGGAGCGATCGTCGCTGGTGACGCTCACCGAGACGCACAACGTCGCGCAGCGCGCGTTGGCCGACCTTGTCGAGACCGGCCTATTCGTGGATCTTCTCCTGCTGGCCCGCAACAGCATCCAGGTGGGAACTGACTCCTACGGCCTCAAGGCCCTGGAGCGGCTCACCGACTTTCACCGCGGCCACGACATCGACAAGGGTGCCGGGGCGGTACTCCAGTACGAAGAATTCATGGAGCACGGCGGCCAAGCCCGCTTGGACAGCATTGCCGTCTACAACGAAGACGATGTGCGGGCGACGATGGCGCTGCGGGATTGGCTGGTACAACACCGACCGGTGGAGTTGGCATGGCGGGACAGCGTTTTGGAACCACCTCCCGGGTTGCCGGAGCTCGACGAGCACGTGGAGCGGTTACACGCGTTTCCTTCCGATACTCCTCAGTTTCTGCTTGGTGATCTGCTCGGTTACTGGCGCCGGGAATGGTTCGCCTATATCGGCCCGAAGATGGCCAAGCTGCAGGGCGACACCACCGCTCTGCACGACGACCCGGAGGCCCTGACGGAGCTACGGTGCCTCGGCGAGTTCGAGCGACTCGGCAAAAAGGGCACACCGATCACCCCGGCGATGCGCTTCACCTTCCCGCCGCAATCGCTTGAGCGGTTCCCGTACAACGGCGGCAGTGTCATGTTCGTCGACGCCGAAGGCCAACGGTTCTATCCGAGTTTCGAAAACCTCAACCGCAGTTCCCGCACGCTGGACCTGGTGTGGAATATGGCATTGAAAGAGGCCGGCGCACTCCCCAGCGTGGTGCTGTTGCACGACTGGGTCGAGCCCAAACCGAAACCCCAGACACTTTCGGCATTCGCCGCCCAACCCCTTGGGGGTGGGGATACCAACCCGGTGACGATGGCACTGCTGCGCCGAGACCTACCGCGCTTCACCGCCGGCGGAGGTCCTGCCGATGGCGTGTTCACCGACGATCTCGCCGATATGACCCGCTGGGTCACCAACCTCGACAACAGCTACACCGCGATCCAAGGCCCTCCCGGTGCGGGAAAGACTTACAGCGCAGCGCGTCTCATTCGCGCTCTGATACTGGCGGGACGACGCGTCGGAGTCACCGCGACGACGCACCACGCTGTCGACAACGTCCTGGAGAAGGTGGTGCAGCTGTTCCGGGACAACGGCGACGCCGAGAAGCTCACCGCGGTGAAGAAGCCGAAGTCTGGTCCACCATCGGTTCCTGATGGCACCAGAGCCGGTAGCAACAAGGACTGCGCCCAGCCCCACATCAACCTTGTCGCCGGCACGACGTGGTTGTTCGCCTCGAAGGAAATGTGCGATTCCCCCGTCGACGTGTTGTTGGTCGATGAGGCCGGGCAGCTCTCGCTGGCCGATGCCCTCGCGGCATCAGTGGCCGCGCACAACGTCGTGCTGTTGGGCGATCCGCTGCAACTGCCGCACGTTGCCCAGGCCAGCCATCCCAACAACAGCGGACGCAGCGTGCTCGAGCACATCCTCGGTACGGAAGAAACGATGCCCCGCGACCGCGGTGTCTTCCTGTCGAAGACCTTCCGCATGCATCCCGACGTCTGCCGGTTCATCTCCGATGAGATCTACTCCGGCCGGCTCACCCACGATGTCAGCTGCGAGCAGCAGCGCACGGTGGCCGGGACAGGTCTGCGTTGGATGCGGGCCGAACACCGTGGCAACAGCACGTCCTCAATGGAGGAGGCCGAGTTGATCGCGACCGAAATCGCGCGGCTCGTCGGCACTACCTGGACCGACGAGGAGGCCGACGAAAAGTCCCTGACGGTCGATGATTTTATGGTGGTTGCCCCCTTCAATGATCAGGTCCGTATGATCCGGGAACGGCTCAATGCCGACGCATCCACCCACGGCGTGGCGGTGGGCACCGTGGACAAGTTCCAGGGCCGCGAGGCGGCGGTGGTGTTCTTCTCCATGACCACCTCCACCGGGGATGACATATCCCGAGGCGCCGACTTCTTGTTCTCCCGCAACCGGCTCAACGTCGCGATCAGCCGGGCTCGGTGCCTGGCATATCTGGTGTGCACCGAAGATCTGCTCAATACCCGAGCACGCAATGTGGAGGAGATGCGGTTGATCGCGACGCTGAATGCGGTGGTTGAATATGTCCGGGAGCGATGAGCCCAGGGGCCGACGTCAGCGGTCGCGTCTCTGGGATGCCCGCTGCACTATGTCCCGTAAGTTGACACCCCGGATAATTGCAGCGATGTCCAGGCACCCTTCCTCGTCATGCGGGTAGCCTTCGAACTGCTGCTCGTCGGGGTGCGCGCCGTAGAAGTCTTTACCGCGCAACGAGACCCCGTCGGGTAGGGCCGCGCCGACCGCATCCCGGTAGACGCGAGAAATCCAGACCACGTCCCGATCGTCGAAGTTGTCTTCAAGCGAGTTGCGAACCTGATCTTCAACTGCCGGCCAGACTGTGTCCGCACAGCTCGACCACGTGCCGTAGTTGAATTTCGAACTCTTGCTCACCTGACAACCGTAGCCTGCGGGCGCTACCGTGACCCCGACTTCGGCCGCCGATTCGCAGCAGCCTCCCCGTCGGCTATCCCAGCTTCTCCTTTGGCAGTGAACCCATATGCGACGAAGCCTCCTGCACCGCGGCGCACAACACCCGAACCTCCTGCACCGTCGGCGCAAGCTGGTAGGCGTGTTGGTGGCAGAAGCCGGTCAGCTGGTGCCAGCTGTCGATGAGGACTTCCCCAGCAGGCGTGAAATCCAGCGATTTGAGCACGGCGAGTCTTGCCTTCGCCGTCCCGACCACCACGGGGAAATCGCACAGCATCGCGCAGCGGGCATCGATTAGCTCCTCCACCGCCTGACGTGCGAGAAATGCCGCGAGACGCGCCGAGTTGCCCACAGCCGCGCCATCGGGAGCGTCGAGGAGTGCTTCTGCTCGCGCAAGAAGGCGTTCGGCGGCGGTGCTCAATGCCCCTCCACGATGTCGCGCACAGTCTTTCGGAGGTCCGCGATACAGCCACGGCCCAGGACGGCACCTTCGTGAACGCCCGAGCCGCAAATGGCCATAGTCGGGATGCGATGTCCCCGAAACGATTTCCATCCGGACACATCTCCTGAGGCATCGCCCGTGAGCGCTAACGCCACGCGCTTCTGGGTGGTCATCGCCTGCTCCCATTCGGCATCGGACTCGTGGTAGGGCACACCAGCCTTGGCCCGGTTGCTGAAGAATCGCTGATGCGCGGCGGCCTCGATTGCCATCCGGAACAATCCGGGCGCCGCCTTCCGCTTGATCAGATCGTCCAAGTCATCGTCGAAGATCAACGCCTCCGCATCGCGGACGTACCGGCCAGCCGGAAGATCGTTCTCCTTAACCACGACTACGGACCCCTGCTCTCGTGTGACGTCGAGCAGCTGCGCGGGCACCGAACGGGCGCGGATAGCTGCTGGAAGCCTGTCGTCATGGGAGAAGACAATCACCTGACGGGTCTTCGCGAGTTCGATCAGCACATCGAGGAATCCACCGATTTTGGCGGGGTCCATCGCCTGGATCGGATCGTCGAGCACGAGGAATCGGAACGGGCTCGCGGGGGTGGTCGCTCGTGGGATAAACAACGCCAACGCCAGGGCGTGCAACTCGCCCTGGCTCATCACCGACAGGGCTCCCGTCGCCACGCCGTCGACGGTCCCGTCGATAACTGCGCGGCGCCGAGTAGCGGACCCTTCGAGCGTGATGTTCCCGAGGTCAACATTGCTTTCATGGCGCATCCGACCCCAAATATTTTTGGCCTGATCGACCATCGGGGCCAAGCGCCGTTCCCGTAGTTTCTCGGCGTTGGCGCGCAACCACTTCAGCGCTGCCTTCACCTGGTCGAGCTTGTCGTCATCCTTGCGGGCCGCCGTCTCCAGCTCAACCCACGCCGCAATCTCACGGGCGACCGGTGCCCAGGCGTCCTCCAATTGCTCGGCCCTTTGCGCTGCTTCATCGCGCAGCGCGGATGCGGCTTCAGTCAATTCCAGCGCCGCCACCTCGACGTGGGTTGGAAGGTCGGAGAGGTTGTCGGGCACGGCTCGCGCACGCGTCAGGGCATCGTTAAAGGCCGACAGCGACGCAAGTTCGGCTCCCCCGATCGCGGGCACGGCCACAACGGCACCGAAGAAGCCGTCGGCTGCCGACCGCGCCCCCATTAGCCGCTGAGTCATCGCCTGATGCTTGGCGGTGCTCGCTTCGGCTTCCACCAAGCGTTCCTCGGCCGCCACCCGCCACGCGGCGTCGAACGACCCGGTCTCACAGACCGGACAAGTCCCGTCACCGATGTCGGCGTGCAGATGCAATGCCTCGCGTAGCAGCGTTGCCCGCGCAGTGATCGCCTTCACCGCGGAATCGGCCCCCAGTGAATAGGCGTCGACCGCGGCCCGAAGCTCATTCGCTACTCCAGCGGCCGTGGCCGCGTCCGGAACAACCAGCGCGGCGAGTGACCGCAGCCGCGCGATGGTGGCCGCCTCGTCCGTCTTAGTGCCGAGAGTCGTTGCGGTCACGGCATCGAGGTCGTACGGCGTGCGAGCGATCAACTTTCTCACCTGCGCCGCACGCGAATCCGAGGCACTCCCTAAGGTCTGACGCAGTTGGGTTCGGCCCTCGTTAGCGTTCTTACGTGGCCCACTCAGCTGCTTCTCGGCGTCCTTGAGCCGGCCATCGGCGTCGGCGATCATGTCCAATCCGAGCAGCCGGTTGAGGGAGTCGTACAACGCCGAAGGGGGGTCCTCCAGGCGCCCTCCGAGCTCGTCGTAGGACATCAGCGGTCGGTGGGTCTCCAGTCCCTGTTCCCAGCCCAGCGCACTGACCGGTTCGCGTTTCTTTCCTTTGACCTGCGACCAGCGGCGAGCAGCGTCCAGCTCGGTACCCGTCAACCAGTCGACGCCGACGGTGGCGGTGGAACCGCTGCGGTCATCGTCGAGTTCCATGGCGAATTCAACACTGATCGCTGCCGGTTCGCCCGTGTGAAGGTTTCGCCAGGAGGTTTCCCATTGCTGACTCTTCTTGTTGGCCCACCGGTAGCTCGAACCAGTCAGCGCATACTCCAGCGCCTCGGCGAAGCTGGACTTCCCGGAGCCGTTGCGGCCGCTGATCACGGTGATTCCGTAGTACGGGTTGAGTTCCAGGGTTGCGCGAGGGCCGATGCCGCGGAATCCCGACACCGTGATCGAGCGGAGAAACGCCCGCAGTGGCGCCGGCCCTTCGGAAGCCTGAGCATCGGGACGCTCGGGTACCGGGGCGTCACCGCCGAGCTGCTCGGCAAGTTCGTCGTCACCGCGTAGTGCCGCGGCAACGACGTAGGCGGTTTCTTCCGCGACCGCCTCGTCTGCGTCGAGCAGCTCCCAGACCTCAGCCTCGACCGAACCGCCAAGTTCCGCGCCATCCACAGTCACGTCCTTTCCCCGAGATACCTGCAGCTTGGCACACGGGTCCGACGGACCGCCGGTGCTCAGCCGGTAGCCTCGCGCATCCGGGCCCCAATGTCGGTGCTCATCGGTAGCCTTTGCACGTCTCGGCTCACTGATTGCAGACGAGAAGTTGATCATCCGACTGATCTGAATTTGGGGAGGTCCATGGGCGCCACGGTGGTTTACGAAATTGCCAGCTACGACGGACCGCACAATGACGCACGCCTGCTGGAACGGGTGCAGTTGGTTTCGACCGATGCCGGACTGCTGCTCCGGGCGGCCGACGGCAGTGAAACACCTTGTGCGGGCAGCGACGTCGTCGCAGTGGTCGCTGCCACACCGTCGCTGCGGGAGATTCGGGCAGGGGATAACCTTCGAATCACCTGCACGCCCGAAGTCGCCGCTCAGTTGCCATTCGCGCTAAACCCGAAATCGGATGGCGAGGACCCCTACGTGGAGGTCAACGGTGACGAATGGATGGCGTATCCCACCATCGCCGGGGGCGATGTCATGCTGCCGACGGTCGATGATCTTGAGCCACTCATGACCCCCTGCTGGGCCAGTTACCGGATCGAAGACGGCTATGACAACCCCCTTCTTGGCGAAACATCAATCGGGCTCGCCACGCCCGGCGCCGTCGTCGAGTACGGCTGGCATGACTATGGCGGAATCAGCTACGCGCGAGCGGTCCAGATCAGACGATTCGACGACTTCGCCACCCGCTTCATCCATTGGCTTACGAGCGCGGAGGTCCTCTGTGCCCTCTGGCAGGACGACTCGTTCCCCACCCTCCCAGCTTGGCTATTCGCCGCTGCGGTCGCTGACACAGACCACAAAGGCTCCCGGCACATCGGACCAGACAATGACGCGGACGACGGCACCGTTCGCTGGGAGACGAGCTCTCTGTCACTCGACCTGTCTGACGACCTCATCGAGCTGGTTCTCGCTCGGCTCAGCACCGACCCGAAATACGTTCAAATCGTGAAATCGCAAACACAGGCGGACTGAAACCGAGTGGGGTGACTTACATGCGACGCCAGGAACCCACCTGGCTTGACCAGCTCCCCTACGCCACCGCCACGCTCGACGCTTGGAACACCTCCGCCGGCATTGGCTGTCGGAGTCGCCAGGTGATCGCCATGGGCTTCTCACCCTCGTGCGAGACATAGTCGGCCGGGCCGAGGAACACGTACGGCGTGGCGCCGAGCGCGTCGGTTTTGGCGGCGCGGACGAATAGCAGGATGTGCGAACCGTTTTCGCGGTGGTGGATATAGCGCTGCCCGGTCGGTGAGGCCGCCGAGGTGGTGGATTGCGACTCCCAGTGGAACAGCCGGTCACTGAGGGCGAAGTCGCGGTACATAGTGGTCGGCGAGTAGTCGGTCTCGGATTTCTTCAGCGTGATCAAGAATGCATCGGTCTGCAGCTCCGGCCGCCACACGACACCCTCGCGCATGGTGTTGGGGGTGCGGTTCTGGGCGGCGTAATCCAGGGCAGCCAGGATCTCTTCGCGCGAGTAGGTGGCGTGCACCTGCAGCGGAACCTCAGCCAGTGACGGGACCATGCCGCCCAGGTCGTAGGTGGTGCGCCGGGCCGTATCAAAGGCGATATCGATGACCTGGCGCATCTCGTCGATCACAGGCTCGCCGACCAGGGCATCGAGTCCGGTTGTGACATCGGTGAATCCGCCGCCGTTGGGGAACAGCGAGTAGAACAGCATGGCCGCCAGCCGTCGCTCGGCCGTGCTGCTCAGGTCGACGGTCCCGTCGAGGATTGCCCGATAGGCGTGCCAGCGCAGTCGGTCATCGGCGTGCGCCAGGGCCCGGACACGTTTAACCAGATCGGCTTCACGGGGGCCGGGGTCGCCGGCCAGCTTCCCGGCCTCGCGGCATAGCGTGGTCCAGGACCGGTTGTTCTTCAGAATCTCGGGAAGGCCCCGGCCGTAGGAGTCGAGGTAGCCGGCCAGTCGGTCGTCCGGGTGCGCCCGGACTTCGGAAACCAGGGCCGCCCAACGAGGCGCCACCTGTTGTTTGATGTTGTCCAGCACCAGTCTCTGCGCGACCTGGTCGAGCACAATCTGGCTGCCCGAGGGCAGGAACGGAAAGCCCTGCTCCACCTGATGCTGCAGTGCCTTGCCGCCCGTGCCGGTCAGGGCCCGGAAGCGTTGGTCGAAGCGGAACTCGCGACGCTGGTGCCCGACGAAGTCCAGCGCGGTCAGCACGGTCTTGCCGTGGGTAAGTCGCAATCCGCGGCCCAGCTGCTGCAGGAAGACGGTGGCGCTTTCGGTGGGTCGCAAGAACAGCACGGTGTCGACCTCGGGGATGTCGAGGCCCTCGTTGAACAGATCGACGGCAAAGATGATGTTGATGTCACGGTTGCGCAGCGCGGCCAGGGCGGCGCGGCGCTCATCGGCGGCTGTCTCGCCCGAGACGGCCAGGGCGGGGATGCCGGCGTCGTTGAAGCACAGGGCCATGTAGCGGGCGTGGTCGACGCTCACACAGAATCCCAACGCGCGCATGGCTGCGACGTCGCCGACCTTGTCGTGCAGTTGCTTCAACACTATGCGGGTGCGGGCGTCGTTGCCGGTGTAGACCCCGCTGAGTGCGGCCAAGTCGTAGCCGCCGCGTTTCCACTGAACGTCTTCCAGGTCGGTGCCGTCGTGAATGCCGAAATAGTGGAACGGGCACAGCAAGTTTTGCTCGAGGGCTTCCCAAAGTCGCAGTTCGGCGGCGATGCGGCCGTCGAAGAAAACGCGCACGTCGACGCCGTCGGCACGCTCCGGGGTGGCGGTGAGCCCGAGCAGCTCTATCGGTCGCACATGATCGAGCAGTCGTCGATAGGAGGAGGCTTCAGCGTGGTGGAACTCGTCGACCACGACGACGTCGAAGTGGTCGGGGGTGATGTCGTCCAGCCTGCTCGCTGACAGTGACTGAATGCTGGCAAACACGTGGCGCCACTTGGCCGGCTGCTGGCCGTCGACGAGGAGCTCGCCGAAGGTGGCGTCGGTGAGGACTTCCCGGTACATGCGTTGAGCCTGGCCGATGATTTCCTTGCGGTGCGCCACGAACAGCACGGTGAGGTCGCGGCCGTGAACGTCGCGGGCCAGCCGGCGGTAGTCCAGCGCGGCCATGACGGTCTTGCCGGTGCCGGTGGCAGCGACGATCAGGTTGCGGTGGCGATCGTGCAGGGTGCGTTCGGCGTCGAGTTGTTCGAGTATCTCGGCTTGAAAGGGTTTGGGCCGCACTTCCAGGCCGGACAGGGTGACCGCCAGCGGGTCGCGCCTGCGGTCCCCGGATGCGGTTTGCAGGGCTTGGCGAAGCCGTTCCCCGTCCTGGTTGGGACGATAGGGCTCAAAATCACGGTTCTCCCAGTAAGAATCGAAGGTGGCCCGGAATTTCTCCAGCAAGTGCGGGGTGGCGATTGCCGACAGCCGCACGTTCCACTCCAGTCCATCGACCAGCGCGGCGTGCGAGAGATTGCTGGAGCCGACGTAGGCAGTGTGGAAACCAGTGTTGCGCCGCAGCAGCCATGCCTTGGCGTGCAGGCGGGTGATGGTGGTGTCGTAGTTGACCCGGACCTCGGCACCAAACTCGTTGACCAGGGCATCCAGGGCGCGAGCATCGGTCGCCCCGAGGTACGTGGTGGTGATGACACGCAGCGGAATACTGCGCTGTCGCAGCTCGGTGAGCTCCTTCTCCAGCAGCCGCAAGCCCTGCCACTTAACGAACGCGCACAGTAGATCTACCCGGTCCGCGCTGGCAAGCTCGGCACGCAACTCAGCAGCTAGGGTCGGCTCGCCACGGCCATTGGTCATCAGGGCGGCATCGGAGAACGGGGTGGCCGGACGGGCCAGGCGGTGATTGCCCAAGGCGGCAGCCTTGCGAACTTCATCGAGCCGAGTGACGTTGCCGGGCACGTTCGTATGCAGGGCGGCGCCGTCGGTGAAGGTATCCGGTAGCAACTCCAGGATGCGGTGGGCCAAGTCGACGCGGTCCTCAACGGTGCGCGCTGCACCCAGCGACCGCTCGATGATCGGCGCCAAGTACCGGGTGATGGTCAGCGCGTGCTCAGCGTCGTCCACGGTGCCGTAATCGGGATGCAGGTCCGAGTGGTGTGCGAGTTGGGCGGCCAGGTGCTCGGTGAGCAGCGATTCGTAGACCCCGATCTCCATGGCCGGCAGGCTAGCGGAGGTGGCAGACACCCTTACACCCGCTCAGCAGCCCCGGTTCAAACCACAACGCCCCAGCACCGTTGACGCGCGCAATGACGGCCGCCATGGCCTACCAGGCTGACATTCAACCTCATCTTTGGCTGCGTCACCTGTGGTCCCAGCAGACCCGGCGGCTGAGTGCAATGCTCCACCAGATACGACCGCTTCAGCCCAGACCGTTCCTACTTGTCGGTCACGCGGAATAAGGTGTCTTTCCGTGACGAGGGAATATCTCAATGACTGATCAGGACAAAACGGCCCGGCCGGTGTGGATGCTGGCGACACAAGACGTCGCAGTGCCACCGATTACCGGAGATGCTGCCATGACCCCCGAGCGGCTTGGTGAACTACGGACGGTTCTCGCGGCTCTCGCCGACGCCCCGGTCGCCACCCTGGAAGCCCACCCCGTCCCAGCGAAGCTCGACCGCAGGCAAGGAATGCACCTCGAATCGGCAAGTCCACTGGCCGCGCATTTATCGCAGTTGATCAGCCAAACGTCGAAGGCTGCCCCCGGTGCGGCCGTCGGCGCTACCGGCGAAACGCTGTACCGCATGGTCGTTCCGGCCAAGGTTGCCGCGCAGGTCGGCGGCGGCATGGTCAAGTCGATGGCGTCCAAAGCCGTTCCCGGTGGCGTGCACAGCGCCGTGATGGGGTCGTCGGGCATCGCTGCGCAGGCAACGTTCGTGCCAGTCGCGGGGAAGGCGGCGGCTGCCGCCGGCGGGTCCGCAGCCACGGCAGGGATCGCCGCCGCCGGTGCCGGAGCGCTGACGATCGCCGCTCCCCTGGTGCTGATGGCTGTTGCTGTCGGAGTCAGTGCGCATGCCGAACAAAAACGGCGACAGGCTATCGAGAACATCACCGCGATGCTGACACAGCTGCATGACGCCGCCCTCGACCGTGAGCGAGTCGCGCTCAGCGGGTGCCGCGCCGCGATCGACAAGGCCACCGCCATCCTGCTGGACGAGGGGCAGATCGGCGTCGGTCTCGGGTTGGACAGCGCTGTCTACGCCATCGAGACCGCAGTAGCCCAAGCAAACCAGCGCCTCGAGAAATGGCAACGTGCCCTCGACGGGCTTGGCGACCGCCCCGTCGAGCTTGCACAGCTGGCAAAGCACTTCGATGGAATCGACCAGCGCCAAGGCGGTGACTTCCGTGCTCATCTGGAGCTCGCCGAGCTGGCGATCGCATTGAAGAAGCGCGTCATCGTCCTGCAAGCCGTCGAGCACGCCCAGCTGAATCCGGCGAACCTCTTCGAGAACTTCATCGGTGCGCTCAAACGCGATCAGAAGGCCGTCTTGGAACTGGAAGCAGGTATCGCCCGGGTGTTGCGGCAATTGTCGACACTCCAGCTCGACCGTTCGCACGGCGTGCGCGATATCCTGTTCTCCCGCAGCGAGGTCGACGACCTCCTCCGCGCTGCCTACCGGCTTCGCGAGTTAGGCGACGGCGTCGACGCCGCCGAGCGCGCCTCCGATGTCGCGATCGAGATGGTGCGCGCCAGCGACGGCTCAGTCGTCGTTCTACCCGCGCATCGGGTGCTTGCCGCGTAGCCGGCGCGACGTGCTATACCAACCGCATCGCCTGTAGCGCATCGAAATCTGACAATTTAGAAAGGAACCTAAGATGCGATCCGATAAGGCGATAAAGAATGCGTTTAGAAGACTCCAACTACCGATGTCCGATGATCCGAAAAATATTGCCGCAGCCCTCGTTACGGCGATACCGCCCGACATCAATCGCGCCTGGGCTGAGCTCGAAAACGACAATGACGCTCGCATCCAATTCGCCTACAGCAATCCGACGTACGCCCACCTACTCACTTGCGGGATCACGCTTCCAACCTTCCGAGAAGAACTCGAGTGGATCCTTGCCCGCTTTGACGAATGCCCCCCTGGGGGAATCGTAGACATCGGGGCAGGAGCCGGCGTGGCAGCCGCCATTGTGGGCCTGGCAACGAAACGAAATGTGATCGCGTGTGACCCGGCATGGGGGGCCGCCTCGTCCATCGCACACGTCTCCGACCTCGTTGGTGCACCGGTTCGCGGCATCGAAGCGACGGCGGCAACACTGCCCGACATTGAATTCGCTGCAGTTGCCATAGCCCAGTCCATCCTTGCCGACACTGGCTTCGGTGTCGAAAACGGACAGGAAGGGCAGGACGAGGAGCGGCGCTCGCTCGTTTCAGCCCTGTCGAAAGTGGGAGATGCCCTGGTGATCGAGCATGCGACGAACATGCAGAACGCGAGTGACGGCAGCGCTACATGGACTTCTTTTGCGGCAGCGATGTCAGAGTCTGGAATGTATCCTATATGGGAGAGCGCGTCATTTGTCAGCGGCTACAACGTCTTGATCCCGGATGTACCAGCCCACGAACGCCCGCTGTATGCGCGACCGAAACTCTGCTTACGCTTTTCCCTGTCGGGAGATCCTCACAACGTCACGACCCGGCTGAATGAGCTATTGGCGGAACACCCGATCGGTGCAGCTTGGGACTACTAATCTCGCCGCTGCTCGCGCAAGATGGGACGAAACCTGTACGACAGCGGAATGATGAGTGGTTCCCGCTGAGTTCGCTTGCAACCGAAGGGGCAACATTGGCCGAGGTCGACGAGATCCGACAGGAAGCACGGCGCAATACCCGTGCGAGGTTCGAGCAATGGGCAAAGAACCCGACCTGCGATGCCAACACGTTGTCAGCCGTCCACAACATCCGCCTCGACAAGGCCGCCGAGGCAGCCGGCATCAAGGCCAGCTTCGGTCAATCTCCATTCGCGATTGCTCGAGGTAACCGTTTCGAGGCTGGCCTGTTCGTCGACGATGCGGAGAAGCTGCGTACCTCACTAGTGCTTAAGGGCTGTCTGCCCGAGCGTTCCAATGGGTTTCTCGATCTTCGACTCAAGCTCAACGGCGGGACACGAATCAACTCCGTTGATCAAGCGGTCTCGGAAACCGAGGAGTGGCTGAGCAGGATCGCATCAGACCCAGCATCAGCAGAGGCGATCGTCGCTGCACCAATGATTAAAATCCCCAAGGGCGTAATCCTGCCCGAAGCTTTACTCATTATCGACGTTGTCACTGTGACGGTCAGAGTGGGCACCCGCGTACGCCTCACGGTCGGCGAGATCAAGGTCTTCCCTGACCGCGGCGGCCACACCGATCCTCAGCAACTGGCCTCCGCTCGTGCGCAAGCCGGGCTCTATGCGCATGCTTTGCGTCTCGCGGTCTCCTCGCTCGGCCTTGCGGACAACATCGAGACTGCACCCCATGGCTTCCTCGTCTTCACTTGGCCCGGCTCGAACTCACCGTCAATTCGCCCGAACGAGGATCTCACTTACCAGGCCATCCGCGCCGAGCGTGGCTTCGACAGGCTCGAGGAAATCGCCCTCGAGGTTGTCCGCGACGATGACTTCTCAGCTGACAATCCGGCGCTGATCCAGCGAGTGCTCGGTGCACCAACTGACTATTCCGAGGCATGCCTATCGTTCTGCGACCTCGCACCCCGCTGCCACGCACGCGCACTCGCTGCCGACGACCCGATCATCCTTGGTGGTGAAGTGTCGCGGCTGCTCGGTGATACAGCCATCTCGCGTGCCCTCGAACTCATGGCAGGAGCCGAACCTGTGAATGACCGCGAGTCGGATCTTCAAAGGCAGCTGGTGGGCTAATGGCATCAGTACACACCATCTCTCGCAAGCTTGAGGCGTGGCAAGCAGGCCATCCGCTGCCGAAATATGACACCATCCACCACGCGGTCATGCCGCGTGAGCAGGTGATGATCGTCGCCTTCATCCGCATGGCAGGCGAGTCGCGGCCGTGGGGTATCGCCTGGGGCACAGCGGCCTCGGAACCTCGGATCGAGTCGGTGCCCGACGGCCGTGTCCGTGATGACGTCGCCATGTTGTGCGTTGCATTCGCTGAAGACCTACTGGAGCACCTGCGGGTTCACAACTGGACGTTCGACCCGGTCCCTGAAAAGCCGGAACTCGGCGACCTCCGCCAGGTCTGGCTACCAAATGGCCAGCATGTCGCAATGCTGCACCAACTCAGCTACACGTACTCGCAAACGAGGTTCGGCGGAGTGAATCAGGACGTCCTTCGTGCACTTGGCCGGGTCGCAGGCTGGATGTTCCGTGACACTTCCCGTGTGGGGAACCAACACGTCGTCAGTGCTAGTCAATTACTCAGTGACTCTTACGTCTTCCCAGCACAGGACGCCCGCACCGCCCACCTTGGCTTCCAGCTGGCATGGCTCACCAACGATGGCGATCGCGACGCCCGGCTCTCTGCAGCTGCAGAAGCTGAAGGACTGACTGTGTCACCGACGATGGACCCCTCAGTTGAGCGCGACGATCTTGGCGAGCTTGTGAGCAATTGGCAAGAGAGCCGCGGCGGAGGCAAGGACCCGAGCGACACCGCGAACACCATCAACGCGACCCTCTATGAGGAGTTGCTCCGCCGCTGGACCCTGACAGCGCAGGCATACGAACTAATGGCGAGCGATGATCGCCCGGTCAACGCGGGAGTGGCCGAGCTGGTCGCTCAAGCACATTCCGAGTTCTGGTACCAGCACCAACGAATTGAACTGCGTCTCCACGACCCCAGCCAAGGGCCAGCGTTTGTGGCCCACCCAGAGACCGACTTTCATGGGTCCGCTGCGGCATCTCGTTATCTGATCCACGCGGCCGCAGATGAGGCGTATTTCGGCTACCTCGTACACGACGACCCCGCGTTATTCCGCGAAGCAATTAGCGACGGTCGCGCGTTCGAGTCACGCGTCGTGCGGGTGAGCGACGTGGGCATCGGCCGGTCGACCATCCCACGTTGGGTGCTCCGACTCGATCCAGCACTCCCCCACCGCCTCCGGGAGAACGCGAGGGTCACTCCACTCGGCTCGCGTGGTCATGAGGCCACTATCGTCGAGACCCGCGCGACCGAGACCGACCTGTTCATAACGGTCGACTGGACAGGAAGAAAAACCAGGCCACTGCTCGGCCCGATCATGGCTAAGCCCGGGGATGATTCATGGGTGGGGCTAGACATCGCATTCGTGCAATCCGATGCAGCCTCGTTGACACTGCGACGCAGCCAACGCGTCTGGTCTGCAGCTAAGGGCCCCGGAGCGTGGCTCACTCACGGGAAACCACCGGCGCCTCTTGAGATCGCTGGTGATGACGGCACCACCGACCTCGTCTTCGATGACGTAACCCAGATCGAGAACGGGGTGGACGTGTGAGCAGCGAAGCGATCGACGCGGAGTTCGTCACACTTCGAGAAAACCTGATTGAATACCTTCACTCCGGGGGTCGTCTCGCCGTCGTGAAAGCACCGCCGGGGTCAGGCAAGACGTACACGCTAATCGAGGTGCTCTCCGCGCTGGCTGCCGACAAGATGCAGATTGCCGTTGCAGCACAAACCAATAGCCAGGCCGACGACATCTGCCGGCGCTGGGTTAAGAATCACCCCGAGGTCCGCGTAGTCCGGTTCTCGGGCAAGGGTCTCAGCGCACCGAATGATTTCCCGGATGCCGCGATCTGGGTCACCGACAGCAAGCAGTTGCCCTCCGGGCCTGGTGTCACAGTCGCGACGACGGCGAAATGGTCGGTCACCGACCTCCAAACGCCATACGACCTACTCGCAATCGATGAGGCGTGGCAAATGGGCTGGGCAGACCTCATGCAATGCGCCGTGGTCAGCGACAAATTCTTGATGATCGGCGACCCCGGCCAGATCCCGCCCGTGGTGACGATCGACGTGCGCCGCTGGGAGACGTCGCCTCGTGCACCCCACGAGGCTGCTCCGGAGGTCATCCTCACGGAGCCGATGCTGGAATCTGTTCGGTTTGTCGGATCCTTGCCCGCGTGTCGACGGCTGCCACACGAATCCATCGCCTTCGTGAAGCCGTTCTACGACTTCGACTTTGAAGCCTACGTTCCTGTAGGTGCGCGGGGAATCGAGGTCTCCAATGCTTGGGCCGGCGATTTATCCTCCGGGCGACCGCTCGCCCTCACAATCCCCACGCCCGATCATGGGCCACCCATCGAGGTAGACCACGAAATCGCTAGCGCCGCTGCCCAGGTACTTGGCGAACTGCTCGACGCCGGGGCGATACTTCGCCTCGGCACCGAGAAGCGCCCCATCGCCCCCAATGACATCGGCGTGACGAGTAGTCACCGCGTCATGAATGCTGCTCTCGCATCGGCACTCGGAACGCGGGCAAACGAGATCCGGGTAGACACCCCGGAACGGTGGCAGGGGCTGGAGCGACCGCTGATGGTCGCCGTCCACCCGCTATCTGGAGTAACAGAACCGTCAGCGTTCGACTTGGAAACAGGCCGTCTGTGCGTGATGGCCTCTCGGCACCAGGCGGGGCTAATCATGCTGGCTCGCGACCACATTGGCGAAACCCTGCGCAACTACGTACCTACTGCCGAGCAGGCGCCAGGTCGGCCCGACCTCGTTGGGCGCGGACACGACGCCCATCTGAAGTTCTGGACACAGCTGGAAACGGCCGGCAGCGTCATGCCGCTTATTTGAGCGTCGCTGCGCCGCACACCGTTCGAACATCGCACGACAAACACTTGCTTTTTTCTGGGTGAGGAGTGAAATCTCGCTTCTTCAATAGCTCAGCAGCCGCGACGACCTGGCGTTCGGCGGCCTTCACGGAGTCGTCACTGATGTCGACACTGTGTCGCGTCATTGTGCTCATGTCATGGATGAAAGCCGCACCGACGGTGAGCCCTTCGCGGCGTCCGGCGTCCGCGTAAACCTGCAGCTGAAGTGGATGGATTTCGCCACTGGTGGCTGTCTTGTAGTCAACGATGGCGAGGGTGTCGATCACCCCGTCATGTTCGTCGTAGATCACGTCGGCACGACCACTGACGACGACACCGTCAAGGTAGAGCTCGAAGGGCCGCTCGGTCGCCCACGTGCGCATGATGTCGTCCTGGTGCTCGCTGACGTATTTGAAGATCAGCTGGCGGGCCTTCTCTCGCATCTCTTTGTGTGCCGGCTTGTTGGCGAAGGGAAGAAAGAAATCGGAGTTGAGGAGATCGTTGATGGCTTTAGGTGTGGGCAGCTTGCCGGTGGCGCGGGCGTGCTCCGCGATAACCCGCATCACGTGATGGACGGCGTTTCCATACCCAATCTCAGCCTTAACTGGCGGCATGAATCCCATCTCGTTACGCAGCAGGTAAGACCGCGGACAGGTGAGATATGTGTCCAGTTCGCTGTAGGTGACGGCGAGATCGGGGGACTCGATCCCTCGTCGTTCGATGCCGGTCGGCAGGCCTGCGCTTGCCGCTAACGCCTGAGCCTCGGTGATGTACGGCGACGGTTTGACCGCATTGGTTGTCACCCGTGAATGCGAGGACAGCGAGACCCCGTCTCGTGCGCGCGTGAGTGCGACGTAGAAGAGCCGGCGTTCCTCTGCGTCCGAGCCTTCGTATCGGGCCGCGTCAAACATTTCGCGGGGCAGCAACCAGTTGCGGGGTCGGCCTGCCCGGCTGGACGGGAATCTGTTCTCGGTTAGGGAAGGCAGAAACACGACTGGCCACTCCAGGCCTTTTGCGCCGTGGACAGTACCGAGAGCGACGCCATCGGCAAGCAGGTCCTGCTCACCGTCGAAGCCGTCATAGTTGCCGTTTGCGTAGTTGACCAGGAGCAGCGCGAAATTGCGGTAGAACCACTCATCACCGGTTGAACCGCCCACCTGCTCGCCTAGGTTCTCCGGATCGCGGCGTGATCGGCGGGTCACCGATTCATAGTCGGCCAGGACGTTGGTGAACCGTGCCACTGTGCCGAGTCGGTTGCGCTGATGGATGTCACCCAAATCCCATTCGGAGATCCGCAGCAGCGCTGTCAGTTCGTAAAACTCACCAACCAGGCTCGGATCGAAGTCAGGTTCGCTGCGCGACTTCCCGTGCCATTGGATGAGGTGGGCGCGCAGCTTGTCGATGTCGTCGTCAGTGAGTTCGAACGCCGATCGGTAGTCCTCCAGCAGATCGGCAATGAGAATCTTCTCCCGCTTAATGAAACGGCCAGCAGCCCAGTCGATGTCGGCCAACCAGGCAAATGTCGCACCGAAAACCGCGGCCTCGGGCTGCTCAAACAGGCCGGTACGGCCACCCGGTTGCACAGGGATACCGGAGACCTCCAACGCATCGAGGATCTTGGCATACGCGCTGCGCCCCCGCACCAGGATCGCGATGTCTTGGTAGCGCACACCCTGGCCATGCAGTTGCTCGATGTCGAGGGCGATCGCGTCGGCCTCGTTCTGCTCGTTCTCGTGTCCGATCGCGATGGACACCGCCGGACCGGACTCGGAGCGAAACGTCCCCATCTCCTTGGCGAGGCGCTCCGGGATGGTCTGCGCGAACCCGTTGGCGAGCTGCACTATGCCGGGTCGGGAGCGCCGGTTGACCAGCAAACTGAACTTCGCCACGCCCTCGTACCGTTCGGCGAAGGTGACGATGTTGCTGACGCTAGATCCGCGCCACTGGTAGATCGCCTGGTCATCGTCGCCGACCACGACGACGTCCGCGGTGCCAAGTGGCTTGACAAGCAGCTTAATGAGCTGCTCCTGCGCCGGGTTCACGTCCTGATACTCATCGACGATCAGATGCTTTAGGTCAGCGGTAACGGCGGCGTGGATCTTGGGATCCTCTAGCGCGCGCACGGCTTCGACGATCTGGGTACCGAACGACATGAAGCGGTACCCGTCAAGCATCGCGTAGTACGCCTCGGACGAGTCCCGAAAATCACCCTCGGGGAGGTCCGTAATCCCGAGCAGCTCATTCTCAACGACGTCGATGCTCTCCTGGAACAGCTTGATCCCCTTAAACAACTTGTCCTTGGGATCGAGGCAGCGAAGGCGCAGTCGATTCTTTTCGCGGTAGAGCAGGTTCGTGAGCTGGTTCGGGTCCAGCGGGGTGTATGTCTCGTACTTTGGCATATACGTCTGGAGCAGCCGGAAACAGTAGCCATGAATGGTGCCGACGTAGAGCCGTCCAAGCTGGTCGGTCGCCGCTGGGCCGAGCTTCGCCTCCGCCCGATGCCTGATGCGTTCTTTCAACTCGGCCGCGGCCTTCTCCGTGAAGGTGAATGCAACGATGGATTCGGCGGGCTCCCCCTCGGCGAGCAGTGCAGCGACCCGCTGGGAGACCACTTCCGTCTTGCCGGAGCCGGCCGCTGCGATGATCTGCACATGTCCGCCCCGGTGGGCGACCGCAGCCGCTGCCTCATCCTCGAGGATGGGAATCTCAGGCATGAACCCAACGTCCTGCATGGCCGCCAATCTAATACGGGGAGTGTCACACGTCTTCGAGACACCTGCCTGAGCCACCTACTAACATTCCTGACCCAAGGCATTCGACACAGAGGGGCGCAACGCACGATGACCAGTGAGCCATGCAAGGTTGAGTTACATACTGCAGACCTAGCAGCTGCAAATCGGGCGGCCCTTGAAGAGCTGTTCCCCGGAGTCCTCGAGGACGGGGTGCTGGATGCAGGCCGTCTGGGTGCGCTGCTGGACTTGGATGTCGCTGCGGTGACAGATGGCCGAGAGCGATTCGGCCTGATGTGGGCCGGCAAGAATGCCACGGTCAAATCACTTTTTTCGCCAAGCACTGGCTCACTTATTCCCGATGACGAAAGTTCGATAAACTTTGACGCAGCTCATAATATATTCATTGAGGGAGATAATCTAGAAGTTTTGAAACTATTGCAGAAGCCGTACAATGATCAAATTAAGTTGATTTACATCGATCCGCCGTACAACACGGGCAATGATTTCATTTATGCAGATGACTACACCGACCCATTGACCACGTACCTCAAGGACTCGGGTCAATTAGATGGGGGGGGAAATCATCTATCAGCTAAAGTTGAGACTGACGGACGAAAGCACAGTCGATGGCTCTCCATGATGTATCCTCGCCTAATCCTGGCGCGCAACCTTTTAGCGCAAGACGGGATTTTTCTCTGCTCTATCGATGACACGGAACTGGCGAACCTAACGGAGATCCTCAAGGAAATTTACGGAGAAAATAATCACTTAGCAACTTTCGTATGGGTTAATGAAGGCCACATCGAACAACAAAGTCGCATAAAAGTAAATCACGAATATATAATCGCATTTGCGCGCAATGAAGCACTCGTTGGCAAACCGTCGGTCATTGACTTGAACATGACGGAAGATAGCAAATTATTTAATGAACAGATCGAGAACTCGATTACAAAGAACGGCCCTGCAAACCCCCCAAGCACCGTTCTCCTTCCAGTGGGCTTCCCCGCTTCTGCAGACGAATTTAGCGTCCCCACCCGCACGGACAGATACCCCCACATTCTAGACGTTATTACCGTTAAGAACGGCCGGCTCGCGCAACCCGCCAGGCTTTATAGCGGATGGAGTTCAAGACGCCTGCTAGATCTGTTCATCGCGAATGATTTCGATGCAATCGAAGACTCAGAAGGGAAGAATACCAAATTTGTAATGACCCACACAGGTGCCATCTATATACAGAAAACTCGCGCAACCAATCAGAGTCACATGCTCACCATTCTCCGAAATATGGGCACGACCCAGACAGCCAGTTCGCGCCTTAAGCGCGACTTGGGTATTGTTTTCGATTTCCCAAAGCCGGAAACCTTGATTCAGTACCTAATTTCGGCATTTACCCAAGAAGATGACATCATCCTTGACTTCTTCGCAGGATCCGGAACAACCGCGCACGCCGCGGCACTCCAAAACGCTGTCGACGGCGGGAGGAGGAGTGTTATATCCGTAAACATACCCGAAGCGGTGGACCCTGGATCCTCAGCAGGATCAGCCGGCTTTCGTACGGTCTCCGAAATATGCCTGAAACGCATCAAGGGTGTTGCCGACGCAGTCCAGGGAGCAAACGAACTCGGACTTCGAGTCCTACGGCTTGGCCAGAGCAACTTCCGTCAAGCCGCGAAACAGCAGGAGGGGTTCCTCACGTTAGAGGAGTCAACTCTCGTAGAGAAGATCCCCAACTGGAATGCAGTCGCCTTTGAAGTTCTCTTGAAGGAGGGCGTTCGCGCAGATACCCCTTGGGGTAGAACATCGGCAAAAAATTATGAGATCGTGACCGCCGGCGACGTTAGTGTGGTTCTTTCAACACAAGTCGATAATCAAACCGTCGAGACTGCATTTGAGCTGGGATCGAATGTCGTCATCTTCCTTGAAGACGGATTTATAGAGGCGGATGCAGTGAAGACTAATGCATCCGGGAAAGCAAAGGATGTCGGAATCACAATGAAGACGGTCTGACATGGGTGTGGCGATCAAGTTCAACGCGAACCAGCAATACCAGCTCGATGCCATCAACAGCGTCACGGAGCTCTTCGCCGGGCAAGAAGCACTGGACCAGGGGTTCGCCTCCGCCGAGCTGCGTACCGACGGGGCGCTGGAAGGGTTTGAAGAACTCGTCTTCGGTAACACCCTGTCCCTCGACGCATCCACCCTGTTGTTGAATCTGCGGCGGGTTCAGGACCGTGCGATCGCACTCGAGGATGGCTCGGCTAGGCCGGCGATCCCCGAGGATCTACGGCTCGCGGTGGAGCCCGGAACATTCAGCCTCGACTTCAGCGTGGAGATGGAGACCGGAACCGGTAAGACCTACGTCTACCTCCGCACGATCGCCGACCTCAACAAGAAATACGGCTACACCAAATTCGTCATCGTGGTGCCAAGCGTCGCGATCCGCGAGGGTGTCCTATCCAGCCTCCGGCTGCTACAAGAGCACATCCGCGAGCTGTATTCGGGACTCCAGTACGACGCATACGTCTACGACAGCAACACGCTGACGCGGGTGCGCCAGTTCGCCACCGCTTCGTATCTGCAGATCATGGTGATCAACATCGACTCGTTCACCAAGGACACCAACGTCATCAACCGCACCACCGACCTGATGAACGGCTACAAGCCGATCGAGTTCCTTCGCGCCTGTCATCCCATCGTGATCATGGACGAACCGCAGAACATGGAGACCCCGACTCGGCAGGAGGCTATCCGCTCACTCTCACCACTGTTCCGCCTGAGATATTCGGCGACGCACCGCGATCTGAAGCACCTCGTCTACCGGCTGACTCCCGTGGATGCCTACGATCTGCGCCTGGTCAAGCGCATCGGCGTCCTGTCGGTCACCAAGGATGAGGACCTCAATGACGCCTACGTCGAGGTCACCAAGATCAACGCCACGCCGGCCGGTGTCACCGCGACAGCGAAGATCCACAAAGCAACCCGGCAAGGCACCAAACTCACCCAGGTCACCTTGCGGAAGGACATGGATCTCTACCAGCAGAGCGGCCAGCGCTCGGTCTACCAGGGCTGGATGATTGAAGATATTCACGCCAGCCGAGATGGCCAGGCCGGCATGGTCGAGTTCAGCAACGGCCGCAAAGTCCGTGAGGGCGTCGGCACCGGCAACGAGACCGAGCAACACCAGCGCCTGATGATCCGCCAGGCCGTTGAGAGCCACTTCGAAAAGGAACTCCAACTCAAGTTCCAGCGCCGCCGCAATATCATTCCTACTGACATCAAGCCTCTGACCCTGTTTTTCATTGACAAAGTGGCGAACTACCATCCACCGGACAGTAAATTCCGGCAATGGTTCGAGCAGGAGTACGAGTTCGTCCGTAGTGATGCCAGGTTCCGGTCACTCTCCATGCCGGATGTGGCCGATGTCCATGACGGGTACTTCGCAACGACCGCCAGAGGTGTGCCGAAGGACTCGACCGTCGACAGGGACGGCAAGACGCGGGACACCAAAGAAACCACTGCGGCTTTCGAGCGGATCATGCAGAACAAGGAGAAGCTGCTCAGCTTCGAGGAGCCCCTCCGGTTTATCTTCAGCCACTCCGCGCTCGTCGAGGGCTGGGACAACCCGAACGTTTTCACGATCTGCAGCCTGCAAGACGGCAAGTCGACGATCCGCAAGCGCCAGCAGATCGGCCGCGGGCTTCGCCTGCCGGTCATGGAGAACGGTGAGCGCTGCCGGGTTGATGACATCAACATGGTCACCGTCATCGCCCATGAGGAGTTCTCCAAGTTCGCCAGTGATCTCCAGAAGGAAATCGAAGACGAAACCGGTATCAGCTTCACCGGCAGGCTCTCCGACCTCAAGAAGGACAAGATCAAGCTGAAGTTGAAGGAACATGTACTTTCTGACCTGATCTTCAAGGAGCTGTGGGAGAAGATTTCCCGCAAGACGACATACCAGCTCAAGTTCGAGACTCAGAACGTTGTCGCCGACGCAGTGAACCGCATCAACGCGATGGAGAAGTTGGAGCCGATCAAGTTCCGCATCTCAAAGGCGGAGATCGACGTTAAGTCCGAGGGGGTCAGTGGCACGGACACGCGCGACCGCGGCACAGTCGAAGTCATCGGCGCTCGCAAGCTGCCCGACGTCGTCGGCGAACTGACCCGGCGTGTGCCGCTATCACGGGCGACCGTGGTACGCATTCTGAAGGAGATCGACAATCTGGATCAGGTGAAGGCGAACCCAGCAGTTTTCATCGACAGAGTCGCTGCCGCAATTAATCAGGCACTTTACAACACGGTTACCAAGGACGGAATTCAGTACACGCTGAAGGGAGATGAACGGTGGTCCGCCGAACTGTTCGCAACAGCGCATCAAGAAGATACCGTTGCGAAGGCGGAGTTCGTCGTGCCGGTCAGCAAAAGCGTGACCGATCGGGTGGTGTGCGACTCGCAAGTCGAAGTCGAGTTCGCACGGGCCCTCGAGCAACGTGACGACGTACCCCTGTTCCTCAAACTGCCGCACTGGTTCAAAATCGACACACCGCTGGGCAAGTACAACCCGGACTGGGCGTTCGTCCTAAACGAGCCGACAGGCCAGCATCTCTACCTGGTCCGCGAGACCAAAGGCACCGATATCATCGAGAATCTCCGGTGGGAGGCCGAGGGCTGGAAGATCAAATTCGGCCAGAGACACTTTGCAGCTCTGAAGATCGACTATGCGTTCGGCAACGATCCGAAGGTGCTTATCTCGCCACAGTACCCACGGCATGGATGAGCGCGAGTAGCAGAACACCTAACGCGGCAACCGCTACGCCGGCTGCTGACCGTTGGTGGTGAGGAACGTTTGAACGCTCGGTGGCGGACCCCACCATCTGCCACCAAAACGCATCGCCTCTGTCATAGCCTTGCGCAGCAGGTGATGCATTGCGGCGGCAATCTGGCGGTCATCCGATGCCGGGAACAGCGACGCGCGGACGGCACCGTCGTCGGCAACGAGGACCAGCGCGGGATCAGCTCGGTATTCATCGAAAGACGCACTCGACGGATACATGCTCTTCGCCGACGTTACTCCCTCAGCCGAGACCAGTAGGCAGTAGAGGATGTCGAACTGGCACAACGAGTTCAGCAGCGCATCATCGGGGGATGGGTTCACGGACGTCACCGCGGCGTCGGGAAGGTCGGGCCGCATGGAACTTTCACTGACCGCGAGGCGTCTGCTGGCCGAGATGAGGTAGGCGCCCGAATCGTCATCGTTGGTAAGACCGGCTCGAGCGGCTTCGACGTGGGCGTGGCGGATCCACGACGAGTGCACGTAGTCACCTTTGGCAGAGTGCAGCTCGGCCGCCTGCAGGACGATGGACCGCAGCGATTCCCACGCCGCTAGTCGCACAGCGAGGCTTCCGACAACGTACAGCCGTACCGCGACGGCGAGCCGCTTCTCGATCACCTGAACTCCCGACAGCGGTAATGCCACGTAGGCTTCGTGCAGCACCTTGATCGCAAACCGGACGATGTCGTGACGCTCGGCGTTCAATGCCTGACATGCGATGATCGTCCACTTGTCAAGCGCTTGTTCGGTTTCGGCAAGTGCGCCTTGTGCGCTGAGCGCGTGTTTGCACGTTCGAAGAAACTGCCGGAGCGATAACTCAGCGGCGGCCATCACTGTCCTCTAGGTGCACTAAAACCGCTGCGGCGAACGTGCTGTTGTCCATGTCCATCAGCAGCGGTGGGGGTTTATTCGGCGCCATCGCCCGTCCACGTTCCTCGAGGAAGGTGCGCAGCATCGCCTGCGCAGTCTTCTCCGCGTCGGCCCGCACCTTGGCGTCATGCTCACGCAGGATGTCATTCCAGTGCGCCAGCCGCAGCGGAACGTTGGCCGGGCCCTCACGTACCAGGATGTCGCCCTCACGGAAGACCAGCACGTCCCTTCCCTTGTCATTACGGTACTGGCCGGTGCACTTCATTGGCACCGGCAGACCGCTGCGGTGATGGGGGATCCAAACGAGGACAAAGTCGTAGCCGTCGATCTCGTGGATCTGGGAGACGATCTGCGTTTCCCCCTCGATAAAGGCACGCACCTGTTGGTTGAGGTTCGCGCCGTCGAACTGTCGCGGATCGCCCAAGCTTCCCGCAGGGGTGCTGTGAGCGCCAGTTCGGTCGTCGACACCGATCACAATGTAGCCGCCGGGCGGTCGGTTGGCCATGGTCACGGCATCTTTGACGAATTCCATGCGATCCTTGGTGATGCTGAAGTCCACGCCAGCTTTGAAATCCAAGTGCGTCTCCTCCGGCGCAGCAAGCAACTGTCGCAGCTTCTCGGAGTCGGTGCGCCCGTCGGGCACGATCACGTCATACCTCGATCGTCGTCTTTCTGCATGGATTCTATTCGAGCTCCCTTCCCCGGTCGGGCAGCACGGTCGTCGGTGCTCCTAGGCGGCGCGGATGTTCTCGTAGCTCGGCGTGTCCGGAATGATCGCGCGCGTGCGCGGGCATCGTGCGCGAACTGAGGGCATCGACCTGAGAGCGTTACCGATGATGCGTCGCGCGCTCCCGAGCTCGGGCGCAGCTAGGCGAGGTGTGACAGCCTATGCGCCTCGTCTCGCATTTCGAGTAGTCGGTGGGGGTGTGCGGGTGTAGCCATCGCTTCGCGGACCGCCAGAGTTCTAACGGAGGTGTCATAGAACCGTTCGCACACCAGGAAAGTCACGTGGCGATACCTGGCGCCCGGAATTCCATGAGAGCACCGCCCGCGCCGTCCAACAAGCCGTTGGCGACCGCCCCCTCCAACGCCTCCCCCAACCGCGCCTCAATCCCCGCCGTCATCCGCTTACCTCCGAACAACCCCAGAGCCTCGCGCTTGAGGTCCTCGGCCCCGATCCCGCCGGTCTGCTCCGCGATCACCAGCATGGCGTTGCCGATCTCGATCAAGCTGACCTCGTCGATCGGGCGGCTCTCGCCCTCGGCCGGGCAGCGGACCACTCGCCAGGTCTCCGGGACGACACCCGCCGGCCAGTAGAAGCCCTCGAGATCGTAGCGCCGGTAATAGTCGGCAGGCGCAAGCTGCCGGATCGCCTTGCGGCGACTCCCCGCCACCCGGTTCAGCCCGAACGCTCCGGCGACAAGTTTGGCAAGCCGATCCGGGTGGATCGGCCCCTCGGCGTTGATCACCGACTCAATGACAATGCGCACCTTCTGCTTTGCACGCTGCATCGCGATTTCGTCCAGCACGCTGATATCACCGACCACCACCGCTTCCCATTCGTGGAACGTCTGCAGCATCGGGTGCCGCCTGGGCGCCGGCGCCGCCACCGGCGCGGCCGGTGCCGAGCGCAGCGGCGCCAGCGCCCGCTCCTCCACCACCGGTTCCGCCACCGTCACCACCGAAGCGACCGGTTCCGGGGCGGCAACCACCGGCGGGGGCGCCGCCTTCCGCTCGCGCGCCTCCTCCACCGCCGCCTGCAGCCGCGCCACCGTCGCGTCCCGGTTTTGCAGCCACTCGGGAAGCCAGACCCGTTCCACCGCCGGCCATTTCAACAGTCCCGACAGCACGTCGACCGGCAGCCCGTCTCGGTCGGCCACCGTGCGCCGGGAATACCAACCCGGCCCGTCCAACAGCACCGCCACCAGCGGCTCGTCGGGCACGGCAGGATCGAAGAGCACCAAGTCCACCCGGAAATCCGACAGCCCCACATCGGCGGAGACCGGCAAGCCAGCAGACCGCAATGCCGCAGCAATGTCGTCGCGGTGGTAGTCGAACACCGGCTGGCGGCGCCCGCCGCCGCCCAGCGCGTCGACCCCGCGGGCGGCCATCTCCAGGTAGGCCTTCAAATGCTTGGTGCCGACTTGGCTGGTCTCCTCGGCGCGCAGCGCCGCAGGGTCGAAACTGGCGTACAGCACCACTTCCCGCCGGGCCCGGGTGATCGCCACATTCAAACGCCGCTCACCACCTGGCCGGGACAGCGGCCCGAAGTTCAGCGGCACCACGCCCTTGTCGTTGGCGCTGAACGCCACCGAGAACAAGATGGTGTCGCGTTCGTCGCCCTGCACGTTCTCCAGGTTCTTCACGAACAGCCCGTCCGGCTCATCCAACGCCGCCACCAACCGGTCATCACCGGAGTCGCGCAGCAGGTTTTCGATGAAGTCACGCTGTTGGGCGTTGAAAGTGACCACGCCCAGCGACGGCGCCACCGACGGCGACACGGCGAAGCGCTGGCGAATGTCGGCGACGATCCGCTCGGCCTCGACCCGGTTGGTGCGCAGCGTCTTTCCCTTGCCGGAACGCTCGAACACCCCGTCGACCCGCACCAGCGACACCCCGTGCCCGGAACCGGAGGCGGCCCGCGGCGCCGGGAACGAGGCCAGTCTGCCCTCGTAGTAGTTCTGGTTGGAGAACACGATCAGCGCCTCGTCCTGGCTGCGGTAGTGCCAGGACAGCCAATGGCGCGGCACCTGCGATTGCACGCACTCGGTGAGAATCGACTCCTCGTCGACGACGATGTCGGGACTGTAGTCTTCGTCGTCATCGCTGGTACCGACTTCGGCAAAACTGGTGGGTGGCATCTGTTTGCTGTCGCCGACCACCACCACCGAGCCGCTGCGGCCCATCGCCCCCACGGCGTCGGCCACCCGCACCTGGGAGGCCTCGTCAAATACCACGATGTCGAACAACCCGGGCTTGGCCGGGAAGAACCGGGCCACCGAATCCGGGCTCATCAGGGTGCACGGCATGATCGCGGTGATCAGCTCACCGAAGCTGTCCAGCAGCGCGCGGATGCTCATGGCATTGCGTTTGCGTTCCAGCTGCTTGCGCAGCCCACCCACCTGACCGCTCTCCGACCAGGAGTCGAAGCGGCGTTCGGCCAGCAGAGCGGCCGGAATGGCCCGCGGCAACTCCTCGCGGATGGCCCGGGTGGCATCGGTGAAACGCCGGATGGTCTTGCCGTGCGCGGCCATATCGAACCCCACCAGCGCATTGGCGTCCAGGCGTTCACCGACCGACACCGCGGCCACTCCGCGCTCGAATCCCAGCGCGGCGTCCTCGGGCAGCACCCGACCGGTCAGGATCGCCACCCGCGCGGCGGTCATGCCGGCGGCCCGCAGCGGCTCCACGTGGCCGATCAGTCCCACCCAATATTCCAGCACGGCAGGAGTTTCCAGCCGCCGGGCTGCGCGCCCAGCCCACCACCGGTCGAAGAACGCTCCGTCGGCCCACGCGCGCTGTGAATCCAGAGTCACCCCGGTGGCATGGCCGAGCCCGCTCCAGGCGGTACCGAGCCGCTCCAGCGGCCCGGCCAGCGTCCCGACGTGGGTGCGGGTGTAGAAGTCGCGAAGGTCGGCGACGTGCTGACCGGCGGCGCTGAGAGCGGCCACCAGCCAGACCAGCCAGTCCAGGCCGGTCCGCAGCTGCGCGCCGGTCTCGGGAAGCAGCGGATTCCAGTCGCCGTCGAGCAGGGTGACCGGCAGCCGGGACACCCGCCGGCGCAGATCGCTGACCAGCGCGTGGGTTTCGGCCATCGCCGCGGTGCCGGTCGACAGACCCTTGAGGTCGATGCTCGCCTCCTCGACCACCAGCACGTCGGCCAGTTGCGCCAGCACCGCGCGGCGGCGTTTTTTGCGCCCGAAAAATCCGGACTCATCGGCGGCCAGCGCGGCGGCGTGGATCGCCGGCATGTCCAGATCCATCGCCTGCGGGCCGGCGATGTCCAGCCAGCCGGGGCGCTGCGCCGACAACCCACCCACCAACTGCCGCAACGCAATCAGTTCGGTAGCCCATTCGGCCGTGTTCAAGGCATCGATACCGGACAACGGATACCGCGGCGCGCCCGCCAGTCGTGCCCACTCCGCCAGCGCGGCCGGCGCACCGACCCGGTCAAGCTGGGCCAGCCCGATGCCGTGGCGCTGCCCGTCGTCGAGCAACGCGGCCAGCGCAGCATCGAATTCGACTGCGGCCCGGTAGGTTCCAGCAACTTCGGCTGGGACGGTATCCAGGAATCCCCACGGGTGATCGGCTCCGGGTCGGGCCAGTTCGGCCACCGCCGGCAGCGCCCGCAGCAACTCACCGATCTGCGCCATCGTCTCCGGACTCGCCGCGGCGACCAGTTCGCGCGGCACCTCCAGGGCGGCGACGTCCTGGTCGGCGGCGAGCTCTTTGGAGCGAGCGGTGTAGGCCGACAGCCCGGCGGCGTTCTCGGCATGCAGCCGCTCGGCGTAGCGGGCCAAGGTGGTACGCGCCGCGGCAGCGACCTGTTGGTTGGTGCGCAGCCGGTCGCTGTCGGCGGTGACCCGCAGTTCCAGCGCGGTCTTGATCTGTTCGCGCACCGCGGCCGGGCGGGCGGATTTGTCATGCAGGTTCAGCGACAGCTCACCCAGCCCGACGGCGTCCAGCCGTTTTTTGACCACGTCCAGGGCGGCCTTCTTCTCCGCGACGAACAACACCTTCCGTCCGGAGGCCATGGCGTGGGCCAGCAGGTTGGTGATGGTCTGCGATTTACCGGTTCCCGGTGGGCCTTCCAGCACGAAGGTGCGTCCGGCGACCGCTTCGGCGATCGCCTGCAGCTGCGAGGAGTCCGCCGGCACCGGCATCTGGGGCCGCAGTTCATTGAGGTCGACACCGTCAGGTGCCGGCACCGGGTCGGTGTAGGCAGCCAGCGGGGTGTCGATCAGGTGGCGCACCAGACTGTTGTCGGCCAGCGCCGCCCACGACTCGTCGAGGTCTTTCCAGAGCGGGAATTTCGCGAATTGCAGGATCGCCAACTGCGCGCTTTGCTCGACGCGGAACGGCAGGGCGGCGGCGGCAATCGCCCGACGTACGGCGTCGAACGTGCCGGCCAAGTCGATGCCGGAGGCGTCCTCGGCGGGGTTGGCCAGCTCGGGGATCTCCAAACCGAAACTGACCCGCAGCTTTTCGATCAGGCAGTAGTTCGGGGTGGACACGCCGGCCTCGTCGATGGACAGCACATAGCGGTCACCGCGGTTGGTGGTGGACAGGTTCACCGGGACCAGTACCACCGGGGAGCGCAGCTCGCGGTCACCGAAGCGCCAGTTGAGCATTCCGAACGCCAGGTAGAGGTTGTTGGCGCCGGTCTCCTGGGTGATGGTCTTGGCTTTGTAGGCCAGGTTGCGCAGCCGGGATTTGTAGGCCGCAGTGGTTACGTCGAGGTAGGCACCGTGTTTGTCGGCCAGCAGCACCGTGCGCTCATCTTCGGGCAGCTCACGGCCGTAGCGGATGCCGCGCGCCGCATCGACACTGCTGACTTCGTCGGAGGCCAGCAGCTTGATGCGGGCGCCGGCGTTGATGTCGTCTTCGAAGCGGGCCAGCGCCGGGCCGGGTATCGCCAGCGCGAACCCGGCCCGCTCGGTGTAGTTGATCAGCCGGTTACGCAGGCTCAAGTCCAGCAGCGCGTTCTTCCACTGCCGCACTCGTTCCGGCACTGCCTCTTGCGGCGTCTGTTGGACCGTCTCGGGGCGCACGTACGGGGCGATCACCGGGCCGGCGCCCGGTTGGTATTCGAAGACGGTGATGTTGCCGGCGGGGTCAGTGGAGTGGCTGGGCAGCGGGTAGATCCGGGCGGCGCGGGCCTGGCGAATGTCGGTGATCCCGAGGATGTTCGACAGATCCGCAGAGAGGTGTTTGGCTCGCGGGCTGGCGGTCGCGGCGCTGAAGTCGGCGGCTTGCTCCCCACCGGTGAGCATGGTGGTTTCCACGAGCCTGATCTGATCCAGGTCGACGAGGTTTACCACGTCGATGGCCTCGGTGGTCGACACAGTGGGCAGTGCGGAGTCCACCCGCCAATAGCCGAGGAACGCATGCCCATGGACCACCCAGATCGTCGAGTTGATCCCGGCCTGCTCCAGCACGGCGGCCATCGTCAGGGTGGTGTCCAGGCAGGTGCCGAGCCGGCCCTCGAGCACCTCCGCGGGTGTGCGGACCTTCTGCCCCTCCAAGCCCCAGCTGGCCGGCGGTTCGGCATACCGCACATCGCTGTCGCGGATGGTCTCGAACACCGCCTGGGCGATAGCGTCGACCCGGGCCGGGTCGTCGCTTTGGTACCCGTTGAGCGCCGAGTTGCCGGTGAACGCCACGAGACGATCGGAGACTTTGAGCATCAGTGCGGTGACGGCGGCGGCGTTGGGTTGGACGTGGGCGGCCAGCATCTCCAGGGCCAGCTGCAGGGGGCGGGCCTTCCACTGGTTGCCGGCCAGGATCGTGACATCCTTTTCCGCCTCGGCGCGCACGGCGCCGTCGGCGTCGCGCAGCACGGCGCGGATGGTGCCGGGCCGCGGCTCGTCGACGGCGAGCATCGAGGCCGGGTCGAGCAGCAGGGCGACCTCGCGCAGGATGGTGGGCGCGTGGGACGCGAGATCCAGGTGAATCTCTTTGGGGCCGCCGTGGGAGCCGTTTGCGCTCATGACTTCGAGGTGGAGTACCGCGCCGCGCAGTTCGTCGCCGGCGTTGGTGATCGTGATGTGGTCGATCACCGGGATGCGGCAGTGCGCCATCGGGTAGCTCAGGTCGGAGACGGCGTAGATCTCGATGCTCGGGGATGCGACCGGTGCTGTGGCTTCGGCGAGCGCTCCAGTGCCAGCTGGCTCCGGCTTAGCGTGCCGACCATAGGCCACCTGATCCGGCCGTGCGCTGTGGTCGAGATCGGTCACCGTGAGCTCCTTGAGGCAAGGCGCCACCAACGACGCCGGTGTCGCGTTGCCGAGCAGCTTAGAGGCCGGTGCCGACAGGGACACGGCAGGCTTGCATGCGCGTCAGCGGCCTAGATGTTCCGACCGGCATTTCGCGACCCGACCAGACGTCCCGTGTCGCCGGCCCTACGTACACTCAGCGAAAACCCACCCCCGGAGGTTCCCCGTGACTGACGACGACGTCGCCGGCCTGCCCGCCACTGTCACTCCCGGCGAGGTCGTCGTGATGGAGCAACCGGAGGGCTTGCTTGTCGGCGGCGACCCGGAGGCCGTGGAGGCCTACTTAGAGCGGCTGCGCGAATCTGCCGGTAACGCGGTCCAGGTCGCCGGTCTCGACAAGGCGGCACTGACCAACGCCGCCGGATTGGGCGTTGGTGTCGCCGCAGTGCTGCAGCAGGCCGGGAAGTTCGTGCAACTGCATCCGGACAGCCTGGCAGCGATCCAGCGCGGCAACCTGATTCCGGGAACCGACGGTTTCTTCCGGATGATGACCCGCGGCGCCGACAGCAAGTTCACCGAGCAACTGCAGTGGCGGCCTGCGAGGTTGGATCCGCAGCAGTTGGCGTCGCTGCAGATGATCGGGGTGCAGGTCGCACTCAAGGCCGCTATCGCCGACGTCAGCGACTCGATCCACCGAGTGGAGAGCAAGGTCGGAGCCATCCTTCAGTTGGCTCAGGCCGACCGTGCCGGGGACGTCCTCGCTGACAATCTCACCATCACCCGGCAGCTGTCCTACCTGGAGAAGAACGGATCGCTGCCTGACGCCTACTGGGATGCCATCGCAGGCTTAGGTCCATCTCTGAACGCCACTACCGAGCGGCTGCGCAACCATGCCCGGCGTGTTCTGGAAAGCCTGGACCCGACGTTGTCGATACAGGACCGGGCGAACAGGATGCGGGCCGCAATCGCCGACAGTTTCATTGGCGAGACGTTGAGTCTGCTTGTGGTGGCCGAGGAGTCGCTATACAAGTGGCAGCGGCTGCGCCTGGCCCGGGTCGAGGCCACCGAGCCGAACCATCTGCCGCAGGTACTCGAGCACACCCGTGAACTACTGGCCTACCAGCTGGCCGAGGACGGCAAGCTCTATCAGAAGGCGCACGAGGTGGTCGATGCGATCGCAAAAACCGAGGCGCTCGACGGCTTTCGGTTCTGGGCGGTAGATCAACTTGCCGCCGACCGCGACGCCCTGCGAACTGAGCTGGACAACTTCGCCAGCGCGCGCCACCACCAGGTTGACGGCTGGAAGGACATGGAGACCCCGGGCGTCCGTGAGGCTGTCGATGCCGCGGTGGAGATAGCCAAGCCCGTCGCCGAAAAAGCCATTGCGGCTGCCGGTCGGGGACTGTCCAACATCCGGGGCTTCATGACGCAGCGGTTCAACCAGCAGACACCGGTGGTCAACGACGCACCGCCGACAAGGCCGGAGGCCGATCGGTGACCGCGATGTGGATGGTGCGCAGCGACGGCGGCCTGCGCTATGACGATTTCCGCGACCGCAGCGCAGCCGGCATCGGGTTTCGTCCGATCGCCACGCTCGCCAAGCCCGGCGTCGACCGCAAAACGCTGGCAAAGGCCTACCGGGAGGCAGAGCCGGGTATCAAAGAAAAGGCGGCAGTGGTCAGCGCCGCGCAGGTGTACCGGTTCGTCAACGAAGTCGCCACCAACGACTGGGTAATCACCTATTCGCCGGACAACCGCACCTACCTGGTCGGTGCCGTTACAGGACCGGCAGAGCTCCACGAGGATTGGGCCGATCAGGGTATGGGCTTGGCCCGGCCCATCACCTGGCAGACAGTCGAGTTGAACCGCGACGACCTGAGCCAGGCGGCGAAGAACAGCCTGGGCTCAACGCTGACGGTCTTTCAGCTTCCGGAGGCGGTGCGCACCGAGGTATTGAGCCTGCTACACGGCACTGCGGCACCGCCCCCGGTAGACGACGGCGTCGAGCCAGACGATCCGCTGCGTGACTTCCCTGCATTGGCGTTCGAGCAGATCAAGGACAGGGTCAACGCCCTGGACTGGTCGCAGATGCAGGACCTGGTGGCCGGGATTCTGCGGGCGATGGGCTACAAGACCCAGGTCTCCCCGCCCGGATCGGATCTAGGGCGCGACGTTCTGGCCTCGCCGGACGGTTTCGGCTTCGAACGACCCCGGATCGTCGTCGAGGTCAAACACCGCAAGGGACAGATGGGAAGCAAGGACATTCGCGGATTCCTAGGCGGTCGACACCCCGAGGACCGCGGTCTCTACGTGAGTACTGGCGGCTTCACCAAGGACGCCCGCTATGAGGCGGACCGCTCGACGGTGCCGCTGGCACTGTGGACGCTGCAGGAGCTGACCAAGGCACTAGTCGACAACTACGAAAAAGCCGACGCGACGACTCGTAGCTTGATCACGCTGCGACCGCTGTACGTCCCGGTCGAAGTCGGCTGACAGGCCACCAGGCCCGCGCTGAAACCCTCGACAGCAAGTTCCTACAAACGCATGGCCATTGGACCGCACCTCGCCTCAAGGTGTCGCTCATAGCCGGGCACAACGCCCACACCCTTCCCTCGGTGACGCATGGGGCAGATGGGATTCATCCAGCGCAGTGACGCGCTCGGACCGAGCGAGTTTTCCGCTCATCGTCGTCACCATCATTCCCCGCAATAAGTGACGCCACTGCCGAAGCCGCCGAAGTGTTTCACCAGCCCGCACAGCTCGTCACCTGGGTTTATGCCCAGCGGAAACCGGGAATGCTGCGGACCAACGCTTATTAGCCCCTCTTCCACAGAAAGCGGGGTAACGCCATGATTGCCCTCGGAGTGCTCCTCATCATTCTCGGCCTTGTTTTGCCCGTTCTCATCCCGACCTTCGCCTACGCCCACCTCCTGGTGGTGGTCGGGGTCATTCTCCTCGTCGTCGGCCTCGTGCTGATGCTGGCCGGACGGATGGGCAGCCCGGTGGGCGGTCGACGTCATTACTACTGACCGCCGACTCATCTGCCCGCAACGCAAAGGAAACCGCAATGAGTAACAGCACCATCATTCTCATCGTTGTCGTCGCGATCGTGGCCGTCCTGGTCCTGATCGCTTTGGCCTTCATCGCCCGCAACAAGCGCACCGAGCGGCGTCGCCGCCAGGCCGGGGAGATCCGCGAAAGAGCCGCCGAGCAGGCTCATGAGGTGGGACAGCGCGAAGCCCACGCCGAGCAGATCGCGGCCAAGAGCCGCGCCATGCGAGCCGAATCCGAAGCGCTGGCAGCGCAAGCGGAAAACCTGGAACACCAGGCGCACCAACACCGCAGTGATGCGGCCACCGCGCGCAGCGAATTAGATTCCGAATATCAACGCGCCGACAAGCTCGATCCCGGCGCACCCACGTCCGACACCCCACCGACCCGCTAACCGGGCCGGAACGGGCGTGACCGGCATCGCCGATCACGCCCCGTACCCTTACCAGGCGTGACCGGCATCGACCCGCAGAAACTCGCCACCTGCCTGCAGGTCCTCGCCCAGGTCGACGCGCTGCCACCTGAGCACCCCGACGCGATCACCGTCCGCCGCGCCACCGCGCGGATGTTCAAGGCGTTAAAGAAGGAGCGCCGGACCGCCAAACGCGACGCGGTGGCCGCCGCCGACAAGGCGGTCATTGCCGCCACCGCCACCGGCGCCCCGGGCCGCATCGACGACGAGACCCAAGGCATCCCGCTGGTATCGGCCACTAAGGGCGCGTCGGCGGGCACCCTGATCCGCTCGCGGCCGTGCTACATCTGCAAAACCCACTACACGCAGGTCGACGCGTTCTATCACCAGCTGTGCCCGGACTGCGCCACCATGAGCCGGGCCAAACGCGACGCCCGCACCGACCTGACCGGCCGCCGCGCCCTGCTCACCGGCGGGCGCGCCAAAATCGGCATGTACATCGCGCTGCGCCTATTGCGCGACGGCGCCCACACCACCATCACCACCCGCTTCCCCAACGACGCGGTGCGCCGCTTCGCCGCGATGCCCGATCATGCCGACTGGCTGCACCGCCTACGGGTGGTGGGCATCGACCTGCGCGACCCCGCCCAGGTCGTCGCGCTAGCCGACACGGTGGCCGACCAAGGCCCGCTGGACATCCTGATCAACAACGCCGCGCAGACGGTGCGCCGCGCCCCCGGCTCGTACGCCGCCCTGGTCGAGGCCGAGCGCACCCCGGCAGCCGAGCTCGTCGACGTCATCACCTTCGACCACGTCAGCGACGCACACCCGGCCGCGCTGGCCGGTAGCCTCGCCGAACACCAGCAACCGCACGCGCTGACCCAGCTGGCCCTGACCGCGCGCAGCGCCTCCCCGGCCCGCATCGCCGCCGGCACAGCGATCGACGCCGGCGGGCTGCTGCCCGACACCGCCGCGACCAACAGCTGGACCCAACGGGTGCACGAGGTCGACGCTCTGGAGCTGCTCGAGGTGCAACTGTGCAATCAGACTGCGCCGTTCATCCTGGTCAGCCGGCTGCGCCCGGCGATGGCGGCATCGGCGGCCCGTCGTAAATATGTGGTGAACGTGTCGGCGATGGAGGGCCAATTCAGCCGCCGCTACAAGGGCGCCGGGCATCCGCACACCAACATGGCCAAAGCCGCGCTGAACATGCTCACCCGCACCAGCGCCGCGGAGATGCTCGAGACCGACGGGATCCTGATGACCGCGGTGGACACCGGCTGGATCACCGACGAGCGTCCGCACCCCACCAAGCTGCGGTTGGCCGAGGAGGGGTTTCACGCGCCGCTGGATCTGGTCGACGGCGCCGCCCGGGTGTATGACCCGATCGTGCGCGGGGAGGCCGGCGAGGACCTGTTCGGGTGTTTCCTCAAGGATTACGCGCCGAGCAATTGGTAGCGGTCTTATGCCGCCCGCTCAGTACAGTCACCTGATGGCCGGTCGCCGAGGCGCTCGTTGAAAAACCTGATCACCCGAGTGACCATCGCGGTCGTCGTCGCAGCGATCATGGTGGCCACGGTCTGGGCCAGCCGCGCCCACCCGGTGCGCCACCCCATCCTCATGCCGACCGCCAAGGCCCTCGGTCCCGGGATCGGCATCAACGTCAGCCCGGCCGACGGCTCGGACAACATCAGCTGCACCGCCGGGTTCCTGGTGCGCACCAAAGACGACCAGCCCGGGCTGCTATCGGCCGGGCACTGCAACAAACCCGGCGGGCCCGGGAAGGTGGCCGTGCACCACGGCGGCCTCTACAAATATCCGGTGGTCGGCACCTTCACCGAAAGCGTCTACGACGGCAACGACTGGAACGACTACGACATCGCCCTGATCACCCTTGACCACCCCGGCAAAATCCCGCTGACCTCCGAGATCGACGGACATCCGGTGACCGGCCTGGCCGAGAACGTCCAAATCGGCGACATACTTTGTCATTTCGGGATTCGCAGCGGGGGCGCGATATGCGGGCCGGTGGTCGCCAGCGAGGAGAACAAGGTCCGGTTCACCGCCACCGGCATCTGCGGCGACTCCGGCGGCCCGGTGTACCGCATCCAGCCCGACGGCAGCGCCGAAGCGGTCGGGATCTTCACCGCGGTGTCCAACGGCGACTACTCCGAGCCGACCTGCGACGGCCCGCACATCTACTCCGTCGCGCAGACGATCAAGCCGTGGCTCGCGGCGTGGGAGCTGAGGCTGGTCACCACGACGCCGTAGAAATTAGCGGCACGGTCAAAGACTGAGCTGCCCCTACCGCCGCCAGCCCCCGCGGCCCACACTGGGAACACGGATCGCGACGCGGCGGGAACCAGCTCTGAACCGAACCCCCCGCTGCCTCGTGTCACTTCCGGGAGGCTGGTCTATGGATCTCGGCGAAGCCAGCAACAGATGGACACCCGACCGCGGGCAGGCCGCGGCCGCACTGCCGCATGACTCCGCCCGCACCCTGGTCACCGACGCCTTGGCGCGGCTGTCCTCCGACAACCGGGTGCTGCTCGGTCGCGCCTACTACCACGGCTGGACCACCGGGCAGATCGCCGCCGACCTGGGCATCGCCGAAGCCAGCGTGAAAATACAGTTGCACTACGCGCTGCGCACCCTCCAGCAGACCCTGCGAAGCATGGGGGTGGCGCCATGACGACCTCGCGCCACGAGTACGCCATGTGGGACGCCGCCTACGTGCTGGGATCTCTGTCGGAGTCCGACCATCTCGAATTCGAGCTGCACCTCGACGATTGCCCGTCCTGCCGGGACGCCGTGGCCGAACTGTCCGGGATGCCGGCGCTGCTGTCGCTGGTGACTCGCGACGACATCGACGCCATGGACGACGACGAGCTGAGCAGCCCCACCCACGTCGCCCAGGCCGGCATCGCCCGGCGCACCGACGGCGCCTCCGACCGATTCGAATCGAGTGCACCGGTCGCGGTGTTGCAGCCGCCGGAAACGGTCTTCCCGGTCTTCCGCACCGGCAACTACGCGCCGGTTCCCGACGAGCTCACCGCCTTCGACCTCCCAGTAGAGGGCAGCATCCCGGCGGAGTTGAACGGCTGGTACCTGCGCAACGGACCCAACCCGCGTGCGGCGGGCGGGCATTGGTGCACCGGCGACGGCATGGTCCACGGGGTCCGACTGGAGAACGGCCGGGCCGCCTGGTACCGCAACCGGTGGGTGCGCACCGAGAGCTTCGAGCAGCCGCTGGCGCTGTTCAATCCCGACGGCAGCCGCAATCTGCATTCCAGTGTGGCCAACACCCACGTGATCCGGCATGCCGGCAAGACCCTGGCGCTGATGGAATCTTCACTGCCCTACGAGATCACCAACGACCTGAAGACGTTGGGGGTCTACGACTTCGCCGGCAAGCTGGCCGATTCCATGGCCGCGCACCCCAAAATCTGTCCCGCCACCGGCGAGCTGCACTTCTTCGGCCACGGTGACATCCTCGATCCGCACGTCAACTACTACCGGGCCAACGCCGACGGCGACCTGATTATCCGCCGTCCGATCGACGTGCCCGGAATGACGCTGATGCACGACTTCGCGCTCACCGCCGAGCATGTCGTCTTCCTGGATCTGCCGCTGGTGTTCAACCTGGAGATCGCGCTCACCGGACGCTATGAACGTGACCTGCCTTATCGCTGGGATGACGACTACGGCGCCCGATTGGGGGTGCTGCGCCGCGATGACCCCTACGGCCCGGTGCGCTGGTTCGACATCAACCCCTGCTACGTCTTCCATCTCGCCAACGCTTTCGACATGCCCTCGGGTGACGCGATCGTGCTGCAAGCGGCCCGCTACCCGGAGATGTGGCGCCATAACAGCGATTTCGAAACCGACGCCACGCTGTGGCGCTGGACGATCCATCTGGATTCCGGTGTCGTCGACGAGGTCCAGCTCGATGACCGCGATATCGAGTTCCCCCGCGTCGATGATCGGTTGGTCGGCGCCGACGCCCGCTACGCCGTCACGGTCGCCCAGGACAGCCTGGTCCGTTACGACCTGGCGCGCGGCGACGCGCAGGTGCACCGGTTCGGCATCAACGGCCTGTCCGGTGCGCCCAGTGAGGCGGTGTTCGCACCGTCACCGGGGCAGGCGGATGAATCGGCCGGCTGGTATCTGACCTACGTCTATGACCCGGTGCGCAACGGCAGCGACCTGGTGATCATCGACGCCGCCGACTTCGACGCCAAACCGGCCGCCCGGGTGCGGTTGCCCCGGCGCGTTCCGCACGGATTCCACGGCAACTGGATCCCCGACTGACGTTTTTCGGGCACGCGGTGCCGTGCATGAACCCGACGGGCGCGCACCCCGTGTCACTAGGCAGGAGGTGATCGGTGTGCCTCGAGTCGGTAACCCGCCGGACCATGAAGCCGCGTTGATGAAGACGCTCTACGACGAGCACGCGGCGGTGTTGTGGCGGTACGCGCTGCGCCTGACCGGCGACCGGAGCCGCGCCGAGGACGTCGTCCAGGAGACGCTGCTGCGCGCCTGGCAGCACCCGGAAGTCATCGGCGACCCCGAGCGGTCACCGCGGGCCTGGCTGTGCACCGTCGCGCGCAACCTGATCATCGATGAACGGCGCAGCGCCGCATACCGCAACGTCGTCGCCTTGTTCGACGAGTCGGCCCCACCCGAGCAACCCACGCGGGACGAAGTGGACACCGCCCTGGACCGGATGTTGATCGCCGAAGCCATGACCCAACTATCGAAGGAGCACCAGACCGTGATCGAGCGGTCCTACTACCGTGGCTGGACCACCGGACAGGTCGCCGAAGACCTCGGGATCGCCGAGGGAACAGTGAAATCACGCCTGCACTACGCGGTGCGGGCACTGCGACTGGCCTTGCAGGAGATGGGGGTGACACGATGACCGCGTTCTCGAGGCCGGAGCACCCGTACGCGATGTGGGATGCCGCCTACGTGCTGGGTTCGCTGTCCGCCGCCGACCGTCGTGAGTACGAGGACCACCTGACCGGCTGCCCGGCATGCCGGGACGCGGTCGCCGAGATCAGCGGCGTGCCCGCCCTGCTCTCCCAGCTCGAGCACGCCACCGTGGCCGAGATCGCCGACGACACCGCGGCACCACAGCCGTCGGCAGAGCTGCTGCCGTCACTGCTGAGCGCGGTGCGCCGACGACGCCGCCGTACCCGGCTGATGACCTGGGCGGCAACCAGTGCCGCTGCCGCCGTGCTGGGGATCGGTGTCCTGGTCGGGGTCGGTGGCTCCCCCTCGTCGACGCCGCCGGCGCAGCAAGCCGCGCTGCCGATGGCGCAGGTGGGCACCACCGCGCTGGCCTCGACCGTCGCGGTC
>NZ_LZMF01000094.1:0-48470 GCF_001673565.1 Mycolicibacter sinensis
CCGCAAGGCGTGCATCACGGCGCGCCGGAGAAGGCCCGCGAACGCGCCCGCCGCAAGTTCGACGACTACCAGCGCGTCGACTGGCAGGTGATCGCCATCGACACCCGCCGTCGGCTCACCCCGTCACCGGAAGTTCTCGCCCACGACCTAGGACAGCACGCATGAGCACCAAGCACGACTACGAACGCATCCCGTATCTGGTTGCCTACCAGAACAATTCCGGTGTCCGAGACGTCTACGGCGGCGTCGCCGAACTGGTGGTGCTGGAAAGCTACCTGCTGCGGCCGAAGAACAACTCGAGCGACACCGTGCTGGTGTTCATGCACCCGATCGGCGGTGGCGCCTACCTGCCGATGGTCAACGCGCTGGCCCGCGCCGGCCACCATGTCATCTACTGCAACAGTCGATTCCGCGGCACGGACTCCGCACTGCTGATGGAGAAGGTGGTCGAAGACCTCGGGGAATGCCTCAAAGACGCCAAGAATCGGCTCGGCTATTCCAAGGTGGTGTTGGCCGGCTGGAGCGGCGGCGGCTCGCTGTCGCTGTTTTACCAGCAGCAGGCGCAGCATCCGACGGTGACGGCCAGCCCGTCCGGCGATGGCCCCGACCTGACCAAGCTCGGGCTGATCCCCGCCGACGGCATCATGCTGTTGGCCGCGCACATCAGTCGGCACGGCACCATGACCGAATGGCTGGACGCCTCGATCCTCGACGAATCCGATCCGACCAGGCGGGACCCGGAGCTGGATCTCTACAACCCCGACAACCCCAACCAGCCGCCGTACACCGAAGAATTCCTGGACCGCTACCGCCAGGCCCAGATCGAGCGGAACCGCCGGATCACCGCCTGGGTCAAGGCGAAGCTGGCCAAACTTCAAAGCAGCGGCCGCCCCGATGACGAGTTCGCGTTCGTGGTGCACGGCACCATGGCCGACCCGCGCTGGCTGGATCCGGCGGTGGACCCCAACGACCGCACCCCCGGCAGCTGCTATCTGGGCGATCCGCAGGTGGTGAACATGAGCCCGGTCGGTCTGGCGCGGTTCTGCACGCTGCGCAGCTGGCTGTCGCAGTGGAGCTACGACGACGCCAACGGCGACGGAGTGGACTGCGGCCGCGACATCGCGGTGCCCACCCTGGTGATCGGCAACATGGCCGACGACGCCTGCACGCCCAGCCACACCCGCCGGCTCTTCGAGGCGATCGGCACCAGCGACAAGGCAATGCACGAAATCCCCGGGGCCAACCACTATTACGCCGGGCCGGATCAGCGTGACGCGCTGCGGCAGGCCGTGACGATCGTCAGTGATTGGCTGGCCGAGCATGATTTCGTAGGCTCGACGGTATGACGCCAACTCCCGCGGGTGCGCTCGACGGAATCCGGGTTCTGGAGCTCGGCACGCTCATCTCCGGGCCGTTCGCCGGGCGACTCCTCGGCGACATGGGCGCCGAGGTCATCAAGATCGAGTTGCCCGGCAAACCCGATCCGCTGCGCACCTGGGGACAGGCCGAGCTCGACGGGCACCACTTCTTCTGGACCGTGCACGCCCGCAACAAGAAGGCCGCCACCCTCGACCTGCGGACCGGACGCGGCCGCGAACTGTTCCTCGAGCTCGTCGACAAGTCCGACATCATCGTGGAGAACTTCCGCCCCGGCACGTTGGAGCGCTGGGGCCTGGGCTTTGACGCCCTGCGTCAGCGCAATCGGGGAATCATCCTGGTGCGGGTCTCCGGCTACGGACAGACCGGACCGGATGCCCACAAGGCCGGCTATGCCTCGGTCGCCGAGGCAGCGAGCGGGCTGCGGCACATGAACGGGTTTCCCGGCGGTCCGCCGCCACGGCTGGCCCTGTCCCTCGGCGACAGCCTCGCGGGCATGTTCGCCGCCCAAGGTGCCCTCGCCGCCCTCTACCGTCGCACGGTCACCGGCGAAGGCCAGGTGGTCGATGTCGCCCTCACCGAATCCTGTTTGGCCATCCAGGAATCCACCATCCCCGACTACGACGTCGGCGGCGTGGTGCGCGGACCGTCAGGCACCCGGCTGGAAGGCATCGCCCCGTCGAACATCTACCAGTCGGCCGACGGCAGCTGGGTGGTGATCGCCGCCAACCAGGACACCGTGTTCGCCCGGCTCTGCCAGGCCATGGGACGGCCCGAGCTGATCACCGATCCGCGCTTCGCCGACCACGGTGCGCGCGGCCGCAATCAGGATGAGTTGGACGCGATCATCGGCGACTGGGCGGCGCAGCGGGCGCCCGACGCCATCATCGCGACGCTCAGCGATGCCGGCGTGATCTCCGGGCCCATCAACACCGTCGCCGAGGTCGTCAAAGACCCGCAACTGTGGGCACGCGGCATGCTCGCCGAGCACTGGGACGAGGGCGCCGAGCGCACCGTGCTGGGACCCGGCGTCATGCCCGTGCTCTCGGAGAGCCCGGGCACCATCCGCAACGCCGGATCAGCTCGACCCGGCCAGCACAACGACGAGGTCTACGCCGGTCTGCTCGGCAAGAGCAGCGCAGAGATCGACGCCCTACGCACCGAGGGGGTTTTGTGAGCACACTGCCCAGCCAGGTCGCGATCCGTGAGGTCGCGCTGCGCGACGGTCTGCAGATCGAAGCGCCGATCCCGTTGAGCGCCAAGCTCGAACTATTGGCCGCGATCGCGGCCACCGGCGTGCGCGAGGTCGAGGTGACCTCCTTCGTCTCCCCGACCAAGGTCCCGGCCCTCGCCGATGCGGCCGAGCTGGCCGCCGAGCTGTGGCGCTACCCCGCGCTGGAGTTCTCCGCGCTGGTCGCCAGCCCCGGTGGCGCAGTCCGGGCGATAGCCGCCGGGCTGAAGTCCCTCGAGTACGTGGTGTGCGCCTCGGATGCCTTCAGCACCGCCAACGTCGGGCGTCCCACGGCCCAGGCCGTCGCAGCGATCGCCGACATCGCCGGTATCGCCCATGACGCCGGAGCCTCGGTCGAGGTCATTATCGCCACCGCCTGGGACTGCCCATTCGAAGGTCCGACCGAGCCCGGCCGCGTCACCGACATCGTCGCCTCGGCAAGCGCTTTCGGGATCGACCGGTTGGCCATCGCCGACACCATCGGCACGGCCACTCCCCGGCGGGTCACCGACCTGATCGCAGCGGTGCAGCCGATCATCGGCGACATCCCGCTGGGAGCGCACTTCCACAACACTCGCGGCTCCGGGCTGGCCTGCGCCTACGCGGCGGTTCAGGCGGGAATCACCCGGCTCGACGCCTCGGCCGGCGGCCTGGGCGGCTGCCCGTTCGCCCCTGGCGCCACCGGCAATATCGCCACCGAGGACCTGGCCTACCTGCTCGGCGACAGCGGCATCGACACCGGTATCGATCTGGATGCCGCGATCGCCGCGGCCGGCGTGGCCAGCAGGGTGGTCGGCCACGAGCTGCCCAGCGCTCTGCTGGCCGCCGGAGACCGGAAGCGGGTCTGAGCGCCTCGATGTCCACCCAGCGTGAGCTCAGTTCGAAGGGACGCCTGACGCGCGGTGCGATCGAACAGGCAGCCCGAGAACTGTTTGCCGAACGCGGCTTTCACGGCACAACACTGGCCGACATCACGTCGGCCGCCGGAAAGTCCACGGCGGTGCTCTACCGGTACTTCCGCGACAAGGAAGATCTGCTGGCCGCGTTGGCCGAGTCCTTTCTCACCCAGGTGGTCGAGCCGTCCGGGTTCAAGATGCGACTGCCGGAATCCCCGGAGGACACCGAGTTCTTCTCGTCGGTGGTCAGCGCCTACTGGGCTATGTTCAAGCCGAACATCGGCGTCATGATCGCAGTCGCGCAGCTGGCGGCGACCAGCGAGCGATTCGCCGCGCTGCAGAACGAGTTCCGGCGGTTCGGTATGGAGATCGTCGCCGCCTCGGTGCGGCGTGCACAGCAGCAGGGTTACGGCGTCGAGCTCGACCCCGACCACATCGCGGCGGCCATCGCGCTGTTGTTCGAGAACTTCACCGTCGTGTTCGTCGGCCCGTCTGGGCCGGGATGGCGGATCAGTGACAGCGACGCCGTCGAGACGCTGTCGACGATCTGGAGAAAGACCCTGTACGGCCGTTGATCGCTGACAACTGAAGGAATCGCCATGGATTTCACACTGCCCGAACATCTTCCCGGTGTGCTCGCCGAGATGGACGACTTCATCGAGCGCGAGATCGCACCGCTGCAGGCCGAGCACATGCAGTATTTCGACCACCGGCGCGAGTTCGCCCGCACCGACGTGGAACGTGGCGGAGTCCCGCGACGCGAGTGGGAAGAGCTGCTCGATGAGATGCGCCGCCGCGCCGACGCGGCCGGCTGGCTGCGGTACGGGTTGCCGGCCTCCCTAGGTGGCCGAGACGGAACCAACGTCGACATGGCGGTGATCCGGGAACACCTGGCCCACAAGGGCCTCGGCCTGCACAACGACCTGCAGGACGAGTCGTCGATCGTCGGGAATTTCCCGCAGGTGATCATGATGGAGCGGTTCGGCACCGACGAGCAGCGCCGGGCATGGTCGCAAGCCCTCATCACCGGTGAACGGTCGATGGCGTTCGGGCTGACCGAACCGGCCCACGGGTCGGACGCCACCTGGATGGAAACCCGCGCCGAGCCCGCCAACGACGGCTGGGTGATCAACGGCGCCAAGCGATTCAACACCGGAGTGCACCGAGCCACCCACGACCTGGTCTTCGCCCGCACGTCCGGTGACCCCGGCTCGGCGCGCGGCATCACCGCGTTCCTGGTGCCCACCGACACACCGGGCTTCCGCGTGCCGTTCTACTGGTGGACGTTCAACATGCCCACCGACCACGGCGAGGTCGAGCTCACCGACGTCGAGGTTCCGGCCGAGGCGGTGCTTGGCGAGGTGGATCGCGGGCTGGAAGTAGCCCAGACGTTCCTGCACGAGAACCGGATCCGCCAGGCCGCCTCCAGCCTGGGTGCTGCCCAGTACTGCATCGACCGGGCCGCCGAGTACGCCACCCAACGGGTGGTGTTCGGCAAGCCGCTGTCGGTCAACCAGGCCGTGCAGTGGCCGTTGGCCGAGCTGGCCACCGAAGCCCAGATGGTGCGGCTGCTGGTGTACTACGCGGCCTGGCATCTAGACCGCGACCACCACCTGGAGGTCTCCGACAAGGTGTCGATGGCCAACTATCGCGCCAACCGGCTGGTGTGCGACGCCGCCGACCGGGCCATCCAGACCTTCGGCGGGATCGGCTACACCCGCCACGAACCGTTCGAGCACATCTACCGGCATCACCGCCGCTACCGGATCACCGAGGGCGCCGAGGAGATCCAGATCCGCCGGGTCGCGCAGCGACTGTTCGGATTCGACCGCCGGCGATGACCGCCGAGCAGCTGGCCGACCGGCTTTCGCAGGTGCTGGCGCCGGTGTTGGGTCCGGTCACCATCGAGGGCCTGCGCGCCCTGACCGGCGGTGCCAGTCGAACCACCTGGGCGTTCGACGCGGTCATGAAGACGGTGGAAGCCTCCGGGCGACGAGCGTTGATCCTGCGCACCGGACCGCCCGATGAGAGCAATGCCAGCATGGAGCTGGAAGCACACGCCCAACGCGCCGCACGGCAAGCCGGTGCCCCGGTGCCGACCGTCCTGTTGGCAGACAATTCTGCTGCCGCACTGGGCAATCCGTTTCTGATCTGCGATGCGGTCGCCGGCGAGACGGTGGTTCGGCGCATCGACCGCCAGCTCGGCGACACCGGACGCGAAGCCCTGCTGCCGCAGTGCGCGCAGGCGCTGGCCGCCATCCACCGCGCCGACCCCGCCGGGATCGCGCTGAGCGCCGAAGACCAGCTCGTTGCCTGCCGCAACCAGCTCGACGCGATGCACGACACCACCGCCCCCTTCGAGTGGGCGTTTCGCTGGCTGGAGGCCCACCGGCCGCCGGTCGCCCAGCCACAGCTGGTGCACGGTGACTTCCGGATGGGCAACCTGATCGTCGACGGCGCCGAGCTGGCGGCAGTGCTGGACTGGGAGCTGGTGCACCTCGGCGACGCCTGCGAGGACCTGGCCTGGTTCTGCCTGCGGGCCTGGCGGTTCGGTGCGCCGATCGACCGCGGCGCCGGCGGGCTGGGGGCGATCGAGGCGTTTCTGGCTGCCTATGAGCTGGCCGCCGGCACGGAGGTCGACCGTCGGCGGTTCGACTGGTGGCTGACGCTGGGCACGCTGCGGTGGGGAATCATCTGCCGCTACCAGGCCGAACGCCATCTGAGCGGGCAGGCCCGCTCGGTGGAGCTGGCCACGATCGGGCGGCGGGTCTCCGAAACCGAGTGGGACCTGCTGCGACTGCTCGACGGGGTGCACGCGTGACCGGCCGCCGCCCCACCGCCGCCGAACTCGTGACCGCGGTCGCCGAATTCCTCGGCACGGCATTTGCGAACCGCGACGGCGACGCCGCCACGGAGAGCCAGGTCAGATTCCACGCCCGGGTGGCCGCCAACGCGCTACGCATCGTCGAACGGGAACTGAGCGACGGGTTTGCAGATGCGCCGGCGCAGGCGCTGGCCGGACTGGGTTTCGCCGATGAGGCCGCGCTGGCAACCGCCATCCGGGCCGGTGAACTCGACGACCGGGCCGAGGCGCTCACCGCCTGCCTCTACGCCCTGGTCCGGCACCGGTTGTCAATCGACCATCCCGGCTATGACCTTTAGCGACCGCTAGACGCTTAGAGTCACTGCGCGGCAGTCGGTTCGACGGCCATCGGTCAAACCCGCCTATGGGCGTCCGGTGAGCAGTAGCATCTGCTGCGTGTCTGCCTCCACCGCCACGCTGCGGATCCTGGTCTACAGTGACGACGCCGCGACCCGCGACCGGGTCATGACCGCATTGGGTAAGCAACTGCACCCGGATCTGCCGAAGTTGAGTTATGTCGAAGTCGCGACGGAACCGGTGGTGATCCGGCAGATGGACGCCGGGGGCATCGACCTCGCCATCCTGGACGGGGAGGCCACCCCGGCCGGCGGAATGGGCATCTGCAAACAGCTCAAGGATGAGATCGCGCTCTGCCCGCCGATCGTGGTTCTGACCGGCCGCGCCGACGACGTCTGGCTGGCGCGATGGTCGCACGCCGACGCTGCGCTGGCACATCCGGTCGACCCGATGGCGCTGAGCCGCGCGGTGCTGGGTCTGCTGCGCACGCCGACGGCGAGTTGATGCGGCGGTCCAGCTTCGGCTCTCCTCCGTCGAGCCTCGCTAACCGCCGGGGTTAGGGCGCCCTCAGAAGCGAATTGCACTGTGGCCGTTGACCGCTGCAGTAGGTGACGCCGGTCACAGTTGCCGCCAATTTCGGATTCTTCCCGACCGCCCGGTTGCTGCGAGCTAGGCTGTGCCTGAACTCACATCGACGCCCGGAAGGGAACTACGTCACCGCGTATGAACCTGTACATGCCGATCTTGGTGCTCGCCGCGCTGGCCGCCGGTTTCGCCGTATTTTCTGTGGTCATAGCGCCACTGGTCGGCCCGAGGCGCTACAACCGGGCGAAGCTGGAAGCCTACGAGTGCGGGATCGAACCTACCGACCAGCCGGTGAGCGGGCCGCACGCTCCGCCCGGTCAGCGTTTCCCGGTGAAGTACTACCTGACCGCGATGCTGTTCATCGTCTTCGACATCGAAATCGTTTTCCTCTACCCCTGGGCGGTCGCCTTCGACAAGCTCGGGGTGTTCGCCCTCATCGAAATGGTGCTGTTCGCCGCCGTCGTCTTCGTCGCATACGCCTACGTCTGGCGGCGCGGCGGCCTGAATTGGGATTGAGTGGGAGTAGGCGGGCTTACATATGGGACTAGAAGAGCAGCTGCCGAGCGGTCTCCTGTTGTCCACCGTGGAGGACCTGGCCGGCTATTTCCGCAAAGGCTCGCTGTGGCCGGCGACCTTCGGTCTGGCCTGTTGCGCGATCGAGATGATGTCGTCGATGGCGCCGGATTACGACATCTCCCGGTTCGGCATGGAAGTGTTCCGGGCCTCGCCGCGCCAGGCCGACCTGATGATCGTGGCCGGCCGGGTCAGCCAGAAGATGGCGCCGGTGCTGCGGCAGATCTACGACCAGATGGTGGAACCCAAGTGGGTGCTGTCGATGGGCGTATGTGCCTCCTCGGGCGGGATGTTCAACAACTACGCCATCGTGCAGGGGGTGGACCATGTCGTCCCGGTCGACATCTATCTGCCCGGCTGCCCGCCCCGGCCGGAGATGCTGATGTACGCAATTCTCAAGCTGCACGAGAAGATTCGCGAGATGCCGTTGGGCGCCAACCGGGAGCAGGTGATCACCGCGACCGAGGAGGCGGCCCTGTCGGCCCCGTCCACGTGGCAGATGAGGGGGTTGCTGCGGTGAGCCAGGGCACTGTCGACGGTGACGACCGCGGCGACAGCGAAGACGTGATCAGGGTCCGCCGCGGCCTGTTCGGTGCGACGGGCTCCGGCGACACGTCCGGTTACGGGCGGCTGGTGGCCGAGGCCGCGCTACCCGGTGAAACGCCACGGCCCTACGGCGGGTACTTCGACGAACTCGTGGACACCCTCGCCGCGGCGCTGCAGCGCGAAGGCGTCGAATTCGCCGACGCCGTCGAGAAAGTAGTCGTCTACCGCGACGAGCTGACCCTGTATGTGCACCGGGCACAGCTGCCGGCGGTCGCTCAGCTGCTGCGCGACGAACCGGCGCTACGCTTCGAGTTGAGCCTCGGGGTCTCCGGCGTGCACTACCCCGCCGACACCGACCGCGAGCTGCACGCGGTCTACCCGCTGCGGTCCATCACCCACAGCCGCCGCGTCCGGCTGGAAGTCGCTGCCCCGGACGCCGACCCGCACATTCCCTCGCTGTACGGGATCTATCCCACCACCGACTGGCACGAACGGGAGACCTACGACTTCTTCGGGATCATCTTCGACGGCCACCCGTCCCTGACCCGGATCCAGATGCCCGATGACTGGCACGGCCACCCGCAGCGCAAGGACTACCCGTTGGGCGGTATCCCGGTCGAGTACAAGGGCGCACAGATACCGCCGCCGGACCAGCGGAGGGCCTACAAGTAATGAGCACCGAGACGCCCCGCACCGTCCTCAACGTCGGCGGGCAGGAATGGGAGCAGGTGGTCGAAGCGGCCAAGGCCGCCGACCCCGGCGAACGCATCGTCGTCAACATGGGGCCCCAGCACCCCTCGACGCACGGCGTGCTGCGGCTGATCCTCGAACTCGACGGTGAGACGGTGACCGAAGCCCGTTGCGGCATCGGCTATCTGCACACCGGTATCGAGAAGAACCTGGAAGCCCGTTATTGGACGCAGGGCGTCACCTTCGTCACCCGGATGGACTACCTGTCGCCGTTCTTCAACGAGGTCGCCTACTGCCTCGGAGTGGAGAAACTGCTCGGCATCACCGACGAAATTCCGCAGCGGGTCAACGTGATCCGGGTGCTGATGATGGAGCTCAACCGGATCTCCTCGCACTTGGTCGCGCTGGCCACCGGCGGCATGGAACTCGGTGCGCTGTCGGTGATGCTGTTCGGGTTCCGGGAACGCGAGCTGGTGCTCGACATCTTCGAGACGATCACCGGCCTGCGGATGAACCACCAATACATTCGGCCCGGCGGGGTCTCGGTGGACCTGCCCGACGAGGTGATCCCACAGATCCGCGACTTCCTCGAGCTGATGCCCAAGCGGCTCAAGGACATCGAGGACCTGCTCACCGACAACTACATCTGGAAGGCCCGCACCAAGGGCGTGGGCTACCTGGACCTGACCGGGTGCATGGCGCTGGGCATCACCGGCCCCGTGCTGCGGTCCACCGGCCTGCCCTATGACGTCCGCCGGGAAGAGCCGTATTGCGGCTATCAGGACTACGAGTTCGAGGTGATCACCGATGACGGCTGTGATGCCTACGGCCGCTACCTGATCCGCATCGCGGAGATCAAGGAGTCACTGAAAATCGTCGAGCAATGTCTAGACAAGTTGCGGCCCGGACCGGTCATGATCGAAGACCGCAAGATCGCCTGGCCGGGCGACCTGACGGTGGGGCCGGACGGCCAGGGCAACTCCAAGGAGCACATCGGCTGGATCATGGGCCACTCGATGGAGGGGCTGATCCACCACTTCAAGCGAGTCACCGAGGACCTGTGGGTGCCGCCGGGTCAGGTGTTCGTCTCGGTCGAGTCGCCCCGCGGCGAGCTCGGGGTGCACATGGTCAGCGACGGCGGCACCCGGCCCTACCGGGTGCACTACCGGGATCCGTCGTTCACCAATTTGCAGGCCGTCGCCGCCATGAGCGAGGGCGGACTGATCGCCGACGTGATCGCCGCGGTCGCCAGCATCGACCCGGTGATGGGCGGGGTGGACCGGTGAGCCAGACGAACGGTCAGCCCGAGAAGACCGGGCGGGGCCGCTTGATGCCAACAACCGCGGGCACCGACGGCAAGCGGGTCTTCCTGCAGCTGGGCCGCCCACCGGAGGAACCCAACCAGTTCAACCACCCCGATGCGCCGCGCGCCTACTCCGAGGAGGTCCGGGCCCGGTTGGAGGCCGACGCAAAGGAGATCATCGCCCGCTACCCGCAGCCGCGTTCGGCGATTCTGCCGCTGCTGCATCTGGTGCAGGCCGAAGACTCCTACATCACCCCGGCCGGCATGTCGTTCGTCGCCGACGTGCTCGGGCTGACCCGCGCCGACGTCGCCGGGGTCGCCTCGTTCTACTCGATGTACCGGCGCAAACCGACCGGCGACTACCTGGTGGGCGTGTGCACCAACACGCTGTGTGCGGTGATGGGCGGCGACGCCATCTACGACGCCCTCAAGGAGCATCTGGACGTCAATGACGAGCAGACCACCGCCGACGGCAAGGTCACCCTGGAGCGCATCGAGTGCAACGCCGCCTGTGACTGCGCGCCGGTGGTGATGGTCAACTGGGAGTTCTTCGACCAGCAGACACCGGAGTCGGCGCGCGACCTCACCGATGCGCTGCGTTCCGGTGCCGAGGTGCGTCCCAGCCGCGGGCTGCCGCTGACCAACTTCCGCGAAACCGCCCGGGTACTCGCCGGATTCGCCGATGGGCGTCCGGACGACGGTCAGGGCGGACCGGCCGGGCCGACGCTGGCGGGGCTGCGCTTCGCCCAGGAGCACGGCATGGCCGCGCCGGAGTCCGACGCGGACGGGGGCCAACAGTGACGTCTCCCCCACCGATGCCGCCCACCGCGGCGACCGCCCTGACCCCGGTTCTGAGCAGCTACTGGGACGATCCGGAGTCCTGGACGCTGGAGACCTACCGCCGGCACGGCGGCTACGTCGGCATGCGCAAGGCGCTGGCCATGAAACCCGACGACGTCATCGAGCTGGTCAAGGAATCCGGGCTGCGCGGCCGGGGTGGCGCCGGGTTCTCCACTGGGACCAAGTGGTCGTTCGTGCCGCAAGGTGATCAAGGCGCCGCAGCCAAACCTCATTACCTGCTGGTCAACGCCGACGAGTCCGAACCCGGCACCTGCAAGGACATGCCGCTGTTGCTGGCGACGCCGCACGTGCTCATCGAGGGCATGATCATCTGTTGCCACGCGATCCGCGCCCGGCACGCTTTCATCTACGTGCGCGGCGAGGTGCTGCCGATCGTGCGTCGGCTGCAGAACGCGGTGGCCGAGGCGTACGCAGCAGGGCTGTTGGGCACCGACATCGACGGCAGTGGATTCGACCTGGACATCACGGTGCACGCCGGGGCCGGCGCCTACATCTGCGGCGAGGAGACCGCGCTGATCGAGTCGCTGGAGGGCTACCGGGGCCAGCCGCGGCTGCGGCCGCCGTTCCCCGCGGTCGCGGGCCTGTACGCCTCACCGACGGTGGTCAACAACGTCGAATCGATCGCCAGTGTGCCGTCGATCCTGCGTAACGGGGCGGAGTGGTTCCGCTCGATGGGCACCGAGAAGTCCCGCGGCTACACGCTGTATTCGCTGTCCGGGCATGTGAACCGGCCCGGCCAGTACGAGGCGCCGCTGGGCATCACGCTGCGTGAGCTGCTGGAGTACGCCGGCGGGATCCGCGACGGGCATCGGCTGAAGTTCTGGACGCCGGGCGGATCCTCGACACCGCTGCTGACCGAAGAACACCTCGACATCCCACTGGACTACGAGGGCATGGCGTCGGCCGGATCGATGCTGGGCACCAAGGCCCTGCAGATCTTCGACGAGACCACCTGCGTGGTGCGCGCGGCCATGCGCTGGTCGGAGTTCTACAAGCATGAGTCCTGCGGCAAGTGCACCCCGTGCCGTGAGGGCACCTATTGGCTGGTCCCGATCTACGAACGCCTCGAGACCGGCCGCGGCACCCGCGAAGACCTCGACACCTTGCTCGACATCGCCGACGTGCTGTTCGGAAAGTCCTTCTGCGCCTTGGGCGATGGTGCGGCGATGCCGGTGAAGTCGTCGATCGAGTACTTCCGTGACGAATACATCGCCCACCTTGACGGGGGTTGCCCGTTCGACCCGAAAGCGAGCATGTTCGTGCCTAACGGATCTCACGGCGGTGTGGCGTGACTCAACCCCCTCAGGCCGACGGCCAGGAGTCGGTGACGTTCACCATCGACGACCGGCAGATCACGGTTCCCAAGGGCACCTTGATCATTCGGGCCGCCGAGCAGCTGGGTATCGAGATCCCGCGGTTCTGCGATCACCCGCTGCTGGATCCGGTCGCCTGGTGCCGGCAGTGCATGGTCGAGGTGGAGGGCCAGCGCAAACCGCAGCCGTCCTGCGCGGTCGCCGCCGCCGACGGCATGGTGGTACGCACCCAGCACACCTCCGCCGAAGCCGACCGGGCTCAGCACCTGGTGATGGAACTGCTGCTGATCAACCACCCGCTGGACTGCCCGACCTGCGACAAGGGCGGCGAATGCCCGCTGCAGAACCAGGCGATGACCCACGGCCGCACCGAGACCCGCTTCGAAGAGGCCAAGCGCACCTATCCCAAGCCGATCAACATCTCCTCCCAGGTCCTGCTCGACCGGGACCGCTGCATCCTGTGCGCACGCTGCACCCGGTTCTCCGACGAAATCGCCGGGGACAAGTTCATCGAGATGATGGACCGCGGCGCCCTGCAGCAGGTCGCGATCTACACCGAGACGCCGTTCGACTCGTACTTCTCCGGCAACACTGTGCAGATCTGCCCGGTCGGCGCGCTCACCGGCGCCTCCTACCGGTTCCGGGCCCGCCCGTTCGACCTGGTGTCCACACCCAGTGTCTGCGAGCACTGCGCGGCCGGCTGCGCCCAGCGCACCGACCACCGTCGCGGCAAGGTGATGCGCCGGATGGCCGGCGACGACCCGAACGTCAACGAAGAGTGGAACTGCGACAAGGGGCGCTGGGCGTTCACCTACGCCGTCCAACCGGACCGGGTCGGCACCCCGCTGGTGCGCGATGACGACGGGAACCTGGTCCCCACCTCGTGGCCACACGCGCTGGCGGTGGCGGCGCGCGGATTGGCCGCCGCACGCGGACGCACCGGCGTGCTGGTCGGCGGCCGGACGACCGCTGAAGATGCTTACGGTTACGCCAAATTCGCCCGGGTGGCGTTGCATGGAGATGACATCGACTTCCGGGCGCGTACCCAGTCCGCGGAGGAGGCGGCGTTCCTGGCCGCCCGGGTGGCCGGGCGCGGCATCGGGATCACCTACGCCGACCTGGAAGCCGCTCCCACGGTGCTGCTGGTCGGCCTGGAACCCGAGGAAGAGTCGCCGATCATCTTCCTGCGGCTGCGCAAAGCCGCCCGCAAGAAGCACACCCGGGTGTTCTCCGTCGCGCCGTTCGCCGACCGCGCATTGACCAAGATGTTCGGCACCTTGCTGCCCGCGGTGCCAGGCGGCGAGGCGGCGGTGCTGGACAGTCTGCACGACGACCAGGACCTCGGGCAGTTGCTGCGCCAGCCCGGTGCGGTGGTGCTGGTCGGCGAGCGGTTGGCGGGCTCGCCCGGCGCACTGTCCGCGGCGGTCCGACTGGCCGAGGCGACCGGGGCACGACTGGCCTGGGTGCCGCGTCGTGCCGGAGAGCGCGGCGCCCTGGACGCCGGTGCCCTGGCCGGGCTGTTGCCCGGCGGGCGTCCGCTGGGCGAGGCCGCGGCGCGGGCCGAGGTCGCACAGGCATGGGGCCTCCAGAGTCTCGACGACTTGCCGTCGGAGCCCGGGCGCGACACCGACGCCATCCTGGCGGCCGCCGCCGACGGGACACTGGGCGCGCTGGTGGTCGGCGGGGTCGAACCGGCTGACCTGGCCGACCCGGCTGCGGCGCTGGCCGCCCTGGACGCGGTCGAATTCCTGGTCAGCATCGAGTTGCGGCACAGCGAGGTGACCGAGCGCGCCGACGTGGTGCTGCCGAGCGCGGCGGCGGTGGAGAAGTCCGGCACCTACCTGAACTGGGAGGGTCGCCCCCGCCGGTTCGGTGTCGCGCTGGGTGAGCGCGGCACCCTGTCGGATCTGCGGGTGCTCGATGCGCTCGCCGAGGAGATGGGCGTCGCGCTGGGGCTTTCCACTGTGGAGGCAGCGCGCGACGAGCTGGCCCGGCTGGGCGCCTGGGACGGCGAGCGGGCAGCCGCCCCCGACGTGCCGCCGGGCGCTCCGGGGCAGCCCGAGGCGGGCGAAGCCGTGCTGGCCAGCTGGCGGATGCTGCTGGACAACGGCCTGATGCAGGCCGGTGAACCGAACCTGGCCGCCACCGCCCGCAAGCCGGTGGCCCGACTGTCGGCGCCGACGGCTACCGAGATCGGTGCCGCGCCAGGCGATCCGGTCACGGTCAGCACCGAGCAGGGCGACATCACCTTGCCGCTGGTCATCACCGAGATGCCGGACCGGGTGGTGTGGTTGCCGATGAATTCTTCTGACTCAGCGGTGCACCGCAATCTCGGGGTCGGCCCGGGTGCGGTGGTACGGATTGGACGCAGACCATGAGCGATCCCTGGTGGCTGATGCTGGTCAAGGTGCTGGGCATCTTCGGATTCCTGGTGCTGACGGTGCTGTTCGCGATCGTCATCGAGCGAAAGGTGCTGGGGCGCATGCAGATGCGGCCCGGCCCCAACCGGGTGGGTCCGAAGGGCTGGCTGCAGAGCCTCGCCGACGGCATCAAGCTGGCCCTCAAGGAGGACATCACGCCCGTCGGCGTCGACCGCGCGATCTACGTGCTGGCTCCGGTCATCTCGACGGTGCCGGCGATCACCGCGTTCGCGGTGATGCCACTCGGGCCGGAAGTCAGCATCTTCGGCCATCGCACCGCATTGCAACTGGCCGACCTGCCGATCGCGGTGCTGTTCATCCTGGCGATGTCGTCGATCGGGGTGTACGGCATCATCCTGGCCGGCTGGTCGTCGGGGTCGGCCTACCCGCTGCTGGGCGGTATCCGCTCCACCGCCCAGGTGATCTCCTATGAGGTCGCGATGGGGCTGTCGTTCGCCGCGGTGTTCCTCTACGCCGGCACGATGTCCACCTCGGGCATCGTGGCCGCCCAGGACCGGATGTGGTTCACCTTCCTGTTGATGCCGTCGTTCGTGGTCTACGTGACCGCGATGGTCGGCGAGACCAACCGGGCGCCGTTCGACTTGCCCGAGGCCGAGGGCGAGCTCGTCGGCGGCTTCCACACCGAGTACTCGTCGTTGAAGTTCGCGCTGTTCTTCCTCGCCGAATACATCAACGTCACAACGGTTTCGGCGCTCGCCGTCACCTTGTTCTTCGGCGGCTGGCACGCACCGTTCCCGATCAACCTGTGGGCCGGCGCCAACTCCGGATGGTGGCCGCTGCTGTGGTTCACCGCCAAGGTATGGGGTTTCATCTTCATCTACATCTGGCTGCGGGCCACCCTGCCCCGGCTGCGCTACGACCAGTTCATGGCGCTGGGCTGGAAGATCCTGATCCCGCTGGCGCTGGTCTGGGTGCTGGTCGCCGCGGTGATGCGCAGCCTGCGCAATGACGGCTACCAGCACTGGCAAATCGTGCTGATAGCCATCAGCACGCTCACCACGCTGGTGGTGCTGATGGGTCTGCATCGGCGCTTCAGCGCGGTGAACACCCGGCGGGCCGAACCCGCGCCACCGCCCGTCACCGCACTGACCCCGTCCGAGGGATCGTTCCCGACGCCACCGCTGCCGCAGCGTCATTCACCGCGGGTCAAGGAGGATGTCAATGGCTAAGCTCAGAGACGCTCTGGCCGGGTTCGGCGTCACCTGGAAGACGATGTTCAAACGGCCGATCAACGACGGCTACCCCGAGCACAAGAAGCCGACGGCGCCGCGCTACCACGGGCGCCATCAGCTCAACCGGCACCCGGACGGACTGGAGAAGTGCATCGGCTGCGAACTGTGCGCCTGGGCCTGTCCGGCCGACGCCATCTATGTCGAGGCCGCCGACAACACCGACGACGAACGCTTCTCCCCCGGTGAACGTTACGGCCGCGTCTACCAGATCAACTACCTGCGCTGTATCGGCTGCGGCCTGTGCATCGAGGCCTGCCCCACCCGCGCGCTGACCATGACCAACAACTACGAGATGGCCGCCGACAATCGCGCCGACCTGATCCTGGAACGCCACCAGTTGCTGGCACCGCTGGAGCCCGGCATGACCGCGCCGCCGCACCCGATGCCGCCCGGCGCGACCGACAAGGACTACTACCTGGGCCGGGTCGGCCCCGAGGGACTCGATGAGGACCCGGATCTGTTCGTCATGCTCGACCGCAAGAAACAGGGCAAGGCCTGATGGACGCCACGCTGCTTGCCGCCGACATCGTCGTCCGCACCTCCACCGGAGAGGCGGTGACGTTCTGGGTCCTGGGCGCCGTGGCGCTGATCGGTGCGGTCGGAGTCGTCACCGCCGCCAAGGCCGTGTATTCGGCGTTGTTCCTGGCGATGACGATGCTCGCTCTGGCCGTGTTCTATTTCGTCCAGGACGCGATGTTCCTCGGCGTGGTGCAGATCGTCGTCTACACCGGCGCGGTGATGATGCTGTTCCTGTTCGTGATGATGCTGATCGGCGTCGACTCCGCCGAGTCTCTGGTGGAGACCCTGCGTGGCCAGCGGATCGCCTCGACGCTCGCCGGTATCGGATTCGGGGTGCTGCTGATCGCCGGAATCGGCGGCGCCACCGTACACCTGCGCCGGATCGGCGCTCCCGCCGCGGCGACCGGCAGCTCGGCCGAGGTCGGCCAGAGCAACGTCGAGGGACTCGCGGTGCTGATCTTCACCCGCTACCTCTGGGCGTTCGAACTCACCAGTGCATTGCTGATCACCGCGGTGGTCGCGGCCATGGTGCTGACGCATCGCGAGCGCCTGCAACCCCGGATGACGCAGCGGGAGCTGTCCATCCGGCGATTCCAGGCCGGCCACCGCCCGACGCCGCTGCCCACGCCGGGCGTCTACGCCCGCCACAACGCCGTCGACATCGCCGCACGGCTGCCCGACGGGTCCTACTCGGAACTGTCGGTGTCGGACACCTTGCAACACCGCTGGGTCGGCGCCACCGGCAACGCGGCGCACGCGGGAACCGGGGAGGAGTCGGGCCAGTGAATCCGGAGAACTATCTCTACCTGTCGGCGATGCTGTTCACCCTGGGCGCCACCGGAGTGATGTTGCGGCGCAACGCGTTGGTGATGTTCATGTGCGTCGAGCTGATGCTCAATGCCGCCAACCTGGCGTTCGTCACCTTCGCCCGGCTGCACTCGGAGCTCGACGGCCAGATGGTGGCGTTCTTCACGATGGTCGTCGCCGCCTGCGAGGTGGTCATCGGCCTGGCCATCATCATGACGATCTTCCGGGCCCGGCGATCGGTGTCGGTCGACGACGCGAACCTACTGCGCGGCTAGGAGTGGGAAGCTCAATGACGAATCTGAGCCAGCTGAGCTGGCTGCTGGTAGCCCTGCCGGCAGCCGGCGCGCTGATCCTGTTACTCGGCGGGCGCCGGACCGACCGGTGGGGGCACCTGCTGGGCTCCGCCACCGTCCTCGGGTCATTCGGGATCGGCCTCGCGCTGCTGGCCGACATGCTGGGCCGGCCGGGCGAGAACCGGGCGATCCACACCCACCTGTTCAGCTGGGTTCCGGTCGGCGCCCTGCAGGTCGACTTCGGGGTGTTGATCGACCCGCTGTCGATCTGCTTCGTGCTGTTGATCAGTGGCGTCGGCGCGTTGATCCACATCTACTCGATCGGCTACATGGCAGCAGACCCCGATCGCCGGCGGTTCTTCGCCTACCTGAACCTGTTCGTCGCGTCGATGCTGCTGCTGGTCGTCGCCGACAATTACCTGGGCCTCTACGTGGGCTGGGAAGGCGTCGGCCTGGCGTCCTACCTGCTGATCGGGTTCTGGTACGCCCGGCCGGTTGCCGCGGCGGCCGGCAAGAAGGCGTTCGTGTCCAACCGGGTCGGCGACTTCGGGCTGTCGCTGGCGATGTTCGCCATGTTCGCCGGCTTCGGCACGCTGTCCTTCGATGGATTGTTCAGCGCGGTCGGCGACGCCGGGCCCAGCGGGCTCACCACCGCGATCGGCTTGCTGCTGCTGCTGGGGGCGTGCGCCAAGTCCGCCCAGGTCCCGCTGCAGGCCTGGTTGTTCGACGCGATGGAGGGCCCCACCCCGGTGTCGGCGCTGATCCACGCCGCCACCATGGTGACCGCCGGGGTGTACCTGATCGTGCGCTCCGGCCCGGTGTACGACCTGTCGGCCGACGCCCGGCTGGCGGTGGTGGTGGTGGGTGCGGTCACGCTGCTCTTCGGTGCGATCATCGGCTGCGCCAAAGACGACATCAAGCGGGCGCTGGCCGCCTCCACCGTCAGCCAGATCGGTTACATGGTGCTGGCCGCGGGGCTCGGCCCGGCCGGCTATGCCGTCGCGATCCTGCACCTGCTCACCCACGGCTTCTTCAAAGCCGGGCTGTTCCTGGGTTCGGGTTCGGTGATGCACGGGATGAACGACGAGCAGGACATGCGCCGCTACGGCGCGTTGCGCGCCTTCATGCCGGTGACGTTCGTGACGTTCGGGATCTGCTACCTGGCGATCATCGGGGTGCCGCCGTTCGCCGGCTTCTATTCCAAGGACGCCATCATCGAGGCCGCGCTGGCCGCCGGCGGAACCCGAGGCTGGATCCTGGGCGCGGTGACGATCCTGGGTGCGGGCATCACCGCCTTCTACATGACCCGGGTGATGCTGATGACGTTCGGCGGTGAACGCCGCTGGGCGGCCGAAGACAGCGAGGTGAGCGCGGAGCGGGCACTGCAGCACCCGCACGAGTCTCCGCGGGTGATGACCTGGCCGATGATCGTGCTGGCGGTCGGCGCAGTGGTCTCCGGCGCCGCGCTGGCCATCGGCGGGCGCCTGGAGCACTGGCTGGAACCGGTGGTGAGCCCGGTGACCGGTGCGGCCCACGAGACGGCGCACGCCATTCCGGCCTGGCTCACCGGTGCCATCACCCTGGGCATCGTGCTGCTCGGCGCCGCGGTCGCCTACCGCATGTACGGCCGCAAACCGATACCGGTCACGGCACCTACCGATGTGTCGCCGCTGACGGTGGCGGCCCGCCAGTATCTCTACGGCGATGCCTTCAACGAGGAGGTGTTCATGCGTCCGGGTAACCGACTGGCGCAAGGTCTGGTCGACGTCGACGACCGGGCGGTGGACGGTTCGGTCAACGCCCTGGCCGGGCTCGTGGCGATCGGGTCGTACCTGATGCGCCGACTGCAGACCGGCTTCGTGCGCTCCTACGCGCTGACGATGCTGGCCGGCACGGTGCTGGTCGTGGCGGTAGTCCTGGCGGTGCAACTGTGAACACGAACCTGCCCTGGCTGAGCCTGCTGTGGCTGCTTCCGCTGGCCGGCGCCGGCCTGGTCATCGTATTGCCGGCCGGGGCCGCGCGGCTGGCGAAGTGGACCGGCCTGCTGGTGAGCCTGGTGACGCTGGCGGTGGCGATCGTGGTCACCGCCGGCTTCGACACCACGCCCGTCGCCGCTCCCTACCAGTTCGTCGAAACCCATTCCTGGATACCGGCGTTCGGGGCGAGTTACACCCTCGGCGTGGACGGTATCGCGGTGGTGCTGGCGCTGCTGACCGCCGGACTGGTGCCGCTACTGATGCTGGCCGGCTGGAACGACGGGGATGCGGCCGACGGCCAGCGTCGCCGTGGCCCGCACGCCTTCGCCGCGCTGACGCTGACCGTCGAGGCGATGGTGCTGATCTCGCTGGTCTCGCTGGACGTGCTGCTGTTCTACGTGTTCTTCGAGGCGATGCTGATCCCGATGTACTTCATGATCGGCGGCTTCGGCAACGGCGCCAAACGTTCGCAAGCGGCATTGAAGTTCCTGCTGTACAACCTGTTTGGCGGCCTGATCATGCTGGCCGCGGTGATCGGCGTGTACGTGGTGAGCGCCCGGGAGGGCTCCTCGGGCGGCACCTTCGACTTCCGCGAACTGGTCTCGCTGTTCTCCTCGGCGACCACCACCGTGGACCCGGGTGTGCTCAAGCTGCTGTTCGCCGGTTTCATGTTCGCGTTCGCGGTCAAGGCTCCGCTGTGGCCGCTGCACCGGTGGCTGCCCGACGCGGCGGTGGAATCCACTCCCGCCACCGCGGTGCTGATGATGGCGGTCATGGACAAGGTGGGTACCTTCGGCATGCTGCGCTACTGCCTGCAGCTGTTCCCGGACGCCTCAACGTATTTCCGCCCGGCCATCATCGTGCTGGCGGTGATCGGGGTGGTCTACGGCGCGATGGTGGCGATTGGCCAGCGCGACATCATGCGGCTGATCGCCTACACGTCGATCTCGCACTTCGGCTTCATCATCCTGGGGATCTTCGTGATGACCAGCCAGGGCCAGAGCGGTTCGACGCTGTACATGCTCAACCACGGACTGTCCACCGCGGCACTGTTCCTGATCGCCGGGTTCTTGATCTCCCGGCGCGGGGGCACCCGGTCGATCGCCGACTACGGCGGCGTACAGAAGGTGGCCCCGGTCATGGCGGGCACCTTCATGGTCGCGGCGATGGCCACCCTGTCACTTCCCGGACTCGCCCCGTTCATCAGCGAATTCCTGGTATTGCTGGGCACTTTCAACCGGTACTGGCTGGCGGCGACGGTCGGCACCACCGCACTGGTGCTGTCATCGATCTACATGCTGTGGCTCTACCAGCGGGTGATGACCGGCCCGGTCACCGCCGGCAACGAACGCATCCGCGATCTGGTGCCGCGCGAACTCGTCGTCGTCGCACCGCTGCTCGCGCTGCTGTTGTTTCTGGGCTTCTACCCGAAACCGGTGCTGGACATCATCAACCCGGGCGTCGAGCACACCTTGACCACGATCGGTCAGACCGACCCGGCACCGCTGACCGCTGAGGGGGCGCACTGACATGTCGGGCATGCCAACACCCCATATCGAATACGACCTTTTGTTGCCGCTGCTGATCGTCTTCGGCACCGCGGTCACCGGCGTGCTCTTCGAGGCGTTCGTGGCACGGCGGGCACGCTACCTGGCGCAGGTCCTGCTGGCCGTCGGCGGATTGACCGCCGCGTTCGCCGCCGTCGTCGCCGTGGGCCGGGATTTGCCGGCCGTCGGCCACATCGCGGTGCTGGGCGCGGTGGCGGTCGACCGGCCGGTGCTGGTGCTGCAGGGCACGATACTGCTGGTCGGGATCATGGCCGTCGTCTTCATCGCCGAACGCAACGTCGGCGCCGCCGAAGGACCGGGCGCCGCGACCGCCGTGCCCCGGGGGCTGGATTCGTTCACCCCGCAGGCATCCACGGTCCCCGGCAGCGCCACCGAACTCGACGCCGCCCGCAGCGGCTTCACCCAGACCGAGGTATTCCCGCTGACCGTGCTGGCGGTCGGCGGCATGCTGGTGTTCCCCGCCGCCAACGACCTGGTCACGATGTTCGTGGCCCTGGAAGTGCTCTCGCTGCCGCTGTATCTGCTGTGCGGACTGGCCCGCTACCGGCGACTGCTGTCGCAGGAAGCGGCGCTGAAATACTTTCTGTTGGGCGCATTCTCCTCGGCGCTGTTCCTGTTCGGCGCGGCCCTGATCTATGGCGCGACGGCAACGCTGGCACTGCCCGAAATCGGCGAGCAGTTGTTCGCCCACAGCCGCGACCCGCTGGCGCTGATCGGCGCCGGGCTGCTGTTGGTGGGACTGTTCTTCAAGGTCGGCGCCGTACCGTTTCACTCCTGGGTGCCCGACGTCTACGTCGGCGCGCCCACACCGATCACCGGCTTCATGGCGGCCGCCACCAAGGTCGCCGCATTCGGGGCGATGCTGCGGATCGTCTATGTGGCACTGCCGGCCCTGCACGACCAGTGGCGTCCGCTGCTGTGGCTGATCTCGGTGCTGACCATGGTGGTCGCCACCATCGCGGCGATCACCCAGACCGAGATCAAGCGGATGCTCGCTTACTCCTCGATCGCCCACGTGGGCTTCGTGCTGACCGGCGTGCTGGCCGCCATCCCGGCCGGTGTCTCCTCGACGCTGTTCTATCTGGTGGCCTACAGCTTCTCCACGGTGGGCGCCTTCGCGGTCGTGAACCTGATCCGCGGCTCGGGCGGCGAGGAAGAGCTCGACATGTCCCGGTGGGCCGGCCTGGGGCAGCGCTATCCCGTTGTGGGACTGCTGTTCTCAATGTTCCTGCTGGCGTTCGCGGGCATCCCGTTGACCAGCGGCTTCGTCAGCAAGTTCGCGGTGTTCAAGGCCGCCGCCGAGAGCGGCGCCGTCCCGCTGGTGGTGATCGGCGTGGTCACCAGCGGGGTCGCCGCCTACTTCTACGTCCGGGTGATCGTGCTGATGTTCTTCACCGACTCCCCCGCCGACCCGCCGCAGCTGGTGCTGCCCAGCGTCTGGAGCAAGGCGGCGATCGCGCTGTGCGCCGCGGTCACCATCGGGCTGGGAGTGTTCCCGCAGCCGTTGCTCGACCTAGTGGATGCCGCCACCGTGTTCGCGCGCTGATCCCCGGCGGGCCCGTCGCGGCGGGTACATCATGGACGGGTGGACGAATTCGAGCGCCTGGTCGCGATGCTGGACTACACCATGTTCGTGGTGACCACCGAGGCCAACGGGCATCGCTCGGGCTGTCTGGTCGGGTTCGCCACCCAGACCAGCCTGCAGCCGCCGCGGTTTCTGGTCGGGGTCTCCGAACGCAACCACACCTTCGGAGTGGCGGCGCAGTCCGAGCATCTGGCCGTGCATGTCCTGTCGCGGCGCGACATCGAGCTGGCCCGGCTTTTCGGCGGTGAAACCGGCGACGACATCGACAAGTTCGCGCGCTGCTCCTGGCATCGCGGGCCGGCGGGAATGCCGATCCTCGACGATGTGCCGGCCTGGTTCGTCGGCAAGACGCTGAGCCGTATCGAGCTCGGCGACCATCTGGGTTACCTGTTGGAACCCGTCGCCGGGCACGCCGACCAGAACGCCGGGGACCTGCTGGCGTTCTCCGATGTCGGCGACATCGAACCCGGCCACCGCGCCTGAGGCGGCCGGTGGACGGTCAGCTCGGCCGGCGCACCGGCAGGTCGGCAGCTTGGTAGATCGCGTCGATGACGGTCATGTTCTCGATCGCGTCTTGCGGCGTGGTGCGCACCGGCGCGCCGCGCAGCACCGCGTCGGCGAACGCGTCGAGCTGAAAGGCGTAGGAGGCCCGGTGGGTGAAGCGTTCGACGCGCTTGCCGTGCTGGGAGTGCACCCGCAGCCGGTGCAGGTACTGGGGCATCAGCGGGTTGAGCGCCCGCAGCTCCCCCCGATCGCCGATCACCCGAGCACTGACCTGCAGCAGGTTCGTCGACCACAGTGAGCAGCGGACCGACCCGGTGTGTCCGGCCGGGAACCGCAACTGTGCCGTCATGGCCCGGTCGATCTGCGGATCGCGCAACTTCGCCTGTGCCGAAACGACTTCCGGGGTCGCCCCGCCGAAGGTGCGGGCCATGTGCACCGCATAACAGCCGGCGTCCATCAATGCGCCGCCGGCAAGCGAGAAGTCGTAGCGGATATCGGAGAACCGCGGCAGCGGGAAGCTCAGCGCAGCGTCCACCCGCCGCAGCGTGCCCAGCTCCCCCGAGGCGATGATCTCCTCGATGCGCAACGTCATCGGGTGATACCGGTAGTGGAACGCCTCCATCACCACCCGGTCGGTCGCTGCGGCCACCTCGGCGATCTCGCGGGCTTCGGCGGCGTTGGCAGTGAACGGCTTCTCGCACAGCACATGTTTGCCGGCGGCCAGCGCCGCGCGGGTCCACCGCCCGTGCAGGTTATTGGGCAGCGGGTTGTAGACCGCGTCGATGTCCGGATCGGCGATCAGCTCGTCGTAGCCATCGTGCACCCGGCCGATGCCGTGCTTGCGCGCAAAGGCGCGGGCACGTTTGCCGTCGCGGGCCGCGACCGCGCTGACCACCACCTCCGGGTTATCGGCTGCGGGTTTGAGCAGCGATATCGGGGTGATCCGCGCCGCACCGAGCACACCGATGCGTAGTCCGGGCCGCGAAGGGGTCATCGGTCGGTGGTCCTTTCCAGGATGAAACCGGCCACCCGCCGGCCCGCCAGCGTCGCGCTGGTCATGTCGATCACCGCCCGCGCCTGCTCACGCACCGGGGTCTTCGGATCCAGCACCGACAGGTAGACCTCGTGCGCGGCCAGCGAATCCACCGCGGTGTCGAGGTAGCCGTCCACGATCTCGACGTGGGTGGGCGCCGGCCCGTTCTGGAACAGCCAGCGCGGCGGGCTGTCCAGCGCGTCCCAGACGTCGGTGACCGCGGCGGCGAACTCGATGTGGTCGGCTTGGTTGGGAGCACCCGGCGCGAACTGCGCGCCGCCGTAGATCGCCACCACCACGTCGGGGCGGACGTCGGCGATCACCGAGGCGATCTTGGCGCGCAGCTCCGGCGTGTTACGGATATTGCTGTCCGGGAAGTCCCAGAAGTCGACGTGCGGCACGCCCACGATGGCCGCCGCCCGCCGTTGCTCGGCCTCCCGGACCGGCCCGGCCTGCTGCGGATCCATCCCGGCGATTCCGGCCTCGCCGCGGCTGGCCAGCGCGTAGCGGACGGTCTTGCCGGCGGCGGTCCACTTGACGACCGCGGCGGCGGTGCCGTACTCGGGATCGTCGGGATGCGGCACCAGCACCAGAAGCGATGCCCAGTCGGCCGGGAAGGGCTGCGGTTCGGTCGAGGCGGACATCGGGTTATGCCATCACACCGTGGGCGATGATGTCGGCGGTCCGTTCCACCCAATCCCCGCCGAGATCATCGTCGGGGCGCAACATCATGCCCAACAGCGTTGCGCCGCCGATCAATTCGACCAACCGGCCGGGATCGACATCACGCGCGTCACCGCGGCGCACCGAATCGGCCACCCATCCGCGCATCACCTCGAACAGGCCCGCGAATCGCTCGAGGATGCGGGCGGTCAGCTCGGCATTGCCGGCCATGTCGGCGATCAGGCCGGGCAAGGCGGCCCGCACCACCGGGCTGGTGAACGCATCGCGCGCACCGGCCATCATCGCCCGCAGGTCGCCGGCCACATCCCCCGGCGGCGCGGTCACCGCCGTCGGCGGCACCGAGAAGGCGGCCTCGTGCACCAGTTCGGCCTTGCTGGGCCAGCGGCGGTACAGCGCGGTCTTGGTCGTGCCGGCCCGCTCGGCGACGGCCGCCAGGCTCAAATTCGAATATCCGACCTCGACAACCAGTTCCGTGGCGGCCTTCAATATGGCAGCGTCGATACGGGGATCACGGGGCCGCCCGGCCCCGGGTCCCTTGTCAACCGATGAAGGTTCTGCTTTCATAACGCTACCTGTCGTATCGTAATTAGTGTGACGGAGGATGCAACCGTGGTCGACCAACCGACTGTGGAACGAGATGTTGGCCGGATCCAGCGTTCCAGCCGTGATGTCACCACCTTGCCCACGGTAATGTCTCGCTGGCTTGCGACGCAGCTGCCCGGCGGGGCCACGCCGGAGATCACCGTGGAAAGCGGCGTCGACACCAACGGCATGTCGTCGGAGACGATCATGCTCACCGGCCGCTGGATCGCCGACGGCACCCCGGTCGAGCAGCGCTGGGTGATGCGGGTGGCCCCGGCCGGCGAAGACATCCCGGTGTTCGAGACCTACCGGTTGGACCATCAGTTCGAGGTGATGCGACGCGTCGGGGAACTCACCGACGTCCCGGTGCCCAAGGTCCGCTGGATCGAACCCACCGGAGAGGTCCTGGGCCGGCCGTTCTTCTTGATGGACCGCATCGACGGCCAGGTGCCCCCCGACGTCATGCCCTATACCTTCGGCAGCAACTGGTTCGCCGACGCAGCCGACGAACAGCAACGGACCCTGCAGGACGCCACCATCGAGGTACTGGCCAAGTTGCACCAGATCCCGGATGCCGCAACGACGTTCGACTTCCTCGACGAGCGACGCAGCGGCGAGTCCGCGCTGCAGCGGCACTTCGCCCACGTCCGCGACTGGTATGAGTTCGCGGTACCCGACATCGGCCGCTCGCCCCTGCTGGACCGCACCATCGCCTGGCTGGAGGCGAACTGGCCGGCCGACGCGGCCGCCGGCGAGACGGTGCTGTGCTGGGGCGACTCCCGGATCGGCAACGTGCTCTACCGCGACTTCCGCCCGGTCGCCGTGCTGGACTGGGAGATGGTGGCGCTCGGGCCGCGCGAACTGGACGTGTCCTGGGTGATCTTCGCGCACCTGGTGTTCGAGGAACTCGCCGGGCTGGCCGGATTGCCCGGCCTGCCGCAGGTGCTGCGCGAAGAGGACGTCCGGACCGGCTACCAGCGACTCACCGGCGTCGAACTGGGCGACCTGCACTGGTTCTACGTCTACGCGGGCCTGATGTGGGCGATCGTGTTCATGCGCACCGGGGCCCGCCGGGTGCACTTCGGGGAGATGGAGAAGCCCGACAATCCCGAAGCCCTCTTCTACCACGCAGGATTGCTGAAAAAGCTGATCGGAGAACAGAACTGATGCTGGGACCTCTCGACGAATACCCGGTTCACCAACTGCCGCAACCGATCGCCTGGCCGGGCTCCTCGGACCGCAACTTCTACGACCGGTGCTACCTGAACGCCCACGACCGCTCCGGGGACATCTTCTTGATCACCGGGTGCGGCTACTACCCCAACCTCGGCGTGAAGGACGCCTTCGTGCTGGTCCGCCGCGGTGACACTCAGACCGCGGTGCACCTCTCCGACGCCATCGACTCCGACCGGCTCAACCAGCACGTCGGCAGCTATCGGGTGGAGGTCACCGACCCGTTGCGTTCGCTGCGGGTGGTCATGGACGAGACCGAGGGCATCGCGCTGGACCTGCGCTGGGAGGGCCTGTTCGACGTGGTGCAGGAGCAGAGGCACATCCTGCGCACCGGTACCCGGGTGACGCTGGACGCGCAGCGCTTCGCCCAACTGGGCTCCTGGAGTGGGCAGATCGTCATCGACGGCGAGCAGATCGCCGTCGACCCATCGGTCTGGATCGGATCGCGCGACCGGTCCTGGGGTATTCGCCCGGTCGGCGAACGCGAACCGGCCGGCCGGCCCGCCGACCCGCCGTTCGACGGCATGTGGTGGCTGTACGTGCCGATCGCGTTCGACGACTTCGCGGTGGTGATGATCATCCAGGAGGAGCCCGACGGATTCCGTTCGCTCAACGACTGCACCCGGATCTGGCGCGACGGCCGCGTCGAACAGCTCGGCTGGCCGCGGGTCTCCACCCGCTACCGCTCCGGTACCCGCATCGCCACCGGGGCCACCATCGAAGCGACCCGGCCCGACGGCACCCCGGTGGTCTTCGAGGTGGAATCCAAACTGCCGGTGCCGATTCACGTCGGCGGCGGCTACGGCGGCGACAGCGACTGGCTGCACGGGGAATGGAAGGGCGAGAAGTTCACCGAGCGGCTGACCTACGACATGACCGATCCGGGCGTCCTCGGGCGCACCAGCTTCGGGATGATCGACCACGTGGGGCGGGCGGTGTGCCGCGACGGCGACGCCGCCCCGGTGGAGGGCTGGGGCCTCTACGAGCACGGTGTACTGGGCCGGCACGACCCGACCGGGTTCCCCGACTGGGTCACCATGGCGCCTTAAGCGAGGTTGGTGACGATCTCGCCGATCAGCGCCGGGGCGACCGGCGCGGCCTGGTAGACGCAGACGGTGTCGGAGATGCCCTCGACCCGGTCACGGATGTGCGCGGCCACCTGCGCCGGTGTGCCGCAGGCGGCGATGGTGTGCAACACCTCATCGTCGATCAGCGCACCCATCTGGGACCAGCGGCCCTGCTTGGACAACGCGTTGAGTTCGGGCTGCAGCTCCTGCCAGCCGTGTTCGGCCAGCACCGGCGCATACGCGGGAGTCGACGCGTAGAAGCCGAGCAGCATCCGGGTGGCGGCTTCGGCGGCCTCCTGTTCGGCGTCGGTGGCTCCGGTGGCCACGATGACTTCGGGCACCACGGCGAACTCCTCTTCGCGCCGGCCGGCCCGTTGCAGCCCGGCGCGCACGGCGGCCATCGTGACCTGGTGCAGAAATCGCTTGGTGGAGAACGGCATCACCAACAGCCCATCGGCGTGCTCGGCGGCCGCCCGGGTCAGGCGGGGCCCCAATGCGCCGAGGAAGATCGGCGGGGCGCCGTGCGGGTTCGGCCCGGGGCTGAACGTCGGGGTCATCAGGGTGTGGCGGTAGTAGTCACCGCGAAAATCCAAGCGGGCGCCGTTGTCCCAGGAGTCGAAGATCGCCCGTAGCGCTGCGATCAGTTCGACCATGCGCTGCACCGGGTGGTCGAAGTCGGCGCCGAACCGCTTCTCGATCTGGGCGCGCACCTGGGTGCCCAACCCCAGGACGAACCGCCCACCGCTGAGCAGCTGATGGTCATTGGCCTGATGCGCCAGATGGATCGGGTTGCGCGGGAAGGCGATCGCGACGTTGGTCATCAGATCCAGCCCGCCCACGCCGGCCGCCAGCGTCAGCGGCGCGAACACGTCATGGGGGCCCTCGAACGTGAACACCCCGTGTACGCCGGCGTCGCGCAGTTCGCGCGCCTGCTCGGCGACGCCGGTAAGCCCGCTCAGCGCGGTGAGGACTTTCACCGCCGCTAGGAGATGATTTCGCGATCGGCCGCGAGGCCGTCGACGGATCCGGTGGCCAGCTCCACGAGGTCACGCAGCTCACGGTTCACCGCGTCGGGGTGCTCGAGGATCGAGCAGTGCCCCCCGCTCATCTCGACGAACCGAACGAGATTGGGTGTGGCCGAGGCGATCCGATGCGATGCGACGATCGGCAGCAGCCGGTCGCGGGTGCTGCCGATGACCAGGGTGGGGACCGTCAGACCCTCCAGACTGATATGCGAGGGGCCGAGCGAGTCGACGAGCGCCCGCACCCAGTGACCGCGGCTGGCCGCGGGGGTCTTGGCGAAAAGCTCGCAGATCAGCGGTGCGACAGAGGCATCGGCCTCACCACCGACGGCGAGCATGTGCACGAACTGCCGTACCGCCAGGTTCGCCGGTCCCACGATCGGCACGCTGCCGAAGGTCAGCAGCACCCGGCGCGCCGCCTGTACCCGAGTCCGGTGCAGGGGTGGCGGCACCCGGAACAGGTCGACGTGCGCAAGCAGGTCCCCGGTGGTGGTGTTGATCAGCGCGACCGCGTCGGCACGCTGGGCGACCCGGTGCCGGTACCGGTCCGACCAGGCGCTGATCGCGATTCCGCCCATCGAGTGCCCGGCGATCACCGCGCGCTCCCCCGGCTCCAGAGCGGCTTCCAGCACCGAGTCGAGATCGGAGGCCAGATGCGTCAGGCTGTATCCGCCGCGCTTGGGCACCTCGCTGCGCCCGTGGCCGCGATGGTCGTAGGCGATCACCCGAAAGTCGCGGGTCAGGTCGGCGATCTGATGGCCCCATACCCGGATGGAGCAGGTGATGCCGTGCGCCAGCACGATCGGGTAACCATCGGGTGGGCCGAAGACCTCGGCGTGCAGGCGGGTTCCGTCGGCTGCCCGGACCGCCATGGTGCGGCCGGACGGCAACGCCGCCGGAAGCCTGTCGACACCCCTACGCCGCCGATCGGACCTTTGAGAACTCATTGCCACTCCATCGGAGATGCGGCAACGCTGCCGCACCGCGAGTCTAGCGTCGTGGTCTAGGTTTTCGGTAGGCCACTGCTCTCCACCTGACGAAGGGGGCGCCATGCGCGCGGTACAGATATCTCAGCTCGACGGACCGGGCGCCGCTCGGCTGGTCGAACTCGACGAGCCGACCGGCCACGACGGGGTCGTCGTCATCGACGTGCACGCCGCCGGGGTGGCGTTTCCCGACGTGCTGCAGTCCCGCGGCCTCTACCAGCACAAACCCGAACTGCCGTTCATACCGGGCGGGGAGGCCGCCGGGGTGGTGCGCAGCGCCCCGCCCGGCGCCCATGTCCGCGCCGGTGACCGGGTGGCGGCTCTGACCATGCTCAACGGCGCGATGGCGCAGGTGATCGCGCTGCCCGCCGCCCAGGTGTTCAAGCTGCCCGACACGGTGTCGTTCGAGGCCGGGGCGGGGCTGCTGTTCAACGACCTCACCGTGCTGTTCGCGCTGACCACGCGCGGCCGGTTGGCGGAGGGCGCCACCGTGCTGGTGCACGGCGCCGCCGGCGGCATCGGCACCTCGACGCTGCGGCTGGCCGGTCCGCTCGGGGCGTCGCGGGTGATCGCCGTGGTCTCCACCCCCGCCAAAGCCGAGGTGGCCCGGGCCGCCGGTGCCACCGACACGGTGCCGGCCGACGGGTTCCGCGAGGCGGTCGCCGAACTGACCGGCGGCAAGGGAGTGGATCTGGTGCTCGACCCGGTCGGCGGTGACCGGTTCACCGACTCGCTGCGATCGCTGGCCCCCGGCGGCAAACTGCTGGTGGTGGGGTTCACCGGCGGTGAGATTCCGACGGTGAAGGTGAACCGGCTGCTGCTCAACAACATCGACGTGGTCGGGGTCGGCTGGGGCGCATGGGTGATGTCGCATCCGGGCGAGCTGGAGCGGCAGTGGTCCACGCTGGAGCCGCTGTTGGCCTCGCGGACGGTGTCCGCGCCGCAACCGGAGGTGTTCGCCCTGGAGCAGGCCGCCGATGCGCTCGCAGCACTGGAGAACCGCACCGCGGCCGGCAAAGTCGTGCTGCGGATGCGCGACTAGGCCGCGGGGTCGTCGTCGCGCTTGCCGGGCGCGAAGTAATCGAACGCAGCCCGCAGGTCGGCAAGGTTGCCGTCGGTTCCCTGAAGCGACAGCGCGACATCACCAAAGGTCTTCGCGCCCAGCCTTTTCCGGCCGGCAAAGGCGGCCGAATCGTTGAGGTAGAGGTACGCCAGCTGCACCCGGCCCGCGTCCACGGTCGCGATGCGCTCGATGGCGCTCCACGGAATCACCCGCTTACCGTTGCGGCGTCCGTAGACGCCTTCGGCGTCGACGCGAACCTCGACACCGGACTGGAAAAGGCGCGGGGCGACGGTCGCCAGACCTAAGCCGAAGACAACGATCCCCGTCCAGCCGAAGACGTGCAAGGCCTGTGGCGACCAGCCGCGGATCGGCCCTACCGGCCCGAATCCCCCGGCCATCCACACCCCGCCCAGAACGAATGCCAGGGCGATGGCGACCAACAAGGCGATTTTGCGCCGGTCCAGATGAGCCTCGAACGGCATGTGCCCCTCCCGCTGTGTCGACGCCGATGACATTAGTGCGCCGTTCCGCTACGTGTCGGCATCGGCAATGCGCGCCTTGAACTCCGGGCACTCGACCAGCGGGCTGTGGGTGCAGGTCACGGCGTGGGTGAGGCTGTCGCGCATCCGGGTGAGCCGGGCGATCTCGTCGTCGAGTTGGTGGGCCTTCTCGGCCATTCGCCCCCGCAATTCGGTGTCGCTGGGCGTGGCTCGCAGGAATCGTTCGATCTGGGCGAGCGTGAACCCGGCCGCCTTGGCGCAGCTGATCAGCGCGAGCCGGTCGAGCACCGCGGGTTCATAGGTGCGGCGCAGGCCGTTGCGTTCGCCCGAGCTGATCAGCCCCCGCCGCTCATAGAACCTCAGCGCCGATGACGCCAGGCCGGACCGGGTGGCCACTTCGGCGATGTCCAGCATGGCCTTCTCCTTGACTTGAAGTGCGGTTCAAGTCAGAGACTAGCGAGGAACCGCCCGCAAGGAAAGGAACCCAAGCGTCATGCCACTGCACCCACAGGCCCAAGACCACCTCGACCGCCTGGCCGGCACCAACTTCGCCGACCTGCACACCTTCGCCCCCCAACAGGTCCGACACGCCATGGGGCTGCTGACCCACAGCCTGGGCACCGGCGAAGCCGTCGCCAGCGTTCGAGACCGCATCATCGCGACGCAAGCCGGCGACCTGCCGGTCCGGATCTATCACCCGCACCCGGACGAGTCACGCCCGGTAATCGTGTTCTTCCACGGCGGCGGCTTCGTGCTCGGCGACCTCGACACCCACGACGGACTGGCCCGAGCACTGGCCAACCGCACCGGCCGGGTCGTCGTCTCCGTGGACTATCCGCTGGCCCCCGAACACAAATACCCGGCGGCGATCAACGCCGGCTTCGCGGCCACGACGTGGGCGGCCGACCACACCGCCGAATTCGGCGGCGACGGCACCAACATCGCCGTCGCCGGTGACAGCGCCGGGGGGAACCTGGCTGCCGTCGTCGCCCTGATGGCCCGCGACGCCGGCGGGCCCGCTATCGCCCACCAGGTTCTGATCTACCCCGACCTGGATTTTCGGCGATCGAACGTCTCGATCCGCGAGTTCGCGGGCAAGTTCGGCAATATCAGCCGGGCGACGCAGCAGTGGTTCATGGACCACTACCTCACCGGCGAACACCAGAAGCTCGAAGGATACGTCTCGCCGCTGCTGGCCCCCAGCCTGCACCGGCTCCCGCCGGCGCTGATCGTCACCGCCGAGTTCGACGCACTGCGCGATGAGGGCGAACAGTACGGTGCGCGACTGCGCCAGGCGGGAGTTCGCGTCAACATCAATCGCTACGACGGCATGATCCATGAATTCATCCGCTGGCCGTTCGACGCCGCCGACCGAGCGCTCGACGACATCGCGGCCGCGCTGACGCCGTAACGCTTGGCAAGGCCCCCGACGCCGAGGCGAAGACGTTGTGTCTGGCAAAATATCGCCTAGTCTGTTCACTGGACGCTATGTCCAGCGAGATTGGATGACGCGAGGAGCACGACGCGATGCCAGCTACGGCGGCTTCCCTGGACCCTCAGCCGGCGGGCTACGACCCCGAGTGGATACGGGCGAAGTACGCACTCGAACGCGACAAGCGGATGCGGCCCGACGCGGTGAGCCAGTTCATCGAGGTCACCGCGGACTTCTCGCACTATGCCGACGATCCGTGGACCGAGCGCACCGAACGCGACCCGGTACACGACCACGTCCAGGTGGCGATCATCGGCGCCGGTCTGGGCAGCCTGATCGCTGCCGCACGGCTGCAGGAATCCGGTATCGACGACATCAGGGTGATCGACACCGCCGGCGACTTCGGCGGCACCTGGTACTGGAACCGCTACCCCGGCGTGCAGTGCGACGTCGAGTCCTACATCTATCTGCCGCTGCTCGAAGAGCTGAATTACGTTCCCACCGAGCGCTATGCGCACGGCCCGGAGATCCGCGAGCACCTGCAGAATGTCGCCAAGCACTACCGCCTGTACGACAACGCGTTGCTGGGCACCACGGTCACCGGCCTGCGCTGGGACGAGTCGGCCAAACGCTGGCAGATCAGCACCGATCGCGGCGACGCGTTCACCGCGACGCTGGTCGCCGTCTCGCCGGGATCGCTCACCCGGCCGAAACTTCCGGGCATCCCCGGCATCAACGAGTTCCGCGGGCACACCTTCCACACCAGCCGCTGGGACTTCGGCTACACCGGCGGGGACGAATCCGGCGGGCTGACCGCGCTGGCCGACAAGCGCGTCGGCGTCATCGGCACCGGTTCGACTGGGCTGCAGTGCGTCCCGCACCTCGGTGAGTGGGCCCAGCAGCTCTACATATTCCAGCGGACCCCGAGCACCGTCTCGGTGCGCGGCAATCGCCCCACCGACCCGGCGTGGGCGGCAAGTCTGAAGCCCGGCTGGCAACGCGAGCGGATGGAGAATTTCACCCGCGTCACCTGTGGTGTGGAGATGGACCTCGATCTCACCGACGACGGCTGGACCCAGAAGGCCCTGCAACTGAGCGAATCCGCGGTGATCCGGGAGACCCGGCGCCTCGGCCGCGAGATGACGCCCACCGAGATCGCCGACTTCCTGTTCCGCGCCGATTATGAGGCGATGGAACGGCTGCGCGCACGAATCGATGAAACCGTTCGCGATCGCAAGACCGCCGAATCGCTCAAGCCGTGGTACCGGCTGAACTGCAAACGCCCCGGCTACCACGACCAGTACCTCGACACCTTCAACCGAACCAATGTCACGTTGGTCGACACCGACGGGCGCGGCGTCGAGCGGTTCACCGAGACCGCCGTCGTCGTCGACGGCGTCGAATACGACGTCGACGCACTGGTCTTCGCGACCGGCTTCGAGGTGGGCACCGAGTTCACCCGCCGGCTCGGTTTCGAGATCATCGGACGCCACGGCGTGCGCCTGAGTGACAAGTGGGCCAAGGGCATGCGCACGCTGCACGGCCTGCAGACTCACGGCTTCCCCAACTGCTTCTTCCTCGGCTACACCCAGTCCGGGGTCTCCCCCAACTACACCCACACCGCCGAGGAACGGGCCCACCACTTCGCCTACCTGGTCAGCACGTTCTCCCAGCGCGGCGCGAGCACCATCGAGGCCACCAAGGCCGCCGAGGAGCAGTGGCTGGCCGCAATGGATGCGGCGTCGGAGAAGCCCCGCGCCTTCTACGCCGAGTGCACGCCGAGTTACCTGAGTTCCGAGGGGGATCGGGAGAATCCGCACGGCATGCTGTCGACCAACTTCGGCGGCAAGCCTGTCGAGTTCTTCGACATGCTCACCGCCTGGCGCTCCACCGGCCGGCTGGAGGGGGTGATTCTGGAATGACCTCCGCCGCACCGAAACTCACGATGCGCGACCGGCACCGCATCATGACCCGCGATCACATCATGGCCGCCGCGCTGGAGGCCTTCGCCGAACGCGGCTACGTCGCGGTGACCGTCGATGACATCGTGCGCCGGGCCGGGATCGGGCGGGCCACGTTCTACCTGCATTTCGACTCCAAGGCGGCGGTGCTGCGCGAGCTGCGCAACACCCGGATGACCGTGTGGGCCCAGCAGGACGCCCCGCGCGGCGGCCGATCGGGACGGCCGTCGATCCGAGCCTTCTTCGAGAAAGTGGTCGACTTCTACACCTCCGCACCGCAGCTCTACACCGCCCTGCACCAGGCGCGGGCGGCCGATCCGCAGTTCGCCGCGGCGCACCGCGCCACCATGGAGGCCAACGTCACCGAGTGGATCGAGGCCGACGCCATGCCCGGTGCCACCGAGGCGCAGCTGCGGCTGGCCATCGCGATGATGTACACCATGGTCGACTCCTTCATGCATCTGTGGCTGGTCGACGGTTGGCCGCTGGAGCGCGAGGCCGCCATCGAGGCGATGACCGACGCCCTGCACGCCACCATGCGCTGAGACGTTCCAGGGAAAGGGCAACCCCATGACGACGAGCTCGGCGCAGCAGACCAAACGTCGGGGCATCATGCAGTCGCTCACCGGGCTGAGCGTCCGCTACGTCGAACGCCTGATGCCCGATCCGTATCTGTTCGCGGTGATCCTGACGCTCATCGTCGCCGGACTGGTCGCCGTGCTGGTGCGCGGAGCATCGGCTCGCGGCATGCTGTCGGCGTGGTACGCCGGCGTGTGGGGCCCGCAGAACATCTTCACGTTCGCCTTCCAGATGGCGCTGATCCTCGTGACGGGCTACACGCTGGCCGAGGCGCCCGTGCTGAAGCGGGCCATCCTCCGCATCGCGGGAACGCCGCGCAACCAGGTGCAGGGCGCGTTGCTGTGCTTCACCGTGAGTGCCGCTGCATCCCTGCTGAACTGGGGCCTCGGGCTGGTGGCCGGCGCGCTGGTCGCCCGCCAGGTCGCGCGACGTTTCCCCGAGTCGCATTTCGGTTACCTGATCGCCGCGGCGTTCATGGGCTTCATCGTCTGGACGCAGGGGCTGTCGTCGTCGATCGCGCTGGCCAACACCGATGCCAACAGCCCCATCAACGTGATCCACAAGATCGCCGGAATCAACGTGCCGTTGAGCCAGACCATCTTTCAGCCCTACAGCTGGCTGTCGGTGCTGATTGTGCTGGCGGTGCTCGCCCTCGCAGTGCGCCGGATGGAGCCCGCCGACAGCCTGGCCCCCGATCCCGCGGTGTTCGACGACGACACAGCAGCCGTTGAGGAAGCCGTTGAGCCACCGAGCAGCAAGTCGTTTGCCGAATGGCTGGAAAACCAGTGGATCCTCAACGTGCTGCTGTTCGCCGCGGGCATCACGTATTTCGCGGTGAGTGGTTTCGCGCTGAACATCTCGTCGATGATCATGCTGTTCACCATCACCAGTGCGCTGCTGCACCGCACCCCGATCCGGTTCATCCGGGCGTTCACCGGTGCCGCGAAGGTGTCCGGCCCCCTGCTGCTGCAATATCCGCTGTACGGCGGCCTGATCGGCCTGCTCGCCTATCAGGGAGCCGACGACTCCGAGCCACTGCAGACGCTGCTGGCCCAGACGCTGGTGAACGGTGCGAGCCAGTACACGCTGCCGTTCCTGACGTTCATCAGCTCGGTGATCATCAGCCTGTTCGTGCCCTCCGGAGGCGGGCATTGGGCGGTGCAGGGCCCGATCGCCGTCGACTCTGCGCTGTCGATCGGCCAGCACTCCCCCGCCTATCTCGGATTGATCTCCATGGCCGTCGCCGTCGGTGAGGGTGTGGCGAACATGATCCAGCCGTTCTGGCTGCTGCCACTGCTGGCGATCGCGAAGCTCAACGTCCGTCAGGTGATGGGATTTACCATCGTGGCGTTCGGTATCGGGTTGGCGGTGTTGGGGACGATGACGCTGATTGCGCCACTGATCATTTGAGCGCGGGGATCGTCAACGGCGCCCCGCTCACGGCGTCAGGTGTCGGCGATGCGCGCCTTGAACTCCGGGCACTCGACCAGCGGCGTGTGGGTGCAGGTGACGGCATGGGTGAGGCTGTCGCGCATCCGGGTCAGGCGGGCGATCTCGTCATCGAGTTGGCTGGCCTTCTCGGCCATTCGGACGCGAAGTTCGGTGTCGCTGGGTGTGGCCGTCAGGAACCGTTCGATCTGGGCCAGGGTGAACCCGGCCGACTTGGCGCAACCGATCAGTGCGAGCCGGTCAAGCACCTCCGGCTCATAGGTGCGGCGCAGGCCGTTGCGCTCCCCTGACGTGATCAGTCCGCGTCGCTCATAGAACCTCAGCGCCGACGATGCCAGGCCGGATCGATTGGCCACCTCGGCGATGTCCAGCAGCATTTCCCACTCCTTGACTTGAAGCGCAGTTCAAGTCAGATACTAGCGACGAACGACCCCGAGCGAAAGGAAATCCAGTGCCATGCCGCTACATCCGCAGGTCCAAGCGCATCTCGATCGACTGGCCGGCAGCAACTTCGCCGACTTGCACGACTTCACCCCGGAACAGGTCCGCCAGGGCATGCGCCTGATGACGCAGGCCCTGGGTCGCGGCGAACCCGTTGCTGCCGTCCAGGATCGCGTCATCACCACCGACGCCGGCGAGGTGGCGGTCCGGATCTATCACCCGCAGCCGGACCAGCCGCGCCCGGTGCTTGTCTTCTTCCACGGCGGTGGTTACGTCCTCGGCGACCTGGACACCCACGACGGGCTGGCCCGGGCCCTGGCCAACCGCACCGGTCGGGTCGTCGTCTCCGTGGACTATCCGCTGTCCCCTGAGCACACATATCCGGCCGCCATCAACGCCGGGTTCGCCGCGACGCAGTGGGTGGCCTCGCACGCCTCCGAAGTCGGTGGCGACAGCGCGAACATCGCGGTCGCCGGTGACAGCGCAGGCGGCAACCTCGCAGCCGTGGTCGCTCTCATGGCCCGCGATGCCGGTGGGCCGGCCATCACACACCAGGTACTGATCTATCCCGACTTGGATTTTCGGCGCTGCAACGTCTCCATCCAGGAGTTCGCGGGCAAGTACGGCAATATCAGCCGGCCGACGCAGCAGTGGTTTATGAACCACTACCTCAACGCCGACGACGAGAAGCTGGACGGACACGTCTCGCCGCTACTGGTCCCGGAACTCGAAGGGCTGCCACCGGCGCTCATCGTCACCGCCGAGTACGACGCGCTGCGCGACGAAGGCGAGGAGTACGGCGCCCGGCTTCAGGCGGCGGGAGTTCCCACCACCGTCATTCGCTACGACGGCATGATCCACGAGTTCATCCGCTGGCCGTTCGACGATGCCGACCGGGCGCTGGATGACATCGCCGCCGCGCTGAGTGGGGCACACACAGTTCCGTAGCGTGCCAAACACCGTCGCAATAGAAGTGGCCCCCGGGGCGGTTTCAAGGGGTAGTCGCAACGCTGTTGGTTAATTGGCCAGCAGTAGATCACGCAAACGCTCGGCTGGGATACCCCAGCCGAGCGTTTTGCGTGGTCTGCCGTTGAGTTCTTGGGCGACGTGTTCGAGGTCTTCGGGCCCGTAGTTGCTCAAGTCGGCGCCTTTGGGGAAGTACTGCCGCAGCAGTCCGTTGGCGTTCTCGTTGCTGCCGCGCTGCCAGGGGCTTGCCGGATCGCAGAAGTACACCTGCATATCGGTGGCCATGCTGAACTGCTTGTGCCGCAGCATCTCCGCGCGTTGCCGCGTCGGCGACGATGCGCACCGCGGATCGCTCATTGCAGGCTTTCAATTGCGCTGTATGGCAGTCAGATTCAGATCTATCCGAGTTGGTCTATCCGTCCGGATCACAATCGCTGCCGCGAGGCCCATTCCGACCGGCGGGACCGAATGACCATAACACAGTATATGGTATGGTCGTGAAGTTCGTAGTAACCGCTGGAGGCGTGGAATGGCCGTAATCGGAGCGGCGATCGCCGGGCTCGGGATCACCGACGTGGGCAAGGTGTACGGGCGCAGTGCGACCGACTTCGCCGCCGACGCGGTACGCCGCGCGACAGCCGACGCTGGCCTGCTGTTGCATGATGTGGACGGCCTGCTGGTGAGCAGCGGATTGAAGAAGGACGTGTCCGTGGCCCTGCAGCGCGTGCTGGGATTGCGGGACCTTCGCCTACTGAGTGAGATGAACGCGTTCGGGGCGTCGGCGGGGGCGATGGTGTCCTATGCCGCGGCGATGGTGAGCAGCGGCGCGGCGACGACCGTGGCATGCGTGTTCGCCGACGCCCCGCTGAAACCGAAGGAATCGGCGGGCGCGGCCTATAGCGGGCGCGCACACAAGACACTCACCGGGTTCGCCAGCTACCGCATGGCCAGCGGCATCGCCAACGCCAACACCAAATATGCGCTGGCGGCCCGCAGACACATGCAGACCTACGGCACGACCACCGAACAGTTCGGCGCTATCGCGGTCGCGCAGCGATCGTGGGCCGCGATGAACCCACTCGCTCAACTGCGCGAGCCGATCACGCTCGAGGATCATCGGAAGTCGCGGTGGATCGCCGACCCGTTACGCCTGCTGGACTGCTGCCTGGTGTCCAATGGCGGCGCCGCTGTCATCATCACCACGGTCGAACGTGCCCGCGACCTCGCGCAGCCGACGGTGCCGGTGCTCGGCTACGGGCAAGGGCACCCGGGACAAGCACAGGAACGCGGGGCGGACTTCGGATTGCGTACCGGTGCAACGATCTCAGGGCCGATTGCGCTGAGGATGGCGGGCGCAAGCGTGTCCGATGTGGACTTGCTGGAGCTGTACGACTGCTACACATACACAGTCCTCATCACGCTTGAGGACTACGGGTTCTGCGCCAAGGGCGACGGAGGCCGCTTCGTCGAGGATGGCCGCACCGGTCCGGGCGGTGAGCTACCGGTGAACACCGGCGGTGGCCAGCTGTCCTCTTATTACCTGTGGGGCATGACGCCGCTAGCCGAAGCGGTGATCCAGGCCCGCGGGCAAGCCGGCGAGCGCCAGGTCGTCGAGCGCGACGTGATCATGGTCAGCGGCAACGGCGGCGTACTCGACCACCATTCCACCCTGGTGCTCGGAGGCACTCAGTGATGGCCGGCGGCCCTCCCGTCATGCGCGACGAGCGCAGCGCGGAGTTCTTCGACGCCGCCGCCCGCAGCGCCCTGGCGATCCGGCGTTGCGCCGACTGCTGGCACTGGCTCGAGCCGGAAGCGCGCACCTGTACCTCCTGCGGCGGGTCAGAGCTGAACTGGTTGGACGCCATCGGAACCGGCGAACTGGTGTCCTGGTCCGTGGTGCACCACCCACCGCACCCCTCGTTCGCCGGGCTCGTGCCATTCGCGGTCGGCCAGATCGAACTGGCCGAGGGCCCTTGGGTAGAGGCGCGCCTGACGGAGTTGGACTTGGGCGCGCTACGCGTTGGGCTGCCACTCTGCGTGGCATTCGTCCATCCCGACGAGGGCGACGCCTTCCCCGTATTCGCACCTGACCGAGGGTAAGGACGCGGTGACTGGAACCCAAACCGCGCTCGTCACCGAGGCGTCCCGCGACATCAGCGCCACCATCGCGTCCCGGCTTGCCCCCGAAACCTATGCGCTGTCGGAGTCAGCCCGCAGCGAACCCGGCGCGCTCAAGGTAGCCGCCTCACTGCGCTCTCAGCACGGCTTCGAGGTTCACCGGGTCGTCGCCAACCTCGCCGACCAGCACGCGCTGGATCGGCTGGGGACCGAGCACGCGCACCGTTTCGCCCGCCTCGACGTGCTCGCTCCCTGCGCCGGGGCCGGCACCTCCGACACCATCGCCGACATGCCCCTCAAGCACTCAAACCGCACTCACGGGGCTGCGCGCCCGCGAATTGCTGATCGAAGCGGGATGATCGATCAGACCGACCACACCTGCTTCAACATCACCGCCCGTCGTCTCGATGATGAGGCGCCCCCAATCAAGGGTCAATCGATCATTCCAACGGTCACTGTCGGTCGCCCCGGTCTACTGACCGTCAATATTCCCATCCAGTCCGCCATCCCGATTCATGAGGTCTATTCATGATTCAGATACAAAGCTGCTCAACTATTTCCGTACCGACGAGCTTTGCCTTTGCCTACGTCGCCGATTTCAGCTTGATGCCTGAATGGCTATACGGGATACAAGCGATCCGATGCGTCAACAACATCCCCTCTGGCGTCGGGTCCCGGTACGAAGGTGCCATCAAAGTCGGCGCGACCCTACAGTCTTCAATTGAGATCATCGCCCATGAGCCTAACCGACTGCTCGCCACCGAATCCCGCTCAGGCATCATCAATCAGACGTCGTGGCTGTTCCACGAACTCTCCAAGGAGCTGACAGAAGTCCACATGACGATCGATTACGAATTGCCGGGCGGAATGGCCGGCCGCGTCCTCGCCAAAGCCATTGAGCCGTTCATCTCGATCGCCGTCACGTCGACCGAGCGAAATCTGAAGAACAACTTGGAAACACGCTTCCAGGCACGGAAGCGGTAACAGTCGCCGGCACAGGTGGCCAGCATCATGGATTCCTCATCTACCGGCATCATGACCCAGCCCGCAGCACAGCAGATCCGCCGCGGCCGCGGCGACCGGAATCGCGAAGCCATCGTCGTCGCGGTCCGCGAACTACTGCAGGAGCGGTCGTTCGCCGATCTGTCGGTCAGTACGATCAGCGAGCGGGCCGGCATCGCACGGTCCGGCTTCTATTTCTATTTCGACTCCAAGTACGCCGTCCTCGCAGTGATCCTCGCCGAGATGACTGAGCTGCTCGGGGAGAAGACCGATCATTTTGCCCCACGTGAGCTGCACGAGTCGCCGGACTCATTCGCCAAGCGCATGGTCGGCAACGTTGCAGCGGTGTTCGCCAACGACGATCCGGTGTTGATGGCATGCGCAGTTGCCCGCAACACCGATTCGCGGATACGGGCGATGATGGACCGTTTCTATGACACCGTGATCGACAAACTCGTCGCGCTTATAGAACACGATGCCGACGCGCGCCCCATATCCGACGACGTGCCCGCCCTGGTGCGCATAATGGCGGCTGCCACTATAACGGCTTTGATTCACAACGACAGCACGTTTATCGGAAGCGGGCAGGATCCGGCGCGCGCCGTCGAGATCATCGAGCGGCTGTGGCTGAGCGCGTTCTGGCGTAGTCGGTAGGTGACAGCGATGGCCGCGGCATAGCGGCCTTCGAGCAAGTGTCTGCATCGCTGAGAATTGTGCCGCTGACCGGCCCGAGGTAGCTACGCGCCGCCAGCGTGCGAGCGGATCAGCCGAAAGTATTCGTCGAGCAGACTCTCGAGTTCCGCATGGTCACCATCTGTGGACAGCTGTTGGTAGCCGACAAGCATCGCCATGCCCAGCGTGGTGAGCACCCCTGCGACTTTCCCGTCGCCCACGACTCCTCTGATCGCCCTGAAGACAGTTTTGTGACGCGCGTCATCGACCCGGTGCCGCACCGCACGCACTCCCTCGTCGTTGCCACCCCAGGCGCGAATCGCCGCTTCGGCTCCGTGATGCAGGCCGAGGGTGACCTTGCGCAGCGCCTCCAGGTCGGCCTGTGGACCGCCGGTACCCAGCGCGAGGTCCTTGAGCTGCAATATCTGCCGGTTCTCCCAGAACTGCATCACGGCGTCAACGAAACCCTGCCAGCTACCGAAATGGTGATAGAACGAACCGCTGGTCACACCAAGCGTCGTGCACAGCCGCCCGATACTCAGGCCCTTGAAGCCATCTTTGGCCAGCACGTCGAGCGCTTCCTCGAAGTACTCCTGCTTGCCGACGATCCTGGTCATGACAGCCTTTCATCTGGATTCCGTAACGAAGATTATCGTCCGTTCTCCGATTGCAGCTTCCCCTAAACCATAACATTGTCTATGGTGTGGTGCATGTACGAATACGACCGGCTGTTCATCGGCGGCGAATGGGTCGCCCCCGCGTCACCTCAGACGATCAATGTGGTCTGCGCCAGCACCGAGGAACGCATCGGCGTCGTACCGAAGGGGATCCGAGCCGACGCGGATGCCGCCGTGGCGGCAGCACGCCTTGCATTCGATGACCCAAGCGGTTGGGCGCACTGGCCGGCGCAGCAGCGTGCCGCCGCGATGTTCCGGCTCGCCGACGCAATCGAGGCACGGTCCGCGGAGTTCACACATCGGGTCAGCAGCCAGAACGGGATGCCGGTGCGCATCGGGCGGCAGACAGAAGGCGCACAGCCGGCGATGCTGCTGCGCTACTACGCCGACCTGAGCGCCGATCTTCCCGCGGAGGAAACGCGACAGTCGCTGGTGTCCGGCAGCACCGTGGTACGCAAAGAACCGGTCGGTGTGGTCGCCGCAATCGTGCCGTGGAACTTCCCGCAGTCGTTGACCATGTTCAAACTCGCGCCCGCCCTGGCCGCGGGCTGCACGGTGGTGCTGAAACCGTCGTCGGAGACAGTGCTGGACGCGTTCCTGCTCGCCGAGGCCGTCAAGGAAGCCGACCTGCCGCCGGGCTTGGTGAACGTCGTGACCGGCTCCGGCCGCGACGTCGGTGCGCACCTGGTTAGTCACCCCGATGTGGACAAGGTGGCCTTCACTGGATCCACCGAGGCCGGACGCACCATCGCCGAGCAGTGCGGGCGACTGCTCAAGCCGGTCACACTCGAGCTCGGGGGGAAGTCAGCGGGGATCCTTCTGGACGATGTCGATCTATCTTGCACGATGAAGGCCATGTTCGGCGCGACCCTGCTGAACAACGGACAGACCTGCTTCATCAGCACCCGGATCCTGGCGCCCCGCACCCGCTACCCCGAGGTAGTCGACGCGTTCAGCGCGATGGCCGCCGCGCTGCCCGTTGGCAATGCGCTGGAGGAGCGGACGCTTATCGGGCCGGTCGCCACTCCACAGCAGCGGGACACCGTGGAGGCCTACATCGCCAAAGGCAAGGCCGAGGGCGGCCGAATCACCGCAGGCGGAGGGCGACCACCGCATCTCACCCGCGGCTGGTTCATCGAGCCCACCGTGTTCGCCGACGTTGACAACGACACCACGATCGCACGCGAGGAGATCTTCGGCCCAGTCCTAACTGTCATCCCCTACACCGACGACGCCGAGGCAGTGCGGATCGCCAATGACTCCGCCTACGGTCTCGGCGGCACCGTATGGACCGCCGATCCCGAGCGAGGCCTCGATATCGCGCGCCGAGTCCACACGGGCAGCGTCGGCGTCAACGGGTTCACCCTTGACCCCGGGTCCCCCTTCGGCGGCGTCAAAGCCAGCGGACTCGGCCGCGAACTCGGCCCCGAGGGTCTGGCCGCCTACCAGCAGTTGAAATCCGTCTACCTACCCAGCTCGGGTGCGGGCGTCCCGCAAGAACGGAGTCCGCGATGACCACTACGACCACGCGTGAGCACGACACGATCGACCTGTCCGCCAAGGCGTTCTGGACCACCACGGCCACCGACCGAGAGCACGCGTACGCCGAACTGCGGGCCAAGCGGCCAATCTCCTGGCAGCGGCCAGTCGAGGACGCCTGGTACCCCGAGCCGGACGATCCGGGTTACTGGGCGATCCTGCGCCGCGACGACATCATCGACGTGAGCAGGCGCAACGACGTGTTCGTCTCCCGGTACGGGGTGAACTTCGAGACTTTGCCGCCACACATGGTGCGCGCGTCCCAGTCGATCCTCGGCATGGACCCGCCGGACCATACGCAGATCCGCCGACTCGTCTCGGCGGCGTTCACCCCCAGACAGGTGCGGCGGATCCAGGAGCAGATCGAGGCCAACGCCCGCGAGATCGTCGACGGTATCGTGGGCAAAGGTGAGGTCGAGTTCGTCTCCGAATGCGCCGCCCTGTTGCCGATGATCACCGTGTGCGACATGATCGGCGTCCCCGAAGCGGATCGGCTCCCGGTCGCGCGCGCCGCCGAGGTCATCACCGGTTGGAACGACCCAGACACCCGCGACGGCCGCCCCCTGCTGGAGGCTCTCCCCGAAGCAGGACGGTACCTGACCAAGATCGGGCGGACGCTGGCCGCGCAGCGCCGCGAGGACCCGCGCGACGACCTGATGACTGCGCTGGTGCAGGCCGAGGTGAATGGCGAGCGGCTGCCCGACTCGGAGATCTCCTCGTTCTTCACCCTGCTGTGCATCGCCGGCACCGACACCACCCGGCAGACCACCAGCCACGTGGTCAAAGCGCTCACCGACTTCCCCGAGCAACGCGCCTGGCTGTTGGAGGACTTCGACGGCCGGATCGGTACCGCGATAGAGGAGTTCATCCGCTGGGCCAGCCCGGTTATGACCTTCCGCCGCACGGCGGTGACCGACACCGTCGTCGGTGGCCAGGAGATCAAAGCCGGCGAGAAGGTCGTCATGTTCTACCCGTCCGGTAACTGGGACGAAACCGCGTTCGATCACCCCGAACGATTCGACCTGTCCCGCAGCCCGAACCACCACCTTGGTTTCGGCGGCGGCGGCGCCCACTACTGCCTCGGCGCCCAGGTCGCCAAGGCCCAGTTGCGCGCCCTGTTTCGCGCGCTGCTGCACCATGCCCCCGACTTCGAGGCCGGCCAGCCCGAGTACCTAGCCGGCAACCTGATCCACGGCATCAAACGAATGCCGGTCAAGTTCACCGCCAAACGCTAGGAGCCGAGCATGGCAGACACCACGCCGCGTCCCTTCGCCGCTGACCGCCTCGGTGTGCCCCAGATGACCCGGCTGATCGCAGCAATTCGCGCGAGCGGACCGGCGATCACCACCGGGGCCCCGTTCACCGACGAGCCGCTGACCCTAGTACCCCGATCAACGCCGGCTGACGTAACCGACGCGTTCGCCGCGGCCCGCGCGGCACAACGCGAGTGGGCAGCGCGTGCACCCAATGATCGGGCGAAGGTGTTCCTGGCCTTCCACGACCTAGTGCTGGCCAACGCCGGACTGATCGACACCGTGCAAGCCGAAACGGGCAAATCACGCTACAGCGCCTTCGAGGAGACCCTCGATGTCGCAGGCCTCGCGCTGTACTACGGGCGCAACGCGCCCCGATTCCTCAAGCCTCGCAAGCGCGCGGGCGCCATCCCCCTGGCCACCAAGACTCGCGAACTTCGCCAGCCCAAAGGCGTCGTCGGCATCATCTCCCCGTTCAACTATCCACTCTCGTTGGGCGTATGCGACGCGATCCCCGCTCTGCTGGCAGGCAACGCCATCGTGCACAAGCCAGACACCCAAACCGCCCTCACCACGCTGAAAGCCCGCGATCTGCTGGTCAAAGCGGGACTGCCCTGCGAGCTGTGGCAGGTGGTGGTCGGGGAGCCCGACGTGGTCGGCCAACCGCTGATCGATCACGCCGACCACATCTGCTTCACCGGATCCACGGCAGCCGGACGCCGAATCGCCGAAGCCGCCGCGCGGCGGTTGATCGGCTGCACGCTCGAGCTCGGCGGCAAAAACCCCATGATCGTCCTCGACGACGCCAACCTGGACAAGGCCGCCGCCGGCGCCGCCCGCGCCTGCTTCTCCACCGCCGGCCAACTGTGTCTGTCCATCGAGCGGCTCTACGTGCACGAGAAGGTCTATGACGAGTTCTTAGCGAAGCTCGTCATGAAGGCCGAGAAGATTCGCCTCGGCTCCGGATTCGACTTCGGCTACGACGTCGGATCGCTGACCTCGCGACGCCAGCTGGATATCGTGATCACGCACGTCGAGGACGCCCGCTCCAAGGGCGCGAAGGTGCACCTTGGAGGCAGGGCCCGCTCAGATTTGGGACCGTTCTACTACGAGCCGACCATCCTCGCCGGAGTCACCCCAGAGATGGAGCTCTACGCGAACGAGACCTTCGGACCGGTCGTCTCCGTCTACCCCTTCCGCACCGACGACGAAGCCGTCGCGCTGGCCAACGACACTGAATTTGGCCTCAACGCCAGCATCTGGACCCGCGACGTCGCGCGCGGACACCGGCTGGGGGAACGGATTCGCTGCGGCACAGTGAACATCAACGAGGGCTACGCCTCTGCCTACGCTTCCAACGACGCGCCGATGGGCGGCATGAAGGCCTCCGGTCAGGGCCGCCGCCACGGCGAGCACGGCCTCCTCGAGTACACCGAATTGCAGACCGTGGCCAGCCAACGCGTTATCGGCTTCGACCCGCCCCCCGGCGTGTCGCTCAAGCAACAGGCCAGGATCCTCACCACCACATACCGACTGATGAAGGCGCTCCGGATCAAATAACAGGAAGGCGTCCGTCCTGTACTGGCGGACACGTCAAGCCCGATCCACCCCCTGATCGGTACGGGAGACCACACGCTCAAGGAGGCCCCGCATGTCCCCGGCGATCAAGTTCTCGCACCAATCCGGCGCCACGGTGTCCCCCCTGTGCGAGGGATTCCAGCCACGAATAGCCGATCAGACGACGACTCCGACGCATTTCTATCGATCGCCATATCCAGCCCGGCTCTCATCAAGCCCGGCCTCGATCAATCAAAGTATGACGCTTCGGCCCAACTTAGGAAGACGCGATGCGGGTTAGCGTGGCAGCTGGATGGTTGGATCTCGAATCCACGGCAGGAATTTCGCGGTTCTGGGTGGACCTAGTCACGATCCCGCTGTTCAGCGCCGCGGCGGGATTGCTGGTCAACTGGTCGGGCATCTTCATGCTGTTCAGCCCGGTGCAGTTCCACGGCTTCTACCTGCCGGGCCTCAAGACTCTGTTCCCGTTTTTGCCTCGGCGCATTCAGGTGCTGCCGCTGTGGGCTCCGGGCGGCATCATCGGCTATCAGGGGTTCATCCCTGCGCGCGGTGAGAAGATGGCGGCGATGGTGGTACACAATGTTGTCGCCAAAATCGGGACGTCGAAAGACTTTCTTGCCGAGTTCGCCGAAGAGTCGGTTGTGTCGCATGTTGTCGAACAGGTCAAGGCGGACCTGCGTCCGCTGGTCAGCTTCGTGATGCAACGCGAGCACCCCCAGTTGTGGGCGGAGATGTCGCCGGGCATTCGTGAGGTTCTGTTCGACCGTGTCGAGTCACAGCTGCCGTCGGTCGCTAAGCGCGCGGTCGATGAGGCCGGCGACAACGCCGACTACCTGCTGGATCTGCGCCTGCTGGCTGTGCGCACTCTCACCGACCGACTCGACATACTCAACAATGTCGCGAAGAAGCTCGCGGGCCCGGAAATCCGGCTGATGATTAGAGTCGGGTTGCTCGGCCTACCGTTCGGTCTGCTGCTGGCACTTTTCCTACACACCTATGCCGCCATCCCGACAATTCGCGAGATTCCCAGTGCTGCAGTGATTATCGATGGTGCCATGGTCATCGGGATGGCGGTCAATCTCATTGCCATCAAAGTGGGCGTGTCATTCCATCTGTGTAAGTCCGAGGTGGTCCATCATCGGACCGCCGTTGGGGCGGACAGAAGGAGTGTTT
>NZ_LZMF01000095.1:0-22483 GCF_001673565.1 Mycolicibacter sinensis
CGTCCCGGCCGTGCGGCGCGACGGCGCCTACGTGCTCACCGGCGGTTTGGGCGGCATCGGGCTGGTGGTGGCCCGCTGGCTGATCGACCACGGCGCCGCGCGGATCGTGCTCAACAGCCGTTCGCAGCCCTCCGCGGAGCAGCGCGCGGTGCTCGACGAGCTGGCCGAACGCGCCCAGATCGCGGTGGTCTCCGGTGACCTCGCCGCTCCGGGTACCGCCGAGAGCCTGGTCACCTCGGCGGAAGAGACCGGGCTGACGCTGCGCGGAGTCATCCACGGCGCCGCGGTGATCGACGACCAGATCGTGGTCGGCATCGACAAGGAGACCTTGGACCGGGTGTGGGCGCCCAAGGCGGCCGGAGCTCTGCGCCTGCATGTGGCCACCACCGGAAAAGACCTGGACTGGTGGGTCGGGTTCTCCTCGACGTCATCGCTGCTCGGAGCGCCCGGCCAGGCCTCCTACGCCGCGGCCAGCGCCTGGCTGGATGGCCTGGTGGCGTGGCGGCGGGCCGCCGGGCTGCCGGCGATCACCATCAACTGGGGCCAGTGGTCGGGTGTGGGCGTCGCCCAGGAGCTCAAGTTCAGCGCGCTGGACCCGATCGACCCGGTCGAGGGGATGGAGGCGCTGGAGGCCATCCTCGGCGGCGACCTCGGGCAGATCGGGGTGGCGCGACTGCGCCTGGACCGGGTGGCCGCGGCCTTCCCGGAACTGCAGCAACTCGGGTATTTCTCCACCTTGGCCGGTGAGCTCGACCTCGATAGTGAGGACGACGACTGGCCCGGCCCGGAGGGCCTGCGCCAGCTCGACCCCGCCGAAGCAACCAAAGCGGTGGTCGCCCGGTTGGGCGCCCGGATCATGGCCATCATGGGCTACCCGAAGGACAGTGCGATCGATCCGGCGCGTCCGCTGACCGAACTCGGGATGGACTCGTTGATGGCGGTACGCATCCGCAACACCGTCCGCGGCGACTTCGGGGCGGAGCCGCCGGTGGCGCTGCTGTTGCAGGGCGCCTCACTGACCGACCTGGCGGCCGACCTGACCCGGCAACTCGGCCTGGCAGCGCAGGAAAGCGGAGACGGCGCCGGCGATGTCGGCGGTGTTCGTAGCCGGGCGCAGCAGCGTGCCGCAGCGCGGCAACGGGCGGCGTCGCGGCGAAAAGTAGGAGACCGAACGTGAGCACCAACAACGAAGTGCCGCCCAATGCAATCGCGGTCGTGGGTATGGCCGGGCGGTTTCCCGGCGCCCGCACCCTGACGGCGTTCTGGGACAACCTGCGGCGCGGCACGGAGTCCATCGTCACGCTGTCCGAAGACGAGCTGCGTGCCGCCGGCGTGAGCGACAAGGCGCTGGCCAACCACAACTACGTTCGGCGAGCCGCTCTGCTGGAGGGCATCGAGGAGTTCGACGCCGGGTTCTTCGGCTTCACCCCGCTGGCCGCGCGCACCATGGACCCGCAGCACCGGCTGTTCCTGCAGACCGCATGGCACGCCCTGGAAGACGCCGGCTACCAGCCCGGCGAGCTCGAGGGATCGGTCGGCGTCTACGGGACCAGCACCACCAGCGGCTACCTGCTGCACAACCTGATGTCGCACTACGACCCCAACCAGATCATTGGGCAGGGCGTCAGCTTCGACATGGTCAACCTGTCGCTGCAGAACGACAAGGACTACCTGGCCACCCGGGTGGCCCACCAGCTCAACCTGCGCGGGCCGGCGCTGTCGGTGCAGACGGCCTGCTCCTCGGCGCTGGTCGCGGTGCACCTGGCCTGCCAGAGCATTCTCAACGGCGAATGCGACATGGCGCTGGCCGGCGGTGCGTCGCTGCGCATTCCGCACCACGTCGGGTACTGGCACGAGCCGGGTTCGATGGTGTCGGCGACCGGGCACTGCCGGCCGTTCGACGTGCGCGCCGACGGCACGATCTTCTCCAGCGGTGTCGGCGTGGTGGTGCTCAAGTCGCTGGCCGACGCGGTCGACGACGGTGACCGCATCCACGCGGTGATTCGCGGCTCGGCGCTGAACAACGACGGCGCCACCAAGATGACCTACGCCGCGCCCACCGCCGCCGGGCAGGCCGACGTGATCGCCGAAGCGCACGCGGTGGCCGAGGTCGACGCCTCCACCATCAGTTACATCGAATCGCACGGTACCGGCACTCCGCTGGGCGACCCGATCGAAATCGAAGGCCTGCGACAGGCTTTCGCCGTTTCGGAGGAGGAGCGCTCCGGCCCCTGCTATGTGGGCTCGGTCAAGTCCAACATCGGGCACCTGGAGTCGGCGGCCGGGATCGCGAGCCTGATCAAGACCATCCTGTGCCTCAAGCACCGGGCCATCCCGGGCACGCTGCACTACACCAGCCCGAACCCGGAACTGCACCTGGACTCCGGGCCGTTCCGAATCCGCAGCGAGTACGGGCCCTGGGAGTCCGACGGCATCCGCCGCGCGGGTGTCAGCTCCTTCGGGGTCGGCGGCACCAACGCGCACGTCATCTTGGAAGAATGGGCGGAGGAGTCGCCGGTGGGCGCCGCACCGCAGGCCGGGCCGCAGGTGCTGTTGCTGTCCGCGCGTACCGCCGAGGCGCTGCAACAGGGCCGGTCGGACCTGGCGGCCGAGCTGTCCGGCGGCGCTGACACCGAAGCGCCGAATCTGACCGATGTGGCCTACTCCCTGGCGCGCCGCAAGCCGGAGAACCTCCGGCTGGCCGCGGTCGTCGCCGACCGGGCCGACGCGGTCACTGTGCTCGGCGCCGAGGAGAGCGAGAACGTCTTCATCGGCGAAGGTGTGACCGACGCGTCGGAGACCGACCGGGTGGTGTTCTTGTTCCCGGGCCAGGGCGCGCAGCACATCGGGATGGCGCGCGGGCTGTATGACACCGAACCGGTGTTCGCCGAGTACTTCGACCGTTGTGTCGCCGGATTCGACGCCGAACTGGGCTTCGACCTGCGCGCGCTGATCTTCGACGGCACCTCCCGCGACCTGGAGCGCACCGACCGCACCCAGCCGGCACTGTTCACCGTCGAATACGCGCTGGCGAAGCTGATCGAAAGCTACGGGGTGCGTCCGGCGGCGCTGGTGGGCCACAGCATCGGCGAATACGCCGCGGCCACCGTCGCCGGCGTCTTCGACCTCGACACAGCGATCAAAGTGGTGGCGATGCGGGCCCGCCTGATGCATGCCGCGCCACGCGGCGTCATGGTGGCGGTGCCGCTGAGCCCCGACGCGGTCGGCACGTATCTCACCGGCGACGTCGACCTCGCCGCGGTCAACGATCCCGACGGCTGCGTGGTGGCCGGCAGCGAAGAGGCGATCCGCGCGTTCTCCGACGCGCTCAAGCAGGCGGGGATCAACGCCCGCCGGGTGCGCACCTCACACGCATTCCACTCCCGCCTGATGGAGTCGATGATCCCGGAGTTCACCGGTTTCCTGTCCCGCCAGACGCTGCACGAGCCGCGGATTCCGCTGCTGTCGAACCTGACCGGCACTCAGATGGCGGCCAGCGAAGCCACCAACCCGGCCACCTGGGCGCGCAGTGTGCGGGCCACGGTGCGCTTCGCCGACGAGATCGACACACTGCTGAACGAGCCGCACCGTGTGCTGGTGGAGGTCGGACCCGGGGCCACCCTGACCGCCTCGGCGGCCCGCCATCCCAAGTTCGCCGACGGTCACCGCACCGTGCGGCTGATGCGCCACCACGCCCAGAACCGCGACGACCGGGACACCTTCTTGCTGGCGCTCGGCCAACTCTGGGCCGCCGGCGTCGACGTGGACTGGTCCGGCCTGCGCGGCGATTACCAGCCCAAGCGGGTCACCGTCCCGGGCTATCCCTTTGAGCGTCAACGGCATTGGCTGGAGCACAATGCCGGGGCCACCTGGGTGTCCGGCGCGGTGAACAACGGTGCCGCGGCGAGCGGGGCCGGCAGCGCCGACGGTGCCGGCGGATCGGCCGGGTCGTCTATCGAGGCGACGCTGCAACGCATCTGGGGGATCTGCCTGGGGGTCGGCTCGGTCGACCGCAACGCCAACTTCTTCGACATCGGCGGGGACTCGCTGGTGGCGATCAGCGTCGCGATGGCCGCCTCCCACGAGGGGATGGACCTGACCCCGCAGGATCTCTACGACAACCCGACCGTTGCGGCGCTGGCCAAGGCACTGACCGCCCGCTACGCCGCCGGCGGGCTGGCCCGCCAGTCGCCCGGCAGCGTCGAGCACCCGCCGGTCCCGCCGAACATCACCTACTTCTTGGAGAACGGTGTTCGCGAGCACGGGCATTGGCGCATCCCGCTGATCCTGCGACTGCGCCCCGACGTCTCGGTCGACGATGTCCGTTCGGTGCTCACCGCGGTGGTCAATCACCACGACGCCCTGCGGCTCCGCATCACCGAGCGGGCCGGCACCTGGGAGCAGCACATCGCCGAGCCCGGCGAGTTCGGCGAGATCGGCACGCATTCGCTGCCGGAGGGCCTCACCGCAGAGCACGACGCGGTGCGCACGATGCTGGCCGAACACATCCGCGAACAGGACCTGTCCTGCCCGCCGCTGACCGCCCTCTACATCCGCGGTTCAGCGGGCGACGTCTGCTACCTGGGCCTGAGCCTGCACGCCACGGTCGGTGACGAGGCGTCCCGCGACATCCTGCTGACCGACATCTTCACCGCGTTCGGCCAGAAGCTGGCGGGCAACGACATCGAGTTGGCGCCGGTCGGCGTCGGCTGGGCCGAATGGTCGCAGCGCTGCGCCGGGCTCGCCACCCACCCGGCGGTGTTGGAAAGCCGTGAATACTGGGTGCAGGCAGCCAAAGCCGCGACCCTGCGGCTGGGCGCGGAGGTCGCCGAACCGCCGGCGGCAGCCGACCTGTCCAAGCTCACCTCGTCGATGGCGGCAGGTGACACCAGCGAGATCGACGACGCCCGACGCCGGCTGCGTCTGCCGATCAACGAGATCCTGTTGGCTGGGTTGAGCCGGGCGCTGGCGGCGACCGTCGGTGCGGGCACCGTGGCCGTCGATATCGGGGGAGCGGGCCGTTCGGTGCTCAAACCCGACGTGGATCTGCGCCGCACCGTGGGCTGGTTCACCACCATCTACCCGGTTGCGCTGAGCTGCTCCACCGAGGCGCAGGCCACCGCACGTCAGCTGCTGGACGAAGTCCACGAAACCCTGGGCGGTGTACCGCATTACGGGATCGGCTACGGCTTGCTGCGCTACCTCTACGCGCCGACTGCGCGGCTGTTCTCCTCGGTTGCACCCGCCGACATCCACTTCGCGTACGTCGGTGCGATCCCCGAGCTGCCGTCGCTGGGCGACGCACCGGTGCAGTTCGACCGCGACATAGCGATGCCGGTGCGCGAGGCGATCCCGGGTCTGGGACACGCTCTGGAGCTGCGGGCCTACCGCACCTCCGGTGTGCTGCATCTGGACTGGTGGTTCGACAGCCGCCGGATCGAGGAGTCGGTGGTGTCCTCGATCGCTGACGGCTTCTCGACAGCGGTGATGGATCTGGTCCGCGAGGCCATCGCCGAAGACGATCTGGCAACGACCGATGCTGAAGACGGGGAAATGACCCTGGTCGAGCTGTCCTAATTGAGGAGAGAACCCGAAAGTGTTTGCCACGTCGGTCATTCGGAAGCTTGCGAACAGTGAGGAGATGCTCGCCGAGACCCACAATTTCGTGGGTCTCGCCGCCCACCTCACCGGTCCGGTCGACATCGATCTGCTCTCGGAGGCCTACGAGGCGCTGCTGGAGGCGCACCCCATCCTCACCGGGCGACTTGAGCGACTGCCCGACGGCAGGCACCAGTTCGTCACCGACGACCTGATGCCCGACGGCATCGAGGTGATCGAGCTCGACGGACCCGATGCCCAGCCGCCGGCCCCGCACTTCGACCAGACCGAGTCGCTGGTCGCGATGCGGGTGATCATCCGCGACGGGCAGGCACAGCCGACGCTGTATGTGCACCACGCCGTCGCCGACGGCCACCACATGTATGCGCTGATCGAAGAGATGCTCGCCTTCTACACCGATCTGGTCACGACCGGACGCATCGGTGCGATCAACGTCGAGCCCGCGCCGCAGTCGATCGAGGCGGTGCTCGCCGACCGGGGGATCGAGAAGCAGCAGCGTTCCGGGATCGAGCGGTTCATGCCGGCCCTATTCGCCTACGACCTGCCGCCGACTCGCCGAGCCGTCTCGCAAGAGACACCGTCGGAACCGGTACTGGTCCCGATGGCGTCGTGCCGGCTGACCGAAAGCCAGACCGACGACGTGGTCGCGTTCGGCCGGGCGCACGACCTGAGCCTGCACGCGGTGCTCTCGGCGGCGGTGCTGCTGGCCGAATGGCAGTTACGCGGCAAGCTGCGCATCCCGGTGCCCTACATCTACACCGTGGACCTGAGATATTTTCTGTCCCCGCCGGTTTCGGCCACCGGATGCACCAACCCGATCGGGCTGGCCACCTACCTCGCCGAGATCGACGCCAAGACCGAGCTGGTCGACATGGCCCGCGAGATCGCCGAGAACTTCCAGAAGGACCTCGACGAGGGCGTGATCCAGCAGTCGCGGCTGCACTTCAGCCCGCAGTACGTCGGCAACCCGCCCGGCATGCCGGACGTGGTGGTGCTGAGCAACAACGGTCTGGTGCCGCCGGTGCGGACCCCACCGGGTGTGGAGGTGACCACCACGCACGGCGAGCTGTACTTCGCCGTCAGCGCCGGCATCGACATCTACTTCACCCAGATCTTCGCCGGCCAGCTCAACATCGAGTACCACTCGCACGGGCCCGAGCCGGAGCGCTCGGTGGAGGCGATCCGCTCGCTGCTGTGCGGCATCGCCGAGCGGCACGCCGCTGCCGGCGTCAGCTGACCGGGCCGAAAGCGTAGCGGTGGTACTGCAGCATTCCGCGCAGCGGCGGCACCGCGCGAGCCACCCGGGCCGATCGCCGGAATCCGGCCGGCACCCGGCGGAAGGTCTCGGCGTCGAAGAGGTTGGCGGCGGCCAGCAGCCGGATTCCGGTGACCTTGTCGAGAATGTCGGCTGGGTCGTTGACGGCCCAGTGCAGCGTGGCGCCGGATTGGCGCTGCAGCCGGTGGGTCTTCTGCGTCTTGACCCCGAGCCAGTTGTAGAAGTCGATCTGCAGTTCGCCGGCGGGAAACTTCTCGACGATGCTCTGCAGCAGCGCCACGCCGTCGGATTCGGTCAGGTACATGCTGATGCCCTCGGCCAGCAGCAGTACCGGGCGATCGGCGGGGATCTCGTCCAGCCAGGACGGGTCGGTCGCCAACGTCGCCACCAGGTGATAGCCGGCGCGGTCGGGATAGATCTGCTCGCGCAACGCGATCACCGGCGGTTGGTCGACGTCGTACCAGGCCACTTCCGGTCCCGGGTCGATCCGAAAGACGCGGGCGTCCAGGCCGCAGCCCAGGTGGATGACGGTGGCCTGCGGGTGGGCGGCCAGGAACTGACGTGCCCAGATGTCGTACTGGGCGGTGCGCACCGTCACCAGCGGCGCCCACCGGCCGGGGGCTTTGAGTGCGTCCCAATCGAAGTCGATGCGTTCGACCGCTTCCTTGGCGTACCGATCGCCCAGGACCGGGGAGTCGAAATCGGCGTCGAGTGCCTTGAGGTACAGCGTCGTCAACATGGTCGCCGCGGCACCGTGCAGGTCGACGGGGATCTTGTCTGCCACGTCGGGGAGCCTAATACGCTAGGCGGGCACTCGATGCACCGCACGGTCGGACCCGGCGGTTCAGCGAGGCTCGACGGAGGAGAGCCGAAGCTGGGACCGCCGCATGAACCCGGCGGTTCAGCGAGGCTCGACGGAGGAGAGCCGAAGCTGGGACCGCCGCATGAACCAGGAGGCAGACATGGCGGATGAGACCAATGGCAACCAGCGGGCGCCGCGGATCCTGTTGCTGTACTACAGCTACAGCGGGCAGGCGCTCAAGGTGCTCGAGGCCGCCGGTGAGGCCTTCGCCGAGCGCGGCTGCGAGGTGGTCAAAGCCGGCATCGAATTCACCGATCCGCGCTATGCGCAGCGGTTCTCGCGGTTCCCCATGCGGCGGGTGTGGCCCGACATGCTCAGCGTGCTCAAGGCCCAGCAGCGCGGCGAGACCGGCGAGATCCGCACCCCCGACGCGGTGCGCGACGGCGACTACGACCTGATCTGCATCGGCTCACCGACCTGGTGGAAGGCGCCGGCCATGCCGATCCGGTCCTTCCTGCAAACGGATGAGGCGCGAAAGCTGTTGGACGGCAAGCCGTTCGCGGTATTCACCGTGTGTCGGGAGTACTGGCAGGAGAACTACGCCGAGGTCGCTCGGCTGGGGGAGCAGTGCGGTGGCCGCTACACCGACGAGATCCACTTGACCTATCCCGGCGACCCGCTGCACTCGATGCTGTCGCTGACCAGCTACCTGGGCACCGGGCGCTACCGCAAGCGTTACCTGGGGCTGCGCCTGCCGCCCACCAACGTCCAGCCCGAGCAACTCGACCGGGTCCGCACGTTCGCCGCGGGCCTGGCGAGCCGCTTGTTCGGCAAGTAGGGGAAAGGTACCCATGCCGCGTTCCTTCGAGATCGTGTTCGAGTCGCCCGCGAGCGTCGAGCAGGTGCACTCCGCGTTCGGCTCGCGCGACTACTGGCTGGCCCGCAACGCCGAGTTTGACGGCGGCGAGAAGACGCTGGACTCGCTGACCGTCGACGCCCAAGGCGCGGTACGCGTGGTGGTCACCGAAGACCTGCGCCACGGCGCGCTGCCGGGAATCCTGACCAAGGTCTACCGTGGCGACCTCAACATCGTCACCACCGAAGTCTGGACCCCTACCTCCGACGGCCGGGTCACCGGCGACATCGACGTCGCGGTGGTCGGGGCGCCGGGCCGCGGCGGCGGGACCGCCGTGCTGCAACCCACCGGCAGTGGCTCGCGGATGGATCTCACCGGGACCATCGAGTTCAAGATCCCGCTGGTCGGCGGCCCCATCGAGAGTTTCCTGGCGAAGGAATTCGCCCAGGGCATCCCCGAGATCCAGCGGTTCACCGCGGAGTGGCTGGGCGACAGGGCCGGAAAATGACGGCACCGGACGCCCCGCGGTTCATTCCCACCCACGTGCCCGCCCCGGCCGAGGCGCTGGCCCGCCTCGATATGCCGCTGGGCGAGGCGATGATGACCCAGCGCGCGGTGCGGCGGGTGTACTCCGAACCGGTCGACGACGCCGTGGTGCTCAAGTGCATCGAGCTGGCGCAGCGCGCGCCCACCGGTAACGACGGGCAGAACTGGGAGTTCATCGTCGTGCGGGACCGGCGCGTCAAGGAAGAACTGGCCAAGCGTTACCGGCAGGCCTGGAAGCTTCAGCGCGGGGTGGTGCTGCGGCGCAGACTCAAGACCGACCCGGCGATCGCCGGCATCGCGCGGGCGATGGAGTGGCAGATCGACCACTTCGCCGAGATTCCGGTGCTGGTCGTGGCCTGCCTGCGGCTGGGCGCGCGAGAGGGCCGGCTGCCGGTGGTGCGGATGCCGCACATCGCCGAGTCGGCCTACTGGGGCTCCATCTATCCCAGCGTGCAGAACCTGCTGCTGGCCGCGCGCGCCATGGGGCTGGGCGCCTCGCTGATCACGCTGCCACTGTGGAGTCAGCGCGCGGCGCGGCGCATCTTGGGTCTGCCGCACGCGGTGACGCCGTGTTGCATCGTGCCGCTGGGGTGGCCGCGCGGGCGCTACGGTCCCACCACGCGCCGACCGGTCGGGGAAGTGGTCCATCTGGACAGCTACGGCAACCGCGCCTGGCTGGCCAAATGATACTTTTTGGATGAATTGGCTCTCAGTATAGGCGAGATAGCCTTTAGCGTTGCGGTAACAATCACAAAATATTGTCTTTAGTGGTGTGGGCGTACCGCCTGGTGTAGATTCAGCCGGTCTTATGTAACGCCTGGGGTCGGGGGGATCCGTGAACTTCAACAAAGACGCCGCAATGCGCCCACCCGAGGCGAAACTCGCCGCTCTGGCGGCGGCCGGCCTGGTCGCCGCCGCTCTGGTCACGCCGGTGGCGACGACACCGATATCGGCCGTCGAGCGCGAACTGCTGCTGCTCAGCGGCGCCGACTCGCTGCTGAACGTCCCGCTGAACCTGTTCCAAGCGCTGGTCAACGTGCCCAGCACCGAGATCGGGGCGATGAACATCGTGGGGAACGCCCTGATCTACAGCGGTAACTGGTGGTCGCCGAGCGCGACCAACATCTGGGGAGAGGACCCCGGCGACCCGGGACACTTCATGGGCGTCATCGACATGGCTTTCCCGTTCAGCCAGATCTCCGGGCAGGGCAGTCCGGAACCGGGTGCTCCCGGCTTCGACTGGGACGAGGCAGCAGCCGGGCACCTGGGTCTGGGCCAGCAGTTCACCCTGCTCGCCGATGCCGAGATCCCGACGAGTGCATCCAGTGACGCCGACTACAGCGCGCCGCTGTTGCCCTCGAGCGAGATAACCGGCTCCTCCTTTTTCGACCACAATGCCTGGTTTTTTGCCGCGCTCTCGGGAATGCAGCCCTACCCGATATTCCAGAACTGGTTCCAGGTCCCGCTATCGGATCTGCAGAATGGCTACACCTTTCCCACCGTGATCAATCCGGCGATGGGGATCGGAACCGACGCAGCGGGAAATCCCGACGGCTCGGTGCCCAGCGACCCCACCCTCGGTTTCGTCGGCACCCATCCGGCGACCCCGGCTGACATTGCCAACCTGCCCCAGGACGCCGCCACTGCGTCGCAGGGCATTCACGTCGTCCCCGGCACCGATGAGGTCGTCAACGGCAACGGCAACCCGGTCAACCTGATGCCGTGGTCCAACGAGACGTTCAAGCTCGACCTGTTGTATCCGTTCCAGAACTTCTTCAACAGCCTGCAGGCTCCGGTCGACCTCAATACCTACGCCAGCGGATTCCAGATCCCCACGTTCGAAGAGTTCGGCCGGGCACTGCAGACCATGGCCGCGGGCCAGATCATCGCTTTCGACCCGTCGTCTCCCGGTGACCCGTTCTGCGGGACCACGTGTCTGGCCAATCCGTCGGCGACGCCGCTGGCACTGGTGTCGGAGCTGGACAAGATGTGGCCCGGCAACCCCTACCTGGAGGACTGGCTCACCCGGGCCAATGCGGATAGCCCGCTGAACGCGTTCTACGGGATGGCCAACGGCCCGACTCCGCACCAGGTCGACGTCAATGACGCGGTGTCGCAGTCGCTGCAGCAGTGGTTCGATATCGGCAACCCGTCGCCGGCTAACCCGCCGGCAAATATCGACACCCCGATCGCTTTCGCGCCGTCGCCGGCGATGCAGCAGCTCATCGACTTCATGCAGCAGTCGGGAGTTCAGCAGTTCTTCGCGGACTGGGCGAACTCCGCCGGGTACCAGCCGGTGGACTTCGACGACCTGACCCCGGTGCTCGGGGCGGCCACTGACACCGGGGACGCCGGTGGCGCTGCTGCGGGGAGCGCGGACGGGTTCACCGGGCTGCTCGACGCCTTCGGATTGGGGGACCTGAACGCTTTGTTCTAGGCCGGCGCCACGGGCTCACCCGCTCCTCCCGCAGGCGGTAGCGCGGTGCGGTATCGTCCCGCTGGGCCGACAGCGCGGGTGCTACGGTCCGGCCCGCCCGCCGATATCGACCAGAAGATCAGCCAAAGATGACCATGATGTGCGACTTAGCAGATGTTTGTACGGACCCTATGTAAATTGACTCGTACTCGCTTAGACACCGGGTCGTGACACAGATATGCTGTCACGGTCTGTAGGGACTCAAGGGGGAAATGTGAAGCATGGTGTGACGCGTGAGCGTGGGTATGCGGACGCCGGCCGGCACCGGGCGGCGCCGGAGCGTCGATTTGCGCTCCGCGGCGCCCATCGGGCGGCCTCGCAGCGCCGCCACGTGACCGCGGGGGCGGCCGTCGCCGCCGCGAGCGTCGTGGCGCTGGCTCCGGTCGCTCCGGTCAATCCGTGGACACCGGGACTGACGGCCGCGGAGCGGGCGGTGGCGCTGGCCGCCGAGGCCTCCTTCCTGAACATTCCGTTCAACCTGTTCCAGGACCTCGTCAACATCCCGTTCAACGAGGTGTCGGCCACCAACGTGCTGGCCAACTCGTTCTTCTTCACCGGCAACTGGTTCACCCCGAGCGCCACCAACATCTGGGGTGAGGACCCGGGCGACCCGGGCCACTTCATGGCCGTGATGGACTACCTGTTCCCGTTCGCGCCCCAGCTCTCCGGCCTGTACGACCCCACGATCGACCCGGATGCCCTGGCCAACGGCACCGCGGGCTGGGGCCAGCAGTTCGCGATGTTCGCCGCCGCCCTGCTGCCTATCAGCGCCTCGTGTGACTCGATCCAGTGCTACCCGATGTCGCCGGTCGAGCCGATCACCGGGATCACCGGTTTGGACGCAATGCTGAACTTCTTCGCGAAGTTCACCAACTTCCCCAACGACGACAACCAGCTGGACCTGTTCAAGTACTGGCTCAAGGTGCCGATCCAGGACATGCTGAACGGTTACAAGTTCCCGGACAGCCCGTTCAGCGACCCCGACAACCCCACGTCCGGCGGCATCGCCAACCCGGACGCCGGTGTCGGTGAGGGCGGCGCGGTGCCGGGCGGGCCCATGTACGGCGGGAGCCCATGGTCCGGTGCGGCCCAGCCCGGCTTCGGCTACCCGGGCACGCATCCGCTTCTCGACGAAAACGGCGACCCCGTCCTCGACGAGCACGGCAACCAGATCAACCTGATGCCGTGGGCGGGCCTGGAGTTCAAGCTGGACCCGTTCGGCCCCATGCAGAAGTGGTTCGACAGCCTGATGCAACCGGTCGACTGGAGCGTCAACGGCGACGACCCGCTCACCGGCTTCCACTTCGCCAGCTCGGACGACGTCTTCCAGGCCATGAAAGCCCTGATTGCCGGGATGGTCGTCGACTTCAACCCCTACGTCGCCGGCAGCCCGATGTGTCCGGGACTGTGCAATATGCCGCCGGTCTCCCCGCCGTGGGGGGTGACCACCCTGGACCTGGTCAAGTCGATCCAGGGCATCGGCGCCCCCAACCCACTGATCCAGCAGTGGATCGACCTGACCGAGCAGGAAGCGGCGAACGCCGTCGGCAATGCCAACGGCGGAACCGACGAGCAGATCCTGGCCGGTATCTCGGCGCTGCAGACCGGTATGTTCACCTTCGACGCGGACACCCACAACCAGATCATCGACTCGCTCGCGGCCATCAACCCCTGGTTGCCGGCCCTGGTCGTCAACGGCGGGATCCTGACCGACCCGGGCCTGCTGGGGCCGTGGCCGATCAACCCCGAGACCGGCTACTACATGCCGCCGACCTGGAACCCCGACCTGCCGCTGGACATGCAGGAGATCGGCGACTACGGCGGCAAGAACTCGCTGCTGGTCTGGGACGACTTCCTGCACGCCCTGGACCCCGAGCACGACAGCGTCTATCTGGGGCTCACCGACCTGTGGGCCGAGATGTCGAGCTGGTTCAACTTCTAGACCGGCACACCACAACAGCCCGGCCCGCATCTGCGCGGCCGGGCTGTCGTGCGCTTCCGGCCGGGCGGACTTCGGTGTGACGCGTTGCACTTATTTAACGCTTTGGTAGATTACTCACGTCTCTCAGAGGTACGTCGGCCCACTGCAATCGGAGGATCATCGGGATGGTTGCTGCCCTGCGCTCGTACGGCAGTGCCGGGCTGGCGATCACCACGGCGGGTCTCATCGCCGTCACTCCGGCGGTAGTGCGCGTTCCGGAGCCCACCGCAGTCCACCTCGCGGAGCGTCTCACCGCCGGCGAGTCGTTGGTGAACGTCCCGCTGAACCTGTTCCAGGCGCTGGTCAACATTCCGGCAAACGAGATCCACGCGCTCGACACGCTGTCGAGGTCCCTGTTCTACAGCGGGCCCTGGTTCGTCGGCAGTCCGACGAACATCTGGGGTGAGGATCCGGGCGACCTCGGCCACTTCGAGTCGGTCATCCAGCTGCTGGTGCCGTTCCCGGAGCTATCCGGCGCCGGCCACGAAGGAGATTTCTTCTACCCGGGTCTGGGCCAGCAACTGTCGATGCTGGCCAACGTCGAGATCCCGGTGCACCCGAGTTGTGCCAGCCTGGACTGCCTGCCGGCCATGCCGACCAGCCCCATCACCGGCTTCACCTGGATCGACCAGACCATCTGGAGCCTGCTGATCGCCACCGGCCTGCAGAAGTTCCCGCTGATCGAGAACTGGTTCCAGGTCCCGTTCTCGGACATGATGGACGGCAATTCCTACTACTTCGACCCGAATTCACCGGGCATGATCAACAGCGGGCTGGCCCACGACGGGTTCTACTGGGAGGGCAGCCGCACCCTCGAGCAGCTGGGCCTCAACCCGGAGGACTACCCGAACATCGACCCGGACACCCCGCTGATGCCCTGGGCCGGAACGTCTTACGAGATGCAGTTCGACCAGCCGTTCATCAACTTCTTCAACAGCTTGATGCAGCCCTTTGACCCCGACAAGTTCCAACTGCCTGATCCCGTGGAGTTCGGCAGGGTCATGCAGGCCGTCATCGCCTCGATGCTGGTGGCCTTCAACCCGTTCGTCCCGGGCAGCCCGTTCTGCCCCGGACCGTGCCTGCTGCCCGACCCGGCCGGCGACCTCCTGGACCCCGCCACCTGGTCGCTGCCCAGCTACTACGTGCTGGCGAAGGCGGTCGGTGACCTGTGGCCGGGTAACCCGGTGATCGACCAGTGGCTGGCCCACTACGACGAGGGCACCGCCAACATCTCGACCCCGGAGATCATCGACTACGAGGCCTGGCTGTGGCGGCTGGGTACGGTGCTGCTGGACCTGAAGAATCCGCTTCCGCCCGACGCGGTGATCGACACCACCGACTTCCTGCCTTCGATCGAGCAGATCCACGACTTCTTGGGCGACTACCTCTACAACATCGCCGACAACAGCGGGATCATCGGGCCCTTCGACATGCAAGGGCTCTGGGATGCCGTCTTCGACGTCGCCGCCACCTAGTCGGCCGGCCCGATTCGGACCGGCCGACCGGATGGGTTCTGCGGTGTCTTAGACCCCGATCAAACCGGAGAGGTCCGGCAGGTACGGGTACAGGTCCGGCAGCTCGGTTTCCGGCAGCATCCCCAGGTCGACCTGGGCGGCGATCCAGCCCTGCTCGAACCCGAGCTGCAGTTGTTGGGACACGGTGTCCCAGTCGATCGTCGGCAGGCTCCACGACACCGGCGTGAGGACATCGGCGGGATCGGTGCGGTCATAGCCGAGGTCGACCAACACCCGCAGGGCGGGCTGAATCAGGTCGGCCATCGCCGGGCCGAAGAAAGGCATCCAGCGTATGCCGTCGAGCAACGGCAGATTCTGGGTCGGGATGAGGAAGTAGTCAGTGTTGATGTCGCCCGAGGTCGGCAGCTGTACCGCGTCGGCGACCGCACTCGGGTCGAACGTCGTCGGCCACCCCGGCAGCAGGGCCGGGTGCAGGTTGACGTAGCCGGACATCGCGTTGGCCAATGCGAGGAAGTTCAGCGGATACTTCGGGAAGTCGGTCGCCCCGCTGTACTGGATGGTGTAGATGTCGGTGTGGTAGATGCCGTCCGTAGGCGTCATCGGCATGTCCGAATCGAAGCGGGTGAAGAACCCGCCGTTGGGGTTGCCGAGGTTCTCCAGCAACACGAAGCTCAACTGATCCGGATCCGGCTGCTCGCCGGGCGGCAGCGCCAGCAGGTTGATCATTTCCTGAGTGGCCACCGCGGCGCTCATCGAGTAGCCCCAGACGGTGACATTGTCGCTGTCGGCCAGGTGATCCATGATCGCCTTGTGGATGTCGGCGACCCCCTGGGTCAGCCCGGGGCCGTAGTCGGTCTCCGGTGTGGTCACCCCGACGGGGGTGTAGCCGGGAAAGGTCGTTTGCCCGGGAAAAGGGTTCTGCGGGTTGAGAAAATCGCGCATGACCTGGTCGATGTAGGAGTCCTTCGGCGTGGGCTGAAGCGCCGAGCCCATGATGAGCGCGGTGTCCTCACCCAGGGCGAAGCCCGCGTTGAGCATCGAAGTCAACCCCATCAGGCCGGCGCAGCCCCCCGCTGCCAAACCGACCGCCATCCACCGGTAGCCAGAGCGTGTCATCAAAATTCCCCCATTTAGTCCACACACATGTCCGCGTCAGCGTACACAGGAACTCATCCCAGCGCTTGTCGAGGTGTCTAGAATTTGCACCAGCGTCAGATCCTTGCCGCCGCGCGGTCGACGGTGCACCGGACGATAGGGTGAGCCCGTGGCTTTACCAGCACCCGGTCCCGACCGCGCAGCCATCGTCACCGGCGCCTCGTCGGGGATCGGTGCGGCGGTAGCGCGTGAGCTCGCCCGCCGCGGCCACCAGCTGATCGTGGTGGCGCGCAGCGCCGATCGCCTCCACGCGCTGGCCGCCGAGCTGGGTCCCCGGCCGGTGCACGTGCTGCCGGCCGACCTGTCCTGCCGCACCGAACGCGCGGCCTTGCCGGACCGGGTCGCCGAACTGGGCCTGGTGCCCGATGTCCTGGTCAACAACGCCGGCCTGGCGGTGGTGGCACTGGCGGCGACTGCGGAACCGGAGCGCCAACTCGGCCTGGTCGAGGTCGATGTCGCCGCGGTGGTCGACCTGTGCACCAGGTTCCTGCCGGGCATGGTGGAGCGGGGACGCGGTGCGGTGCTGAATGTGTCGTCGGTTGCCGCGTTCGGGCCGCTGCCCGGGCAGGCGAGCTACGGCGCCGCCAAGGCGTTCGTCGCCTCCTACACCGAAAGCCTGCGGGCCGAGTTGCGCGGGACCGGGGTCACCGCCACCGCCCTGTGCCCGGGGCCGGTGGACACCCGATTGGACCTCGCCGCCGGGTTCCGCGAGGGGGAACGGCAACGGGTGTTGCCCGCTGTGATGTGGAAGTCGGTGGACAAGGTCGCTCAGGCGGCCGTCGACGGCCTGGCCTCCGGCAAAGGCCGGGTGACGCCCGGATGGGCCAACCGATTTCTGGTTGCCGCCTACCGTATCGTGCCGCACGGTCCGCTGCTACCGTTGCTGGCGCGGCGCACTCCACTTTCGACGCGCAACGCGGGTAGGGGAGGGACCCGGTTGTCGACGGCGTCAGGGGACGGCCGATCGCCGGACAGGGGGAGCGGTGTGGTGCTTGAGGTGATCGACAAGGGCTGCGTCAGCGACGCCCATCCTGTTCCTTTGCTGTTCGTCCACGGCGCCTGGCACGCCGCCTGGTGCTGGAACGAGCATTTCCTCGGCTACTTCGCCGACCACGGCTACCGCGCGGTGGCGGTCAGTTTCCGCGGTCACGGCACCAGCGGGCTCGACAAGCCGCTGCGGGACTGCACCGTCGCTGACTACGTCGCCGACATCGCCTCAGTTGCCGACAGTCTGCCGGTGCCTCCGGTGGTCATCGGCCACTCGATGGGCGGCCTGATCGTGCAGAAGTATCTGGAGTCGCACGCCGCGCCGGCCGGTGTGCTGATGGCCTCGATCCCCCCGCAGGGCAACCTGGGGTCGAGCCTGCGCTGGCTGCGGCATCGACCGGGGCAGGCCGTGAAGATGGCGATCACCGGAAAGTCACTGCGCTACATCAACACTCCGGCGCAGGCCCGGGAAAAATTCTTCTCCGCGAACACCCCGGAGGAGGTGGTCGCCGACTGCGCCTCCCGCCTGCAGGAGGACAGTTCGCGGGTCAGCATCGACTGTCTGGTGCTCAAACTGCCTCGCCCCGACCGGGTGACGACGCCGCTGCTGGTGCTGGGCGCCGAACAGGACGCCGCGCACACACAGAAGGAGGTGCGGGCGACGGCGCGTGCCTACCGCACCGAGGCGGAGTTCTTTCCCGACATGGGGCACAACATGATGCTGGAGCCGGGCTGGGAGTCGGTGGCCGACCGAATCCACGCTTGGCTCGGTGGCCGCGGACTCTAGCGCCGTCGCTGGGGCAGCCGTCGCTGGGGCAGCCGTCTCCGCGGCAAGGGCTATCAGTCCTTGGCGAAGCAGTACAGCCGGTAGACGAACTCGCCGTTCTTCAGAGCGCCATTGAACGTCCAGTCAGTGGCAGCACTGGCGAAGCGGGCCAGGCTGCCGTGGTGGGCGATCATGTCCTGCTTGCGGGCCAGGTTCTTCTCGTTGCCGCGCAACACGTCCATGCTGATGTCCTCTTGCGACACCAGCCGCAATCCCGTGTCGGCCAGCTCGGCATCCCAGCGGGCCAGCTCGCTGCGGCGGCGGAAGTCGGTGTAGAGGAAATGTCCGCCCGGGGCCAGTACCCGTGCCGCGCCGTTGAAGAACTTGGCCGGGTGCGGGTACAGGTGTGAAGCCTCCACTTGGAACACCACGTCGAACGAGCCGTCGTCGAAGGGCAGGTTCTCGGCATCGCCCTGCACGAACTCCATCCCGGGCAGCTGGTGGCGCTCCCGGCAGAACTCGATCGCGGTCTCATTGAGGTCCAGGCCGGTGTAGGAGGCGGGCTTGAACGTGCGCGCCACATACGACGCGCCGCCCCCATGGCCACAGCTGACCTCGAGCACCTTCTTGCCGGCCAGATCGGCTTGGGCGGCGGTGCGGTGGTACTGCTGGATGAAGAACCGGTTGGGCTCGTCGGAGGCTTCCAACGGCACCGCCATCGCCGGGTCTTCTTCGTAGCCGTAGTTCAAAAACAGCCAGTCGTCACCGGAGAGCATCTTGGTCTGGGTGGCGAACCGCTTGGTCACGAACGAGGTGAACAGCAGGTGGTAGACGAACGGGTTCGTCATGATTCGGTGAGAGACCGGGTTGAAGATGAGGCGGTTCATCGTGGGCACCGGGGCAGTATGTCACGGCGGGTGGGCCCCGTCGGTGACTGGGTCTCGCGGTCCTTGCGCCTCAGTCGCGCAACTCGCGCATCACAATTCGCTCCCACATCCGGTCGGTCAGCAGTGCCCGGGCGAACACGGTGGCTTTTCCCGACGCTCCGACGATGTAGCGGGGTCGAGGGTTCTTCGACCGGACCGCGCGCAGCACCGCGCGGGCGACCGCCTCGGCTTCGATCATCACGCCGCGCTTCGCCGACAGCCGCCTCGTGTTGTCGGCGTAGCGGCGTTTGAAGCCGCCGTAGGGGTCGTCGGGGGCGTAGACGGGCTGCGCCTCCTGCTGTGAGGTGACGAACGGCGTCCGCACCGCGGTCGGGTCGAGCAACACCACCCGCACACTGAACGGCGCCACCTCGGCACGCAGCGACAGCGACAGCGCCTCCATGCCGTACTTGACCACGTGATAGCCGCCCGCACCCGGGCTGGCGAAGCGCCCCCCGGTGCTGCCGACGTTGACGATGATGCCGCTCCCACGCTCCCGCATCGCCGGCAGTACGGCCTGCGACAGATGCAGTGCGGCAACAACATTGGTTTCGAACAGGTGGCGCAGATCGGCCAGCGGCACTTGCTCGAGCGGACAGGTCAGCGGAAAGCCTGCCGAGTTCACCAGGACGTCCACCGCGCCGTGGTCGGCTTCGATCTCGGTGACCAGGCTTCGTACCGCGGACTCGTCGGTGACATCGAGTGCGCGTGCGATCAGCCCCCGCGATGCCAGGCGTTGCAGCGCTTCGGGATTGCGGCCGACCGCGAACACGCGGTAGCCGGCGGCCTGCAACCGCTCGGCGGTCGCCTCGCCGATCCCGCTCGTCGCCCCGGTGACCAGCGCTACCGGCTCGGAACTCATCGGGTGCCGGTACGCCCGGACGGGGCCGCCGCCGGATCCACGCCGGCTTGCGCGGGCACCAACTCGACAGGCAGGTGCTCCAGGCCGCGCATCGTGGCATTCACCAGGTATCGGTGCTCCCCGGCCGGCCGGATCTCCGCGACGTGGGGGATCAGCTGAGTCAGCACCCGGCTGACTTCGATGCGGGTCAGGTGCGTGCCGAGGCAGTAGTGGGCGCCGCCGCCGAACGCGAGGTGGTCGGTCGGATTGCGGTCCAGATCGAAGGTGTCGGGATCGGGGTAGTGCGCGGGATCGCGATTGCCTGCGGCGTACAGCACCAGCACCCGCGCACCGGCCGGGATGGTGTGGTCGCCGACCCGGTAGTCGCGGGTCGCGGTCCGGTAGAACCCTTGCACCGGCGAGACCAGCCGTAGCTGCTCTTCGATGGCGGCGGGGATCAGCTCAGGCTGCTCGCGCAGCCGGGTGTAGACGTCCGGACGCTGAGCCAGCGTGAGAAACAGGCCCGAGATCAGGTTCGTGGTGGTCTCACTACCGGCGCCGACGAGCATCGACGCGCTCCAGAACACCTCGTCGTCGGAGAGGGTGTCCTCGCCGCTCGGAGCCGCCAGCATCGAGATCAAGTCGTCGCCGGGTGCGGTGCGGCGTGCCTTGATCATCGGGTCGAGGCTGCGGTGCATCGCGATGACGGCCTGGCTCGAGCGCATGTTCAGGGCCATGCCGCGCGGGGTCAGCGGCGCGAACGCCGCTTCGTTGATGGTGTCGGCCCACTCCAGGAACTGGTGGCGGTCCTCCTGCGGTATCGCCAGCATCATCGTGATCAACCGGTTCGGCAGGGGCTTGGCCAGATCGCTGACGATCTCGACTCGACCGCGGGTGATCATCTCGTCGACGAGTTCGTCGGCGACCCGGTTGATGTTGACCTCCCACGCCTTCATCGCGCGCGGGGTGAAGGCCCGCGACACCGACCGGCGCAGCCGGGTGTGCACCGGCGGGTCTTGGGCGTTCATCGTCTGCAAGCGGACCCGGAAGCGGGCCTGGCTCTGCGCCGAGGACAACGCCTCGTCGTCGCGCAGTGCCTGCCGGACTTCGTCGTAGCCCGGAATGATCCAGATGCCGCGTTTACGGCTGTACCAGACCTTGGGCCCGGTCAGCAGGGTGCGATATCCCGGGTAGGGGTCGAGCATAGTTTCGCGAGCGAAGGGGTCGAAGTCGGTCAGCGGAGCGGTCTCGCGGCCGGTCAGGGCGTACCGGTAGGCGCTCGCCCGGTCCCGGGCCACCCCGACCAGTCCGTCGATGCCGATCTTGAACAGGCTGGCGCGGAAGCGAAGCCGACGCGTCAGTTCCCTCTGGTCCATCTGGCTAGCCCCTCGTCACGATCGTCGGGTTTTCAGCGCGATTGGCCCGCGATCGGGCCGACAATGACTGCAGCCGTCACCCTAACCCGGTTTCGCCTCGCCGGTTCAAGGGACATCAGCCGGAAAATAAAGCGCCGGAGCGGGGGAACAAGTCCCGGCCCGCTCCGGCGCTGCGAACAGTTCGGTGGAGTCAGTCCTTGACGAGGTCGAAGATCCGGTAGGTGATCTCACCGCGGTCCAGGTCGCGGTAGAACAGCGACCCCTCGACCACCGCGAACTCCCGGGCGAAGCGACGCAGGAAGAACGGCATCCGTTCGTTGATCAGCTCGTTGGAGCGCGGCGAGTTCGCCGCCAGGCCGCGGACGACCTCCCGGCTGATGTCGCGCTCGTTGAGCACCCGCAACGGCGGGGTGGCCAGGGTCTGCTGCCAGGACTCGATGTCCTCCTTGGCGCGGAAGTCGGTGTGCAGGAAGTGCCCGCCCGGACGCAGCACCCGGCCCACCTCACGAACAAACTGCGCGAAGTCGGGGTAGATGTGCGAGGCCTCGACGTTGACCACTGCGTCGAACGAGTTGTCGGGGAACGGCAGGTTCAGTGCGTCGCCCTGCACGAACTCCAAGCCCGGCACCTGGTGGCGCCGCTGGCAGAAAGCCACCCCGTCGGGGTTGAAGTCCAGGCCGGTGTAGGAAGCCGGCTTGAGGGTGCGGGCCAGGAACGAGGCGCCGCCGCCGTGGCCGGAGCTGACCTCCAGCACCTTCTTGCCGGCCAGGTCGATCTGGGTGGCGGTCTGGTGGTAGAGCTGGATCGAGTACCGGTTCTCTTCGTCGGCCGGATCGAGCTTGAGGCCCAGCGGCGGGTCCTGCTCGTAGCCCCAGTTCAGGAAGACGACGTCGTCGTGTCCCATCCGCTTGGTCATGAACGGGTACCAGTACTTAAAGGCCTTCTTGTACAGCGGCATTGCCGAGATCCGGTAGACCAGATCGGCGCCGACTTTTTCCAAGGTCTCAGATGGGGAACGCACCATACCGAAAGTATGGCACAGCTCAGGAGGCGCTTTTGACCCCGGTGACTTGCACCGCCACCTGCGCGCGCTGCGGCTCGCCGCGGTAGCGCGACGGCGCTCCGTCGATCCTGCAGATGCGCCACATCAGCCGCCCGGCGAGAGTCATCAAACCGATGTCGTCGCAGAGCATCCGGATGTCGGCGAACGTATCTCTCAGCGCCTGCTGGGACTCGGGCGAGCCGGACCGCAGCTGCTTGCGCACCGAACGGGGCACCTCGAACTGCCGGAAGAAACTGCGCGGCGGCACCACCATCGGCTTGGCCAGCAGTCGCATGACGAACGGCACGTACACCGACATCCACAGCCGGTTGATCCGCCACACCTTCGGCACGCGTTTA
>NZ_LZMF01000096.1:0-2868 GCF_001673565.1 Mycolicibacter sinensis
CACCGCGCGTACCGCCGGCGCGACCCTGGCCGGGCTCGTCGACCATGTCAGGGCCATGCAACTGGTGATGCCTCGCGCCGAACCCGCGGCCGGCGTCGATGCGGTCGCTGTGCTCAGCGCGCATGCCGCCCTGGGCCGCGAGTGGGATCTGGTCGTCATCGCCGGTGTGCAGGAAGGACTGTGGCCCAACACCGTTCCGCGTGGCGGCGTACTGGGCACCCAGCGGCTGCTGGACACCCTGCATGGCCTCGGTGACGAAGTCTCGGCCCGCGCACCACTGCTGGCCGAGGAACGGCGGCTGCTGGTGGCGGCCATCGGCCGGGCGCGTCGCCGGGTGATGATCACCGCCGTCGACGGGGAAGGGGACGGCAGCGCCGAGGAGCAGATCCCGTCGGAGTTCGTCACCGAACTCGGGGCCTGCGCCACGCCGGACGACGCCCGGATGCCGGCACCGCCGGTCGTGGCCCCGTCGGTGCTCTCGGCGGCCGGGTTGGTGGGCCGACTACGTGCTGTGGTCTGCGCGCCGGAAGCAGAGCTGAGCGATTCTGAACGTGCCGACGCCGCAACGCAATTGGCGCGGCTGGCGGCTGCCGGGGTGCCCGGTGCCGACCCGGCCGGCTGGCACGGCGCCGCGCCGGTGAGCACCGAGGAACCGCTGTGGCGCGCCGAGGATGGGCGGGGCGTCACGCTGTCGCCCTCGGCGTTGCAGACCCTGCTGGACTGCCCGCTGCGCTGGCTGGCCGAGCGCCACGGCGGGTCCGACGGCCGTGACCTGCGCTCGACGATCGGGTCGGTGATGCACGCCCTGGTCGCCGAATCGGCCGTCACCGCAGCGGAATTGCTGGCCGAGTTGGACCGGGCCTGGCAGCAGCTGCCGTTCGAGTCGGCGTGGTACTCGGCCAACGAACACCAGCGGCACCGCGCCGTGATCGAGACGTTCCTGGCGTGGCGGACACAGACCCGGGGTGAGCTCACCGAGGTCGGCACCGAGGTCGCCTTCGACGGGGTGATCGACGCCGGGGACGGGGTGCGGCTCCGCGGCCGGATCGACCGGATCGAACGTGACGCCGCCGGACGGCTGGTGGTCGTCGACGTCAAGACCGCCAAGACCCCGGTCAGCAAGGACGACGCGCAACAACACGCGCAGCTGGCCGTCTATCAGCTGGCGGCGGAAGCCGGCCTGATCGGATCCGGTGAGCAACCCGGTGGCGCCCGGCTGGTCTACCCGGCCAAGCCCGGAGCCGGCGGCGCCACCGAGCGCGAACAAGACCCGCTCACCGCCGAAACCGGCGGCCAGTGGCGCGAGCGGATCGCGCAGGCGGCCGCGGCCACCGCCGGGCCGCGGTTCACCGCCCGAGTCAACGACGGTTGCCGGCATTGCCCGATCCAGCCGATCTGCCCGGCCCACACGCGGAGCGGCGCATGAACCCGCGTTACAGCCCGGCTGAGCTGGCTGAGGCGCTCGGCTTGCACCAGCCCACCGCGGAACAGGCCGCGGTCATCGCCGCGCCGCCGGGCCCGCTGGTGGTGATCGCCGGGGCCGGCGCCGGCAAAACCGAGACGATGGCCGCCCGGGTGGTGTGGTTGGTCGCCAACGGCTACGCCGACCCGGGCCAGGTGCTGGGGCTGACGTTCACCCGCAAGGCCGCCGGCCAACTGCTGCGCCGGGTGCGCTCCCGGTTGGCCCGGCTGGCCGGCGCCGGCCTGCTGGCTGCCGAACCCGGCGGTTCAGCGGCATCGGCTCCGGTGGTGAGCACCTACCACGCGTTCGCCGGCGCGCTGCTGCGTGAGCACGGGTTGCTGCTGGGCATCGAGCCCGACACCCGGCTGCTCACCGAGACCGGGTTGTGGCAGCTGGCGTTCGAGGTGGTCAGCGGTTACCCCGGCGAGCTGCGCACCGACCGGGATCCGGCCGCGATCAGCTCGATGGTGTTGCGCCTGGCCGGGCAGCTAGCCGAACACCTGGTGGACACCGAGGCGCTGCGAGACACCCACCTGGAGTTGGAGCGCCTGGTCCACACTCTGCCGCCGGGACCACGTCAGCGCGCCGAACCCAACCAGACGTTGCTCAAGATGCTCGACACCCAGACCGAACGTGCGCAGCTGGTACCGCTTATCGACGCCCTGCATCAGCGGATGCGCGCGGAGCGGGTGATGGACTTCGGCGCGCAGATGGCCACCGCCGCGCGGCTCGCGCAGGCCGACGAGTCCGTCGGCGCCCGGCTGCGCGCCACCTACCGGGTGGTGCTGCTCGATGAATACCAGGACACCGGGCATGCCCAGCGCATCGCGTTGTCGGCACTGTTCGGCGGGGGATCCGACGACGGCCTCGCGCTGACCGCAGTCGGCGACCCGATCCAGTCGATCTACGGCTGGCGCGGCGCCTCGGCCACCAACTTGCCGCGCTTTGCCACCGACTTCCCGCTCTCCGACGGCACCCCGGCTCCCACCTTGGAGCTGCGGACCAGCTGGCGCAACCCGCCGGAGGTGCTGCACGTGGCCAACGAGGTCTCGGCCGAGGCGCGGCGGCGCTCGGTCACCGTGCACACGCTGCGGGCGCGTCCGGACGCGGCACCGGGCGAGGTGCGGCTCGCGCTGCTGCCCGACCTGACCGCCGAACACCAGTGGGTCGCCGAGGCGCTGCAGCGCCGCTACCGCCAGGCCGAGGCTGAGGGTGTCGCTCCGCCCACTGCGGCGGTGCTGGTGCGGCGCAACGCCGACGCCGCGCCGTTCGCCGAGGCGATCCGGGCCCGGGGCGTCCCGGTGGAGGTGGTCGGGCTGGCCGGGCTGCTGTCGGTGCCCGAGGTCGCCGACCTGGTGGCGATGCTGCGGTTGGTTTCCGAGCCGACGGCCGGGGCCGCGGCGATC
>NZ_LZMF01000097.1:0-574 GCF_001673565.1 Mycolicibacter sinensis
AACAGGTCGGCCGCGGTCTGGGCGAAGGTCGGCGACGGAGTGGACAAGATCGTCGGGCCGACGAAGAACGCGGTGTCAGCGAGCAGGTTGACGGCGGCGTAGGTGGCGTGGACCGGCGCGGCGGCAAGCACACCGCCTGCCACGGTGCCGGCAATCGCGATCGGCGCGAAGGCCTTGGTGAGCATCACGGGACGTCCCTTCACCGCAGAAGCTAAAGATTGCCTGAGGGCGATCATGGCAGGGCCGCTTGGCGGAAGTCAACGCCGCCCAGGGTCCTGGAGCGGGCTGGCCAGGCACAGCCCGCGCGTCCATTGACTCTCGTCGCGCGAGAATGCCACTATCAGCGCGTCACCCGTCCTGTCTGCGAGCTCTTACATAAGTTCAAGGTGTGTCGCAATGAACGTAACCAAAGTTTTCGCTCCGGTCGCGGTCGCGGGCGTCATCGCTGCCGGCGTCGCCGGAACTCCGGTCGTCCAGACGACGCTCGCGCAGGTGGCCCTGCTGGCCGACACCGCGATCTTCGTCGGCGGGACCATGTTGCCCACGCCCTCGGCGGCGTTCGCCCAGACCGCGG
>NZ_LZMF01000098.1:0-6469 GCF_001673565.1 Mycolicibacter sinensis
CATCACCGACTTCGACCCGCACACCGACTACTTTCCGGACAAATCGACGCTGTCCGAGGCCACCAACTTCCGCCTCGACTACCACAGCAGCTACCAGGTGCTGACCGTGCACCGGCCCTACCTCGGCGGCAAACCGGTCTCGTATGTCTTGGTGCGCTGCGGTGCCCCGGCCCCGGCGCTGACCGGCGAACTGGCCCGCGCCCAACAGATCACCGTCCCGGTGCACAGCCTGTACTCGGGTTCGACGACGCATCTGGCGATGATCACCGAGCTCGACCGGGCCGGGGTGGTCACCGGGGTGGCGAACCCCGCCGCGGTGGCCGACCCGCAGATCCGCAAGCGCATCGACGCCGACGAAACCGTCGGCTACGCCCCGGGCGGGCAGGTCAATATCGAAACCGTGCTGGCCGCCGGACCCGACGTGCTGGTCACCGAGGGGATGGACGACCCCGGGCATCCCAAGCTGCGCCAGGCCGGCATCCCGGTGCTCGCCGACGCCGAATGGCTGGAGCCCACCCCGCTGGGCCGGGCCGAATGGATCAAGGTGTTCGCCGCGCTGACCGGCACCGAACGGCAGGCCGCGCAGGTGTATGAGTCCATCCGCGACCGCTACCGCGCACTGGCCGCGCAGGCCGCGCGGGCCAAGCCCGTCGACGTGTTGGTCGGCACCATGTATTCGGGCAGCTGGTCCATGCCCACCGGGGCCAGCTACGCCGGCCGTCTGGTCGCCGACGCCGGCGGCACCTACCCCTGGCTGACCGACGGCGGCGCCGAGAACCGGCAGTTGAATTTCGAATCGGTCTACGCCCGCGCGGGAAGCGCGCCGCTATGGCTGGTCACCGACGACTGGAAAACGGTCGACGACGCGGTGGCGCGGGACAGCCGGTACGGCGAATTGACCGCGGTGCGCACCGGGCAGGTGTGGTCGGCCACCAAGGCGATCACCCCAGCGGGGGGCAACACCTACTGGGAACGCGGCACCGCCAGACCGGATCTGCTGCTGGCCGACCTGGTCGCGATCCTGCACTCGGAGCAGGCCCCGAACCACACTTTCGAGTTCTACCGGCAGGTGCACCGATGAAGGCGCGTACGACACTGGTGCTGGCCGGGCTGGCCGCCGCCGTCGTGGTGCTGGCCCTGCTCGGTCTGGCGCTCGGCCCGGTGCGGGTGCCGCTGGCCGACACCGTCCGGGTGCTGTTCGGCGCCGAACCGTCGGACCCGCGCTGGCAGGTGATCGTGACGAACATGCGGTTGCCGCGGGTGCTCACCGCGCTGGCCGCCGGTGCCGCACTCGGGGTCGCCGGCCTGCAGCTGCAGACCCTCTTCCGCAACACCCTGGCCGACCCCTACATCCTCGGGGTCAGCTCCGGGGCCAGCCTGGGGGTGGCGCTGGTGGTGCTGGCCGGCGGTGCGGCGGGTTTCAGCACCGCCGGCGCCAGCCGCGCCGGGGAGGTCACCGCGGCAGCGCTGGGCGCCGCGGCGATGCTGACGTTGGTGCTGGTGCTGTCACGCTGGACCCGCTCGGCGGCGACGCTGCTGCTGATCGGAGTGATGATCGGCGCGGCCAGCACCGCACTGGTGAGTCTGGCGCTGGTGTATTCCGACCCGCAGCGGGTGCAGCAGTACCTGCTGTGGGGCCTGGGCAGCTTCGCCGGCACCGGCTGGGCCGACCTGCGGTTGCTGCTGCCGCTGGTGGCCGTCGGTCTGGTTACCGCGGCGATGACGATCCGGCCGCTCAACGCCCTGCTGCTCGGCGAAAGTTACGCGGCCACAATGGGAATCAACGTGCATCGCGCCCGCATCGTCACGGTCGCCTCGGCGTCGTTGCTGGCGGGCGTGACGACCGCGTTCTGCGGGCCGATCGCCTTCCTCGGCCTGGTGGTGCCGCACGTGGCCCGCATCGCCGTCAGCACCTCCGACCACCGCGTGGTGCTGCCGACGGTGGTGTTGCTGGGTGCGGTCGCCGCGCTGGCGTGCGGCATCGTCAGCCAGGTGCCCGGCAGCAACCTGGTCATCCCCGTCAATGCCGTCACCGCGCTGGTGGGAGCGCCGGTCGTGATCACGGTGCTGCTGCGGGCCCGCCGCGGCTCGGGGATGCCGTCATGAACCCGGCGGTTCAGCGAGGCTCGACGGAGGAGAGGCGAAGCTGGGACCGCCGCATGATCCCCGCGGTTCAGCGAGGCTCGACGGAGGAGAGGCGAAGCTGGGACCGCCGCATGACACCGGACCTCATGCCGTCCCCCGCGGTTGAGCTGGCCGACCTGGCAATCGGCTACCGCAACCGGCGCCGATCCACCACCGTGGCAACCGGACTGGCAGCGCAGGCCCGTCGCGGTGAGCTGACCGTGCTGATCGGCCCCAACGGCGCCGGCAAGTCGACCCTGATCCGCACGCTGGCCGGGCTGCAGCCGGCACTCGGCGGCAGGGTGCTGCTCGACGGCGCCGACCTGACCGGGTTGTCGCGCGACGAGCTGGCCCGCCGGGTCGCGGTGGTGTTGACCGAGCGGATCGACCCGGGCCTGCTGTCAGCGCGGGCGCTGGTGGGGCTGGGCCGCATCCCGCACCTGGGGTTGGGCGCCCGGCTGCGCCCCGAGGACGACGAGATCATCGACTGGGCGCTGGCCGCGACCGGCGCCCGGCATCTGGCCTCGCGGCCGGCAGTCGAACTGTCCGACGGGGAACGCCAGCGTGTCCTGACCGCGCGTGCACTGGCTCAACAGCCCGGCCTGCTGGTGCTCGACGAGCCGACCGCGTTCTTAGACGTGTCCTCGCGGGCCGGGCTGTTCGGGCTGCTGCGCGAGCTGGCCCGTGACCAGCAGCTCGCCGTGGTGCTGAGCACCCACGACCTGGAATTGGCGCTGCGGGTGGCCGACCGGGTGTGGCTGCTGGATCCGGCGGGCACGCTGGTGGACACCGTCGGCGAGGAACTGATGCTGTCGGGACGTATCGGGGCGATGTTCGACACCGACACCCTGCGCTTCGACCCGGCCAGCGGCATGTTCGCCTTCGGCACCGAAGGCGGTGCGTGCCGGGCCGCCCGCATCGACGCTCCGGAGCCGTTGCGGGCCGCGCTGATTCGGGTGCTGTCCAGGGAAGGCTGGGACGTCGCCGAACCCGCCGAAATCCTGGTCAGCGCAACCGATCCCGGGGCGATCAGGCTGCGCTCGACGAGCGCGGCCAAGACCGCCGCGTTGCGCGACCTGCCGCACTTGCTGCGAACCCTGCCGGCAAGCCCGCAGCGCTGTGCGCCCACGGAGCAGGTCGTTTCGGCGCTGCACGAGTTGTCCATGGTCAGCCCGTATTTCGCGGTGTCCACCGGTCCCGCAACAGGCGCCGGCTGGCGCCCGGTCACCCAGCTCTACACCGATCAGACGCTGCTCACCGCGGCGATCGGCAATGTCCGGGACCGGATCGGGGCACCGGATCTCCGGGTTGCGGTCTCGACGTTCTTCCTCGGGTTCGCCGCGCGACTGTGGTCGATCGGGCTGGGCGCGCTCGCCGAGCACGGGCTGCTGCTGGATCTGTCCCCCGACGAGCTCTGGTACGCCGAATCCGACGGAACAGTCCGGCTGCACCTGCCGAATCCGGTGGCGTGGCAGGGAGACTGCCCGGAAACGCTGCTGGCCGACCTGGTCCTGGGCCGGCACTTGGAGCCGCTGGTCGGCGCGGTGCACGAGCTGAGCCCCATCTCGGAGCGCCTGCTGCGCGGCAACGCCGCCTCCGCCGCGCTGGGGGCCGCCCGGGCCCTGGGAACCGAGCCGGGTTGGGACCTCGCCCGCAGGATATGCGACGACGAACGACTCGCCGACACCATCCGTTTCAACGGCTCCGGCACCGACTACCGGCGCACCACCTGCTGCCTGTTCTACCGCACGCCCGCCGGCGGGCTGTGCGGCGACTGCGCCCTCACCCGTAAACCCGAACTCACCAAGAACAGAAAGGTATCGCCATGACCGAGACCACCATCGTCGCCGATCCGCCGATCGTCGACACCGAAGACCGTGGCCGCGAACAACTGTGGCCGCTGCCCACCGATCAGCAGAGTCTGCTGGATCTGCTGCACCTGTGCTTCGACGAGTACTGGGACGAGATCTGGTTCGGCATCATCATGCAGGGCGCCGCCTGGGAGGTGGCCGCTCCCAACGCACCGCGCAAGATCGCGATGCTCGACGGTTATGCCACTGTCGATTTCGGCCGCTGGCACTTCCACCTGTGCATCGGCAAACACCGGGCCAGCGGCTCGGAGCTGGGCCGGATTCGCCGCTGCACCCGCGCCGAGCTGTACCGGCGGATCGGCAAGGACGGCAACCCGATGTCGTGGGGGGTGCGGCTCTACAACGGCCGCGATGAGCAGATGATGACGTTGATGCTGCCGAACCCGTTCCTCACCAACGACCAGCAGATGCGCGAGGAGCCCGAGTGGGGCCAGCTCGAGCTGTGGGACAAGCTGCGGGACAAGTATCTGAGCCTGGGCCCGGATCCGTTGGACCGCAGCGGGAATCGGATTCGCTGCGGCGGCTAACCCGGGTCACCCGGCCAGGTGTTGGGCATCATCGGGCTGACCGCGCCGCCGCCGAACCCGTCGTCGGCCAGCGCGGTCAGTCCGGCCGGGCGAGCGCCGGCCACCCGGTGCGATCCGCCGGCGAAGCCGCCGGCGCCCCGCTGCGAAGCAGTCGCCATAGCCGGCTCGGGCTCGAGATCCATGTACTCGTGCCCGCGCCCCAGCATGCCGACCTTCGCCTTGCGCCGGCGCCGTTGGGGCGCAGCCTGTTCCGCCGCCTCGGCTGCCGGAATGTCGGCGCTGTCCGGTTTCGGCGCCGCCTTCTTGCGGGCGCTGGTCCCCGAGGCCCGTCGCGCACCCATGTCCAGGCCGCCGACCAGGTACATGTAGGCCGGCATGGTCACCGACGGCGGGCCCGCAGGTGTCGGCGGCGGGGCGCCGGGCGGCGGAGCGGCTGTCGCAGCCGGCGCCGGGGCGGGCGCCGGAGCCGGAGCCGGAGCCGGCGCGGGGGCCGGCGCCGGCGCCGGCGGCTGGGCCATCGCCAGTGCGGGTGAGGGCGGCGGAGCCGGGGGCGGCGGGACCGCGGCAGCCAGGTGGTGCGCCATCGCCCCGATCCCCAGGCCGCCGAGCACCCCCGCCGGAGCCAGCACGGCCGAGCCGGCCAGCACCGGCAGCAGCGCCGGGATCAGCACCGTCTGGGTGACCAGGTAGTTGAGCGCCTGGACCGTGTTACCGATTGTGGCGCCGACGATCTCGACCATCGCCAACGGTATGACCAGACCGAGGCCCTGCGGGTTGAACAGGGCCGTGTACATGATCGCCAGCAGGTCGTCGATGATCACGATGCTGGTGAACGCGATGTAGGAACCCGGATCCAGCGGCACCGACAGGATGTAGGCCAGGTACGCCGGATTGAGGTAGCTCAGCGGATTGCCGGTCCAGCCCAACCACGATCCCGGTACCCCGGCCGGCGGCAGCCACGACGATCCGGAGAGGCTGGCGAACCACTGGGCCAGCGGGTCGGCGATGTCGGTGAACCCGATCTTCTCGAAGAACGCCAACAACTCCGCATACAGCGGGTATTGGCCGCTGTCGGGATAAGGCGGGCTGGGGACGAGTCCTTCGAGCCATTTCGCGAAGTCGAGGAACCACTGCGGCGGCTGGGGCGGAGTCGCATCGGCGCTTCCCGCCGTCTTGAGCACCGCGGGCGCCGGTTCGGTCTGCGGCGTCGATGCCACCGCGGTGGCCGCTGTCGCCTGGTAGGCGGTCATCACGGTGGCGGCCTGCGCCCACATCCGGGCGTAGTCGGCTTCGTTCAGCGCGATCGGAATCGTGTTGACGCCAAAGAAATTGGTGCCCACCAGCACCGCGTGGGTGACGTGGTTGGCCGCCAGTTCGGCCATCGTCGGCATCGCTGCCAGTGCGCTGCTGTAGGCGGCGGCCGCGGTCTGCTGCTGGACGGCGGTAGCGGCCGCATCACCCCCGGCGCGCACCAACCACGCCAGGTACGGCGCGTTGGCGGCCATGAACGACTCTGCCGACGGGCCCTGCCACGCGCCGGCCTGGACAGCGGCCAACAGTGTGGTCAGTTCGTCGGCGATCGCCGCGTACTCAACGGATAACGAGGTCCAAGCCGCCGCGGAGGCAAGCAGCGGGCCGGCACCGGGACCGGCGGACAACAGGGACGAATGGATCTCAGGAGGCGACGCCACCCAGATAGGCGCGGTCAAAGTGATCAGCTCTCTCGGGGTACACCGCCCCGGGTCGCAGGATGCGACGACGTGAGTGTCCTGACTCTCGGATCAACGCTCGCCTCGCCTTCCAACTCCGCAAAGAGCCGTGGCTGTTGAGGGTCGCTCCCCGATCACAGTGGCGGGACCGTGCCGGATTTACACCGGCTTCCTGCACCGTCGTTGCCTTACCGGCGCATTATCGCACGCGTCAAGGCATCTGCTCGCGCTGCGCCCG
>NZ_LZMF01000099.1:0-16393 GCF_001673565.1 Mycolicibacter sinensis
GGTGTCATCGGCGTGCCGTAGCGCAGCACGGGCGGCCGCCTGGGTGATCGCCGACAGGTGATAGGGCAACCGCACCAGCAGCATCGCGTCGATCACCGCCGGGGCGGCGATCAGGTATCCGAGCCGGCCGCCGGCGAATGCGAACGCCTTGCTCATGGTGCGGGTGACGATCAGCTTCGTCGGATAGTCGCCGATCAGCCCGATCGCGCTGGGCTGCGACGAAAATTCGCCGTAGGCCTCGTCCACAATCACGATTCCCGGCGCGACGTCGAGCACGCTACGCAGATCATCGAGTGAAATGCTCTGCCCGGACGGGTTATTCGGGCTCGCGACGAACACCACATCGGGCTTGCGGTCGGTGATGGCACCGACCGCGACGTCGACGTCCAGCCCGAAGTCGTCGGCCCGGTTCGCAGCCAGCCACTGGGTCTGGGTGCCATCGGAGATGATCGGGTGCATCGAATACGACGGGACGAATCCGATCGCGCTGCGGCCGGGACCGCCGAACGCCTGCAGCAGTTGCTGCAGGATCTCGTTGGAGCCGTTTGCCGCCCACACGTTCTCCGGGCCCACTTCGACACCGGTCTGGATGCTCAGGTAGCCGGCCAGGTCGGTGCGCAGCGCCACCGCGTCGCGGTCGGGATAGCGGTGCAGATCGGCCGCGGCCTCGCGCACCGAGCGGGCGACGTCGTCGACCAGCGCCGCACTGGGCGGGTGCGGATTCTCGTTGGTGTTCAGCCGCACCGGAACGCTGAGTTGCGGTGCGCCGTAGGGCGACTTGCCGCGCAGATCATCGCGCAGCGGCAGGTCGGCCAGCGTGATCTCGCCTCCGGGCCGGGTCACTGCTCGAACCTCCGCCGGACCGCTTCACCATGCGAGGGCAGATCCTCGGCGTTGGCCAGCGCGATCACATGCCCGCTGACATCTTTGAGCGCGGCCTCGGTGTAGTCCACGACGTGGATACCGCGCAGGAAGGTCTGCACCGACAGCCCGCTGGAATACCGCGCACTGCCCGCGGTGGGTAGCACGTGGTTGGAGCCCGCGCAGTAGTCGCCGAGGCTGACCGGGGCGTAGGGGCCGACGAAAATGGCTCCGGCCGAACGGATCCGGGCCGCCACGGCGGCGGCGTCGGCGGTCTGGATCTCCAAGTGCTCGGCGGCATAGGCATCGACCACCCGGATACCGGCGTCCAGGTCGTCGACCAACACGATCGCCGACTGGCGCCCGCCCAGCGCGGTGGCCACCCGCTGGTGGTGCACGGTGGTTTCCAGCTGCGCGGTCACTTCCCGCTCGGTCGCGTCGGCCAGTTGCGGGCTGGTGGTCACCAGCACGCTGGCGGCCATCTCGTCGTGCTCGGCCTGGCTGATCAGGTCGGCGGCCAGATGCGCCGGGTTGGCGGTGTGGTCGGCCAGGATGGCGATCTCGGTGGGACCGGCTTCGGCGTCGATACCGACCTGCGAACGGCACAGCCGTTTGGCGGCGGTCACATAGATGTTGCCGGGGCCGGTGATCATGTCGACCGGGGCCAGCTCGGCCTGATTGGTGTCGGTGCCGCCGTAGGCCAGCAGCGCCACCGCCTGCGCGCCACCGACCGCCCAGACCTCGTCGACGCCGAGCAACCGGGCCGCCGCCAGGATCGTCGGGTGCGGAAGGCCGTCAAAGGCGGCCTGCGGCGGACTGGCGATCACCAGTGAGTCCACCCCGGCGGTCTGGGCCGGGACGACGTTCATCACCACACTCGACGGGTAGACCGCGTTGCCGCCCGGAACGTAGAGGCCGACCCGCTCGACCGGAACCCAGCGTTCGGTGACGGTCGCCCCCGGCGCCAGGGTGGTGGTGGTGTCGGTGCGCCGCTGGTCGGCGTGCACCGCGCGGGCGCGGCTGATCGCCACCTCCAGGGCGGCCCGCACCGCGGGGTCCAGGCCGGCCAAGGCGGTCTGAAGCGCCGCCTCCGGTACCCGGACCGCTGCCGGACGGACCTGGTCGAACGATTCGCCGAACTCCAGCGCCGCGGCGGCCCCGCGCTCGGCGACCTCCTCGACGATCGGGCGCACCCGCGACAACACCGCCTCGACGTCGACACCGCCGCGCGGCAGCACGGTGCGCAGTTGAGCCTTGGAAAGGTTCGACTGGTCGGTGCCACGCAGGTCGATGCGTGCCAGCAGGGCGGTGTTCACGTCGTCCATTGTCCCAGAGCCATCCAAGTGAATTTCGCAGCGCATCGCGCCCGGCTCTCTGATTGCGCCGCGGCAGGTCCGCCCCGGCTAGGGTGGTTCGCAGCGGAAGACGCGGGAAACGGAGGCGGCATGCCCACCAAGGATCACCCGAAGAGCGTTCCCGGGGTGCCCTACATCTTCCCGGACTGGCTTGATTACCTGCAGCGCACGGTGCAGACCCCGCTGATCAAGCGATTCCACCTGCCGTCCTTCGCGGTGATCGACCATCGGGGCCGCAAGTCCGGCACGCCGTACCGCACCGTGGTGCGCGCGTTCTGCAAAGGCCCGCGGCTGACGGTGCTGCTCGGGCACGGCAAGGCCGACTGGGTCAAGAACGTGCTGGCCGCCGGTGAGGCCGACGTGCGTCTCTTTCGGCGCAGCGTCCACGTCACCAATCCGCGGATCGTGCCGATCGGCGGCGACACCAGCGGGTTGCCGCTGATCGCGCGGGTTGGGGCCCGCTGGGTCGGAATACTCGTCGCTGACATCACCTGAAGAAACCCTTCAAAGAGAAACGGAGTCGCGATGGCTGTCGACAAGGGTGCCGAGAAACTGCCGGTGGTGTTCCCGCCGTGGCTGGACCGGCTGCAGATCAAGTACATGAACCCGGTGGTCAAGCCGCTGTCCCGGTTTCTGCCCGGCACGTCGGTGATCAAGCATCGGGGCCGCAAGTCCGGCAAACCCTACGAGACGGTGGTGACGACCTACCGCAAGGGCAACGTGCTGGCGGTCGCGCTCGGGCACGGCAAGGCCGACTGGGTCAAGAACGTGCTGGCCGCCGGGGAGGCCGACGTGCGGCTGTTCCGCAGCGAACTGCACCTGACCAACCCGCGGATCCTGCCGGCCGGCACCGCCGATGTGTCCTTGCCGTGGGCGGTGCGACTGCAGAACCGCAAGGTGGCGGTGCTGGTCACCGACATCGCCTGAAGCGCGGTTCCCCTACCGCGAGCAGACGCGTAGGCCCCCATTTCAGGCCTCGTGAGGGGGCTTTCGTGTCTGCTCGGCGGAAAGAAACTACATATCCAAACCGATGTCGAGCACCTGCACCGAGTGGGTGAGCGCCCCGATCGCCAGGTAGTCGACGCCGGTGGCGGCGTAGGCGGCCGCGCTGTCGAGGGTCAGCCCGCCGGAGGACTCCAGCAGCACCCCGGGCGCTCGGGCATCGCGGCGCTGTACGGCGATCTGGGTCTGCCACACCGGGAAGTTGTCCAACAGCACCAGCTCGGGTCCCTCGGGGAGCACTTCGTCGAACTGCTCCAGCGAATCGACCTCGACCTCGCAGGACACCTCGGGGGCGGCCGCCCGGACCGCGCGCAGCGCCGCGGCCACCGACCCCGCGGCGGCGACATGGTTGTCCTTGATCAGCGCGGCATCCCCCAGCCCCATCCGGTGGTTCACCCCGCCGCCGACCCGCACCGCGTACTTCTGCAGCACCCGCAGGCCCGGCAGGGTCTTGCGGGTGTCGCGGATCTGCGCCGGCGTGCCGTCCACGGCGTCGACCCAGGCCGCGGTGGCGGTGGCGATCCCGGACAGGTGACAGACCAGGTTGAGCATGGTGCGTTCGGCGGTGAGCAGGCCCCGGGTGTCGGCCTGCAGCCTCAGCACCGGTGCACCGGCCTCCAGGCGGGCTCCCTCGGCCACCCGGTCCAGCACCCGGTAGCCGTCGGCGCCGAGTACTTCGTCGAGCACCAGCAGGGCGATGTCGACTCCGGCGATCACCCCGGCCACCCGGGGCACCAGCGCGGCCTCGGTCAGCGCATCCGCCGGCACCGTCGCGGCGGTGGTGACGTCGGGCCCGTAGCGCAGATCCTCGTCGAGCGCCCGGGCGATGACCGCGCGCGCCGCACTGAGTTCGGTCTCCGACAGGGTCAGCGAGCGGGTCATGAGGCCACCGCCGCCGGAACGTCGAGCACCACCGCGCCGTCGCGCAGCCGGACCGTGGTGCTGCGGGCCTGAGCGGGATCGGCGCCGGAGAACTCGGCCCGGTGGTGGCAGCCCCGGCTCTCGGTACGCGCCAGCGCCGCCCCGGCGACCACCTGCGCGGCCAGGGTCAACGCGGCGTCCTCGAAACCGGTCCGGTCGGTGACCCGCCGCTCCCCGGCCGTCGCCAACAGGTCGTTCAGCCGCTGCAAGCCGCGGGCGTCGCGGACCACCGATGCGTCGCGCGACATCGCCTTCTGCAGGGCCTGCCGGTCCAGCGCGGGTTGCCGGTCCCACTGCGGGGCGCCGGCGCGCATCTGCCCGGCCGCCACGGCGTGGGTCGCCGCCGCCGATCCGGCGCGCTCGCCCACCACCAGGCCTTCCAGCAGGCTGTTGGATGCCAGCCGGTTGGCGCCGTGCATGCCGGTGCGGGCCACCTCGCCAGCGGCGAACAGGCCGGGTAGCTCGGTGCGACCGTGGGTGTCGGTGACGACGCCGCCGCAGCTGTAGTGCGCGCCCGGGACCACCGGGATCGGCTGGTGCACCGGGTCGATGCCGGCGTCGCGGCAGGCCGCGGTGACAGTCGGAAACCGACCCTCGAAGCCGCTGATGCCGCGGGCGTCGAGGTAGACGCAGGCGTCGCCGGTCTCGCGGAGCCTGGCGTCGATGGCGCCGGCCACCACGTCGCGCGGCGCCAGGTCACCCATCGGGTGCACTCCCGCGGTGACCGAGACGCCCCGGGAGTCGATCAGCATCGCGCCCTCCCCGCGCACCGCCTCGGTGACCAGTGGCCGGCGACCGCCGCCCGGGCCGGCAAACAACATGGTGGGGTGGAACTGGATGAATTCCAGATCGCTGACCGCAACCCCGGCCCGCAGCGCCAGCGCCAGCCCGTCGCCGGTGGCACCACCGGGATTGGTGGTCGCGGCGTAGAGGTGGCCCACACCGCCGGTGGCCAGCACCACCGACGGAGCGTGGATCACCCCGAGCCCGTCGGCATTGGCCACCAGCACACCGGTGACGGTGTCGGTGTCGCGCAGAATCGCCAGCACCACCTGGCCGTGACGGATGTCCAGACCGGCCGCGGCGTGATCCAGGGCGCGCTGCACCTCTGCTCCGGTCGCGTCGCCGCCGGCGTGAATGATGCGGCGCCGCGAGTGCCCGCCCTCGCGGGTGATCGCCCAGTTTCCATCCGCTTCGCGGTCGAATTGTGCGCCGGCACCGGCTAATTCGGCGACCGCGCGATAGCCGTCGGCCACGATCGAGGTCACCGCGTCGGCGTCGCACAATCCGCCGCCGGCAGCCAGGGTGTCGGCGACATGGGCTTGTACCGAGTCGTCGGTGCCCGGCAGCACCACCGCGATCCCGCCCTGGGCGTAGTGCGTCGCGGTCACCGCGTAGCCGGTGTCGGCCTTGCTGAGCACCACCACGTCCCGGCCGGCGCGGCGTGCGGCACGGGCCGCGGCCAGCCCGCCGACCCCGGTGCCTATGACAACGACATCGGCCCGCTGCTGCCAGCTGGGACCACCGGTCACTTGCTGACCGGGGCGGAGTGACCGATCGAGACCATGCGCTGCACGCTGCGGGCCGCCAGGCGCGCGGTCTCGGGGTCGACGTGGATCTCGTCGGCGCCCTCGGTCAGGCTGCGCAGCAGGGCCGCCGGGGTGATCATCTTCATGTACTTGCAGGCCGCTTTGGAGTTGACCGCCTCGAAGTCGACCTGCGGCGCCGCCTTCTGCAGCTGGTAGATCATGCCGATCTCAGTGGCCACCAGCACCTTTCGCGCCTGGGTGCGGCGGGCCTCCTCGAGCATTCCGCCGGTGGACAGTATCTTGACCCGCTCTTCGGGGAAGTGGCCCTCGCCGACCAGGTACAGCGCTGAGGTCGCACAGCCGCACTCCGGGTGGACGAACAGCTCGGCCTCCGGGTTCGCCCGCGCCTTCTCCTCGAGCTCGTCACCGTTGATGGCCGCGTGGACGTGGCACTCACCGGCCCAGATGTGCATGTTCTTGCGTCCGGTGACCCGCTGGACGTGCTGGCCCAGGAACTGGTCGGGCAGAAACAGCACGTCGCGGTCCGGGTCGATCGCATTGACCACGTCGACAGCGTTCGACGAGGTGCAGCAGTAGTCGGTGAGCGCCTTGACCGCGGCCGTGGTGTTGACGTAGGACACCACCACCGCGCCGGGGTGGTCGTCACGCCAGGCCTGCAGGTCCTCGGCGGAGATCGAATCGGCCAGCGAGCAGCCGGCCCGGGCGTCCGGGATCAGCACCGTCTTGTCCGGAGACAGGATCTTGGCGGTCTCGGCCATGAAGTGCACGCCGCAGAACACGATGGTGTCCGCGTCGGTGTCCGCGGCGATGCGCGCCAGGCCCAGCGAGTCCCCGACGTGGTCGGCGATGTCCTGGATCGGGGGCAGCTGGTAGTTGTGCGCCAAGATCGTCGCATTGCGTGCTTTTTTCAGCCGGAGGATCTCGGCCACCCACTCCTCGTCGGGCTCGACACCGCTGTAGCCGGCCGGAGAGTTGATGATGCGGTCGGCCAGGCTGCCCGCCTGCACACCGGGGTCGGTGAGGGTGGTCATGCGCGACTCCTCTCGCGGTTTAGGTTTTCGACTTACAATCGAAAACATGGTTCATACTAGCACCGCGCATGAGGTGCTCACCGCGGTCTTCCAGGTTGGCGGCCTCGATCGCCGTCGTCCCCGGCTCCATGTGCTGCTCTGGCAGCGCGCCCGAGAACCGCAGCTCGGACGATGGTCGCTTCCAGGTGGACTGTTGCGGAACGACGAGGATGTGACCGCGTCGGCGCGCCGCCAGTTGGCCGAGAAGGTGGACCTACGTGAGATAGCCCACCTTGAGCAGCTGGCTGTGTTCTCCGACCCGCGCCGGGTGCCGGGGGTACGCACCATCGCCTCGACATTTCTGGGCCTGGTGCCCTCCCCCGCCGACCCCGAACTGCCGGGCGACACCCACTGGCATCCGGTCGACGACCTGCCGCCGATGGCGTTCGACCACGCCACCATGGTGACGCACGCCCACAGCCGGCTGGTTGCCAAGATGTCTTACACCAACATCGGGTTCGCTTTGGCGCCAACCGAATTCATCCTGTCTACGCTGCGTGACATCTACAGTGTGGTGCTCGGATACCAGGTCGATGCGACCAACCTGCAGCGGGTGCTGGTGCGCCGCGGGGTGATCACCCGCACCGGCACCACGGCCCGCTCCGGGCGCAGCGGGGGCCGGCCGGCCGCCCGCTACCGGTTCACCGACTCCGAGCTGCGGGTCACCGACGAATTCGCAGCATTGCGGCCGCCAGGGCATGTCGGACTGGATTCTTAATGCCCTCTTAAGCGACAATGGCGGGATGGACTTGGACAACCTGGCCCGCGAAACGTCTGTCGAGTGGATCGGACAAGCCCCCCACCAGCCGCTGCAATCCGGAGAACGCCCGCTCCGGCTGGCCGAGGACCCGTTCTATGAGCCGCCGGCCGGCTTCCAGCACGCCGTGGCCGGCACCGTGCTGCGCTCACGGGACGTCGAGCTGGCCTTTTTGGGTCTGATCCCCCAGCAACTGGTCGCCACCCAGCTGCTCTACCGGACCGTCGACCGCAACAACATGCCGCAGGCCGCGGTGACCACGGTGCTGGTCCCGGCCGACCGCGATCGCAGCCGCCCCTGTCCGATCGTGTCGTACCAGTGCGCGATCGACGCGGTGGACAGCCGCTGCTTCCCCTCCTATGCGCTGCGCCGACACGCCAATGGTTACGGCTCCTTCACCCAGCTCGAGTTCGTGCTCATCGCCGCCATCCTGGCGCAGGGCTGGGCGGTGTCCATCCCCGACCACGAGGGCTGCGACGGGCACTGGGGTGCGCCGTACGAACCGGGCTACTACGTGCTCGACGGGGTGCGCGCCGCGCAGAGCGCCGAGCAGCTGGGCTTGTCCCCCGAGGACCCGGTCGGGCTGTGGGGCTACTCCGGCGGGGGCTTGGCCACCGGCTGGGCAGCGGAAGTCTGCGGCGGTTACGCCCCCGAACTCAACATCGTCGGTGCGGTGCTCGGTTCACCGGTGGGCGATCTCGGGCACACCTTCCTCGGGTTGGACGGGACGTTCTTCTCCGGATTGCCCGCGGTGATGATCGCCACCTTGGCGAAGATCTACCCCGACTTGCAGAAGGTGATCGACGATCACGCCACCGCCGAGGGCAAGGCGTTGATGCGTTCACTGGAATCGATGACCACGGCCGGCGCCATCATGCGGATGCGCCACAAGTCACTCGGGAAGTTCATCGACCAGCCGCTCCAGGACCTGGTGGAACTCCCTGCGGTGCAACATGTCTTCGAGGACACCAAGCTCGGCTGCCATGCGCCGAAACCACCGGTGTTGATGCTGCAAGCCATTCACGACCAGGTGATTTCAGTCGTGCACATCGACCACTTGGCCGAGACCTATGCCAGCGGCGGCGCCAACCTGACCTATCACCGCGACCTGCTCAGCGAGCACATCCTGCTGCACCCGCTGTCCGCCCCGATGGTGCTGGACTGGTTGCGGGACCGGTTCGCGGGCCGGCCGCTGCCCGCCGGCGCGGTGCAGAGTCAGTGGCCGGCACTGCTGAACCCCAAGACCTACCTCGGCCTGGCGCGGCTGGGCCTGGTGGCAGCGCGGGTCATCACCGGTGGGGCGCTGCGCCGCCGTCCGCGGTGACCACCGGATTTATTCGGCGGTCCCAGCTTCGCCTCTCTTCCGTCGAGCCTCGCTGAACCGCCGGCATCGGCGATCGCCTGGCGGGCTCGGGCGGATAGCCGCCCAGATCGTCGTGGGTGCTCCAGGTGACGCACAGGCCGTAGACCAGCGCTGCCGTCGCCGCCGGCAACAGTAACGTGGCAGCGACCTGCAACGGAGTGTGCCCGAAGAACACCGGCGGCCCCTCGACGATGTAGTGCACCCGGTGCTCGGCAGAGACCGGCGCGCCGTCGACATCGACCGTGCCGTAGCGGCGATGCACCAACGCCGCCCCCAGCAACGCCGCCAGCGCCCCGCCGGCGGTCAGGCCCAGTGACAGAGCGGCGACCATGCCCGGGCCCCGGTGCGCCCGCCACTGCCAGGCCAGCGTGGCCGATACGACCGCCACCACGCCCAGCATGCCCAGCAGCAGAAACGGCGCGACGAAGAAATGGTCGGCCTCGTTGCCGAGGTAGGCCTGCACCCGGTCCCCGCGGCGGGACAGCGCCACCACGCCGTGCACCGGTGGGGCGATCCACGCCCACAACGCACCGATCGGCAACCCGGCGACGGTCAGTCCGGCGGCCACGATCAGACATGCCCTCCGCCGCGTCAGCCGCGGGGCAAGCTCCGCCGGTGCGCCGATCATCGCTGGGTGTCCAGATCGGCCGAATCCACCAGCCCGTGCCGAGAACACTTGGCCCACCAGCCATCCGGACGGACCTGCACCGTCATCCGGCGCCCGCAGGACGCGCAGAACCGCGGCGGCTCCAGGCCCAGCTGGGCGGCTGTCGGGACCGATTCACCGGCGGCGTCCTCGATCTGCACGCCGGTGTAGACGTTGTAGACGCCGGCCCCGACGACCGGCAGGTCGCGAACCATTACAGGGTGGCGTTGAGAGCCTTGATCGGCATCTGCAGATCGTCGAGCAGTTCCAGGTCCGTCTCTGCGGGACGGCCCAGCGTCGTCAGATAGTTGCCGACGATGATCGCGTTGATCCCGCCCAGGATGCCCTGCTTGGCGCCCAGGTCGCCCAGCGTGATCTCCCGGCCCCCGGCGAACCGCAGCATGGTGCGCGGCAGTGCCAGCCGGAACGCGGCGACCGCGCGCAGCGCGTCGGCGGCCGGCAGCACGTCCAGGTCACCGAACGGCGTGCCCGGGCGCGGGTTGAGGAAGTTCAGCGGCACCTCGTCGGGGTCCAGCTCGGCCAGGTCGGCGGCGAACTCCGCGCGCTGCTCGAGCGTCTCCCCCATGCCCAGGATGCCGCCGCAGCACACCTCCATACCGGCTTCGCCGATCATCCGCAGGGTCTCCCAGCGCTCCTCCCAGGTGTGGGTGGTGACCACGTTGGGGAAGTGCGACCGGGCGGTCTCCAGGTTGTGGTTGTAGCGGTGCACGCCCATCGCGGCGAGTTGATCCACCTGCTCCTGGGTCAGCATGCCCAGGGAGCAGGCGATCTGGATGTCGACCTCGTTGCGGATCGCCTCGATACCGGCGGCGACCTGGGCAAGCAGCCGCTCGTCGGGCCCGCGCACCGCGGCGACGATGCAGAATTCGGTGGCGCCGGTCTTGGCGGTCTGCTTGGCCGCCTCGACCAGGCTGGGGATGTCGAGCCAGGCGCTGCGCACCGGCGATTGGAACAGCCCGGATTGCGAGCAGAAGTGGCAATCCTCCGGGCAGCCACCGGTTTTCAGGCTGATGATGCCCTCGACCTCGATCTCGGGACCGCACCAGCGCATCCGCACGTCGTGGGCCAGCGCCAGCAGCTCCTCGAGCCGCTCGTCGGGCAGTTGCAGCACCTCGAGGACCTGATCCCGCCGCAACGCCTCGCCGCGCTCCAGAACCTGCTCACGGGCCAGCGCCAGGATGTCGTCGGTCACACGTGCTCCCCTCAAAACTTGAACGGTGTTCAGGTTAGGGTAGCGGGGTGCAGCTGCACAAACTTGACGTGGTCGCCGCGGCGGCCACCATCCTGGACAACTACGGCATCGCCGACCTGTCGATGCGCCGGGTGGCGCGCGAGCTGAACGTCAGCCCCAGCGCGCTGTACTGGCATTTCGCCAACAAGCAGCAACTGCTCGGGGCGGTCGCCGACCGGGTGTTAGGCCCGGCCTGCGCGGACCCGGGACCGGGCAGCTGGCAGTGGCGGATGCAGACCGTGGGCGAACGCCTGCGCGATGCGCTGCTGTCCCACACCGACGGCGCCGAGCTGGTGTCGGCCAGCATGGCCGCGGGTCAGTCCCGGGCGGCCACCGACATCCTGGCGCTGCTGGCGGACGCGGCCACGGCGGCCGGTGTGCATCCAGATCAGGCTGGCCAGGTCGCCCGCACCGTCGTCTACTACGTTTTGGGATTCACCGCCGACGAGCAGTCCCGCCTGCAGTGGGACGCCGCCGGGGCCGCCGAGATCACCTCCGACGCCGACCCGAGCAGCGCGTTCGCGTTCGGGCTGGGATTGCTGATCGACGGACTGACGATGCGGGCGGGGCTCGCGGTCTAGAGCGGATACTCGGTGCGGGTGTTGCCATCCCAGCGTCGCAGGCCGACGAACCGCCCGGTGATGTCGGAGCGGCCGGCGATGCGCTGAGCCCGGCCCAACTTAGCCGGACCGATCCGGCGGGCCAGGGTGGTGTGCGCGGTCCACTGGCCGGGCAGCGCGTTGGGCATCGGCCCGGGGACCAGGTAGGGCGCACACACCCGGTGCACCTGGGCATGCAGGTCCAGCAATTCGACGGTCGGCACGACCAGCCGCGCCAGCACCCCGTGTGAGCGACCGAAGATCACCGTCGCGCCCAGGATGCAGCCGATCGGCAGCCGGTCGGCGACTGCGGCCAGCTCTGCGTCGACCCGGGAATCGATGCGCTGGGCGACGGTGAGGGTGACGTGCGGGCGGGCGGCTGGGGCCTGGCTGGGCAACCCGGCCGCGGCCAGCTGCGCCCAGATATCGCGGACCGCCGTCTCGGTCTCGGCGTCGAAGACCAGCTCGATCGAGTGCACCATTGCTCAGCCCGCCAGCGTGCGCACCCAGGCGGCGTCGAAAGCGGCACGGCTCATCTCGGCGAACTCCGCAACGTCCAGGGCCGCCGAACCCGCCGGCAGCGCGGCGCGCACCGGCGCCAGCCGCGCCAAGGCTCCGTGATTGCTCGCGGCAGCCGGCCCGGGCTGTGCGGGCCAGCTGCCGATGACCAGACCGGCGCATGACAAGCCTTGCCCGGCAAGCGATTCCAGGGTCAGAGCGGTGTGGTTGAGGGTGCCCAGTTCGGCGTTGACCACCACCAGCACGGCCGCGCCGAGGTCGACGGCCAGATCCCGCAGAGTGATTCCATCGGCGGCCAGCTCGACCAGCAGCCCGCCGGCGCCCTCGACCAGGGTCAACCGTCCGGGGCGGTCGGCGGCGTGGATCGTCGCCAGCAGCTCGGCGCGGGTGGGCAACGCCCTCCCGGCCTGTTCGGCGGCCGCGACCGGCGCCAGCGGCTCCGGGTAGCGGGCCGTCCCGCACAGCTCGGTCACCCCCGAGAGCCGCCCGACCTCGGCCAGGTCGTCGTCGCCGTCGGCGGTGCCGGTCTGCACCGGCTTGCACACCGCCACGTCCAGGTCGGCCTGGCGGGCACAGCAGGCCAATGCCGCGGTGGCGATGGTCTTCCCGACCCCGGTGCCGGTTCCGGTGATGACCAGAACGGTCATTGCGCCCGGTGATCACGTAGCACGGCGGTCAGGACGCGCCGGGCCAGCTCGAGGTCGTCGGCGGCCAGCGAGGCCCGCGCGGTCAGCCGCAGGCGCGAGGTGCCGGCCGGCACCGTGGGCGGCCGGAAACAGCCCACCCGCACCCCGGCGTCCAGGCAGGCGGTCGCGGCGGCCACCGCCACGTCGGCGTCGCCGAGGATCACCGAGACCACCGCGGACTCCGGGTGCTGCTCGACATCGCAGATGGCGGCCAACTCAGCAGCGTGGCGCAGCACGTCGGCGGCGCGGGAGGGCTCGGCGGCCAGCACGCCCAGGGCGGCCGACGCGGCACCGAGGGCCGCCGGGGCCAGCCCGGTGTCGAAGATGAAGGTCCGGGCGGCGTCGATGAGGTGATCCCGCACCGCGGCCGGCCCCAGTACCGCGCCGCCCTGGCTGCCCAAAGCCTTGGACAGCGTGGTGGTCACCACCACGTCGGGCGCTCCGGCCAGCCCGACCTCATGCACCAGCCCGCGACCGCCGGCGCCGCGCACCCCCACCGCGTGCGCCTCGTCGACGATCAGCAGCGCGCCATACCGGCGGCACACCTCGTGCAGGTCCGGCAGCGGGGCCAATGCGCCGTCGGCGCTGAAGACCGACTCGGTGATCACCACGGCGCGTTCCTCGGTGCGGGCGGCCAGTGCCGCCGCCACCGCCTCGACATCGCGGTGGCCGGTGATCACCACCCGCGCCTTCGACAAGCGGCAGGCGTCCACCAGGGAGGCGTGACAGTAGGCGTCGGAGACCAGCAGCGACCCCGGGCCCGACAGGCTGACGACGGCCCCGATATTGGCGGTGTAGCCCGACGAGAACACCAAACCCGCTGGGGCTCCGACGAAGTCGGCCAAGTCCTGCTCGAACTGCTGGTGCAGTTCGGTGTTGCCGGTCACCAGCCGGGATCCGCCGGCGCCGCCGCCCCAGGTCTGCAGCGCCTCGATCCCGCCCGCGATGACGGCCGGGTGTGCCGAGAGCCCGAGGTAGTCGTTGGAGGCCAGGTCCAGCTCGGTGGCGACGGCGGGCCGCACCCGCAGGGAGCGCCGCAGCCCGTCCTGGCGGCGCTGCTGTTCCACCTCGGCCAGCCAGGCCAGCGGAGACAGATCCGTGCGGGTCACCGTGCACTCCCTCGACGACAGTTGAACACCGTTCAGGTTAAGGCACGGACCACGCCGACCATCGCGGCACCGATGCGAGCGATCTCGTCGGGTGTGCAGACATACGGCGGCATCGCGTACACCAGATTGCGGAACGGGCGCAGCCAGACCCCGTGTGCCAGCGCGACCGGCGTGGCCACCGCCAGGTCCACCGGCTCCCGGCATTCGATCACCCCGACCGCGCCGCACACCCGCACGTCGGCGACTGTGGGCAGCCCGCGGGCCGGTTCCAGGGCGGCGCTGAGTCCCGAACCGATCTCGGCTACCCACGAGCGCCAGTTCTGGCCCAGCAACAGCTCGGTGCTGGCCACCGACACCGCGCAGGCCAGCGGGTTGGCCATGAAGGTGGGCCCGTGCATCAGGGCGCCGGCCTCCCCGCCGCTGATGACGTGGGCGATCTCGGTGCTGCACAGCGTCGCCGCCAGGCTGAGGTAACCACCGGTCAGTGCCTTGCCGACACACATGATGTCGGGGCTGACACCGGCATGTTCGGCCGCGAACAGCTCGCCGGTGCGGCCGAATCCGGTAGCAATCTCGTCGAAGATCAGCAAGACGCCGTGGCGGGTGCAGATGTCGCGCAGATCGCTCAGGTAGCGCGGGTCGTGAAAGCGCATGCCGCCGGCGCCCTGCATCACCGGTTCGACCACCACCGCCGCCAGTTCGTCGCGATGGCGCTTGAGCTGAGCCTCGAAGGCGGCGCTGTAGGCCGGGTCGTAGTCGCGGGGCACCTGCGGGGCGAATACCTGCGCGGCCAGCACGTCCACCCACAGCTTGTGCATGCCGCCGTCGGGGTCGCAGACGCTCATCGGGGTGAAGGTGTCACCGTGGTAGCCGCCGCGCCAGCTCATCAGCCGGTGCTTGGCTGGCCGGCTGCGGGCGCGCCAGTACTGCAGCGCCATCTTCACCGCAACCTCCACCGACACCGAACCGGAGTCGGAGAAGAACACCGTGTCCAGCCCGGGAGGGGTGATCTCCACCAGCAGCTGCGCCAGCCGCGCCGCGGGCTCGTGGGTGAGGCCACCGAACATGACGTGATTCATGGTGGCCAGCTGCGCGGTCATCGCCGCGTCGAGCACGGGGTGGCCGTGGCCGTGGATCGCGGTCCACCAGGAGCTCATCGCGTCGAGCACCTCGACCGGCGCGTCGTCGACGATCAGCGTCAGGTAGGCGCCGCGGGCAGCCACCGCCACCGTCGGGGCCGGCGTCTCGGCGCCGATCGTGCTGTAGGGGTGCCACACATGAGCCGTGTCGATGGCGCTGATCTGCTGGGGAGTCAACGCGGACATGACTGACGACAGTAGTGCAGGTCGTCGGCCGTAACCGTTCGGTCACAGGTTGCCGAATTTCTGCACAGCGACGGCGCAGGGCGCGTACCCGCCGGTACGCTTTGTGACAGAAGTGACCAATGATGCTGCCGTGATGACCGGCGCGAAGGGAGATGTCCGATGAAACGCGTCTGCGCCACCGCGATCGCCGTGGCGGCGGTATTGGCCCCGGCGTTCAGCGCCGCTGGGCCCGCCGGCGCCGACCCGATCTCGCAGTCCGGTCAGAACCAGCTCATCGAGCGGGTGATCCAACGCGCCCTCTCCCAGCGCGGGGTGCCCTACGTCTACGGCGGCGGCGACGTCTCCGGGCCCACCAACAACGCCCGGGCCCGCGCCGCCACCACCCGCAGCGCGCTGACCGACGTCACCGGCCGCACCGGTCTCCCGGGCGGCCCCACCGTCGCCGGCAGCACCGCACCTGGTCTGCCGGGCACCGCCCCGATCCTGCCGGGCACCGCCGTGCCGCCCACCGCGGACATCCCCGACACCACCACCGTCGGCTTCGACGCGTCCGGCCTGATCCAGTACGCCTACGCCGGCGCCGGCATCAAAATGCCGCGGACCTCCGGCGAGCAGTGCAGCGTCGGCCACAAGGTCCCGCCCGCGCAGGCCCGCGCCGGCGACCTGCTCTGCTACGGACCGGGCGGATCGCAGAGTGTCGCGCTGTACCTCGGTAACAACCAGATGATCGAGGGCACCAGCCCCGCAGTCACGGTCTCACCGGCCCGCACCTCCAACATGGTCCCCTATCTGACCCGGGTGATTCCCTAGACACACCGGGTCGACATCACAGCCGTTGGAATACGGTTTCTCCAGCCCGATTAGGTAGATTATCGGGCGATCATGATTGCCCTGTCCCCGCCGCGACCGGCGGCAACACCTGTTGCGGCACCCCCCGCTGGCGGACCCACTGCCGGATCCGTTTCGGCCTCCGGGTCGGCGGCTGCGATGGGAACCCGCAAGACGGGTTTCTACCGCCACGACCTCGACGGGCTGCGTGGCATCGCGATCGCGTTGGTGGCGGTGTTCCACGTCTGGTTCGGACGGGTCTCCGGCGGGGTGGACGTCTTCCTGGCGCTGTCGGGCTTCTTCTTCGGCGGCAAGCTGCTGCGTGTCGCGCTGAACCCGACGTCGTCGCTGTCACCGGTGCCCGACCTCATCCGGCTGGTTCGCCGCCTGCTGCCCGCCCTGGTGGTAGTGCTGGCCGCCTGCGCGGCGCTGACCATCTGGATCCAGCCCCAGACCCGTTGGGAGACCTTCGCCGACCAGAGCCTGGCCAGCCTGGGCTACTACCAGAACTGGGAGTTGGCCCGCACCGCCTCGGATTACCTGCGCGCCG
>NZ_LZMF01000100.1:0-1251 GCF_001673565.1 Mycolicibacter sinensis
CCAGGTAGGGGTCGACGTCGCGGGGGCCCACCCTTTCGGCCGCCAGCAGGGCGTAGTCGTTGGTGGTGAGGCCGACGCGATGGATCCTCAGCAGCGGTTGCTGATGGAGGTGGCCTGGGAAGCGCTGGAGAACGCCGGGATCACCAAGGAGGCGATCCGCGGCACCCAGGCCGGTGTCTTCGTCGGCCTCACCACCAACGACTACGCCCTGCTGGCGGCCGAAAGGGTGGGCCCCCGCGACGTCGACCCCTACCTGGCGTTCGGCAACGGCCCGAACTTCGCCGCCGGCCGGTTGTCGTATTTCCTTGGCGTGCACGGCCCGGCGATCATGGTGGACACCGCGTGTTCGTCGTCGCTGGTGACGATTCATCTGGCGTGCGCGAGCCTGCGGCGCCGCGAGTCGGATCAGGCGCTGGCGGCCGGGGTGAACCTGATGCTGAGTCCGCAGAACAGTGTGGCGACGTCGCGGTGGGGGATGTTGGCGCCGGACGGGCAGTGCAAGACCTTCGACGCCGGCGCCGACGGCTACGTGCGCGGCGAGGGCGCCGGGGTGGTGGTGCTCAAGCGGCTTTCGGATGCTCAGCGTGATGGTGACCGGATTCTGGCGCTGGTGCGGGGTTCGGCGGCGAATCAGGATGGGCCGTCGAGTGGTCAGACGGTGCCGTCGGGTCCGGCGCAGCAGAAGGTGGTGCGCGCGGCGTTGGCCGCGGCGCGGTTGGAGCCGGGTGATATCGACTACGTCGAGGCGCACGGCACCGGCACCGCGCTGGGTGATCCGATCGAGTTGGATGCGCTGGCGGCGGTGTTCGGTGAGCGTGGTTCCTCGGCGCCGCTGGTGCTGGGCTCGGTGAAGACGAATCTGGGGCATCTTGAATCGGCTTCGGGTGTCGCGGGTTTCATCAAGACGGTGCTGTCGGTGCAGCAGGGTTTCATTCCGCGGCACCTGAACTTTTCGGAGTTGACGCCCAATGCCGGTGCGGGGGCGTCGAAGTTCCAGATCGCCGCGCAGGCGATGGCGTGGCCGGCGGTGTCGCGTCCGCGGCGGGCGGGGGTGTCTTCGTTTGGGGTGTCGGGCACCAATGCGCATGTGGTGATCGAGCAGGCCCCGGTCGTCGAGGCGGTTGAGCCGGCCGGGCCGGTTGCTGAGCCGGTGGTGCAGACGTTGGTGGTGTCGGGTAAGTCGCCGGCGCGGATCGCGGCCACCGCCGGTGTGCTGGCGCAGTGGTTGACCGGCGCCGGCGCCGACGTGCC
>NZ_LZMF01000101.1:0-13661 GCF_001673565.1 Mycolicibacter sinensis
CCAGCAGCAGACCCTCGACGGCGGCGGCCACCACATCCTCATCGGGCTCGCCGGGCAACCCGGCCAGCGTGCTGACCACCTCGGCGGTGCCGTTCAGCGAGCGTGCCGCCGTGCCTGCGGCGCGCCGGACCAGATCGGCGGGCCAGGAGTCGCGAGCCTTGCCCAGTCCGACGGTCAGCACGCTGGCCACCGGTAGCGACGCCACCACCAGCCGGTTCACCTGCTCACTGCCGCCCTTGGCGTTGAGCGCCCGCAGCCCGGACTCGATCTCGGCGACCGCTTCGGCGGGAAGCGCCGGCTCGGTCGCGGCGACCACGGGCTCAGACTCGTCGCCGGGCGACACGACCGGCACGATCAGCACGGCCTCGTCGGCGGCTCCCTTGGTTTCGAAGGGCAGCGAGTCGGTGACGGTGACGGTGGGGGCGGGATATCCGGGTTGGGTGCTCACAAGCACCCACCCTAACGATCGGGGGCCAGGCCCAGCTCGTATGCCGGGACGGGCTCTTCGAATCCCTTGAGCGTCAACGGCCCTCGCGCGATGACCGGCCACCCGGACAACTCCTTGACCACGCCGGCGCAGGCCAGCACCTGTCGGGGGGCGGCGGCATCCACCAGGCGCGCGGCCAGGTTCACCGGGGTGCCGAAGTAGTCGCCGTTGATGGCCAGCAGTTCGCCGTAGCCCAGCCCGGCGCGCACCTGCAGGCCCACTTTGCGGGCTTTCGGGTGGTTGACCAGGTCGGTCGCGGCCTTCGCCAGCAGCTCCGCGCTCGCGCTGACCCACATCACGGCGTCGCCGATGAACTTGACCACCCGCCCGCCGTCGGCGTGCACCACGTCGGCGACGCTGCCGCCGAAGTCGGTGAGCAGGCTCGCCAGCTCCTCGGAGGTGAGGACCTGGGTCAGGGCGGTGAAGCCGGTCAGGTCGGCGAAGCCGACGCCGCAGACCATGCTGGACGTCGGCCCGGCCGCCAGCCCCTCCAGGAACGTTCGGGCGCTGACCTGGTGCTGGCGGTGCACGGCGTCGATCATCGCGCCGAGGCGCGGGATGAACGTCGCGACGGAGCGCCAGGCCCGCGCGGTGGTGAGCTCATCGAAGGTGTGGCCCAGCCAGACGTCGGGCTCACTGATCCGGATCATCGACGACTCGGCCTCGGCCAGCCGCGCCATCGTCGACCCCAGCACCCGCAGGAAGCCGTCGACCGGCTCGCCGAGGTAGGACCGCATCTCGACCCAGGTGGCCAGCCCGTCGACGTCGGCCTGGCTCAGGGCGGGCGTGTCCGGACTCGGGACGCTCAACCCGAGCATCGTCCAGGCCCGCTCGACCTCGCCGACCGGCACGGCCAACGCCTCGGCGGCGGTCCGCAGGGTGTAGCTGGGCGGGCCCGAGCGCCCGACGACGTCACCGGCCAGGCCGAACAGCCGGCCCTGCCGCTCGGCCTCGACCATCTGCTCGGTGGTGAAGCCGAGGGCGTCGAGGTACTCGATGAGGTCGGCGCGACTCCGCGCGTCGGCGATTCCCGCGGCTTCGAGCGCGTCCCAATCAACCACGTACACAAGTGTGCCGATTAGGCTGGCTCGTCGTGAGCGAACTGCAACACGGACCCCTGGAAGACCGCCACCGTGAGCTGGGCGCCAGCTTCGCCGAGTTCGGTGGCTGGCTTATGCCGGTGTCCTACGCCGGCACGGTGGCCGAGCACAACGCCACCCGCGACGCGGTGGGCCTGTTCGACGTCAGCCATCTGGGCAAGGCGACGGTTCGCGGCCCCGGTGCGGCGGCGTTCGTCAACGCCACGCTCACCAACGACCTGAACCGGATCGGACCGGGCAAGGCGCAATACACGTTGTGCTGCAACGAATCCGGTGGTGTCATCGACGATTTGATCGCCTACTACGTGGCCGACGACGAGATCTTTCTGGTCCCCAACGCGGCCAACACCGCGGCGGTGGTGGCTGCACTACACCAGGCTGCCCCGGCCGGAGTGACCATCACCGACGAGCACCGTTCGCGCGCGGTGCTGGCGGCGCAGGGGCCGCGATCGACCGAGGTACTGGCCGGCTTGGGCCTGCCCACCGAGATGGACTACATGGGCTTCGCCGACGCCTCGTATGCGGGCGTGCCGGTGCGGGTGTGCCGCAGCGGCTACACCGGCGAACACGGTTACGAACTGCTGCCGGCCTGGGAGAAGGCGGGCGTGGTGTTCGACGCACTGGTGGCTGCGGTGACCGAGCTCGGGGGCGAGCTGGCCGGGCTGGGCGCCCGCGACACGCTGCGCACCGAGATGGGCTATCCGCTGCACGGTCACGAATTGTCGCCGGCCATCTCGCCGCTGCAGGCCCGCTGCGGTTGGGCGATCGGGTGGAAAAAGGAATCGTTCTTCGGTCGCGACGCGCTGCTGGCGGAGAAGGCTGCCGGTCCCGCCCGGCTGCTGCGCGGGCTGCGCGCCACGGGTCGGGGAGTGCTGCGCGCCGATCTGGCGGTGCTCGACGGCGACCGGCAGGTCGGGATCACCACCTCGGGCACCTTCTCGCCGACGCTGCGGGCCGGTATCGCGCTGGCGCTGATCGATGCCGATGCCGGCATCGATGCCGGCGCGCAACTCACCGTCGACGTGCGAGGTCGCGCGGTGGAGTGCGAGGTGGTACAGCCGCCGTTCGTGACGGCAAAAACCCGCTAGCGCACCGGTTATACAATCGCTGCATGAAAAGCGGCCTCCTCGAGTTCCACGTGTCGGTCACAGCGAACCCGACTCCTGTCGAGGTACGCGAATCCATCTTGGCCGAACCGGGTTTCGGCAAGTACCACACCGATCACATGGTGTCGATCGACTACACCGTCGACGCCGGTTGGCACAATGCGCGGGTCATGCCCTACGGGCCGATCGAACTGGACCCGTCGGCGGTCGTGCTGCACTACGCGCAAGAGGTCTTCGAGGGACTGAAGGCCTACCGCTGGACGGACGGGGAGATCGTGTCGTTCCGGCCGGAGGCCAACGCCGCCCGGATGCGCGCGTCGGCTCGGCGGCTGGCGATCCCGGAACTTCCCGACGAACTGTTCATCGAATCGCTGCGGCAGCTGATCGCCGTGGACGGGGCCTGGGTGCCGGCGCCCGGCGGCGAGGAGTCGCTGTACCTGCGCCCGTTCATCTTCGCCACCGAGCCGGGACTTGGGGTGCGGCCGGCCAACGAGTACCGCTGCCTGGTGATGGCCTCGCCGGCCGGCGCGTACTTCAAGGGCGGCATCAAACCGGTGAGCGTCTGGCTCTCCACGGAGTACGTGCGGGCCTGCCCGGGCGGCACCGGAGCGGCCAAGTTCGGCGGTAATTACGCCGCCTCGCTGGTTGCCCAGGCGCAGGCCGCCGACAACGGCTGCGATCAGGTGGTGTGGCTGGATGCGGCCGAGCGGCGCTACGTCGAAGAGATGGGCGGGATGAACCTGTTCTTCGTGTTCGGCACCGGTGGCTCGGCGCGGCTGGTCACCCCGGAGTTGTCCGGCTCACTGCTGCCCGGCATTACCCGGGATTCGTTGCTGCAGTTGGCCACTGACGCCGGGTTCGCGGTCGAGGAACGCAAGATCGACGTCGGCGAATGGCAGAAGAAGGCCGCCGCCGGCGAGATAACCGAGGTCTTCGCCTGCGGCACCGCCGCCGTCATCACCCCGGTGTCACACGTCAAGTCCGCCGACGGGGAGTTCACCATCGCCGACGGCTCACCTGGTGAGGTCACCATGGCATTGCGCGACACCCTGACCGGCATCCAGCGCGGCACCTTCGCCGACACCCACGGCTGGATGGCCCGGCTGGACTGAACCGGCGGGTTCAATGCGGCGGTCCCAGCTTCGCCTCTCCTCCGTCGAGCCTCGCTGGACCGCCGGGTTTAATGCGGCGGTCCCAGCTTCGCCTCTCCTCCGTCGAGCCTCGCTGGACCGCCGGGTTCAATGCGGGGGACCGGGCGGGGGGTCGGGTTCGTCGGTTCCCATCTGCCAATCTTCGGCCGCGGCATCATCGGCGTCGGGATAGTCCGCTGGGTCGCTGCTGCCCTCGGTCATCGCCTTGCGGGATTCGCGACTCCGCTTGCTGTAGCGGTGGTGCCGAGCCATCGGAGTCAGTCCTCTCCCGTGGGCCAGCCGATAATGCGGCATTTATACAAACCTACTCTGGGAATAAGCCCGCCGGGGGGAGAAATGTCTATCTGTTCGGAGAATTGTTACTTATCGGGGCGAGGTTAGAGCGCGGCCAGCAGCACCGCGAGCAGCGCCGTGGTCCACTCGACGGCGGCGCCCAGCACATCGCCATTGATCCCCCCGAGGCGGCGCACACAATGCCTGACCAGCAGCGACGCGCCGCCCAGCGCCACCGCGACGGCCACCGGCCCCTGCCACGGCGCCGAACCGGCGACCGTCGACCCGGCTGCCAGCACCAGCACCCAGGCCATCGCCACCGGCAGCGGCTGACTGCCCGCCACGGTGGCACCCAGCGTGCTGCCCAACGCGGCGGGCACCGAACGCCGACAGGCCAGCACCGCCGCCACCCGCCCCGCGCAGAGCGCGACCACGATCCCCGCTGGATCGAGCATCGGCAACGCCAAGGCCTGCAGGCCGATCACCAGCACCACCGCGACCACGCCGAACGGTCCGGTCGAGCCGTCGCGCATCACCTGCAGTGCCTGCGCGGCGGGCCGGTAGCTGCCCAGCCCGTCGGCGGTGTCGGCCACCCCGTCGATGTGCAGCCCGCGGGTCGCGGCCAGCAACACCGCCACCGCGAGCAGCCCGGTCAAGGCGCTACCGGGACCGAATGCGAACCCGCCGGCCCAGACCACCCCGGCCGCCACAAGGCCCAGGACGGCGCCGACCACCGGAAGGGCCGTCAACGTCCCACGTCCCGGCGGACCGCCGGCGCCGCCCAGTCGCACGGCCGTCCCGAACGCGACCGCCGAGGCCAGCGACCGGATCACCCGTGCGCCTCCGCGGCGGGCCCGGAAACGCCCGCCTCGGCGAAGGTGGACATCGAGGCCAATGTCGCCACCGCCGCGCGCAGCACCGGCAGCGCCACCGCCGCACCGGTGCCCTCGCCCAGCCGCATCCGCAGGTCGAGGATCGGCTCCAGACCCAGCGCCGCGCAGGCCAGCGCGTGGGCCGGCTCGGGGGAGCGGTGACCGGCCTGCCACCACGCCCGCGCGCCGGGGGCCAGCCGGTCGGCCACCAGAGCGGCGGCGCTCGACGCCAGACCGTCGAGCAGCACCGGGGTGCGCCGCACCGCCGCCTGCGCACAGAACCCGGCCAGTGCCGCCAGGTCCGCACCACCGCAACAGCGCAGCAACCCCAGCGGATCGGACACCCCGCGAGAGCGGAACAGCGCATCGCGCACCGCCGCGGTCTTGCGCACCCAACCGGCGTCGTCGATGCCGGTCCCGTGACCGACCGCCTCGACGGGCTCGGCGCCGGTCAGTGCTGCGATCAAAGTCGCTGCCACAGTGGTGTTTCCGATGCCCATGTCGCCGGGGATGAGCAGGTCGGCCCCGGCGTCGACTTCCTCGTCGGCGATCCGGCGGCCCGCATCCACCGCGGCCACGGTCTGCTCGGCGGTCAGGGCGTCTTCGCTGGCGATGTCGCCGCTGCCGCGGCGCACCTTGTAGGCGCTCAAGTCGCTGACATCGCTGTTGATGGCCATGTCCACCACCCGCACGCCCGCGCCGCCGACGACGGCCAGCGCGTTGATGGCGGCGCCGCCCCGGTCGATGTTGACGGCCATCTGGGCGGTCACCTCCGCCGGATAGGCGGACACCCCTGCGCGGGTCACACCATGGTCGCCGGCGAACACCACCACCCGGACCCGGTCGAATTGCCTTGGCGGGCAATGGCCTTGACAGGCTGCCACCCAGACTGACAAATCTTCCAGGCGCCCCAGCGAGCCCACCGGCTTGGTCAGGGCGTTCTGCCGTGCGCGGGCGGCGGTGGCTACCGTCGCATCAGGCGGGCTGACCGGCGGGAATTCTGCGGAGTCCACGGCTGTCGGCCCCTGCGCCGAACTCAGCCGAGGCGTTCGCCGCGGCGCACCTGCGGACGCGGTGCCCGCATCCGGCGCAGCGTCGATGCCCGACTGGCGGCGTAGATGCCCAGTTTCCACCGGGCCTCGGTGTTGTCCGGGTACTTGATGTCGACCAGCCTGCCGGCCTTGCGGGCCAGCAGGACGCCGTCGACGGCCATCGCGACCATCAGCAGCATCATCGCCGGCGAGATGTAGAACTGGACCTGCGGGACCGCCATCATGATGAACATCAGGCCCAGCGCTACCGGCATGAACAGGCCGAGCAGGTTGTAGCGGGCGTCGACGATGTCGCGGACGTACCGGCGTACCGGGCCGCGGTCACGCTCGAGCAGGGCCGCTTCGTCGCCGGCCATCATCCGCTCCCGGCGCTGGGCCATCCGCTCGCGCCGCTCGGCCTTCTCAGCCCGGCGCTCCTCTTTGCTCAGCTTCGGGCCGGCCAGGCTTTTGCGCCTGGCCCTGGCTTCGGCGGCGGTCATCGGCGCCGGCGCCACCGGGCCGCGACGTTTGGCGGCGGCGTTGCGCTTGGGGGTGGGCCGGCCCTTGGGTGCGGTGCCGCGGGAACGAGCGGAGTCCCCGGCATCGACGCTGTCGAGGTCGACGGCGCCACTCACGAGTTCAGCGGCCCCCGCTGAACCCGCCCCATCTTTCCTGCGTCCCGGCAACTTCACGCCCGCCAGGTTACTTGCCCGGCCGCCGACGGCGTCCGTGTGGCTCGATACCCTGCCGGTATGGCTGACCACCCCGGTCCCGGCACCTCCGCCGCCCCGGGGACGGCCGTGCTGCGGGTGCTGATCGCACCGGACTGCTACGGCGAGAGCCTGACCGCGGTGCAGGCCGCCGCCGCCATCTCGACCGGATGGCACCGCAGCCGACCCCGCGACCGATTGGCGATCGCCCCGCAATCCGACGGCGGCCCCGGGTTCGTCGCGGTGCTGGCCGCCGGGTTGGACGCCGCCGGTTCGGGCACGGTGCAGCGGTGCCGGGTCAGTGGGCCGCTGGGCGAGCCGGCCGACGCCGAATGGCTCTGGGACGTCGCATCCAAGACCGCCTATCTGGAGTGTGCGCAGGCCTGCGGCTTGGCGCTGATGGGGGGCCCGCCGTCGCCGCAGACCGCGCTGGCCGCCCACAGCGCCGGAGTGGGTCAGCTCATCGAGGCGGCGCTGACGGCCGGTGCCGAGCGGATCGTGGTCGGACTCGGTGGCAGTGCCAGCACCGACGGCGGGCGGGGGATGGTCGACGAACTGGGCGGCCTGGTGACCGCCCGGCAGCGGCTCGCCGAGGTAGAACTGATCGCGGCCTGCGACGTCGAATACCCGCTGCTGGGGCCATGGGGCGCGGCGCGGGTGTTCGGCCCGCAGAAGGGTGCCGATGCTGCCACCGTGGCCGTACTCGAAAGCCGCCTGAGCGCGTGGGCGAACGAACTGGACAGCGTGGCGGGACGGCAGGTGAGCGCCGCCTCCGGGGCCGGCGCTGCCGGCGGGATCGGCGCGGCGTTGCTCGCGCTGGGTGCCACCGCCGAAGCCGGGGCGGACATCGTGGCACGCCACACCGGTCTGGCGGCCGCCCTCGCCGATGCCGACGTCCTCGTCACCGGTGAGGGCCGGTTCGACCAGCAGTCCCTGCACGGCAAGGTGATCGGTTCGCTGTGCACCGCGGCCCGGGCGCGGGAGCTGCCGGTGCTGGTGCTGGCCGGTCAGATCGACCTGGACGAACCGGCGCTGCGGTCGGCCGGCGTGGTGGCCGCCCGGGCGATCGCCGACCACGCCGGATCCGTGCGGCTGGCCCTGGTGGACGCGGCCAACCAACTGATCGGGCTGACCACGGTGCTTGCGGCGCAGATCGGCAGCCGGCCGGCGGATTCCCCCGATCCGGCGGCTCAGTAGGGAACACCTCGGCGCACGGTATCGTTGTGACGGTGGGCTTGGATGCTTCGAGTCGAGGCGAGCCCGCCCCGAATCAATCGCAATAGGGAGACGCAATGACTGTTCAGGACCAGTCGACCACCGAGTCTCAGGGCGTGGTCTTGACCGATGAAGCCGCGGCCAAGGTGAAGTCGCTGCTGGCCCAGGAAGGCCGCGACGACCTGACCCTGCGCATCTCGGTTCAACCGGGCGGCTGCGCCGGCCTGCGCTACAACCTGTTCTTCGACGACCGCACCCTCGACGGTGACGTGATCACCGACTTCAACGGGGTCAAGCTGGCCGTGGACCGGATGAGCGCCCCGTACCTGCAGGGTGCGGAGATCGGCTACGCCGACCAGATCGACAAGCAGGGCTTCACCATCGAGAACCCCAACGCCGGCGGCTCGTGCTCGTGCGGCGACTCGTTCAACTGACCATCGGCAACCGCCCCTCGGCCTGACGGCTAGGCGCTGCCCGGCGACGGACCGGGTTGCACCGGCCGCTACCGTGGGAACCCACATTCAGGTCCACGGTGCACACACGAGGGGGATAGTCAGTGACGATTGCGGTGACCGGTTCGATCGCAACCGACCATTTGATGCGCTTTCCGGGTCGGTTCTCCGAACAGCTGTTGGCCGATCACCTGCAGAAGGTTTCGCTGAGCTTCCTGGTCGAAGACCTGGTGGTGCACCGCGGCGGGGTGGCCGGCAACATCGCCTACGCGATCGGCGTGCTCGGCGGTGACGCCGCCTTGGTCGGCGCGGCCGGCGACGACTTCGCCGACTACCGCGACTGGCTGGTGTCGCACGGCGTCAACTGCGACAACGTGCTGGTCTCCACGACCTCGCACACGGCGCGCTTCACCTGCACCACCGACGTCGACATGGCCCAGATCGCCTCGTTCTATCCCGGCGCCATGTCCGAGGCCCGCAATATCTCGCTGGCCAAGGTGGTCGAGAACGTCGGCAACCCCGAACTGGTGATCATCGGGGCCAACGACCCCGAGGCGATGTTCCTGCACACCGAGGAGTGCCGCAAGCTGGGCCTGGCGTTCGCCGCCGACCCCTCCCAGCAGCTGGCCCGGCTGACCGGCGAGGAGATCCGCCGGCTCATCGACGGCGCGGCCTACCTGTTCACCAACGACTACGAGTGGGACCTGCTGCTGTCCAAGACCGGCTGGACCGAGGCCGACGTCATGAAGCAGGTCGGGATGCGGGTCACCACCCTGGGTGCCAACGGTGTCGACATCGTCCACCCGGACGGCTCCCGCGTCCACGTGGGCGTGGTTCCGGAGAAGGCCCAGACCGACCCGACCGGAGTCGGTGACGCCTTCCGCGCCGGTTTCCTCACCGGCCGCAGTGCCGGGCTGAGCCTGGAGCGCTCGGCGCAACTGGGATCGCTGGTGGCGGTGCTGGTGCTGGAGTCCACCGGAACCCAGGAGTGGTCGTGGGATCGCGACGGCGCGCTGGCCCGGCTGGCCGACGCCTACGGCGACGCGGCGGCCGCCGACATCGGCACCGCGCTCAAGTAGTTTCCACCTACGCGAACGTGCGGTTTCATACGTGCGCTGCGGCGCGTTGCGGATGAAACCGCACGTTAGGAGAAGCGTTTAGAGCTGTACCGGGTAGGCCGGCTCGCTGATGGCCGGCACCACGGAGTGTTCGACGAAGATCGCGTGCCACAGCATGAAGATCAACATGGTCCACAGCCGGCGGCTGTGATCGGCGGTCCCGGTGCGGTGCTCGTCGAGCATCGCGCGCACCGCGGCGACATCGATCAGGTGGTCGGCGCCGGTGGCGGCCACCGTGGCGTAGGCCCACTCCACCAGCTCACCGGCGCGCAGCCAGTGCCGCAACGGCACCGGGAAGCCGAGCTTGGGCCGGTGCAGCACGTGGGCGGGGATGATCGGCTCCAGCGCGCGGCGCAGCGCGTACTTGGTGGTGGTGCGGGTGATCTTGGCCGACACCGGCAGCCGTGACGCCACCGCGAACACCTCGGGGTCCAGGAACGGCACCCGCAGCTCCAGCGAGTTGGCCATCGTCATCTTGTCCGCTTTGACCAGGATGTCGCCGCGGAGCCAGGTGAACAGGTCGATGTGCTGCATGCGGGCCACCGGGTCCCAGCCGGCGGACTCTGCATACAGCGGGGCGGTGACGTCGGTGTGGGTCCAGTCGGGGGAGAAGCCGGGCAGCACCGCACGCAGTTGCTCGTCGGAGAAGCTGCGCGCGTTGCCGTAGTAGCGCTCCTGCAGTGTGAGCGACCCGCGGTGCAGCAGGCTTTTGCCGCGCATTCCTTCGGGCAACGGCCGCGACACCTTGCCCATCGACCGGCGCATCGGTGCGGGCAGGTAGTCGAACGGCCGCAGCGACAGCGGCTCGCGGTAGATCGTGTAGCCGCCGAACAACTCGTCGGCGCCTTCCCCGGAGAGCACCACCTTGACGTGCTTGCGGGCTTCGCGGGCGATGAAGTACAGCGGCACCAGGGCCGGGTCGGCGACCGGGTCATCGAGGTACCAGACGATCTCGGGCAGGGCGGCGACGAACTCGGCCGGGCTGACCACCTTGACCACATGCCGGGCGCCGATCGCCTCGGCGGACGCGGCGGCCACGTCGACCTCGGAGAAGCCCTCCCGCTCGAAGCCGGTGGTGAAGGTGATCAGCTTCGGGTTGTGGCGTATTGCCAGCGCGGCGATCGCGGTGGAGTCGATCCCTCCCGACAAAAAGGCGCCGACGGTGACGTCGGCCCGCATGTGCTTGGCCACGGAGTCCTCGAGCACCGCGGTGATCTCGTCGTAGCGCGCCTGCTCGGTGTCGCGGGTGATCGGCGTGGCGTCGAAGCGCGGCGTGAAGTAGCGGGTGATCTCGGGAACCGGCCGATCCGGGCTGATCTTCGCCCAGCAGCCCGACTCCAGCCGGCGCACCCCGCGGTGCAGGGTTTCGGGTTCGGGTACGTACTGCAGCACCGTGTAGTGCTGCAGCGCGCGGATATCGATGCCGGCGTCGCCGGTCTCGAAACCAACCAAGTCGGCCAGGTCCAGCAGTGACTTCTTCTCGCTGCCCACTGCGGTGCCGCCCGGTCCGCTCGCCACGAACAACGGCTTGATCCCGAACGGGTCGCGGGCGCAGAACAGCTCACCGCGCAGGGTGTCCCACAGTGTGAAGGCGAACATGCCGCGCAGCCGCGGCAGCACGTCGGCGCCCCAGTGGTGGTAGCCGGCGACGATCGCCTCGCCGTCGCCATCGGTGTGGAAAACCGCGCCGTGGGCCGCGGCCAACTCGGCGCGCAGCTCGAGGTAGTTGTAGATCTCGCCGTTGAACACCAGCACGTAGCGGTCCGGTTGCTCGGCGGGCCCCCAGCGCAGTGGCTGGTGCGAATGTTCGATGTCGATGATCGACAGCCGGTTGAAGCCCAGGGCCACGCCGTCACCGGTCCAGGTGCCCAGTTCGTCGGGCCCTCGATGGCGCATCAGGTGCGCTGCCCGTTCGACCCGTGCGGCGATGCCGGAGAGGTCGCTGACGTCGGTGGCGGGGACCGCGCCGGGGTTGGCGGTGCCGGCCGGGGCACACACGAAGGCCAGCAGTCCACACATCGGGTCCTAGTATGCCGCACCGGCATCGGCCCGGGCCTGCGCAGGGCGGGTACTTGAGTGGGGCGGCCGCGCGGCGGGTACCCAGCGCGATCGGCCAACCGGCAGGTCTCGCGAACCTCGGTCATCCGGGTGGTCTACGCTGCGTAGTATTCGACTGCTCCGCCGGTTCGAACCGGGCCGGTCTGTGACTCGAGGAGGCACCAACGTGACACGTCGCGGGCAGGGCGTTGTGCTTAGCCGTCTGCGTCGACCGCTGGCGGGGGCCGGCGCGCTCGGACTGCTGGCGGTGACGCTCAGCGGCTGCAGCTTCGACTGGACCGACGTCGTCGGTTTCGGCTGGCCCAAGGGCATCACCCCGGAGGCCGAGGCCAACTACAAATTGTGGCTGGGCATGGTGATCGCCTCGGTCGCGATCGGCGGGCTCGTCTGGGGAATGATCTTCTGGTCGACGATCTTCCACCGCAAGAAGGCGACCGACACCGAACTCCCGCGCCAGTTCGGCTACAACATGCCCCTGGAGCTCGGCCTCACCGTCCTGCCGTTCCTGGCGATCGCGGTGATCTTCTACTTCACCGTCGTGGTGCAGGAGAAGATGCTGCACCACGAGCCGGACCCCGAAGTGGTCGTCAACGTCACCGCGTTCCAGTGGAACTGGAAGTTCGGCTACCAGAAGGTCAACTTCTACGACGGGACGCTGAGCTACGAGGGCGCCGACCAGGAGCGCAAGGACGCGATGGCCTCCAAGCCCGAAGGCGTCGACAAGCACGGCGAGGAACTGGTCGGACCGGTCCGCGGACTCAACACCGACGACCGGACCTACCTCAACTTCGACAAGGTCGAGACGCTCGGCACCACGAGCGAGATCCCGGTGCTGGTGGTGCCCAGCGGCAAGCGCATCGAGTTCGTGTTGAACTCCGCCGATGTCATCCACTCCTTCTGGGTGCCGGAGTTCCTGTTCAAGCGTGACGTCATCGCCTGGCCCGAGCGCAACAACCAGGTGAACACCTTCCAGGTCTCCGAGATCACCAAGGAAGGGGCGTTCGTCGGCCACTGCGCCGAGATGTGCGGCACCTACCACGCGATGATGAACTTCGAAGTCCGGGTGGTCTCGCCCAACGACTTCAAGGCCTACCTCGGCCAGCGCATGGCCGGGAAGAGCAACGCCGAGGCGCTGGAGGCGATCAAGCAGGAGCCGCTGGCCATCACCACGTACCCCTTCGATAGCCGCCGCGGGCTGCTCGCCCCCAACGCCAGCGACAAGTAGGGACAACCTCATGCGCATCGAATCCAGGCTGTTCGAGTTCGTGGCCACCTTCTTCGTGGTGGTCGGGATCATCTACGCCGCGCTGACGACACTGTTCGCCACCGGCGGGGTGGAGTGGGCCGGTACCACGGCCCTGATCCTCACCGGGGTGATGGCCCTGATCGTGGCCACCTTCTTCCGGTTCGTGGCCCGCCGGCTGGACACCCGCCCCGAGGACTATGAGGCCGCCGAAGTCAGTGACGGCGCCGGGGAATTGGGCTTCTTCAGTCCGCACAGCTGGTGGCCGATCCTGATCGCGCTGTCGGGCTCGGTGGTCGCCGTCGCGATCGCGTTGTGGCTCCCGTGGCTGATCGCGGGCGGCGTGGCGATGGTGCTGGCGAGCGTGGCCGGGTTGGTCTTCGAGTACTACATCGGCGCCGAGAAACACTGAGCCGGTCCGCACGCACCGCCGTGTCAACCCGCTTGGGTAGGGTTGCCGGTGCACAATGACCAACGGCGGTTGATTTCGGCCGCGGTGGGTGTGGCGCGCGTGGGCGCCGCGGTGGAACAGGATAGGCGGGAATGAGCGGGCCGAATCCCCCGGAGGCGGGCTCTGAAGCCGAGGACCCCGGCACCGGTCAGCCGTCCTCAGACGCCGTCTCGGGCGCAGCCGCTGACGCGGATATCCCGGCGATCGATGAGATAGCCGCGGCCACGCCGAACAACACGGCATACTCGCAGGCCTATTCGGCTCCCGAGTCCGAGCAGTTCTTGAGCGGCCCCTACGTGCCGGTGGATCCGCGGCTGTACGAGTACGACAACTACGACACCCCCGAAGAGCCGGATCCGCACGCCAAGACGCCACGCTGGCCCTGGGTGGTCGG
>NZ_LZMF01000102.1:0-54613 GCF_001673565.1 Mycolicibacter sinensis
TTGAGCGCATCGTTTCCCACCTGCCCCATCCGTCACCGGGCCGGAGGATATGGGCGTGTGCCCGCCTTTGAGCGACAACGCCGATTACGTCAACCTGTGGCGGCGCCGGCACCGACGCCCGATTCCCACTGCGCGCCTGGGCGGCTGACATAACGTCGCCTGTCGCTCAAAGGCGGGCACACGCCCATATCCTCCGGCCCGGTGACGGATGGGGCAGGTGGGAAACGATGCGCTCAATATCCGATCGTAAACCCGTGCCGTAGCACCAGATCCGCTGTCACCTCGGGGCGCTGCGCCAGCGGCCACGCCGCCACCTCGAACGCTTCGACGGCGAAGAACGCGTAGTTGACCGAGGTCTCCGGCGTGGTGCGCGACCGGTAGACGATCGCGTCCGGGCATTCCTCGGGCTCGGGCCACCAGCGCCGCACCGCGTCGGCGAGTCGCTGGCAGGTGGCCCACACCGCGTCGTGCTGACCGGTGCTGATCTGATCGTCGACGCCCAGGGCGTCCAGGTTGCGTTCGGTGCGCAAGTCGAGCACCCGCAGATGCCGGGCGGCGGTCAGCCGCACCAGGTGGTGGCGGGCGTGGTCGGCCGGGATCATCAATCCGGTCAGCCGGTAGCGCTCCCGGAACGCACCGAGCAGTTCCGTTGCCCCATAGCGGGTGCGGAACGTTCCCGACGTGGGGTCGAAGCGGTAGCGCGGTTCGGCGAACCCGGTCCAGTCCCACCGGGAGGGGTGTTCGGCGTCCAGGCGCCACAGCTGCGTTCCGGCGGTGATCCGGCGGCGGCGCAGGCCGGTCGGCCGGGCGTCGGGCAGGGGAGCCCGGTAGCCGGCGGGAAGCTCAGGCACCGAGCGCGGTCAGCATCCGCCGGGCGTCCGCCGCGGTGGCGGGGTGGCGCAGTGCCTCGGCGATCGAGATACCGCCCAAGTCGTCATGGGTGAGCCGCATGATGCGGTCGGCGGCCAGCGGATCGGTGGTGAACCGGGCCAGCAACTCCAGGATCTCGGGCAGGTCGGCGCGCAGCCGCGCGTCGTCGAACTGCCAGGCCGGAAACCAGGTCTGGTTGCCCACGGCCGCGCCGATCAGCTTGCCGCGGCTGCGCAGCCGGTGCACCGCCTGCGGGGTGCCCAGCCGTAGCAGCGCCTGAACCTTCGGGGTGGGCAGCGCCCCGGCGACGAAGTCGTCGACGAGGGCGGCGCGACGCTGGTCGTTCAGCGCGTGGGCGGCGATACGCTCCAAGGTGCCCTGCGGCGCCGTCGGCGCCTCCAGTAGGGCGTCGAGCACCTGGGCGAACCCGGCATCGGTGCGGGCGCGTTCGGCGACCTGGCGGGCGATGGGTGCGACGGCGGTGGGCATGCGTCCATGCTACCCGCGAGTGCGCCTAATTGAAACAATCGAAACCGATACTAGTACCACGGCCGCTCCCAGCAGCGGCCAGACGCCCAGCGCGTCGATCCGATCGGCCAGCCAGGACTGCACCGCGCCGGCCGCGTGGATCACCGGATCGTCGGCGTCGGTCCCGGAGAAGTACAACCGGATCTCGTAGTAGCCGTAGTAGGTGACGTACAACCCGGTCAGCAGCACGATCACCCCGGCGATGCGGCCGACATATGGCAGCACCCGGCGCAGGGCCGAGGTCGCCGACGAACCGGCCAGCGCCACCGCCAGCGCCGCGACGCCGACGGTGATGCTCATGCCCGCGGCGTAGGCGACGAACGCCAGCACCCCGGCCAGCGTCGAGCCCTGCTGGAAGGTCGTGCTGATCACCGCGAGAAACGGTGCGATCGTGCACGACAACGAGGCGACCGCATAGCCCACGCCGTATCCGTACATCGACCCCAGCCGCGCCGTCGGGGTCCCGCCCGCCTTGGGCAGCAGCACCGAGATATCCCGGCCGGCCAGCAGCCAGCCGCCCATCGCCAGCAGCAGCACGCCGATGACCACGGTGGCGAACGGCAGATACTTCTGCGCCGAGGCGATCAACGGCGACACCGCCAGCCCGAAAATCCCGAACACCGTCAGGAATCCCGCCGACATCGTCACCGTCGCCGCACCGGCGCGGGCCAGCGCCACCGGACGCGAGGTGTCCCGGCTATCGGCGATCACCAAACCCAGATACCCCGGCAGAAACGCGAAGCCACACGGGTTCAGCGCCGCGACCAGCCCGGCGCCCAGAGCGAAACTCAGGGTGGCGGTGTCGATCACGCCGGCGTCAGCGCCCGCACCCGCGCACTCAGATCGGCTTCGGACAGCGAGCCCTTCACCACCTCGACTTCGCCGTCCGGGCTGACGAAGGCATAGGCGGGCTGACGGGTCACCCCGAACCGGGCCCACACCGCGGCGTCGGCGTCGTTGAGCTCGGTGAAGGAGTCCACGCCGTATTTGGCGACGAAGTCCTGCAGCGCGCTCAGCTCATCGCGGGCGCCCACCCCGACGAACGTCACCGCCGGATGCGCGGCGGCCACCCGCGCCACCACCGGCGCGTCCTTCTGGCAGGTGGGACACCACGGCGCCCAGAACCACAGCACCGCCGGCCGGCCATCCAGGCTCGAACCGGAGAACGCCCGGCCGTCCAGGGTTTGGGCGGTGAAGCCCAGCTCGGTGCCCTCGGCCGTGGTCCGCGAACCGCATCCCGCGGCCAGCAGGGCCGTCGCGGCCACGAATACGGCGATCAGCAGACGCAGTCCAGGGGCTTTGAGAGCGGGCATGCCGCCGAGTATGCCAGCGGTGCCGGCCGGGCTAAGGTCGCTGACATGGCCCGCGGACGCCTGGAGCACACCGCCGACGTCGGGGCGTCGCCGGAGATTGTGACGGCGTTTCTGGCCGACCTGACCAACTATGAAGCGCTGCACCCGATGCTGGTGGACGTGCGCCGTATCCCCGGCGGCACCGACGGCGCCACCCGCTACCTGGCCCCGCACCGCATGCGCCTGTACGGCATCCCGATCCGCTTCACCTGCCGGGTGGACCTGCGCACCGACGGCCCCGGCGAGATCCGCAGCCACACCTTGCAGCGGCCCGGCATCGAAATGTGGTCGACGGTGACGGTGCGCCCGCACGGCGACGGCAGCCGGCTGCACGAACAGGTCGACATCAGCGCACCCCGGCTGTTGATGAACACCGTGCTGCGCGACGGCGGCAGCTCGCATGCCGCCATGTGGGAGAACCTGCGTCGCTATTTCGCAGGCTGACCGACACGGGCATGCTGGAAGCCATGAACCGAAGCGAGATCACCGAGCAGATCGTCGCCGCCCGGCTGGCCAAGGGCCTGAGCTGGCAGGAACTGGCCGACGCGATCAAGAAACCGGTCGTCTGGACCACGTCGGCGCTGCTGGGCCAGCAGCCCATCCCGGCCGAGCAGGGCGAGATCCTGGCCGATCTGCTCGGCTTGGATCGTTCGGTGGTACCGATACTGGCCGCGGTGCCGGTGCGCGGCGGGCTCACCACGCCGCCCACCGACCCGACCATCTACCGGCTCTACGAGGCGGTGGGCGTCTACGGCCCCGCGATCAAGGAACTGATCCACGAGCAGTTCGGGGACGGCATCATGAGCGCGATCAATTTCAGCGTGGACATCGACAAGAAACCGCACCCGGGCGGTGATCGCGTTGTGATCACCCTCGACGGCAAATTCCTGCCCTACGAGTGGAACTCCGCGAACTGAGTGCCGACCGATGGCCACTCGTCGATCGCAGAAGAACGCGCCGCTGACCGCAGACCTGGTGCTGTCCGGCGGGGGAGTGCGGTTCATCGGGCTGGTCGGAGCGGTGGTGGCGCTGATGGACGCCGGCTACTCGGTGCAGCGCATCTCCGGGGTGTCCGGCGGCTCGGTGGTGGGCACCATCCTGGCCGCGGCGGCCCAGGGCGATCAGCTGACCGCGGCACAGGTCAAGGAACTGGCGCTGTCGGTGCCGCTGTCCACCTGGCGCGACACCGAGGTACCGGTCCCGCTGCTGGGCGCGGCGTTCGGATTCCTGCGCGACAGCGGCCTGTACCGCGGCGACGTCGCCCATGACTGGATTCGCGGAGAGCTGGCCAACCTGGGGGTGCGCACCTGGGGCGATCTGACCTACGACGACGACAACCTGCTGACCGAGCGCCGCTACCGGGCGGTGGTCAGCGTGACCGACGTGACGACCGGGCAGCTGGTCCGGCTGCCGTGGGACTACCGGCGGGTCTACGGCCTGGACCCCGACGAACAATCGGTGGCCGACGCGGTGCGCGCCTCGATGTCGGTGCCGTTCTTCTACCGCCCGGTGACGCTGACCAGCGCCGACGGCCGGCAATCCACCCTGGTCGACGGCGGGGTGCTGTCGAACTTCCCGATCTACACGTTCGACCGGCTCGACGGCCGCGCACCGCTGTGGCCCACCTTCGGGGTGACGGTGGTGCCGGAGCTGTCCGGCGGCGATATCGGCGACATGGTTCCGGGCCTGCGGCCGCTGCGCATGTTCGGCCAGTCGCGGCTGCTGGAGAACCTGATCAGCACCCTGCTAGTCGGCCACGACCAGACCTATCTGAACCAGCCGTGGGTCAGCGTGCGCGCCATCAAGATCAGCCCGACCGACGTGGGGGTGCTGGACTTCGGGATCTCCCGCTCGCGCCTCGAAGAGCTCTACCAAAACGGCTACGTCGCGACGCAGAAGTTCCTGGCGGGCTGGGATTGGCCGGCCTACCTGGAGCGGTTCCGGGTGGCGCACTACCCCGGCGCCGAGTGACGCAAGCTCAGTGCCGGTGCTTGCCCAACTCGGCGCTGGCGTCGCCGAGCCGCACGGTGATGTCGGTGTTGCCGGCGCCCTCGAGCTGCTCGCGGCCGCGCAGCCGGTCCTGGATCTCGCGGGCCGCCCCGTTGATCCGCTCGATCTCGCCGCGGAACACGTCCGGGCGGGTCTCCTTGCTGGCGTAGTGGAAGTAGCTGAGCAGGCTGCGCAGCAGCTCCAGCTTCTGCTTCTCCCGCTTGGCCAGGTCGTGCGTCGTCATCAACTCGACGCGCCGCACCGGCGGCAGGTCGCCCCAGTCCAGCGTCACCTTGTTCTCGTAGGGGGTCCGCTTACCGCGCCCGAACCACCCCTTGGGCTCGTCGGGGGTGTCGTAGTAGCTGACCGTCCCGGTGAACCGCGACTCGATGCCCTCACCGAGCTCGGCCCGGTCGATCGCCGAGTCCCACACCGTGCGCCACTCCTGGTTCGGCGCCAGCACCGTCAGCTCCTCGGGCAGCTGCAAGGCGACCACGTCGGCGTAGCCGTCCGAAGCCGTCTCGTAGCGGGCCACGGTCGGCGGCTGGGCGAACGAGAACCGGATGTCGTAGGCGGCGGTCTTGCCGAAGTTGCGGACCACCAGCTCGATGACGTGCCAGTCCGCGGCGTGCGGCTCCATGTACATCGCCACGTGCGGGCGGGTCTGTTCGGCGGCCGCGCGGCGGTTGCGCTGCAGTTGCCGGTTCAGATAGAGCAGCGCCAGCACGGTGATCCCGATCGCCAGCCACGCCGCGAATGCCAGCCACGTCTCCGGCCCCGCGTGGGCGATGTCGTACCAGCGGTCCTCGACTGATCCCATCGGCTATCCCCTCATCCGCCCATCAGCATGCGCCACCGGTCCAGGCTTCCGGCGCTGAATACATAGTTGGATCGCTTGACCTCGGAGAGCGCAGCGCTCGGATCGGCCGAATACCAGTGCCCGGGAAACACCGTCGGGTCACCTGGCAGGGCGGCCAGCTGCTGCAGGCTGCGGTACATCTCGTCGGAGTCGCCACCGGGGAAGTCGGTGCGGCCGCAGCCCTCCAGGAACAACGTGTCGCCGGCGACGAGGCGGCCGTCGAGCAGGAAGCACTGACTGCCCGGGGTGTGCCCGGGGGTGTGCAGCAGCTCGATCTCGATGTCGCCGATGCTGACCTTGTCGCCATGCTCATGGGCGGTCAGGTCCGTCATCGGAATTCCGGTGATCCGCGAAACCCACTGTGCCTCATGGGTGTTCACGTGAACCGGGACGCTGGTCCGCTCCAGCAGCTCGGCGAGGCCCTTGAGCTCGAATCCCATCATCGACCCGCCCACGTGATCGGGGTGGTGATGGGTCACCAGTACGCCGGACAGCCGCATGCCGTCGGCCTCGATGGAGTCGAGCAGGTCACCGGCGGCGTAGGCCGGGTCGACCACCACGGCGTCGCCGGTCTGCCGGTCGCCGATCAGGTACGCGAAATTGCGCATCTGGGTGGCCATCGGGTCCCCGACCGCGAAATCGCGTCCGGAGAGCAGTTGGCGGAAATACAGCCGGTCGGATTCGGGCACGCCCTCCACCCTAAAGCAGCCGGTACCGCAAACCCGGCGAAGCCGGGCGCGGCAGGTCGTCGCCGTCGGCACCGCGGTTTGGTGACCTCGTGGCCGAGGTTGTAACCTTCTACAGGCTCACGGCGCCGGATGGCCGCCGTGGGTCAGGCCCCCTTAGCTCAGTCGGCAGAGCGTTTCCATGGTAAGGAAAAGGTCAACGGTTCGATTCCGTTAGGGGGCTCGGTGGACGCCGGGCCTGCTGGCAGGTGTATTACCCGCGGCGATGTAGCTCAGTTGGTTAGAGCGAACGACTCATAATCGTTAGGTCGCCGGTTCAAGTCCGGCCATCGCTACTACGAGAACCAGCGCAACAACAGATGAAAGAGGGCAGCTGACGTGGCCTCCAGCACCGATGTGCGGCCGAAGATCACCTTGGCCTGTGAGGTGTGCAAGCACCGCAACTACATCACCAAGAAGAATCGCCGCAACGACCCCGACAGGCTGGAGCTGAAGAAGTTCTGCCCCAACTGCGGCAAGCACCAGTCTCACCGCGAATCCCGCTAGGTCGCGCGAACCGTGTCGTTGGCCGAGCGCCTCGCCGGGGCGCATTACCGCTATCCCGACCACTATGACGTGGAGCGGGAGAAGATCCGCGAATACGCTCGCGCGGTCAAGGCCGTGGACCCGGCCAGTTTCGACCTGCGGGCGGCCGCCGGCCTCGGCTACGACGGTCTGCTGGCCCCGCTGACCTACATCTCGGTGTTCGGGCACAAGGCGATTTCGTCGTTCTTCGAGCACGCCGGTGTCACCGTCGATGACGCCCAGATCGTCCAGGTCGACCAGAAGCTGGAGTTTCACCAGCCGATCAAGGATGGCGACCGGCTGTACTGCGACGTCTCGGTGGAATCGGTTCGCCGCGCACACGGCACCGACATCATCGTGACCCGGCAGGTGGTCACCAATGATGCCGGCGAGACCGTGCAGGAGACGTATACGACGTTGGCGGGTCGCGCCGGCGAGGGAGAAAAGGGTTTCACCGATGGCGTTGCGTGAGTTCAGTTCGGTCAAGGTCGGCGATCAGCTGCCGGAGCGGGTCATCCCGCTGTCTAGGCAGGATCTGGTCAACTATGCCGGCGTGTCCGGCGACCTGAACCCGATCCACTGGGACGACGAGATCGCCCAACAGGTGGGCCTGGACACCGCGATCGCCCACGGCATGCTGACCATGGGGCTCGGCGGCGGCTACGTCACCGCGTGGGTGGGTGACCCGGGAGCGGTGACCGAGTACAACGTCCGTTTCACCGCCGTGGTGCCGGTGCCCAACGACGGCAAGGGCGCCGAGATCGTCTTCAGCGGCCGGGTGAAGTCTGTGGACCCCGAATCCAAGTCGGTGACGATCGCGCTCACCGCCACCACCGACGGAAAGAAGATTTTCGGACGGGCGGTCGCCTCGGCGAAGCTCGCCTAGGGGATTCCACGATGGCGATCAAAACCGATATCCGGGGCCTGATCTGGCGCTACCCGGAGCCGTTCGTGGTGGGCCGCGAGAAGATCCGCGAGTTCGCCCGGGCCATCAAGGCCGAGGACCCCGCCTGCTATGACGAGGCGGCGGCGGCCGAACTGGGCTACGACTCGGTGCTGGCCCCGCTGACCTTCGTGGCGATCCTGGCCAAGCTGGTGCAGTCCGACTTCTTCCGCAACGTCGACACCGGCTACACCACCATGCAGATGGTCCAGGTCGACCAGGGGTTCACCTACCGCAAACCGATCAAGGCCGGCGACGTCCTCTACGCGCGGATGGAGATCGCATCGGTCAACGAGCGGTTCGGCGCCGACATCGTGACGACCCGCAACATCTTGACCGATCAGGACGGCGACGTCGTGCTGGAGGCGTTCACCACGATGATGGGCCACGACGGCGACGATTCGGTGAGCCTGAAGTGGGACGCCGAATCCGGTCAGGTCGTCCGAACAGCCTGATTAGTAACTGGCCCGGGCGGCGAGGTACACTCGGACCTCGGGGTTTTCCCAGCACTAGCGCGCTTTCCGTGAGGCGAACGGGGAGCGCGCGAATTGTGTGGGCCGGAGACGGTGCACAGGTGAGATCCCGGAACGCAGGTTGGTCTGCCAACCGCGAAGGGGCGTAGCTCAACTGGCAGAGCAGCGGTCTCCAAAACCGCAGGTTGCAGGTTCAAGTCCTGTCGCCCCTGCTGACGTGCCATGGTGGACAGTGGACACTGGAACTCACCTAGGTGCGGTACGGCAATACGTAAGCGAGAAGAACGAAGGAGCATGCGGTGACCGACGAGCTCGACCGTCCCGACGCCGCAGCCGACGGCGACAGCGAGGCCGACTCTCCTCTCCGCCCCGGTCGCACGGCCGTGGCGAGCAGGCAGGTCGGCGATCCGCTGCGGCCCACCGGCAAGCGCTCCCGGCGGCGCGGCGCGGCCGATGGCGTCGACGAGCTGGAGTCCACCGCGACCGAGCTGGGTGGGGACGAGGTCAAGAAGGCCAAGAAGGTCAAGAAGAAGTCGGACGGGCCGTCGCGCAATCCGTTCCTCTTCGTCTTCAACTACCTCAAGCAGGTCGTCGGCGAACTTCGCAAGGTGATCTGGCCGAACCGCAAGCAGATGGTCACCTACACCGCGGTGGTGCTGGCGTTCCTGGTCTTCATGGTGGCTCTGGTCGCCGGTGCGGACTACGGATTCGCCCGGCTGGTGCTGCTGGTGTTCGGCGAGTGAAGTTATAGGAAGGACTGACAACCGTGACTACCTTCGACGGCGATACGCCTGCGGGCGAGCCGGTCGACGTGGCGGAGACCACCGAGGTGCCTGCCGAGGCCCCGGCCGAAGAGACGGCTGAGGCTGTCGAGGCCCCCGAGGCCCCCGAGAGCCCCGAGGCCCCGGAAGCCGCCGAGGCGGCCGACGCTGAGCCCGCGGAGGAGCTCGACCCCGCGGTGGCGCTCAAGGCCGAGCTGCGCACCAAGCCGGGCGATTGGTACGTCATCCACTCCTACGCCGGCTACGAGAACAAGGTGAAGGCCAACCTCGAGACCCGCGTGCAGAACCTGGACGTCGGCGACTACATCTTCCAGGTGGAAGTGCCCACCGAAGAGGTCACCGAGATCAAGAACGGCCAGCGCAAGCAGGTCAACCGCAAGGTGCTGCCGGGCTACATCCTGGTGCGGATGGACCTGACCGACGACTCCTGGTCCGCGGTGCGCAACACCCCGGGCGTCACCGGGTTCGTCGGCGCCACCTCCCGGCCGACCTCGCTGCCGCTCGACGACGTGGTCAAGTTCCTGCTGCCGCAGGGCGCGGCCAAGAAGCAGGCGCGCGGTGCGGCCAGCACTGCGGCGGCGGCCCACGAGGGCGGTCTGGAACGGCCGGTCATCGAGGTCGACTACGAGGTCGGCGAGTCGGTCACCGTCATGGATGGGCCGTTCGCCACGCTGCCCGCCTCGATCAGCGAGGTCAACGCCGAACAACAGAAGCTCAAGGTGCTGGTGTCCATCTTCGGCCGCGAGACGCCTGTGGAGCTGACCTTTAACCAGGTCTCCAAGATCTAGTACGTAGGAAAGGAACACCCCAACTCATGGCCCCGAAGAAGAAGGTCGCCGGGCTGATCAAGCTTCAGATCGAAGCCGGTCAGGCCAACCCCGCGCCGCCGGTCGGACCCGCGCTCGGTCAGCACGGCGTCAACATCATGGAGTTCTGCAAGGCGTACAACGCCGCGACGGAGAGCCAGCGCGGCAACGTCATCCCCGTGGAGATCACCGTCTACGAGGACCGCAGCTTCACCTTCGCGCTCAAGACCCCGCCCGCGGCGCGGCTGCTGCTCAAGGCCGCCGGCATCGCCAAGGGTTCGGCCGAGCCGCACAAGACCAAGGTTGCCAAGGTGAGCTGGGACCAGGTCCGCGAGATCGCCGAGACCAAGAAGGCCGACCTCAACGCGAACGACATCGAGGCCGGAGCCAAGATCATCGCCGGCACCGCCCGGTCGATGGGCATCACCGTCGAATGATCTTCGTCGAATAGACCTGAGCACGACGAAGCGGGCCGAGGAACGAGGCCCAGCGTAGGAATGCGAAGGGCTTATTCGACGAGAAATAGTCGAGTGGGAGGGCCAGCTTCGGCCCGTCAACCACAACCAACCACCTGAGATTGGATAACCGATGAGCAAGAACAGCAAGGCATTCCGCGCCGCCGCCGAGAAGGTGGACCGCGACAACTTCTACACCCCGCTGCAGGCCGCCAAGCTGGCCAAGGAGACGTCCTCGACCAAGCAGGACGCCACCGTCGAGGTGGCCATCCGGCTCGGCGTCGACCCGCGCAAGGCCGACCAGATGGTCCGCGGCACCGTGAACCTGCCGCACGGCACCGGTAAGACCGCCCGGGTCGCGGTGTTCGCGGTCGGCGAGAAGGCCGACGCCGCCATCGCCGCCGGCGCCGACGTGGTCGGCAGCGACGACCTGATCGAGAAGATCCAGGGCGGGTTCCTCGACTTCGACGCCGCGATCGCCACCCCCGACCAGATGGCCAAGGTGGGCCGCATCGCCCGCGTGCTGGGCCCGCGCGGCCTGATGCCCAACCCCAAGACCGGCACCGTGACCCCCGACGTCGCCAAGGCCGTCTCGGACATCAAGGGCGGCAAGATCAACTTCCGGGTGGACAAGCAGGCCAACCTGCACTTCGTTATCGGCAAGGCCTCCTTCGAGGAGACCAAGCTGGCGGAGAACTACGGTGCCGCGCTCGACGAGGTGCTGCGGCTCAAGCCGTCGTCGTCCAAGGGGCGCTACCTGAAGAAGGTCACCATCTCCACGACGACGGGCCCCGGCATCCCGGTGGACCCGACCGTCACCCGCAACTTCGCGGCCGAGTAACCCTCGCTGCAACCTCGCGAGCAGACGCGAAAGCCCCCAATTCCTTACGGAATTGGGGGCTTTCGCGTCTGCTCGGCGGTTAAGCGCTCTTGGCGTAGCTGACCAGGCTGACGTCCAGGGCCTCGTCGGTGAAGTAGTACTCGCAGCCGCGCAGGTACTTCATGTAGCGCTGGTAGACCTCTTCGGACTGGATCGCGACGGCCTCGTCGTGGCGGGCTTCCAGCGCGTCGCCCCAGATCTTGAGCGTCTTGATGTAGTGCGAGCGCAGCGAAATCGCTTCGGGCACCGTGAAACCGGCCTTCTCGCCGTGCGCCACCATCATGTCGGTGGTGGGCAGCCGACCGCCCGGGAAGATCTCGGTGAGGATGAACTTGATGAACCGCGCCGTCTCGAACGTCAGCTTCTTGCCGCGGGCGTTCAAGTCATAGGGGTGGAAGCTGACGCTGCTCTGGATGGCCATCCGGCCGTCGGCCGGCATGATGTCGTAACAGGTCTTGAAAAAGTCGTCGTAGTTCTCAAAGCCGAAGTGCTCGAACGCCTCGATGGAGACGATCCGGTCCACCGGCTCGTCGAACTCTTCCCAGCCCTTCAGCAGCACCCGGCGGGACCGTTCGGTGTCGATCTCGTCGAGCAGGCTCTGCGAGTAGGCGTGCTGGTTCGTCGAGAGGGTCAGGCCGATCACGTTGACGTCGTACTTCTCGACGGCGCGCTTCATGGTCGCGCCCCAGCCGCAGCCGATGTCGAGCAGCGTCATTCCGGGCCGCAGGTCCAGCTTGTCCAGGTTCAAGTCGAGCTTGGCGATCTGCGCCTGCTCCAGGTTCAGGTCCGGCGGGTCGAAGTACGCGCAACTGTAGGTGCGGCTCGGGTCCTGGAACAGGGCGAAGAAGTCATCGGACAGGTCGTAGTGAGCCCGGATGTTTTCGAACTTCGGACGCATTCCCGCGGTGCGTGTCGATTTCTCCGCCATCTTTGACTGGTTGCCTTCCTGATGTAACCCGCCGTGACCGGACGCGGTGTGTGGTGTGTCGCCCAAGCCGGTCAACCGTTGAATCATAGCGGGCGCATAGTGCCCGGGTCGGCATCGGTGGCCGGATGTCTACTTGGCGAGGGTGAATTGGTTGACGTCAATGTAGCCAAGCCGGAACCGCTCCGCGCAGCCGGTCAGATACCTCATGTAGCGCTGGTAGACCTCGTCGGACTGGACGGCGATCGCCTCGTCGTGGTGGGCCTGCAGAGCCTGCGCCCACAGGTCCAGGGTCCTGGCGTAGTGCAGCTGCAGCGACTGGGTCCGTTCCACGGCGAAACCGGCTCGTTCGGAGTGCTCGTGCACCATCTCGATCGACGGCAGCCGGCCGCCCGGGAAGATCTCGCTCATGATGAACTTGCTGAACCGGGCGGCCTCCATGGTCAGCGGCAGGCCGCGCTCGGCGAACTGGTTGCCCGACAGCGTGGTGATGGTGTGCAGCAGCATCCGGCCGTCGGCCGGCAGTAGCCGGTGGGCCATCGCGAAGAAGGAGTCGTAGCGCTCGAAGCCGAAGTGTTCGAACGCGCCGATCGAGACGATCCGGTCCACCGGTTCGTCGAACTGCTCCCAGCCGGCCAGCACCACCCGCCGGTCGCGCGGGCTGTCCAGCGCATCGAAGCTGCGCTGCACGTGAGCGGCTTGATTGCGGCTCAAGGTCAGCCCGATCACGTTGACGTCGTATCGCTCGATGGCGCGACGCAGGGTGGCACCCCAGCCGCAACCGACGTCGAGCAACGTCATGCCGGGCTGCAGTCCCAGCTTGCCCAGCGACAGGTCGATCTTGGCGAGCTGGGCCTGCTCCAGGGTCATGTCGTCACGTTCGAAGTAGGCGCAGCTGTAGGTTCTGGTCGGGTCCAGGAACAGTTCGAAGAATTCATCCGACAGGTCGTAGTGCGCCTGTACCTCCGCGAAATGCGGATTCAGCTTTGAAGACATGACAAGGACTCCCCCCGATGGCGGTGTGCTCCCCCCGAGCACGAAAAGCCGCCTCCGGAATCCTACGCGCACTCTGCGCGGCCACCCGCCACCGAGCGCGGCGGCGGAGGTGTTCTCGCCGGTGAACCGGCTGCTCAGCGCTACTTTTGCAGCGTGTACTGGTGGACGGTGTTGTAGCCGTCGCGGAACAGCTTGACGCAGCCGTTGAGGTATTTGTCGAAGCGGTCGTAGGCCACCTGGCCCTGCACCTCGATCGCCCGCTCCTTGTTGGCGGCCAGCATCGCGGCCCAGTCCTCGAGGGTGCGCGCGTAGTGCGGCCCGATCTCGTCGTCGCGGGTGCAGGTGAAGCCGGCCTCGGCGGCGTACTTGCGGGGCAACCACGCCGACGGAAGCTGCCCGCCGGGGAAGATCTCCTTCATGATGAACAGGGTGAACTTGGCCAGATCCATCGTCAGCGGCAGGCCTCTGGCCAGCGCGTCCTCCGACCCGGCGATCGCGGTGATGGTGTGCAGCAGCATCCGACCGTCTTCGGGCAATGCGTCATAGGTGATGCGGAAGAAGTCCGCCCAGCGGTCGCGGCCGAAGTGCTCGAACGCGCCGATCGACACGATCCGGTCCACCTTGTCGGTGAACTCCTCCCAGCCCTGCAGCCGCACCTCGACGCTGCGGTTGGTGTCCACCTTGGACAGCTTGTCGATCGCGTACTCGCGCTGCTCACCGCTGAGGGTGAGCCCGATGACGTTGACGTCGTACTTCTCGATCGCGCGCTGCATGCAGGCCCCCCAGCCGCATCCAATGTCCAGCAGCGTCATGCCCGGCTCCAGGCCCAGCTTGCCCAGCGCCAGGTCGAACTTGGCGATCTGCGCCTCGTCGCAGGTGGTGTCCTTATCGGGGTAGAACCCGCAGGTGTAGCCCATGGTGGGGCCGAGGAACAGCTCGTAGAACTCATTCGAGATGTCGTAGATAGACTGCAGTTCCTCGTACTTCGGCTCCAATGTGGGCATAGCTCGGTTTACTCGCGATCTTGTGGGGGAATAGGTAGAGGCTCGCTCATCCTACCGTTTACCGTAAGTCTGCTGACAATCCGCTACCGGCCGGCGGCAAAGGTGGTGGTCAGCTCGTTGATCACCGGATCCCACAGCTCCTCGGGCAGGTCGTGGCCCATGCCCTCGATCAGCACCAGCCGGGCCCGGTCGATGGCGTCGGCGATCGCCCGGCCCCCCGAGGGGCGCATCAGCTTGTCGGCCAGCCCGTGGATGACCACCGTCGGCGCGGTGATCAGCCGGTCGTAGGCGGCCAGGCTGCCGCTGGCCAGGATGGCGCCGAACTGCCGCGCGATGCCCCACGGGTAGTAGCTGCGTTCGTAGGCCTCGGTGACGTTGGCCCGCAACTGCTCCTCCGGTGTCGGGTAGCCGGGGCTGCCGATGATCCGGCTGGCCCGCACCGCGTTGTCGATGATCACCTCACGCGGGGAGTCCGGCGGCGGCCCGGACAGCAGTGCCAGCAGCGCGCGCGGCGCCGGCGGCGGCAGGAACCGTCGGTTGTTACTGGAGAAGATCACCCCCAGCGACCGGGTCCGGTCGGCGAACCGGGCCGCGAACACCTGCGCGATCATCCCGCCCATCGAGGCGCCGACCACGTGGGCCTTCTCGATACCCAGGTGGTCCAGCAGGGCGGCGGCGTCGTCGGCCATGTCCTCCAGGGTGTAGACGGCTGAACCGGGCTTGCCCAGCCAGAACCGTGCCATCCGCGGCACCAGTGCGCCGCGGGCGTGCTTGCGGCCCAGTTTGGTGGACAACCCGACATCCCGGTTGTCGTAGCGGATCACCCGCAGGCCCTGGGCCACCAGCTTCTCGCAGAACCCGGTGCGCCACAGCAGCAGCTGGGCGCCCAGGCCCATCACCAGCAGCACCGGCGGGTCGCCGACGTCGCCCATGTCCTCATAGAAGATGTCCAGGTCTCCGGAGCGGGCGGTACCGCTGCGAACGTCCACGGCTATACCTCCGGTGCGTCTTTGTGCTCTCGGCTGACGTCGACCATGAAGTTGGCGAAGTAGCCGGTCAGCTGCGGGTCCGACATCATCTGCCAGCGCGGCGCCAGCAGCTTCATGTAACGCTCCACATACAGGAACTGCTTGCCGATCAGCACCAGCTCGCGCGGCAACTTGACGTCGTAGGCGTCGGCCAGCGCGCCGAGTTGCTTGCCGATCTCGGCATACGACATGTCGCCCAGCGACTTCATCGTCAACGGGGTGGCGAACGCCTCCAGATCCTGGGCGGCCTGGCCCTCGGGTTTGATCGTGCCGACCGCGCCCATCAGCACCACGATCTTGCCGGCCGCGGCGTGGTCCTTCTTGACCAGCAGCGCATACACCAGCTCACGCAGCAGCCAGCGGGTGCGCGGGTCGATGCGGCCCATGATCCCGAAGTCCAGGAACACCACCCGGCCCTGGTCGTCGACCAGCAGGTTGCCCGCGTGCAGGTCGCCGTGGAACAGCCCGTGCCGCAGGCCGCCCTCGAAGGTGGAGAACAGCAGCGCCTTGACCAGCTCCACGCCGTCGAAGCCGGCCTTGCGGATCGCGGGCGCGTCGTCAATGCGGATGCCCGACACCCGCTCCATCGTCAGCACCCGTTCGCTGGTGAAGTCCCAGTGCACGTCGGGCACCTTGATGTTCTTGCCCAGCGGTGAGGCGTGCAGGTGCGACACCCAGGTCTGCATGGACTGCGCCTCGATGCGGAAGTCCAGTTCCTCGGCGAGGTTGTCGGAGAAGTCGGCGACGACGTCCTGGGCGGAGAGTCGGCGGCCCAACTTGGCCAGCTCGACCAGCTGCGCGAACCGTTTGAGGATCTGCAGGTCGGCGGCGACCCGGCGGCGGATGCCCGGGCGCTGGATCTTGACGACGACGTCCTCGCCGCTGTGCAGGGTGGCGAAGTGGACCTGGGCGATGGACGCCGACGCGACCGGGGTCTCGTCGAACTGCGCGAACAGCTCGGCCGGTTCGGCGCCCAGTTCCTCGACGAACAGTTGGTGCACCGCGGCGGGGTCGGCCGGCGGTACGGAGTCCAGCAATCCGCGGAATTCCCGCGACAACGGTTCGCCGAACGCGCCGGGGCTCGAGGCGATGATCTGACCGAACTTGACGTACGTGGGTCCCAGGTCGGCGAAGGTCTGCGGCAGCTCCCGGATCACCTTCTGCTGGATCGGGCCGGGCTTGAGCAGTCCGGTGAAGACCCGGGTGACGGCGCGAGTGAGCTGCCAGCCGGTCGCGCCGATGCGGGCGGCCTCGACCGGCAACGGCACCCGGTCGAGCCGGACCACCTGGCGAGGCGGGGTCGAACTCATTGCTGCAGTCTGCCAAATCAGCGGCGGAAGTTCTCCGCCAGCGCACCGTCTTACGCCTTGGCGCCCGGCCGCCAGGGGGTCAGCCATGCGGTCGGTTCGGCGCCCTCGAACCCGGCGATCAGTTCGTACATGGTGGCGCCGTCGATGCTTTCCCGGATGATGTCGGCGTGCCCGGCATGCCGGGCGAGCTCGTTGATCACGTGGTGGAACACCCAGCGCACCGTCCACGCGTCGACGTCGGTGGGGAACCACGGTGCGTCGCGCGGCACCGGCACCGCGGCGTCGAGGTCGGTGGACTCCAACAGGTGTAGCGTCTCGGCGTTTTGCGCAGCGAACGCGTCCAGCGCCCCGGCCAGGGTCTCGTCCTGGCGCAGTACGTACTGGTCCTGATATTCACGGGCCCTCTCCTCGCCCGGCCGGCTGTCCGCGGGCGGTGCGGCCGGGGCGGCGGCGACGCGGGACATCCAGGTGTGTTGCAGACCGGTGGCGTGTTTGATCAACGCACCGATCGACAGGGCGCTAGCGGTCGGGGTGGCCCGGGCCTGTTCATCGGTCAGGCCGTAGGCCACCGCGAAGTAGGCGCTTTGGTGGTAGGCCACAAACTCGCGCAGCGCGTGGCGTTCGTCGGTCACCGGTGGGGCGAGTCCGGGCATGGTCAGTCCTTTCGATCGAGTCGGTGCGCGTACAGATCGCGCAGGCAGGCGATTTCGGCTCCGTGATGGATGGCTTCGCGGTGGATATGCAAGACCAGCTCCGCCATGGTGCGCTCGGCCCACGGCCCCTCGGCCGCGCCGATGGGCCGGGCCAACGCGGACTCATCGAGGCCACGCACCCCGGCGATCCAGTCTGCATAGGCGTCGTCGAGCTGGCGCAGTGCGGTGGCGGCGTCGAGCGCGTACGGCCAGGTCTGGTAATCGGCCGGCGGCCCGCCGAAGTGGTGGTGGTTGCGGACGGCGAACACGCCGACGATCACGTGCGCCATTCGCCAGGCGATGGTGGTGAACGGCGCCGGCTCGGGCACCGGGACGCCAAAGTCGATGCCGTCGCGGCGTACGGACCAGCAGCCGGCCACCGGCTCCCACAGGTACTCGTCGTCGGTGAGGCCGTCCAGCCGCGGGCGCAGCTGGTTTTGCCAGTGCCAGTCGAGTTGGTCGGCCAGCAAGTCACTCCAGACGGGCATGACCCGAGCCTGCCAGTCCGGTCGGACAATTCCCACGCACGCCGAACACAGCCGGCCGCCGAAAGGCTCCGCCCGGCAGGCGCGCGTCCGTAGGTTTGTGTCATGCGGATCCTCGACGCCGAAGCGACCGGGAAGTTCGTCGGGCCGGCCGACGCCCCGCTGCAGCTGGTCCGGGTGGGCTACCGCGACGCCGAGGCGCCGACACCGATGCGCATCGAGGGAGACGGTCTGGCCGGGCAGGCCGTCGCGCAGCCGGGAAGCGGCGTCGTCGAGGTGCCGGTGACCGTCGACGGCGCGATGCCCGGCCAGCAGCGGGCCGCGCGCGTCAACGGCCGGAATTTCACGTTCACCGTGGCCGAACCCGGCTGGACGATGTTCATGGTCGGGCAGTTCCACTACGACCCGGTGTGGTGGAACACCCAGGCCAACTACACCAGCGTGTGGACCGAGAACCCGCTGGGCGCGTGCCGGCAGACCAACGGCGTCAACCTGGTGCGCAGCCATCTGGACTGGGCCCGAGACCACCCCGAGTACAAATTCGTTCTGGCCGAAGTCGACTACCTCAAGCCGTACTGGGACACCCACCCGGCCGACCGCGCCGAGCTGCGCCGGCTGATCGCCCAAGGCCGAGTCGAGGTGATGGGCGGCACCTACAACGAACCGTCGACCAACCTCATCGACGCCGAGACGACGATCCGGAACCTGGTGGCGGGCATCGGTTTTCAGCGCGACATCATGGGTGCCGATCCCGGCACGGCCTGGCAGCTCGACGTGTTCGGCCACGACCCGCAGTTTCCCGGACTGGTGGCCGACGCCGGGCTGAGCTCCAGCGCGTGGGCGCGCGGACCGTTCCACCAGTGGGGTCCGATGGAGGGCGGCGGCGATCCGCGCCGCATGCAGTTCGCATCCGAGTTCGAATGGATCGCGCCGTCGGGGCGCGGCCTGCTGACGCACTACATGCCCGCGCACTACGCCGGCGGCTGGTGGATGGACGCGAGTGAGTCGCTGGCCGACGCCGAGGACGAGGTCTACGGGCTGTTCACCGAGCTGAAGAAGGTCGCCGCCACCCGCAACGTGCTGCTGCCGGTGGGCACCGACTTCACCCCGCCCAACCGGTGGATCACCGAAATCCACCGGGACTGGAACGCCCGCTACACCTGGCCGAAATTCGTGTGCGCCCTGCCACGCGAGTTCTTCGCCGCGGTGCGCGCCGAACTCCAGGAGCGCAACGAGGCGCCGTCGCCGCAGACCCGCGACATGAACCCGATCTACACCGGCTGCCACGTCTCCTACATCGACACCAAGCAGGCCAACCGGGCCGCCGAACGGGCGATCCTGGGTGCGGAGCGCTTCGCGGTGTTCGCCGCGGCGCTGACCGGGGCGGACTACCCGGAGGCGGCGCTGGCCAAGGCGTGGGCGCAACTGTCCTACGGCGCCCACCACGACGCCATCACCGGCTCGGAGGCCGACCAGGTCTACCTGGATCTGCTGACCGGCTGGCGCGACGCCTGGCAGCTGGGTGTCGACGCCCGCGACAACGCGCTCGCGGAGCTGTCGGGCTTGGTGACTGGTGATGAAGGGGCCGTGGTGTGGAACCCGGTGGCCGCCGACCGGACCGATCTGGTCACCGTGCATCTGGAGACACCGCTGCCCGCGGGGGCACGCGTGGTCGACAGCGAGGGCATCGAATCGCCGGCCCACGTCGAACACGGCGGCACCACGGTCAGCTGGCTGGCCCGAGTGCCCTCGCTGGGCTGGCGGGCCTACCGGCTGGTTCCCGCCGACGAGGCGCGGGGCTGGCAGCCGCTACCGGGCACCGCGATCGGCAACGAGCACCACCGGCTGAGCGCCGACCCGGACCGCGGCGGCGGCATCACCTCGTGGCTGTGCCTGGGCGGGAGCGCGATCCGCGAAATGATCTCTGAAGGCGGCCTGGGCAACCAGCTCGCCGTCTACGACGAATACCCCAAACACCCCCGATCCGGTGAGGGCCCTTGGCATCTGGTGCCCAGCGGCAACCTGTTCACCTCGGCGGTTGCCACCGAGGTGAGCGTGCAGGCCTACCGCGGGCCGCTGGGGGAGCGGCTGGTGGTCTCGGGGCGGATCCGCGGCGTGCTGGCCTACACCCAGACACTGACGCTGTGGCATGGCGTGGACCGGGTCGACTGCTCCACCACCGTCGACGAGTTCACCGGCGCCGACCATCTGCTGCGGCTGCGCTGGCCCTGCCCGGTGCCCGGCGCGCTCCCGGTCGCCGAGGTGGCCGACGCCGTCATCGGCCGCGGCTTCGGCCTGCTGCACGAGCCCAGTGGACGCTCGGTGGACACCGCGCAGTACCCACGGACCCTCGACACCCCCGCCCACCGCTGGTTCGGGCTGTCGGCCACGGCCCGGATCAACGTCGGGAGCAGCAGCCGCGCGATGTCGGTGGCCGAAGTCGTCAGCTGCGACGGACTCGAGGCGCCGCGGGAGTTGATGGTCGCGCTGGTGCGCGCCGGCGTCACCGCCACCTGTTCGCAGGCCGACGGCCCCCGGTACGGCAACCTCGCCGTCGACTCCAATCTGCCGGATTGCCGCATCGCGCTGGGCGGGCCGGACCGCAACACCTTCACCCGGGCCGTGCTGGACGCCGCGGATCCGGCCTACACCGACGAGCTGCAGCGGCAGCTCTCCGAGCAGGGCCGGGCCCGGGTGTGGGTGCCGGCGGAGAAACCCCTCACCGAGGTCTGGGTGCCCGGTGCCGACCTGACCGGCCCGCGCGCCCTGCCGGTGCTGGTGATCGCCGCCCGCGAAGACGGCTTGGCGGCCGAGATCGCCCGGCTGGCTGAGGAGCTGGCGGATGCCGAGATCAGCGTGCAACAGCAGGCCCCGGCTGACCTGGAGCCGTTCGAGGCGCGCAGCGTCGCCCTGATCAACCGCGGTGTCCCCAGCTTCGCCGTCGACTCCGCCGGCACGTTGCACACCGCGCTGATGCGGTCCTGCACCAGCTGGCCGTCGGCGGCCTGGACCGACGGCCCACGCCGCACCGCGCCCGACGGCAGCGCCTTCCAGCTGATGCACTGGACACACACCTTCGACTACGCGCTGGTGGCCGGCGACGGCGACTGGCGCCAGGCCGAAATTCCTTTGCGCAGCGCGGAATTCGCCGACCCGCTGCGGGTCGTCCCGGTGGTGGCCGGCCGCGACGGCACACTGCCGTCGAGTGGCTCGCTGCTGCGCGTCGAGCCGACCGCCGGTGTCGGCCTGGCGGCGCTCAAGGCGGCCGGCAACCCGACAGCGCGGGGCAGCGCGGCGCCCGTCGACCCCAATACCGTCACGCTGCGCCTGGTGGAGACCCGCGGAGCCGGCGCCGCCGTCACGCTGCACAGCGACCTGGGCCCGGTGAGCGTGCTGGGCCGCGCCGATCTGCTGGAACAGCCGCGGGAACACCCGGACCCGAATCGGTTGCACGGCTATGAGATCGCCACCGTCACCGCCCGGCTGGACATCGAACGGGTGGGTGCCGCCCGCGCCCGCCTGGCGCCCGAGCAGGAAGCCGCCCAGCCGCTGTACGCCCGCTACTGGCTGCACAATCGCGGGCCGGCGCCCCTGGGTGGTCTGCCGGCGATCCCGGCGTTGCATCCGCACCGGCTGGAGGCGGATCCGGGTGAGCAGCTCACCTTTGAGCTGAGCGTGGCCAGCGACAGCGTCGACGCGACCCTGGCCGGCGCGGTGAGCTGGCAATGCCCGGCCGGCTGGACGGCCCCGCCCGGCGAGCACCCGGTGCGGCTGGAACCGGGCCAGCACACCGGCACCCCGGTGGCGGTGACGGTGCCGGCGGATGCCGCGCCGGGGCTCTACCCGATCCGCGCCCGGCTCGACCTCACCGGCGAGGTGCCACGGGCTTGGCGGCAACCGGTCGAAGACGTGGCGGTGGTGCGCGTCGGGGACCCGGGACTCGACCGGCTGCTCTACGTCGACGGCGTGGCCGACATCGAGGTGACCGCCGGACGAACCGCGCGCCTGAGCGTCATCGTCGGCACCGACGCCCACGCCGACCTGGCGGTGGAGGCGCACCTGATCACGCCCTGGGGAACCTGGGAATGGGCCGGGCCCGCCGCGGTCGGCGCGCTGGTCCCGGCCCGCGGCAGCGTCGACGTCGAGTTCACCCTGAGCCCACCGGTGTGGGCGCAGCCCGGCACCTGGTGGGCGCTGGTCCGGGTCGGCGGGGCCGGCGGACTGGTGTACACACCGGCCGTGCGGATGACGGTGGCGGCCGCCGAGCCGATCGGCGTCGACCGATGAGCGAGCTGGCGACCCTCGCGCTGGATGTCGGCGGCACCAAGATCGCCGCCGGCCTCATCGGCGCCGACGGAACCCTGCGCTACACCGCCACCCGGCCCACCCGCGGTGACCAGGGCCCTGAGGTGGTGTGGGCGGTGGTGGCCGAGCTGCTCGGCGACGTCCTGGCGAAAGCCGGCGGGCGGGTCGGCGCGGTCGGGATCGGCTCGGCCGGCCCGGTCGACGTCAACGCCGGGACGGTCAACCCGATCAACATCCCCGGCTGGCGCGGGTTCGCCCTGCGTGACCGGGTGGCCGCCGCGGTGCCCGGAGTGCCGGTCCGGTTGGGCGGCGACGGCGTCTGCATGGCGCTGGGCGAACACCGGTACGGGGCCGGGCGCGGGACGCGATCGATGCTGGGCATGGTGGTCTCGACCGGGGTGGGCGGAGGTCTCGTGCTCGACGGAGCGCCCTTTCACGGCCGGACCGGCAACGCCGGGCACGTCGGGCACGTCGTCGTCGACGCCGATGGCGAACCGTGCCGCTGCGGCGGCCGAGGCTGTGTGGAGACCATCTCCTCCGGCCCGGCGATGGTGCGTTGGGCGCTGGCCAACGGCTGGACGCCGGAGACCGCCGAGGCCGACGCCAAGGCGCTCGCTGCGGCCGCCGAGGCCGGTGACCCGGTGGCGCGGCGCGCATTCCGGCGCGGCACCGATGCGCTGGCGGCGATGATCGCCTCGGTGGCCGCGGTCTGCGACCTGGACCTGGTGGTGATCGGCGGGGGAGTCGCGAAATCCGGTGCGCTGCTGTTCGATCCGCTGCGTGCGGCGTTGTCCGAGCACGCCCGGCTGGACTTCCTGACTGGGCTGAAGGTCGTGCCCGCCGAACTCGGCGGCGACGCCGGCCTGGTGGGGGCGGCCGCGCTGGCCACCCTGGTCTGACTCTGCTTAGGCGGTCTGCGTTGTGGCGTGGCTGGGAAGGGCGCAGATCGCGTCCAGGCCGAAGACCCTGTTCAATCGGCCGAAGGCCAGCCAGGCACCCAGGGACATCGTCAGTTCCACGGCCTCACGCTGGTCGTAGTGGGCCTGGAAGCGGGTCCAGAACTCGTCGTCCAAGCCGTGATGGTCCAGGACGTAGCGTTCCGCGTACTCCGCTGCCAGGCGTGCCCTGTCGTCCAGGCGGTCTGTCGTGCGCCAGTGCTCTACTGCTTCGGCGAACTCTTCTTCCACCTTGACGCCGTCGCGTTCTGTTCTCCAGTCCTGGCAGAACAGGCAGCCGTTCAACTGGGCGATGCGCAGTCGCGCGGCCTCGAACTCGCGCAGGCCCAGCGTCGAATGGGCGTAGACAGCCAGGGAGAAGTTCGCCGCCGCCGGGCCGATCCCGGGGACCAGGGCGCCCCAGACGTACTCGATGGCGTCCTGGCCCTCGGGGATGTCGATGTTCACTTCGTGCCTCCGAAGGTTCGGCCGGGGATCCAGCGCAGCGGGACGTCGAGAGCGTCGTACAGGCCGGGGTCGGCGGCGACAAGCCAGTCGAGGGCGCCGACGATGCGGCCCACCGCGGTGGCGTTGCCGCCCTCGGAGCGGTTGCCGTTCTCGGTGGCCTCGACGGTCACCTCTATCCGGGGGCTGCCTTCGATGATCACGCGGTGGGCGCCGTCTTCGCCGGCCGGTGGCTGCGGCCAGTCGGGCGCGCAGGACGGGTCAATGCGGGTGACGTGTTCGATCACGATGCGGGCCTCGCCGTCGACGATGCCCTGGACCTCGAACCGCACGGCGCCCTGGGTGCCTGCCTCGAAGTCGCCCATCGCGGCGGTCGTGACGGTGGCGTCGAGGGTGCGGCGTTCGACGTGCTCGCGTACGTCGTCCAACTCGACGCCCAGCGCGCGGGCGATCAGCCGGACCTGCCCACCCCACACCATCGACGGGACGGTCGCCATCAGCATCGGCGGCTGGTAGTCGAGCGGGTGCCCCATGCCGACGAGGTGGCGGACGGAATCCGGCTGGTCGTAGGTCGTGTAGTCGAAGATCTCCTGGCAGCGGATCCCGTCGACACGGGCGGCGAGCCCGCTGACGAGCAGCGGCAGGATGTCGTTGCCCCAGCCGGGGTCGATGCCGGACACGAACAACGATCCGCCGCCGTCGGCGATGGCCTTCTCGACGGGTTCGCGCACTTCGGGCGGGGCGCTTCGGTGGTCGTACAGGGGATAGAGGGACGGTGTGACGACGGCGGCACCGGCGCGGATCGCGCGGCAGACGTCGGCGAGGGCGTCGTCGGGGCGGATGTCGCCGGAGGCGGCGTAGACGACGGCGCGGGGGCCCGCGGCGAGGGCGGCTTCGACGTCGTTGGTGGCAGCGACGCCGACCGTGCGGCCGAGTCCACCGAGGTCGCCCGCGTCGCGGCCCACCTTGGCCGGGTCGTGGACGATGACGTGGGCGAGTTCGAGTGCGGGGTGGGCGTCGACGGCGCGGATCGCCAGCCGTCCGACGTTCCCGGTGCCCCAGACGAGGGTGGGGATGGTGTCGCTCATCACAGGAGCCTAGCAAGCGATTGGTTGGCTAACGGGGCCGTGGACGGTCCCCGCTCGGGGCGCCGAGTCAGCGCGAAAGGTGGACGCGGCCCCACGCGCACAGCTGGGCCAGCACCGGGGCCAACGTCTGCCCGTACTCAGAGATCGAATAGTGCACACAGGGCGGCACAGTGCCGGCGTCGTGGCGGTCGATGATCCCGTCGGCGACGAGTTCGTGCAGATGTCGGATGAGCATTCGTTCGGTGATGCCCGGGATGCTGCGCCGAAGCTCGGCGGTGCGCATCGGCCCGTCGGTCAGCCGCCACAGGATCGTGCCTTTCCAGCGGCCGTTGACGACCGACAGTGCGGCGTCGATCGGGCAGTCACTGACAACTTTTTTTGATGCCGCCACCAGGTCTCCTGACGCTGACGAATTTGTCAGTACCTTGTTTTTTGTCAGCATAGCTATCACAGTCGTCTGTTGTGAAGCAGATTGTGGAGATTCTTGCGATATCGGTGACCGGAATCCTGGTGGGTGCGGAGTTCGCGGTGGCGGCGTTCCTCAACCCGATTCTGGGGCGGCTGCCCGACGACGCGCGCCGGGCCGCCCGCGCGGACGGCGCCCGGATGCTGGGACGGCTGATGCCGTTCTGGTATTTCGCCGCGTTTGCATTGCTGGTGGCGGTCGCCGTCGTCGCGGACTCGCAGCGCGGGCTGGTCGGTACCGGGGTGGGCCTGATGGCTGTGGCCGTGCTGCTGTCGGTGGCAGTCTTGGTGCCGATCAACAACCGCATCGCGGCCGGCGAGGTGTCCACCCGGCTCGTTGCGCGCTGGGACCGGCTGCACTGGTTGCGGGTGGTGATCCTGGCGGCGCTGTTCGTCGTGCTGGTGACCGGCGCACTGAACGCCTGAGCCCGGGTCCGTTTTGGCTGATCGGCCCCCATCACGCTATGGTGTGTGGCGATCCACCGAAGACCGTCGGTCACCGAGCAATCGGTTGAAGGTCCGGGAACATCCCGGCGGCCCACGCAGGAGGACGAGGCACCGGCTCCGCCGGCACACATTGTGACGCCCCGACCGCATCCTGCGTCGGGGCGTTCGTTATTTCCCGGGTGGAACAACGTGAGACAACGACAGCGACACCGAGGAGGTATGCATGGCGCGGGCTGACAAGACCGCCGCCGTCGCGGACATCGTCGAGCAGTTCAACGGCTCGACCGCCACCGTGATCACCGAGTACCGCGGTCTGACGGTTGCGAACCTGGCGGAGCTGCGGCGTTCGCTCGGCGGCTCGGCAACCTACGCGGTGGCGAAGAACACCCTGGTCAAACTGGCCGCGGCCGAGGCCGGCGTGGAGGGGCTCGACGAGCTCTTCGCGGGCCCGACGGCGATCGCGTTCGTCCAGGGTGAGCCGGTCGACGCGGCCAAGGCCATCAAGAAGTTCGCCAAGGACCACAAGGCGCTGGTCATCAAGGGCGGCTACATGGACGGTCGCGCGCTGACCGTCGCCGAGGTAGAGCGCATCGCCGACCTGGAGTCGCGCGAGGTGCTGCTGGCCAAGATGGCCGGTGCCATGAAGGCCAACCTGTCCAAGGCTGCCGGACTGTTCGCCGCTCCGGCGTCGCAGATGGCTCGCCTGGCAGCGGCGCTGCAGGAGAAGAAGCCCGCCGAGGCAGCTGCGGCTCCGGCCGCCGAGGCTCCCGCCGAGGCCGAGGCTCCTGCCGCCGAGGCTCCGGCCGAGACCGCCGAAGCTGCGGCCGACGCCACCGAATAACCAGACACAAACCAACCCAACTTCCTAACCGGAATCAGAAAGGACCGAAACCATGGCCAAAATTTCCACCGAAGAGCTGCTTGACGTCTTCAAAGAGATGACCCTGCTGGAGCTGTCGGAGTTCGTGAAGCAGTTCGAGGAGACCTTCGACGTCACCGCTGCGGCTCCGGTCGCCGTGGCCGCCGCCGGCGGTGCCGCCCCGGCCGCCGCCGAGGCCGCCGAGGAGCAGTCCGAGTTCGACGTCATCCTGGAGTCGGCCGGCGAGAAGAAGATCGGCGTGATCAAGGTGGTCCGCGAGGTCGTCTCGGGCCTGGGCCTCAAGGAGGCCAAGGACCTGGTCGACGGCGCTCCCAAGCCGCTGCTGGAGAAGGTCGCCAAGGAGGCCGCCGAGGAGGCCAAGGCCAAGCTCGAGGCTGCCGGCGCGACGGTCACCCTCAAGTAGTTTTTTCCGCCCAGACCCCCGGAAGCCGCCAGGCTCCCGGGGGTCTGCGCTATTCAGGTCGGGCTGCCCACCGCGGCCAGGGACGGCGCCACCCGGGCTGACCTGTCCACGCGCCCGTACAAGCACGACTACAAAAGCGGATCGAGCTTCACGGCGCCGCTCGACCCGCAGTTAATGTTCGGCGCCGCCAGCTGTGAGACGGTTGCCACCGTTCACCTGCCGCAACGGGTGCCGATGGGCTTCCACGGAAACTGGACATCGGCGCACTGAGGCGGACCGCCGTTGCGGGGCGCACCGGTGCGCTACAGTGGCCCAAGCCACACGCGCAGACGTGGCACGACGAGAGTTGCGGAAGGACCTCACTAATGGGTGTCGCCATCGAGGTAGAGGGCTTGACCAAGTCCTTCGGATCAGCCCGGATCTGGGAAGACGTCTCATTGACGATCCCGGAGGGAGAGGTCAGCGTCATGCTGGGGCCCTCGGGTACCGGCAAGTCGGTCTTCCTGAAGTCGCTGATCGGGCTGCTGCGGCCCGAGCGCGGTTCCATCGTCATCGACGGCACCGACATCCTGCAGTGCTCGGCCAAGGAGCTCTACGAGATCCGCACGCTGTTCGGGGTGCTGTTCCAGGACGGCGCGCTGTTCGGGTCGATGAACATCTACGACAACACCGCCTTCCCACTGCGTGAGCACACCAAGAAGTCCGAGAGCGAGATCCGTGACATCGTCATGGAGAAGCTCGACCTGGTCGGTATGCCCAACGACGGCTACAAGTTCCCCGGTGAGATCTCCGGTGGTATGCGCAAGCGCGCCGGCCTGGCCCGCGCGCTGGTGCTGGACCCGAAGATCATTCTGGTCGACGAGCCGGACTCGGGTCTGGACCCGGTCCGCACCGCGTATCTGAGCCAGTTGCTGATCGACATCAACGCCCAGATCGACGCCACCATCTTGATCGTGACGCACAACATCAACGTGGTGCGTACCGTGCCGGACAACATCGGGATGCTCTACCGCAAGAAGTTGGTGATGTTCGGTCCGCGTGAGGTGCTGCTGACCAGTGAGGAGCCGGCGGTCAAGCAGTTCCTCAACGGCCGCCGGATCGGCCCGATCGGCATGTCGGAGGAGAAGGACCAGGCGACCGCGGCCGCCGAGCAGGCCGCGATCGACGCCGGGCACGCCGACGGGGGCGTCGACGACGTCGAAGGGGTGCCGCCGCAGATCGTCGCCAGCCCCGGGATGCCCGAGCGTCAGGCGGTGGCCCGCCGTCAGGCCCGGGTGCGCGAGATCCTGCACACCCTGCCCCCCAACGCCCAGGCGGCCATCCGCGACGACCTCGAAGGCACCCACAAGTACGGGGTGCGCGACTACCCGGCCGACGACGAGGCCCCCACCGCGTCGATCCGGACCCAGTAGGGCGGAGGCCCTGGCTGCCGACCCGCACCGTGTCAGCTCTTGACGGACGGACCTAAACGGTCCAATCTGGTCACCAGCATTTGTGCTCGGGGCTCCGGCGGAGGCCAGCCAGCACCGATAGGGTCCCGGGACGCGGCGGTTGAGGTTTGCGTCAGCCTGCGCTATTGTTGGACGTTGCGCTGGCTTCCTCCTGCCCACCCTTACCCGCACCCGAACCCGCAGCACCAGCCCGAGTCGCGTTCGTTGGCTCGTTTAGGGCTTGTGACGTCGTGGTTTGGCTGTGCGTGAGACCGGACAGAGCGTCCGCCAGCCGAACCAACGGTCGATATCCGCAGCGAACGGGGTCTGGTGAGAACCGGGACCCGCTGGCCGCATTAGGTGCTGGAAGGATGCATCTTGGCAGTCTCCCGCCAGAGCAAGAAGAACGCTTCAGGTACTACCACCCAAAATTCCCCCAATAGTTCCGTGCCCGGAGCTCCCAACCGGATCTCCTTCGCCAAGCTGCGCGAGCCGCTCGAGGTTCCGGGTCTGCTCGACGTGCAGACCGACTCCTTCCAGTGGCTGATCGGTGCTCCGGAATGGCGCGAAAAGGTGGCCAAGCTGACCGGCGCGACGCCCAAGGGCGGCCTCGAAGACGTGCTCGAGGAACTCTCGCCGATCGAGGACTTCTCCGGCTCGATGTCGCTGTCGTTCTCCGACCCGCGGTTCGACGAGGTCAAGGCGCCGGTCGAGGAGTGCCGCGACAAGGACATGACCTACGCCGCGCCGCTGTTCGTCACCGCGGAGTTCATCAACAACAACACCGGTGAGATCAAGAGCCAGACGGTGTTCATGGGTGACTTCCCGATGATGACCGAGAAGGGCACCTTCATCATCAACGGCACCGAGCGTGTCGTCGTCTCCCAGTTGGTGCGCTCGCCCGGCGTGTACTTCGACGCCAGCATCGACAAGTCCACCGAGAAGACGCTGCACTCGGTCAAGGTGATCCCGGGCCGCGGTGCCTGGCTGGAGTTCGACGTCGACAAGCGCGACCTGGTCGGCGTTCGTATCGACCGCAAGCGCCGCCAGCCGGTTACCGTGCTGCTCAAGGCGCTGGGTTGGACCAGCGAGCAGATCCGGGAGCGGTTCGGCTTCTCCGACATCATGATGTCGACGCTGGAGAAGGACAACGCCGCCAACTCCGACGAGGCGTTGCTGGACATCTACCGCAAGCTGCGGCCGGGCGAGCCCCCCACCAAGGAGTCCGCGCAGACCCTGCTGGAGAACCTGTTCTTCAAGGAGAAGCGCTACGACCTGGCCCGGGTGGGTCGCTACAAGATCAACAAGAAGCTGGGCCTGCCGGCCGCACCCGCCGACGTCGAGTCGTCGCCGACCACGCTGACCGAAGAGGACATCGTGGCCACCATCGAGTACCTGGTACGCCTGCACCAGGCCGCTCAGGACGGCCAGCAGGGCACCATGACGGTGCCCGGCGGCGTCGAGGTGCCCGTCGAGGTCGACGACATCGACCACTTCGGCAACCGCCGGCTGCGCACCGTGGGTGAGCTGATCCAGAACCAGATCCGGGTCGGGCTGTCCCGGATGGAGCGCGTGGTCCGGGAGCGGATGACCACGCAGGACGTCGAGGCCATCACGCCGCAGACCCTGATCAACATCCGCCCGGTGGTCGCCGCGATCAAGGAGTTCTTCGGCACCAGCCAGCTCTCCCAGTTCATGGACCAGAACAACCCGCTGTCGGGTCTGACCCACAAGCGCCGGCTGTCGGCGCTGGGGCCCGGTGGTCTGTCCCGTGAGCGCGCCGGCCTGGAAGTTCGTGACGTGCACCCGAGCCACTACGGCCGGATGTGTCCGATCGAGACCCCGGAAGGCCCGAACATCGGTCTGATCGGGTCGCTGTCGGTGTACGCGCGGGTGAACCCGTTCGGCTTCATCGAGACGCCCTACCGCAAGGTGGTCGACGGTGTCGTCAGCGACGAGATCCACTACCTGACCGCCGACGAGGAGGACCGCCACGTCGTGGCGCAGGCCAACTCGCCGCTGGAGGACGACGGCCGGTTCGCCGAGGAACGAGTTCTGGTGCGCCGCAAGGGCGGCGAGGTCGAGTACGTGTCGTCGGCCGAGGTCGACTACATGGACGTCTCGCCGCGCCAGATGGTGTCGGTGGCCACGGCCATGATTCCGTTCCTCGAGCACGACGACGCCAACCGTGCCCTGATGGGCGCCAACATGCAGCGTCAGGCGGTTCCGCTGGTGCGCAGCGAGGCGCCGCTGGTGGGCACCGGCATGGAGCTGCGCGCCGCGATCGACGCCGGTGACGTGATCGTCGCCGACAAGACCGGCGTCATCGAGGAGGTCTCGGCCGACTACATCACGGTGATGGCCGATGACGGCACCCGGCAGACCTACCGGATGCGCAAGTTCAACCGGTCCAACCACGGCACCTGCGCCAACCAGCGTCCGATCGTCGACGCCGGCCAGCGGGTTGAGGTCGGCCAGGTGATCGCGGACGGCCCGTGCACCGACAACGGCGAGATGGCCCTGGGCAAGAACCTGCTCGTGGCGATCATGCCGTGGGAGGGGCACAACTACGAGGACGCGATCATCCTGTCCAACAGGCTGGTCGAGGAGGACACGCTGACCTCGATTCACATCGAGGAGCACGAGATCGACGCCCGCGACACCAAGCTGGGCGCCGAGGAGATCACCCGGGACATCCCCAACGTCTCCGATGAGGTGCTGGCAGACCTCGACGAGCGCGGCATCGTCCGCATCGGCGCCGAGGTCCGCGACGGCGACATCCTGGTCGGCAAGGTCACTCCCAAGGGTGAGACCGAGCTGACGCCCGAGGAGCGGCTGCTGCGCGCGATCTTCGGTGAGAAGGCCCGTGAAGTCCGCGACACCTCGCTGAAGGTGCCGCACGGCGAGTCCGGCAAGGTCATCGGCATCCGGGTGTTCTCCCGCGAGGACGACGACGAGCTGCCCGCCGGGGTCAACGAGCTGGTGCGCGTCTACGTCGCGCAGAAGCGCAAGATCTCCGACGGTGACAAGCTGGCCGGCCGCCACGGCAACAAGGGCGTCATCGGCAAGATCCTGCCGGCCGAGGACATGCCGTTCCTGCCGGACGGCACCCCGGTCGACATCATCTTGAACACCCACGGTGTGCCGCGACGGATGAACATCGGCCAGATCCTGGAGACCCACCTGGGCTGGATCGCCAAGACCGGCTGGAACATCGATGTGGCTGCCGGTGTGCCGGACTGGGCCGACAAGCTCCCCGAGGAGCTGTACACGGCCAGCCCGGACACCCGCACCGCCACCCCGGTGTTCGACGGCGCGCAGGAGAACGAGCTGCAGGGTCTGTTGTCCTCGACGCTGGCCAACCGCGACGGCGAGGTCATGGTCAACGCCGACGGCAAGGCGAGGCTGTTCGACGGCCGCTCCGGTGAGCCGTTCCCGTACCCGGTGACCGTCGGCTACATGTACATCATGAAGCTGCACCACCTGGTGGACGACAAGATCCACGCCCGCTCCACCGGCCCGTACTCGATGATCACCCAGCAGCCGCTGGGCGGTAAGGCGCAGTTCGGTGGCCAGCGGTTCGGTGAGATGGAGTGCTGGGCCATGCAGGCCTACGGTGCGGCCTACACGCTGCAGGAGTTGCTGACGATCAAGTCCGACGACACCGTGGGCCGCGTCAAGGTCTACGAGGCGATCGTCAAGGGCGAGAACATCCCCGAGCCGGGTATCCCGGAGTCGTTCAAGGTGCTGCTCAAAGAGCTGCAGTCGCTGTGCCTCAACGTCGAGGTGCTGGCGAAGGACGGCGCGGCGATCGAATTGCGCGAAGGCGAGGACGAGGACCTGGAGCGGGCAGCCGCCAACCTGGGAATCAACCTGTCCCGCAACGAATCCGCCTCGGTGGAAGACCTCGCTTAGTTATTAGCTACTAAACCCGCAAGGGGAAAGGGAGTTACGTGCTCGACGTCAACTTCTTCGATGAGCTCCGCATCGGCCTGGCGACCGCGGAGGACATCCGGCAATGGTCCTACGGTGAGGTCAAGAAGCCGGAAACGATCAACTACCGCACGCTCAAGCCCGAGAAGGACGGCCTGTTCTGCGAGAAGATCTTCGGACCGACTCGCGACTGGGAGTGCTACTGCGGCAAGTACAAGCGCGTGCGCTTCAAGGGCATCATCTGTGAGCGCTGTGGCGTCGAGGTGACTCGCGCCAAGGTGCGTCGTGAGCGGATGGGCCACATCGAACTGGCCGCCCCGGTCACCCACATCTGGTACTTCAAGGGCGTGCCGTCCCGGTTGGGCTACCTGCTCGACCTGGCGCCCAAGGACCTCGAGAAGATCATCTACTTCGCGGCCTACGTCATCACCGCGGTCGACACCGAGATGCGCCACAACGAGCTGTCCACGCTGGAAGCCGAGATGGTCGTCGAGAAGAAGGGCGTCGAGGACCAGCGCGACGCGGACCTGGAGGCCCGCGCCCAGAAGCTGGAGGCCGACCTGGCCGAGCTGGAGGCCGAGGGTGCGAAAGCCGATGTGCGGCGCAAGGTTCGCGATGGCGGCGAGCGCGAGATGCGCCAGCTGCGCGACCGGGCCCAGCGTGAGCTGGACCGGCTCGACAACATCTGGGACACCTTCGTCAAGCTGGCTCCCAAGCAGCTGATCGTCGACGAGACCGTCTACCGCGAGCTGGTCGACCGCTACGGCGAGTACTTCACCGGTGCGATGGGTGCCGAGTCGATTCAGAAGCTGATCGAGACCTTCGACATCGACGCCGAGGCCGAGTCGCTGCGCGACACCATCAAGAACGGCAAGGGGCAGAAGAAGCTTCGCGCCCTGAAGCGTTTGAAGGTGGTGGCGGCCTTCCAGCAGTCGGGCAACTCCCCGATGGGCATGGTGCTCGACGCGGTGCCGGTGATCCCGCCGGAGCTGCGCCCGATGGTGCAGCTCGACGGTGGCCGGTTCGCCACGTCCGACCTCAACGACCTGTACCGCCGGGTCATCAACCGCAACAACCGGTTGAAGCGACTGATCGACCTCGGGGCGCCCGAGATCATCGTCAACAACGAGAAGCGGATGCTGCAGGAGTCCGTCGACGCGCTGTTCGACAACGGCCGTCGCGGCCGGCCGGTCACCGGCCCGGGCAACCGTCCGCTGAAGTCGCTTTCCGATCTGCTCAAGGGCAAGCAGGGCCGGTTCCGGCAGAACCTGCTCGGCAAGCGTGTCGACTACTCGGGCCGTTCGGTCATCGTGGTCGGTCCGCAGCTCAAGCTGCACCAGTGCGGTCTGCCCAAGCTGATGGCACTCGAGCTGTTCAAGCCGTTCGTGATGAAGCGACTGGTCGACCTGAACCACGCGCAGAACATCAAGAGCGCCAAGCGGATGGTGGAGCGGCAGCGCCCGCAGGTGTGGGACGTCCTCGAAGAGGTCATCGCCGAGCACCCGGTGCTGCTCAACCGGGCACCCACGCTGCACCGCCTGGGTATCCAGGCCTTCGAGCCGCAGCTGGTGGAGGGCAAGGCCATCCAGCTGCACCCGCTGGTGTGTGAGGCCTTCAACGCCGACTTCGACGGCGACCAGATGGCGGTGCACCTGCCGCTGAGCGCCGAGGCGCAGGCCGAGGCCCGCATCCTGATGCTGTCGAGCAACAACATCCTGTCGCCGGCCTCGGGTCGCCCGCTGGCCATGCCGCGTCTGGACATGGTGACCGGCCTGTACTACCTGACCACCGAGATCGAAGGTGACGCAGGCGAATACGTCCCGGCCGCCAAGGACCGCCCGGAGTCCGGCGTGTACTCCTCGCCGGCCGAGGCGATCATGGCCGTCGACCGCGGTGCGCTTTCCGTGCGGGCCAAGATCAAGGTGCGTCTGGACCAGCTGCGGCCGCCGGCCGAGGTCGAGACCGAGCTGTTCGGCGCCAACGGCTGGCGGCCGGGCGACGCCTGGATGGCCGAGACCACGCTGGGCCGGGTGATGTTCAACGAGCTGCTGCCCACCGGGTATCCGTTTGTGAACAAGCAGATGCACAAGAAGGTTCAGGCCGTCATCATCAACGACCTGGCCGAGCGCTACCCGATGATCGTGGTCGCCCAGACCGTGGACAAGCTCAAGGACGCCGGCTTCTACTGGGCCACCCGTTCGGGGGTCACGGTCTCGATGGCCGACGTGCTGGTGCCGCCGCGCAAGAAGGAGATCCTGGACTCCTACGAGGAGCGCGCCGACAAGGTCGAAAAGCAGTTCCAGCGTGGCGCTCTCAACCACGAGGAGCGCAACGAGGCGCTGGTGGAGATCTGGAAGGAAGCCACCGAGGAAGTGGGTCAGGCGCTGCGTGACCACTACCCGTCGGACAACCCGATCATCACCATCGTCGACTCCGGTGCCACGGGTAACTTCACCCAGACCCGGACGCTGGCCGGCATGAAGGGCCTGGTGACCAACCCCAAGGGTGAGTTCATCCCGCGGCCGATCAAGTCCTCCTTCCGTGAGGGCCTGACGGTGCTGGAGTACTTCATCAACACCCACGGTGCTCGAAAGGGCTTGGCGGACACCGCGTTGCGTACCGCCGACTCGGGTTACCTGACCCGTCGTCTGGTGGACGTGTCGCAGGACGTGATCGTGCGCGAGCACGACTGCGGCACCGAGCGCGGCATCATGGTGGAGCTGGCTGAGTTGACCGCCGACGGATCGTTGATCCGCAACGCGTTCATCGAAACCTCCGCCTACGCCCGCACGTTGGCCGTCGATGCGGCCGATGCGAAGGGCAAGGTCGTCATCGAGCGCGGCCACGACCTCGGCGACCCGTCGATCGAGGCCCTGCTGGCTGCCGGCATCACCAGCGTGAAGGTGCGTTCGGTGCTGACCTGTGCCACCGGCACCGGCGTGTGTGCGACCTGCTACGGCCGGTCGATGGCCACCGGCAAGCTGGTCGACATCGGCGAGGCCGTCGGCATCGTCGCGGCCCAGTCCATCGGTGAGCCCGGTACCCAGCTGACCATGCGTACCTTCCACCAGGGTGGTGTCGGTGAGGACATCACCGGCGGTCTGCCGCGGGTGCAGGAGCTGTTCGAGGCGCGGATCCCGCGCGGCAAGGCGCCGATCGCCGACGTCGCCGGACGGGTGCAGCTCGAAGAGGGCGAGAAGTTCTACAAGATCACCATCGTGCCGGACGACGGTGGCGAGGAAGTGGTCTACGACAAGCTGCCCAAGCGTCAGCGGCTGCGGGTGTTCAAGCACGAGGACGGCTCGGAGCGGTTGCTGTCCGACGGCGACCACGTCGAGGTCGGCCAGCAGCTCATGGAGGGTTCGGCCGACCCGCACGAGGTGCTGCGTGTGCAGGGCCCGCGTGAGGTGCAGATCCACCTGGTCAACGAGGTCCAGCAGGTCTACCGGGCCCAGGGTGTGTCGATCCACGACAAGCACATCGAGGTGATCGTCCGGCAGATGCTGCGCCGGGTCACGATCATCGACTCGGGCGCCACGGAGTTCCTGCCCGGTTCGCTGACCGAGCGGGCCGAGTTCGAGACCGCGAACCGGCGGGTGGTGGCCGAGGGGCTGGAGCCCGCGGCTGGCCGTCCGGTGCTGATGGGTATCACCAAGGCGTCGCTGGCCACCGACTCGTGGCTGAGCGCGGCGTCGTTCCAGGAGACCACCCGCGTGCTGACCGATGCGGCGATCAACTGCCGCAGCGACAAGCTGCAGGGTCTGAAGGAGAACGTGATCATCGGCAAGCTGATCCCGGCGGGTACCGGGATCAACCGGTACCGCAACATCGCGGTGCAGCCGACCGAGGAGGCCCGGGCCGCGGCGTACACGATCCCGTCCTACGAGGATCAGTACTACAGCCCGGACTTCGGTGCGGCCACCGGTGCCGCGGTGCCGCTGGACGACTACGGCTACAGCGACTACCGGTAGCGTTTTTCTGCGCGAGCAGACGCGAAAGCCCCCATTTTGAGGCCGAAATGGGGGCTTTCGCGTCTGCTGGGCGGGGGTGACCGGTTATACACAGGGGTGACTTTCCCGTCGGCCACGACTCCGCCACCCTCGGGCGATGTCGATCGACGAGATCTTCGCCGCCAACGGCGGTGTGGCCACCACCGGGCAACTCCTTGACGTGATCAGCCGCAAAGCCCTGGCCTGTCATGTGCGGGCGGGCCGGGTGGTGCGGTTGCGTCGCGGTGTCTATGCCGCTGCCCAGCCCGACGTGTTCGGTCGGCTCGCCGCGCTGGACCTTGCCACCGGCACCCGAATCGTCGCCTGCTTAGGCACCGCAGCAGCCCTGTACGGCTTCGACACCGACGCGGACCCCCGGTTGCACGTCCTGGACCCCGGCATCCGCCTGCGCCCCACACCCGACGTGATGGTGCATCAGCGCCTTGGCGCCCCGCTGCGGACGGTAGGGGGACGACTCGCCACCGCGCCGGCGTGGACGGCGATCGAGGTGGCGCGAACATTGTGGAGGCCCCGCGCGCTGGCGACCCTCGACACCGCAGTGCGCATCGGGGCGTGTACGCCGCCGGAGTTGCGCCAGGTCCTCTCGGAGCAGAAAGGGCGTCGGCAGATCATCAAAGTCCGCGAATTGGCTACCTACATCGATGGGCGTGCCGAGTCGGAAATGGAGAGTGAGGCCCGCCTGGTGTTCATCGACGCCGGCATGCCCATGCCTGAGTTGCAATACGAGATCGTCGACCGCTGGGGTGACCGCTGGCGTGTCGATTTCGCCTGGCCGGAGGCGCGTTTGGCGGCAGAGTACGACAGCATCGACTGGCACATGGGCCCCAAAGCGTTGTTGCATGACCGTTTGAAGATCGCCCGATTACAAGAGTGCGGCTGGCTCTCGGTTCCCATGACGGTCAACGATGTTCGCCGAGATCCGCTACGGCTGGTGGCGCGTATCAATGCTCACTTGAATCAGCGCCTGGCCGCGTGATCCCTTCCGGTGAGCAGACGCGAAAGCCCCCATTTGGACCCCGAAATGGGGGCTTTCGCGTCTGCTCGCGGGTGGGGGGCCGGGCACTCGGGTTGCGGGCACCGCGCCGAGCAGGTTGCATCGTTGGCATGGGGGACGAGGTCAAGCGCACCGACTACAGTCGCACCCAGCGTCAGCTCTACCGGCGCAAGATCCAACAGTGCCTCGATGTTTTCGAGACGATGCTGGCACAGTCCAGCTTCGACTGCGACGACCAGCCGTTGACCGGCATGGAGATCGAGGCCAACCTGGTCGGCGGTGACTACCGGCCCGTGATGGCCAATTCCGACGTGCTCGCCGCGATCGACGATCCGGCTTACCAGCGTGAGTTGGGCGCCTTCAACATCGAATTCAACGTCCCGCCGCGACCGCTGCCGGGGCGCCTCGGGCTGGAGCTGGAGGCCGAGGTGCGCGCCAGCCTCAATGCCGCGGAGGTCAAGGCCCACGCCGACGGCGCACGCATCGTGATGATCGGCATTCTGCCCACGCTGATGCCCGAGCACCTGACCGGTGACTGGATGAGCGAGTCGGCCAGGTATGCGGCGCTCAACGATTCGATCTTCGCTGCGCGCGGAGAAGACCTCGCCATCGACATCGACGGCCCGGAGCCGCTGAGCCTGCAGGCGGCGACCATCGCACCGGAATCGGCGTGCACCAGCGTGCAACTGCACCTTCAGGTGTCGCCGGCTCAGTTCGCCGACCACTGGAACGCCGCGCAGGTACTGGCCGGCCCGCAGCTGGCCCTGGGCGCCAATTCGCCGTACTTCTTCGGCCACCGGCTGTGGGCGGAGACCCGGGTCGAGCTGTTCGCCCAGTCCACCGACACCCGCCCCGACGAGCTGAAGAACCAGGGCGTCCGGCCGCGGGTGTGGTTCGGTGAGCGGTGGATCACCTCGATCTTCGATCTGTTCGAGGAGAACGTGCGGTATTTCCCGTCGCTGCTGCCGGAGGTCTCCGAGGAGGATCCGGCCGCCGAGCTGGCGCAGGGCCGCACGCCGCAGCTGGCCGAGCTGCGCCTGCACAACGGCACGGTGTACCGGTGGAACCGGCCGGTCTATGACGTCGTCGACGGACGGCCGCACCTGCGCGTGGAGAACCGGGTGCTGCCGTCCGGACCGACCGTTGCCGACATGCTGGCCAACGCGGTCTTCTACTACGGCCTGTTGCGCAGGATGGCCCGTGACCGACGGCCGCTGTGGACCCAGATGCGTTTTGCCGTCGCCCACAGCAACTTCCGTGCTGCCGCCCGCCACGGCCTGGACGCCCGGCTGTACTGGCCCGAGCTGGGCGAGGTCAGCGTGCCAGAGCTGACCCGGCGCGAGCTGCTTCCGATGGCCCGGCAGGGCCTGGACGAGTGGGGGGTAGCCGCCGAAGTCTCCGACCGGTACCTGGGCATCATCGAGAGCCGGGTCGACTCCGGGCGCAACGGTGCCAGCTGGCAGGTGGCGACGGTGCGGGCGTTGCAGGCGCAGGGGATGAGCCGGCCGGACGCCCTGGCGGAGATGCTGCGGCGCTACTGCGCACACATGCACACCAACCAGCCGGTGCACACCTGGGACTGGCCCACACCTGGCAACTAGCCTGATTGTCCGGCTCCTCAGCCGGCTCGTCCCTCGCCCGCATCGTCGCCGAACTAAGCTCACCGGCGTGTTGATCGGTTCCCATGTGCGCCCTGCTGATCCGTTGGCCGCCGCGGAGGCGGACGGCGCCGACACGGTGCAGATCTTTCTCGGCAACCCGCAGAGCTGGAAGCCCCCCAAACCGCGGGCCGACGCCGAGCGCCTGCGACAGGCCGCGCTGCCGATCTATGTGCACGCGCCCTACCTGATCAACGTGGCCTCGCCGAACAACCGGGTGCGCATCCCCTCGCGCACCGTCCTGCAGCAGACCTGCGATGCCGCCGCCGACATCGGCGCGGCCGCGGTGATCGTGCACGGCGGAAACGTCAGCGCCGACGACGACGATCCGGAGGCCGGGTTCGTCCGCTGGCGCAAGGCGCTGGACCGGCTGGAGACGACGGTGCCGGTGTATCTGGAGAACACCGCCGGTGGCGAGTATGCGATGGCCCGGCGTTTCGACACCATCGCCAAGCTGTGGGACCACATCGGCGACACCGGGGTGGGGTTCTGCCTGGACACCTGCCACACCTGGGCTGCCGGAGAGAAGCTGGCCGACGCGGTGGAGCGGATCAAGGGCATCACCGGCCGCATCGACCTGGTGCACTGCAACGACTCGCGGGACGCCGCCGGCTCCGGCCGGGATCGGCACGCCAACTTCGGTACCGGCCAGATCGATCCCGAGCTGCTGGTCGCCGTGGTCAAGGCCGCCGGCGCCCCGGTCATCTGCGAGACCGCAGACGAGGGCCGCAAGGCCGACATCGCGTTCCTGAAAGAGCGCCTCGGCTGACCCAAACCGGCTGACCACTGACGAAGACCGCACCTCCCCGATTCGGCCTCCAATAATCCGTTCTGTCTGTTTTCCCGTGAAGCAGATGACAAGCGGTTGGTGGTGTGCTATTAATTTCCTATGGCTCCGCGAGTAGGGCGGCTTGCAGGTCCATTGCGCCGGGAGGGTTTTCGATGACTGAACGGCTGCGGCGGAAATGAGCTGCCCCTAGCGCGGCGCCCATAGACGCGGCGGTCACGGCCTGGAACCTCCCGACCTCGGGCCGTGACCGCCGTTTTGTTCCGAACATAAGTGCAGTTACATGCGTTGTGCGTACGTCGGAAAACTGTAATACTGCGCTATGGCCGACACGCATATCGTCACCAACCAGGTCCCTCCGCTGGAGGGCTACAACCCCGGTTCATCGCCGGTTCTCCTCGAGGCGCTGATCCGCGAGGGGGGTCAGTGGGGCGTCGACGAGGTCACCGGCCTCGGCGCCATCTCCGGCTCACGGCAGACCCAGCGCTGGGGTGAGCTCGCCGATCGCAACCGGCCGGTCCTGCACACCCACGACGTCGTCGGCAACCGCATCGACGAAGTGGAATACGACCCCGCCTATCACGAGCTGATGCGCACCGCGATCGAGCACGGCCTGCACGCCGCGCCGTGGGCCGACCCGCGGCCGGGCGCCCACGTGGTGCGGGCCGCCCAGACCGGGGTGTGGACCGCCGAACCGGGCCACATGTGCCCGATCTCGATGACGTACGCGGTCGTCCCGGCCCTGCGCTACAACGACGAACTGTCGAAAACCTACGAGCCGCTGTTGACCAGCCGGGTCTATGACCCCGAGCTGAAAGTGCCGGCCGACAAGGCGGGCCTCACCGCGGGCATGTCGATGACCGAGAAGCAGGGCGGCTCCGATGTGCGCGCCGGCACCACCCAGGCGGTGCCCAACGCTGATGGCAGCTACACGCTGACCGGGCACAAGTGGTTCACCTCCGCGCCGATGTGCGACGTGTTCCTGGTGCTGGCCCAGGCGCCCGGTGGCCTGAGTTGCTTCTTTCTGCCGCGGGTGCTGCCGGATGGCACCCGCAACCGGATGCGGCTGCAGCGGCTCAAGGACAAACTCGGCAACCACGCCAACGCCTCCAGTGAGATCGAGTACGACGGCGCCACCGCGTGGCTGGTCGGCGACGAGGGCCGCGGCGTCTCGGTCATCATCGAGATGGTCAACCTCACCCGGCTGGACTGTGCGCTGGGCAGCGCCACCAGCATGCGGATGGGGCTGGCCCGCGCCATCTACCACGCGCAGCACCGAAAAGCCTTCGGCGCCTACCTGATCGACCAACCTCTGATGCGCAACGTGCTGGCCGACCTGGCGGTGGAGGCCGAAGCGGCCACCATGGTGACCATGCGGATGGCCGGCGCCACCGACAAGGCGGTCCAGGGTGACGACCGGGAGGGGCTGCTGCGCCGGATCGGGCTGGCGGCCACCAAGTACTGGGTGTGCAAGCGCGCCACCCCGCACGCCGCCGAGGCGATGGAATGCCTGGGAGGCAACGGCTACATCGAGGACACCTTGATGCCGCGCCTCTACCGGGAGGCGCCGCTGATGGGCATCTGGGAGGGTTCGGGCAACGTCAGCGCGCTGGATACGCTGCGGGCCTTGGCCACCCAGCCCGACTCGGTGGCGGTGCTCTTCGACGAGCTGGCCGACAGCGCCGGGCAAGACGTCCGGCTCGACGCCCACGTCGCTGCCCTCAAGGCGCAGCTGGGCGACCTCGCCGACGTGGACGCGGCGCAGTACCGGGCCCGCAAGATCGCCGAGGACATCTGCCTGGCACTACAGGGGGCGCTGCTGGTGCGGCACGGTCACCCGGCCGTCGCCGAGGCGTTTCTGGCCACCCGATTCGGCGGGCAATGGGGCGGGGCGTTCGGTACGCTTCCCGCGGGCCTGGACCTTGGGCCGATCCTCGAGCGCGCTGTCGTCAAAGGGTCGTAACGGGGTCTCCAAGGGTCGTAAACGGTCAGAAAAGGCGACATATGCGGCACCATATTGCCCCGGTCGAATTCGACAATCTGCGCACGATGACCTACGAGGTCACCGATCGCATCGCCCGGATCACCTTCAACCGCCCGGAAAAGGGCAACGCGATCACCGCCGACACCCCACTGGAGTTGTCGGCCCTGGTGGAGCGCGCCGACCTGGACCCGAATGTGCACGTGATCCTCGTGTCCGGCCGCGGCGAGGGATTCTGCGCGGGCTTCGATCTGGGTGCCTACGCCGAGGGGTCGTCGTCGCCGGGCGGCGAGAACTACCGCGGCAGCGTGCTCGACGGCAAGGTCCAGGCGACAAATCATCGCCCGGACCAGCCCTGGGACCCGATGGTCGACTACCAGATGATGAGCCGGTTCGTCCGGGGCTTCGCCTCGCTGATGCATGCCGACAAGCCGACCGTGGTCAAGATCCACGGTTACTGCGTGGCCGGTGGTACCGACATCGCATTGCATGCCGACCAGGTGATCGCGGCCTCCGACGCCAAGATCGGCTATCCGCCGATGCGGGTATGGGGAGTGCCGGCGGCCGGGCTGTGGGCACACCGGCTCGGCGACCAGCGCGCCAAACGCCTTCTGCTGACTGGGGATTGCATCACCGGCGCGCAAGCCGCCGAATGGGGTCTGGCGATCGAGGCCCCCGATCCGGCCGATCTCGACGAGCGCACCGAACGCCTGGTGGCCCGCATCGCCGCCATGCCGGTCAACCAGCTGATCATGGCCAAGCTGGCGCTCAATACTGCGCTGCTGCAACAGGGGGTGGCCACCAGCCGGATGGTCAGCACCGTCTTCGACGGGGTGGCGCGGCACACCCCGGAGGGGCACGCGTTCGTCGCCGATGCGGGCGCGCACGGCTTCCGCGAGGCGGTGCGGCACCGCGACGAGCCGTTCGGCGACTACGGCCGACAGGCATCCGGGGTGTAAGCGTCAGATGGCTGAGACCCCAGTTCGCATGACGGCCCGCTCGGTGGTGCTGTCGGTGCTGCTGGGCGCTCACCCCGCTTCGGCCACCTCAGCTGAACTACTCAGGCTCACTGCAGGTTTCGGCATCAAAGAAACCGCGATGCGAGTGGCGCTGACCCGGCTGGTCGCCGCCGGGGAGCTGGTGCGCTCCACTGAGGGTTACGGGCTCTCCGACCGTCTGCTGCAACGTCAGCGTCGGCAGGACGAGGCGCTGAATCCGCGCACCCGGCACTGGGGCGGCGACTGGCTCGCGGTGGTGATCACCAGCATCGGCTGCGACGCGCGAACCCGGGCCGCCTTGCGCTCCGGGCTCACCGAGCGGCGGTTCGCCGAACTGCGCGAAGGGATTTGGATGCGGCCGGACAACATCGACGCCGAGCTGGGCGCTGATCTGGCCTCCCATACCCGGCTGCTCACCGCGCGCGACGAACGGCCCGCCGAACTGGCCGGCAAGCTGTGGGATCTGGCCGGGTGGGCGGACACCGGCAACGAGCTGCTCACCGCGATGGCTCAGGCTCCCGACGTGCCCGACCGCTTCACCGTCGCCGCGGCCATGGTCCGCCATCTGCGCCGCGACCCGGTGCTGCCGGCCGAACTGCTGCCGCCGGACTGGCCGGGCGATCGGATCCGCAGTCGCTATCGGGAATTCGTCGACGAAGTGGCGGCGCGGCGCGATGCGGACCAAGCGATGGAGGTGCCGTCATGACGGACTCGGTGCGGGTGGAGCGCAGCGGTGCGGTGACGACGGTGATCCTGAACCGGCCGCAGGCCCGCAACGCCGTGGACGGGCCGACCGCGGCCGCGCTGTATCAGGCCTTCGCCGACTTCGACCGCGACGACACCGCCTCGGTGGCGGTGCTGTGGGGGGATCACGGAACCTTCTGTGCGGGAGCCGATCTCAAGGCCCTGGGCACCGAGAAAGCCAACCAGACCCACCGCACCGGGCCGGGGCCGATGGGCCCGACCCGAATGACGCTGTCCAAGCCGGTGATCGCCGCGGTGAGCGGCTATGCGGTGGCCGGCGGCCTGGAGTTGGCGCTGTGGTGTGATCTGCGCGTCGCCGAGGCCGATGCCGTGTTCGGGGTGTTCTGCCGGCGCTGGGGGGTGCCGCTTATCGACGGCGGCACAGTGCGGTTGCCCCGGCTGATCGGCCACAGCCGCGCCATGGACATGATCCTCACCGGCCGCGCCGTGGACGCCAATGAGGCGCACGCGATCGGGTTGGCCAACCGAGTGGTGCCCAACGGGCAGGCCCGCGCCGCGGCCGAGCAATTGGCCGGCGAACTCGCCGAACTGCCGCAGGGCTGCCTGCGCTCGGATCGGCTGTCGGCGCTGCGACAGTGGGGGATGACCGAAGCCCACGCGATGGATCAGGAATTCGCCAGCCTGTCGCGGGTGGCCGAGGAGGCGCTGCACGGGGCGGGCCGGTTCGCCGGCGGTGCCGGCCGGCACGGCGCCAAAGCCTGACCGGCGGCCGGCGCCAAAGCCTAGCGCTTATCGGCGATGGTGTTGCCCGACCCGCGATCGTCGACCGTCGGCTCGCCGCTGCGGTAGGTGATGGAGTTGTTGAGCCCGGTGACCGTCAGCGACTTCTCCACCCGCTCTACGGTGATCCGGTTGTCGGCACCCGCGACGTTCACCGCTTCGCAGCGGCCCCGGACCGTCAGCCGGTTGTTGGATCCGGCCACGGTCAGCGACTTGCCGTCGGCGCAGTCCACCGCCGACGTCGTCCCGAACGATTGGTAGTTGATCGTCTCGTCAAAGCTCTTGGAGACCCGGGCAGATTCAGGCGACTCCGAGCCGCAACCGGCCACGCCGGCGCAGATCGCCACCAGCAGAGCACCGAGAAACGAGCAGTGGCTTCGGCGGTGATCGGGGGTCACGCCGGTACGCGGGCGAGCCGGTTGGTCATCCCCAGCTCACGTCCGCGGTCGAACAGGAAAGGGTCGCCATTCTTGTAGTAGACAGTCTGGTCGTAGCCGTAGACGGTGACGTCGTTGATGATGTTCTCGGCGATGACGGTGTTCTGCGAGCCCTGCATGGTCACCGCCCAGCAGTCCCCGAAGGCATGCACGGTGATGTTGACCCCGTTGATGAACAGGGTGCCGCCCTGGCAGTCCAGCGTGCGCGTCTCATGCACTCCGTAGATGTGGATGTCGCCGGGCACGGCCTGTGCGTCCGGGGCGCCGGCTAGCGGAGCGGCCGCAAAGGTCAGCAGCGCAGCTCCCAGCGCGCTCCATTTCATCTCCCGTGCCCCTCTCGCCGGACGCGATTTCGGCAAAGCTTACGTCGCGCCGGCTCGGCCGTACGCGGGTTCCCCTACATATCGGTGGATTAGAGTTCTTTGCTGATCTGTCCGGCACGCACTGCTACGAAGGGCAACCGCCATGTCAGCTCGACCAGACCTGCCGTCGGCGGGCGGTCGCTCGCGTGCCAACGGCAAATCGGGGGCGCGCCCGGTCAAGCTGAGCCGGGAGGTCATCGTCAACGCCGCGCTGAACTTCCTGGACCGCGAGGGCTGGGACGCGCTGACCATCAATGCGCTGGCCACCCAGCTGGGCACCAAGGGCCCGTCGCTGTACAACCACGTGCACAGCCTGGGTGACCTGCGCCGCGCGATGCGGATGCGGGTCATCGACGACATTCTCGAGATGCTGACCCAGGTCGGCCAGGGCCGTGCCCGCGACGACGCGGTGCTGGTGATGGCCGGGGCCTATCGTAGCTACGCCCACCACCACCCGGGCCGCTATTCGGCGTTCACCCGGATGCCGCTGGGCGGGGAGGACCCGGAGTACACCGCCGCAGCCACCCGCGCGGCCGCCCCGGTGATCGAGGTGCTGTCGTCCTACGGGCTCGACGGTGATCGGGCGTTTCACGCGGCGCTGGAGTTCTGGGCGGCGATGCACGGATTCGTGCTGTTGGAGATGACCGGAGTGATGGATGACGTCGACACCGACGCCATCTTCTCGGACATGGTGCGCCGGCTGGCGTCGGCGATGGAGAGCCGAACCGGGTAGCGGCCGCGCGGCCCGAAAGGGCTGGGGCGACGCGCTTTGACCTGCCGGAGTCCAGGCGGGTATTGTGGTAGCTCGTGCCTGGCCACCGAGGCGCGTTTGGTGACATAACGCGCGCGCCTGGCCCAATTCGCATGTCCATTATGCAGCGGAGGAATCCGCAGCGGCCCATGCGACACGCCCGACCGCGGGGTAGCGGAAGGGCACAGACCGCAGGATTTACAGAGTTTCGAACAGCGATACAGGAAGCCGGTAGATGCCAACCATTCAGCAGCTGGTCCGCAAGGGCCGCCGCGACAAGGTCGCCAAGGTCAAGACCGCGGCCCTCAAGGGCAGCCCGCAGCGTCGTGGCGTGTGCACCCGCGTGTACACCACCACCCCGAAGAAGCCGAACTCGGCGCTTCGCAAGGTGGCCCGCGTCAAGCTGACCAGCCAGGTGGAGGTGACCGCCTACATCCCGGGTGAGGGTCACAACCTGCAGGAGCACTCGATGGTGCTGGTGCGTGGTGGTCGGGTGAAGGACCTGCCGGGTGTGCGCTACAAGATCATCCGCGGCTCGCTGGACACCCAGGGGGTCAAGAACCGCAAGCAGGCCCGCAGCCGCTACGGCGCCAAGAAGGAGAAGAGCTGATGCCGCGCAAGGGTCCCGCTCCCAAGCGTCCGCTGGTCAACGACCCGGTTTACGGGTCGCAGCTGGTCACCCAGCTGGTCAACAAGGTGCTGTTGGACGGCAAGAAGTCGCTGGCTGAGCGCATCGTCTACGGCGCCTTGGAGCAGGCCCGGGACAAGACCGGCACCGACCCGGTCGTGACGCTCAAGCGCGCGATGGACAACGTCAAGCCGGCCCTCGAGGTGCGCAGCCGCCGCGTCGGTGGCGCCACCTACCAGGTTCCGGTCGAGGTGCGTGCCGAGCGCTCCACCACGCTGGCGCTGCGCTGGCTGGTGAGCTTCTCGCGGGCGCGCCGGGAGAAGACCATGATCGAGCGCCTGGCCAACGAGATCCTGGATGCCAGCAATGGCCTGGGTGCCGCCGTCAAGCGGCGGGAAGACACCCACAAGATGGCCGAGGCGAACCGGGCGTTCGCGCACTACCGCTGGTGATCCAGCCGGCCTAACCCGCCGGCCCCAGCGCGACAAAGCAATTGACGTAATCGAAAGAGTGGGAAGACTGCTGTGGCACAGGACGTGCTCACCGACCTGAACAAGGTCCGCAACATCGGCATCATGGCGCACATCGATGCCGGTAAGACGACGACGACCGAGCGGATCCTGTACTACACCGGTGTCAACTACAAGATCGGTGAGACGCACGACGGCGCCTCGACCACTGACTGGATGGAGCAGGAGCAGGAGCGCGGCATCACCATCACCTCGGCCGCGGTGACCTGTTTCTGGAACAACAACCAGATCAACATCATCGACACCCCGGGCCACGTCGACTTCACCGTCGAGGTGGAGCGGTCCTTGCGTGTTCTCGATGGCGCCGTCGCGGTGTTCGACGGCAAGGAGGGCGTCGAGCCGCAGTCCGAGCAGGTGTGGCGGCAGGCCGACAAGTACGACGTGCCGCGGATCTGCTTCGTCAACAAGATGGACAAGCTGGGCGCGGACTTCTACTTCACCGTGCGCACCATCGAGGAACGCCTCGGCGCCCGCCCGCTGGTCATCCAGCTGCCGATCGGCGCGGAGAACGACTTCGAGGGCATCGTCGACCTGGTCGAGATGAAGGCCAAGGTCTGGCGCGGCGAGACCAAACTCGGCGAGACCTACGAAACCGTCGACATCCCCGCCGATCTGGCCGACAAGGCCGAGGAGTACCGGACCGCGCTGCTGGAGGCCGTCGCCGAGACCGATGAGGCGCTGCTGGAGAAGTACCTCGGCGGCGAGGAGCTCTCGGTCGAGGAGATCAAGAGCGGCATCCGCAAGCTGACGGTCTCCTCGGAGCTGTACCCGGTGCTGTGCGGCAGCGCGTTCAAGAACAAGGGTGTTCAGCCGATGCTGGACGCGGTGATCGACTACCTGCCGTCGCCGCTGGACGTCGAGTCCGTGCAGGGCCACGTGCCCGGCAAGGAAGACGAGGTCATCAGCCGCAAGCCCAGCATCGACGAGCCGTTCTCGGCGCTGGCGTTCAAGATCGCGGTGCACCCGTTCTTCGGCAAGCTGACCTACGTGCGCGTGTACTCGGGCAAGGTGGAGTCCGGCACCCAGGTGATCAACTCGACCAAGGGCAAGAAGGAGCGGCTGGGCAAGCTGTTCCAGATGCACTCCAACAAGGAGAACCCGGTCGACTCGGCCTCCGCCGGCCACATCTACGCGATGATCGGCCTCAAGGACACCACCACCGGTGACACCCTGTGCGACCCGGCCAACCAGATCGTGCTGGAGTCGATGACCTTCCCGGCGCCGGTCATCGAGGTGGCCATCGAGCCCAAGACCAAGAGCGACCAGGAGAAGCTGAGCCTGGCGATCCAGAAGCTGGCCGAAGAGGACCCGACCTTCAAGGTCCACCTCGACCAGGAGACCGGCCAGACCGTGATCGGTGGGATGGGCGAGCTGCACCTGGACATCCTGGTGGACCGGATGCGTCGCGAGTTCAAGGTCGAGGCCAACGTCGGCAAGCCGCAGGTGGCCTACAAGGAGACCATCCGCCGCAAGGTGGAGAAGGTCGAGTACACCCACAAGAAGCAGACGGGTGGCTCGGGCCAGTTCGCGAAGGTGCTCATCGACATCGAGCCGTTCACCGGCGAAGACGGGGCGACCTACGAGTTCGAGAACAAGGTCACCGGTGGCCGCGTTCCCCGCGAGTACATCCCCGCGGTGGACGCCGGCGCCCAGGACGCCATGCAGTACGGCGTGCTGGCCGGCTACCCGCTGGTCAACCTCAAGGTCACCTTGACCGACGGTCAGTACCACGATGTCGACTCCTCCGAGATGGCCTTCAAGGTGGCCGGCTCGCAGGCGCTGAAGAAGGCTGCCGCAGCGGCGCAGCCGGTGATCCTGGAACCGATCATGGCCGTCGAGGTCACCACGCCCGAGGACTACATGGGCGATGTGATCGGCGACCTGAACTCCCGCCGTGGTCAGATCCAGGCCATGGAGGAGCGCAGCGGTGCGCGTGTCGTCAAGGCGCAGGTTCCGCTGTCGGAGATGTTCGGCTACGTCGGCGACCTCCGGTCGAAGACCCAGGGCCGGGCGAACTACTCCATGGTGTTCGACTCCTACGCCGAAGTGCCGGCGCAGGTGTCGAAGGAGATTATCGCCAAGGCGACGGGCGAATAGGCACCACCCGCCCGTGCCGCTACGGTGGCACAAACTAGAAAAGATCAATCCTGCTGTAACCCAGCACCAACAAGTCCAGGAGGACAAGAAGTGGCGAAGGCGAAGTTCGAGCGGACGAAGCCGCACGTCAACATCGGGACCATCGGTCACGTTGACCACGGCAAGACCACGCTGACCGCGGCTATCACCAAGGTTCTGCACGACAAGTACCCGGACCTGAACGAGTCGCGTGCGTTCGACCAGATCGACAACGCTCCCGAGGAGCGTCAGCGCGGTATCACGATCAACATCTCCCACGTGGAGTACCAGACTGAGAAGCGGCACTACGCCCACGTCGACGCGCCGGGCCACGCCGACTACATCAAGAACATGATCACCGGTGCCGCCCAGATGGACGGCGCGATCCTGGTGGTCGCGGCCACCGACGGTCCGATGCCGCAGACCCGCGAGCACGTGCTGCTGGCCCGTCAGGTCGGCGTGCCCTACATCCTGGTGGCGCTGAACAAGTCCGACATGGTCGACGACGAGGAACTCCTCGAGCTCGTCGAGATGGAGGTCCGCGAGCTGCTGGCCGCCCAGGAGTTCGACGAGGAGGCCCCGGTGGTCCGGGTGTCGGCTCTGAAGGCGCTCGAGGGCGACGAGAAGTGGGTCAAGTCCGTTCAGGACCTGATGGAGGCCGTCGACGAGTCCATCCCGGACCCCGTCCGCGACACCGACAAGCCGTTCCTGATGCCGGTTGAGGACGTCTTCACCATCACCGGTCGTGGCACCGTGGTCACCGGTCGTGTCGAGCGTGGCGTGATCAACGTGAACGAGGAAGTCGAGATCGTCGGCATCCGTCCGGACACCACCAAGACCACCGTCACCGGTGTGGAGATGTTCCGCAAGCTGCTGGACCAGGGCCAGGCCGGTGACAACGTCGGTCTGCTGATCCGCGGTATCAAGCGCGAGGACGTCGAGCGTGGCCAGGTTGTGGTCAAGCCCGGCACCACCACCCCGCACACCGAGTTCGAGGGCCAAGCCTACATCCTGTCCAAGGACGAGGGCGGTCGCCACACGCCGTTCTTCACCAACTACCGTCCGCAGTTCTACTTCCGCACCACCGACGTGACCGGTGTGGTGAGCCTGCCGGAGGGCACCGAGATGGTGATGCCCGGTGACAACACCGAGATGAGCGTGAAGCTGATCCAGCCCGTCGCCATGGACGAGGGTCTGCGGTTCGCCATCCGTGAGGGTGGTCGTACCGTCGGCGCCGGCCGGGTCACCAAGATCATCAAGTAGTTCCTCTGCGCGAGCAGTCGCGAAAGCCCCCTTTCCCGGTGCGGAAAGGGGGCTTTTGCGTCTTGTGGGCAGAAGTGGCGGGGACCTAGAACAGGTTCCAGTTTCAGCTGCTAGCCTCGTCGCGTGAGCCAGAACGAGAAGCACGATCTGCAAGGCAAGGTGGCGCTGGTCACCGGCGCGGCGCGCGGCCAGGGCCGGGCGCACGCGATCCGGCTGGCGGCCGCGGGCGCCGACATCATCGCCTGCGACATCTGCGCACCGGCGTCGGAGGCGATCACCTATCCGGCGGCCACGCCCGACGATCTCGCCGAGATGGTCGCCGGGGTCGAGGCGCACGGCCGCAAGGTGCTGGCCCGTTCCGTGGACGTGCGCGACGACGCCGCGCTGCGCGCCCTGGTCTCCGACGGGGTGGAGCAGTTCGGCCGGCTCGACGTCGTGGTGGCCAACGCCGGAGTGCTGAGCTGGGGCCGGCTGTGGGAGCTCACCGACGAGCAGTGGAACACCGTCATCGACGTCAACCTGACCGGCACGTGGCGCACCATCCGGGCGGCGGTGCCGGCGATGATCGAGGCCGGCAACGGCGGCTCGATCGTGATCGTCAGTTCCTCGGCCGGGTTGAAGGCCACCCCCGGCAACGGCCACTACGCGGCGTCCAAGTACGGCCTGGTAGCCCTGACCAACACCCTGGCGCTGGAGGTCGGCGAGCACGGTATCCGGGTGAACTCGATCCACCCCTACTCGGTCGACACCCCGATGATCGAGCCGCAGGTGATGGCCAAGATCTTCGGCGAACACCCCGACTTTTTGCACGCCTTCCCGCCGATGCCGTTGCGCCCCAACGGTTTCATGACGTCCGAAGACGTCGCCGAGGTGGTCGTCTGGCTCGCCGGCGCGGGCTCCGGTGTCCTTACAGGTGTGCAGATCCCGGTCGACAAGGGCGCTTTGAAATACTGAGCGCTCTGCTGGGATCACACTAGGGGGATCGACGTGCCCGAACACGGGATCGTCATCGTCGGCGGCGGTCTGGCGGCTGTGCGCACCGCCGAGGAACTGCGGCGCGAGGAGTATGCCGGGCCGATCACCATTGTCTCCGACGAGACCCGCCCGCCGTACGACCGGCCGCCGCTGACCAAAGATGTGCTGCGCGGTGAACGCGACGACAGCACCCTGGAACCGCCGGAGTTCTACGCCTCACGCGACATCGACCTGCGGCTGGGCTGCGGCGCCCGCGGAGTCGACACCGCAGCGCAGACCGTGACGCTGGCCGACGGCACCGTCCTGGGCTATGACCAGCTCGTGATCGCCACCGGACTGGTGCCGCGGCGCATTCCGAGCCTCGGCGACGTCAACGGCATCCGGGTGGTCCGTTCGTTCGAAGACAGTCTGGTGCTGCGCGGCGATGCGGCCGCCGCCCGCCGCGCGGTGGTGATCGGCGCCGGTTTCATCGGCTGCGAAGCGGCGGCCAGCCTGCGCAAGCTCGGGGTGGATGTCGTGCTGGTCGAGCCGCAACCCGCCCCGCTGGCCGGCGTGCTCGGTGAGCAGATTGGCGAACTGGTGGCGCGGCTGCACCGGGCCAACGGTGTCGACGTCCGCAGCGGCGTCGGGGTCGCCGAGGTCCGCGGCGCCGGCCACGTCGAGACCGTCGTGCTGGCCGACGGTGCCGAGCTGGCCGCCGACCTGGTAGTGCTCGGCGTGGGCTCCCGGCCGGCCACCGAGTGGCTGGAGGGCTGCGGCGTCGAGCTCGGCAACGGAGTGCTGTGCGACCTGACCGGGCGCACCAGCGCACCCAACGTGTGGGCCGTCGGCGACGTGGCGTTCTGGCGTGGCCGCGGCGGCCACGAGATCCGGGTGGAGCACTGGAGCAACGTCGTCACCCAGGTGCGGGTCATGGTCCCGACGATGCTGGGCCGGGAATCCCTGCACGACGTGGCGGTGCCACCTTACTTCTGGAGCGACCAATACGACGTCAAGATCCAGTGCCTGGGCGAGCCGCAGGCCACCGACACCGTGCACCTGGTCGAAGACGACGGCCACAAGTTCCTGGCCTACTACGAGCGCGACGGCGTGCTGGTCGGTGTCGTCGGCGCCGGCCGGCCCGGCAAGGTGATGGGGGCGCGCGGCAAGATCGCCAGCGGCGCCCCGATCTCCGAGGTCCTCAACCCCTAGCTCGGGTCACCGTTAAGCCCCCGCGCATGCGGTAGCCCTTCCATTTTCGGCGGAGAACGGTATTCTCCGTACGGAGATTGAAAGGTGCGGTTCATGGACGGTGCGCAGGATTCCCGGCTCGACAGCGGCGCGCTGGGGCGCTGGCTCGACACCAACGGCGCACCGGGAGCGCCCGGCGACGGCGAACTGCCGGTGCTGGAACCGCTGACCGGCGGGTCACAGAACACCCTCTACCGGCTGCGCCGCGGCGAGGCCACCATGGTGCTGCGGATGCCGGGCGCGCGGGCGGATGCCGCCCGGATCGACGGGCTGCGCCGCGAGATCCGGCTGGTGCGGGCGCTGTCGGGAACCGATGTCCCGCACGCGGAGCTGATCGCCGCCGACGACAACGGCGGCCTGATCGGCATGCCGTTCTACGTGATGGCCGAGGTGGACGGCTGGAACTCCACCGGCAACGCCTGGCCGGCCCCCTTCGACACCGACCTGACCGCCCGTCGCGGCCTGGCCTTCGAGTTGGTCGAGGGCGCCGCCCGCCTCGGCCGGGTGGACTGGCGCGCCCGCGGGCTCGACGGGTTCGGGCGCCCGGACGGATTCCATGAGCGGCAGGTCGACCGCTGGCTGGCGTTCTTGGACAGCTACCGGGTGCGCGAGCTGCCCGGGCTGGATGACGCGTCGGACTGGCTGCGGCGCAACCGTCCCGAGCACTACACCCCGGGCATCATGCACGGCGACTACCAGTTCGCCAACGTGATGTACGCCCACGGTGCTCCGGCGAAACTGGTCGCGATCATCGACTGGGAGATGACCACCATCGGCGATCCACTGCTCGACCTGGCCTGGGCGTTGCTCGGCTATGACGGCGAAAACCCGCGCACCCACGGCTATTACGCCGACCTCGCAGGCATGCCGACCCGCACCGAGCTACTGGAGCGCTACGAGCAGGTCAGTGGACTGTCCACCGAGAACATCGACTACTACCTGGTGCTGGCCAACTGGAAACTCGGGATCGTGCTGGAGAAGACCTACGCGGCATCGGTGACCAGTAACAAGGTCGACCCGGCGATCGCGGCGGCGATGGGCCCGATGATCCCGCAGCTGATCGCCCACGCCGCCGAACTGGCCCGCTCTCTGCCGTCGGTTCGCTGACATGGGGTACGCGGACGGGCTGTTCGACCTGACCGACCGGGTGGTGCTCGTCACCGGCGGCAGCCGGGGATTGGGCCGGGAGATGGCCATGGCCGCCGCCCGCTGCGGCGCCGACGTGGTGATCGCCAGCCGCAAACTCGACGCCTGCCAGGCCACCGCCGCGCAGATCGAGGCCGAAACCGGCCGCAGCGCACTGCCGTACGCGGTGCACGTCGGACGCTGGGATCAGCTCGACGGTTTGGTCGACGCGGCGTACGAGCGGTTCGGCCGGGTCGACGTGCTGGTCAACAATGCGGGTATGTCCCCGGTATACGACAAACAGACCGACGTCACCGAGAAGATGTTCGACGCGGTGGTCAACCTCAACCTCAAAGGACCGTTTCGGCTCTCGGCGCTCATCGGCGAACGGATGGTGGCCGCGGGCCGGGGCTCGATCATCAACGTTTCCACCCATGGCTCGCTGCGCCCGCACCCGTCGTTCATCCCCTACGCGGCGTCCAAGGCCGGCCTCAACGTGATGACCGAGGCGCTGGCCCAAGCCTACGGCCCTACGGTACGGGTCAACACCTTGATGCCCGGGCCGTTTCTCACCGATATCGCCAAGGCATGGAACCTCGGCGACGCCGCGAACCCGTTCGCGCACTTCGCCTTACAGCGCGCCGGAGAGCCACGGGAGATCGTCGGCGCCGCACTCTTTTTGATGTCGGACGCCTCCAGCTACACCACCGGTTCGATCGTGCGGGCCGACGGCGGCATTCCCTAGGCGATCGCAAGCGCGGCGGAGCCGGGTGCAGCGGGTCGCCGCTGATATGGGGGACATCTTGTCAAGTGGGCAGGGGGAAGCGGCGGCCGCAACCGTCGCTGCGGCCGCCGCTTTGTTGACCAAATGGGTCAGGTTGTGGGTGTCGAGCGTGTCGTATCGACGCGTGTCAGTCTGATATACGCGGGTTGGCTACCGCAGGACGGGACTTTCGAGTCGGAGCGGACCGCTTGTCTAAAGTCGAGCATGATCCGTTGCGGTGCAACGTTATCGCTCATAGCGGCGACGCGGGTCACTCCAAGACGCTTGCCGACACCCGGTTGACTCATCTGGACATTTGTGGGGCGCTCAGTCGTCGAGGACGGCCAGCGACCAACACCATCCGGCCAGCTCACGTGCGATCGCAGCGTTGGCGACCACCGAACGTTTCTTGCGCTCATCAAAGCGCACCCAGCGTTCATGCAGGCGCCGGTTACCGGCCTGACCACGTGCCCGAGCTGCTGGTGATGCGGCATCCCAGCGTCGCCGCATCACAGCACCGGGCCGATACGGGGCTCGGTGATG
>NZ_LZMF01000103.1:0-19769 GCF_001673565.1 Mycolicibacter sinensis
TCGCCGGCCGGAACGATCACCGCACAGGCCCGTTCCCCGGTGCGCGTATCGGGTATGCCGACGACCGCGATCTCGGCGATTCCGGGATGGCCGGCCAGGATGTCTTCGACTTCGCGCGCGGAGATGTTCTCGCCGTTGCGGATGATGACGTCCTTGAGCCGGCCGGTGACCAGCAGATAGTCGTCGTCGACCCAGCGGCCGAGATCGCCGGTGGCGAAATAGCCGTCGGCGTCGAAGCACTCGTCCTCGGGATGCTGATAGCCCACCAGCATCTGCGGGCCGCGGACGTAGATCTCGCCTTCACCCGGCGGGGCACCGTGGTGGGCGACCAGCTTGATGTCGGCGATCCCGGCCCGGCCGTCGGTCTCGGCGGCGTAGTGAACCTCGCCGGCGCCGACCGCGCCCACGGTGCTGACCGGAACCTCGCTGGACCCGTACACCCGGGTGACGGCGGCACGGTCGAAATAGCCGGCCGCTTCCCGGATCAACGAGGCGGGGACCGACGCGCCGCCGCAGACGAACAGCTTCAGATCGGGTAGCCGGGTGCCGGCGCGCCGGGCGGCGGCCAGCAGCTGGGCGAGAAACGGTGTCGCCCCGGCCACGTGCGTGCAGTGTTCGGCGAGCATGAGCTGCACGGCCGCATCGGCGTTCCAGGTGTCCATCAGTACGGCGGTGGTCTCCAGTAGCAGTGGGGCTTCGAAGGCGTAGATCGACCCGCCGATGTGGGCGATCGGGGACGGCACCAGGAAGCGGTCACCGGGGTCGATCAGCCAGTGCTGGGCCAGCTGCCGGATCAGCGCGTTGATCGAACGATGACTGTGCAGCACGCCTTTGGCGCGACCGGTGGTGCCCGAGGTGTACAGCAGCAGCCGGACCGCATCGGGATCGACCTGGGGTAGCGCGGTGTCGCACTCGAGCGGCCCCGGGAAGTCGTCGTGGCCCGCGCGCACGAGCACCACCTCCGGCGGCTCGGCGATCGCACCGGCCACCCGCGCCAGCATGCCCGCGTAGTCGTGGCCGCGAAAGCGGCGTGGGGCGAACAGCATTCGGCTGCCGGAGTCGGTGAGGATGAACGACAGTTCCGCCTCACGCAGCGACGGCAGGATCGGGTTGACCACCATCCCGGCCAGGGTCGCGGCCAGATAGACCACGGCGGCCTCATGCCAGTTGGGCAGCATGAAGGACACCACGCTGCCGGTCGGCATCTTCGCTGTCATCGCACCGGCCAGTCCCCGAGCCTGGGTGTGCAGCTGCCCGCAGGTCAGCCGGGTCTCGCCGTCGACGAGTAGCACGCGGTCGGGGGCCTGCGCGGCCGCTTCCGAGAGGGTGTCGCCCAGCGTTGTCACGGGCCGGGCTGTCCCGTCACCCGGTGCAGCGTCATCGAGTACCGGTAGTCGTCGCCGGCATGGGTGTTCACCGTCACCTGGGCGATCTCACCCTCGGAGGTGGTGTAGCTGCGTTGCATCTGCAGTGCGGCGGCGCCGGGCTCGACGGCCAGCTGTTCGGCGAGTTCTTCGGTGATGATCACCGCGCGGATGTGCTGGCGCACCTCGACGATGCTGACCCCGAACACATCCTCGATCAACGGGAAGATCGGACCGGCGTGGCGTTGTAGCAACCGACCGACGCCGGCGAAGGCCCGGTTGATGTAGTACTCGGTCCGGCAGATCGGCGCCGTCTGGTTCTCGGCTCGCCGATTGCCGCGCACCGCCAGCCAGTCACTCCCCGCCGGCAGACCGGTGCGCGCGGCGGTGTCGTCGTCGATGGCGATCATGGCGTTGGAGTCGATCTCAAACGAGGAGCCGGCCGCGAACGCGACCAGATCGTCGATCGACACCACGTCGTGGGCGTAGCAGTTCGTCGCGGTGCGGGGAATCACCACGGTGCCCGCCCGCGGCCGGGACACCACCAGGTTGTCCTCGCGCAGCCGCCGCAGCGCCTCGCGGACCGTGTAGCGGCTCACGGTGAACCGTTCGCACAGTTCGTGTTCGGTGGGCAGCTGAGAGCCGATCGGATACACCCCGTCGGCGATCTCCTTGCGCAGCACCCGGGCGACCTTGAGGTAGCGGTGGTCGGTCACGGGCCGGCCGGGTGTAGAGCCAGCACGCTGCCGTCCCCATCGGCGGCGACGAACAGGGTGCCGTCGGGCAGGCGGGCGATCCCGGCGAACGGGCCCTGCGGACCGGAGAACGGCGGCATGCCCTTGAGCGGTTTGGGCTGCACACCCGGCGGCGGCCCGATCGGCAGCCCGTCGGCGAGCACCTGCCGCGTCCCGGTGCCGAGGTCGACGGCGAGAACTTGGCGAGCGCCGGCGTCGACGATGTAGAGCCGGCGGTCGGCCACCAGAATGCCTTGTGGACAGGTCAATCCGTCCACCACCGGCTCGACGCCGGAGCCGCCGACGCGCACCACCCGCCCGGCGCCGGACTCGGCCACCAGGTAGGCCCCGTCCTCGGCACGGGCGATCCCGACCGGGCCCGCCAGCCCGGCAGCGAGTACCTCGACGGTTCCCGCGTCCACGCCCAGCACCCGGCCGGTGCCGAACTCGGTGACGACCACTCCGGCGGATCCGGTGGCCACCCCGTAGAGCTGGTCGAAGCCGTCGGCGAGCACCTCGCTGCGTGACTCGGCGGGCACGTACCGGCTGACCTGCCCGCCGGAGGTGGTGACGACGAACTCGCCGGAACCCAGCGCGGACACCCCGCGGATGAAGCCGGGATAGCCGGGCGTGAACAGCATTCCGAGCGTCTGCAGCTGCCCGCCCGGGCCGACCGCGTAGAAGTAGGTGCCGTCGGCGACGTAGAGGGTGGCGTTCTCGTCGACGGTGAGATCCAGCGGCCAGTTCAGCCCGCCCGGCAGCGCCGTGGACACGTCGCCGCCGGCGCCGATCCGGGTGATCTCGCCGCTGAAGTTGGAGACGAACAGCGCGCCGTCGACGAAGGTGCAGTTGTCCAGCCCGGGCGCCAGCTGCGCCAGCACGGTGCGCTCACCGGTGCGCGGGTCGATGCGCAACACCGCCCCGCTGGCCGCCTGGGTGGAGACGATGAAGCCCTCCGCGTCGAACTTCACCGAGTCGGGCACGCCCAGCTCGCCGGCAACCCGTTGCGGCGCAGCATCATCGGCGTCCGGGTCGATCCGCCAGATCTCGTTGGCGGTCATCACCGGGAAGTACAGCAGCCCGTCGGGTCCGAACTCCATGGCATTGGGGGACGGCAGGTTCTCGGCCAGGACGCGCTGGGCGCCGGTGGCCCGGTCGAGCTCCATCAGCCGCCCGCCGTCGCGGCATTCCCCGACGAACAGCCGGTCGCGATGCACGGTGATCCCATTGGCGCAGGGCAGGTCGTCGCGCAGCACCCGGCCGCGCCCCGAGGCGTCGAGCACACTGACGCGGGCGTCCATCACCTCGGTGGCATACAGGTTTCCGGCGCCGTCGAAGGCCACGTCGTCGGGCGCGACGACGTCCCCGCCGCGGGGGCTCACCGCGACCAGGTCCCCGGTGGCCACGTCGAGTGCACTGATCTGGCTGCCGGTCACCTGCGCGACGTAGACCCGGCCGTCCGGACCGGTCCGCAGGCCGTTGGCGCCGAACAGCCGGCTCGGGGCGGTGATCCGCTCCAGGCGCCAGCCCGCTGCGATCGCCGGGCTGGTGCGGCCGTCACGGGAGAGCGGATCCGTCATGACTCCGGACGTTATCAAGCGCCGTTAGTCCAGACAATAGCTGGCGCCGATCGGCGTCGCGCCCTTGACGGGCAAATAATCCCTGCGGAATAGTGTTCTGCAATACGCAGAACGGAGTATTTTGTCCGAACAATTGATGGCGGATGGCGCTGGGGAGGCCTCGGCGGGTGGTCCGCTGCGCGGGGTCCGGGTCATCGATCTGACGACGATGGTGATGGGCCCGTACTGCACGCAGATCATGGCCGACATGGGCGCCGACGTCATCAAGGTCGAGCCGCCCGAGGGTGACGCCACCCGCTACATCTCGGCGGGCCCGGCGCCGGACATGAGCGGGGTGTTTGTCAACGTCAATCGCGGCAAGCGCGGCATCGTGCTGGATCTGCGCACCGACGAGGGCAAAGCGGCGATGGCCGCGCTGATCGCCACCGCCGATGTGTTCATCCACTCGATGCGGGCCAAGGCGATCGCGAAGCTGGGGTTCGACTATCACGCGGTGGCCGCCCTCAACCCGGGAATCGTCTACACCAACTGCTACGGCTATGGCCGGCGCGGCCCGGACGGCGACCGCCCGGCCTACGACGACACCATCCAGGCCGAATGCGGGCTGCCCGCCGTGCAGCAGCAACTCACCGGGCGGGCCGACTACGTGGGCACCATCATGGCCGACAAGATCGCCGGGCTGACCGCCCTGTACGCCACGATGATGGCGCTGTTCCACCGGGAGCGCTCCGGTCAGGGCCAGGAGGTCGAGGTCGCGATGTTCGAGACCATGGCCTCGTTCATGCTCGTCGAACACGCCAACGGCGCGATGTTCGACCCGCCCCTGGGCCCGGCCGTCTACCCCCGCACGGTGGCGCCCAACCGGCGGCCCTACGACACCAGCGACGGGCAGATCGCCGCGCTGATCTACAACGACAAACACTGGAACGCCTTCATCGACGCGGTGCAGCCGCCCTGGGCCTCTGAGCAATACGCCACCTTGGCGCAGCGGGCCCAGCGGATCGACACCATCTACGGGCTGGTGGCCGAGACGATGAAGGAGCGCACCACTGCGCAGTGGCTGAAGTTGTTGCGCGAACTCGAGATTCCGGCCGCCCCGCTGAACACCCCCGGCGATCTCTTCGACGACCCGCACCTCAACACGGTCGGCTTGTTCGAGACCGTGGAAACCCCGAACGGCCCGGTGCGTTTCCCCGGCGTGCCCACCTGGCTGTCGGCAACCCCGGGCCGGGTCGCCGGCCCGGCGCCGGAGCTGGGGGCACATACCGCGGCGGTGCTCGCCGAACTCGGCCTCGAGCAGGGCGCCTCATGACGCTGGACTTCGACATGGGCACCCGGGCCGGCGAGCTGCGCGGGCAGCTGCGCGAACTGATCCGCCAGGAGCTGCCGGAGCGGTTTCCGGGAGCGTTCACCGACGATCCCGCCGATCTGGCTGCCGCACAACGGTTCTGCCGGGTGCTGGCCGAGCGTGACCTGCTGTGCCTGTCCTGGCCGAAGGAGTTCGGCGGGGCGGACGCCTCGGTGTGGGAGCAGACCGTGGTGCGCGAGGAGATGTGGGCGCACCACGAACCGCGTGGCGCGCAGTACATGGGGGTGAACTGGGTCGGGCCCATCATCATGCGGCACGGCACACCCGAGCAGCAGCGCCGACATCTGCCGCCGATCGCGGCCGGCGAGGTGATCTGGTGTCAGGGGTTCTCCGAGCCCGAGGCCGGCTCGGACCTGGCGTCGCTGCGCACCACGGCCCGCCGGGATGGGGACGGCTGGCTGATCAACGGGCAGAAGATCTGGACGTCCTACGCCACCATGGCGCAGTGGTGCTTCCTGCTGGCCCGCACCACCCGGGTGGGGGAGGGGGCGGTCACCAAGAAGCAGCAGGGCCTGACCATCTTCCTGGTGCCGATGGACAACCCGGCGATTCAGGTCCGGCCGATCGGCACCATGATGGGCCCCCATCATCTCAACGAGGTGTTCTTCGACGACCTGCGCGTCACCGATTCCGACGTGCTCGGCGACGTCGATGCGGGCTGGTCGGTCGTGCAGGACGTGATGTCCTACGAGCGGGTGGGCATCGCCCGCTATGCGCGCTGCGAACGACTGCTGGCCGCCGCCCCGGACGCGCTCGGGCAGCGCTGGGAGACGCTGCCCGGCGAGCTGGCGGCCCGCTGGGTGCGGATGCTCACCCACTGCCGCCGCGCCCGGCTGATGGCGTATCGCATTGTGGCGCTGCAGGACAGCGGACGCGTTGCGCCCGGGGACGCCGCCGCCTACCGGATCGCGGTCACCCGCCTGGACCAGGAGAGCGCGGAGGTGCTGATGGAGATCGCCGCCGAAGCGCCGGCCGGCGCTCAGGCGCAGTGGTTCCGCGCCGAGGTCGAAGACCACTGGCACTACTCGCAGGCTGCCACCGTGTCATCGGGAAGCATCGAGATGCAGCGCATCCTGCTCTCCCGTGCCCTGCTGGCGGCGCCGCGATGATCCTCGAACTCGGCGACGGCGCCGCCGAATACGGGCGCGCGGCGCTGCGGGCGTTCGAAGCGGCCGGTGGCGACGATTTGGTGATGCGCGCCGACGCCGACCCGGCCGGGCGCGAACAGCTGGTGGGGCCGATCCTGCAGGGGCTGGGCGCGTTCGACCTCAAGCCCCGTGCCGATGCCGACGAACTCGAAGCCGCGGCCGCGCTGTGCCGCAGCGCCGGCTACTGGGCGCTGCCTTACCCGCTGGCCGAACGTCTCGCTGTACCCGCTGATCTCGATGTGGATGGGCTGATCGTGGTCGACGAGCAGGCCCCGGCCGGTGCGGTGGCCGGACTGTCCAAGCGCTGGGCCGCGGTCACCCTGGCCGGAGTGCGCAGCACCGCGGTGGCGCAGTCTGATGCCGGGCCGGCCCTGGTGGCCGAGCTGACGCTGACCGAGATCGACGCCGACGGTGCCGATGATGTGGCACTGGGGTTGGTGCTGCCGTGTTGGACGCTGCTGGGGATGCTGGATCGGGCACTGGATCTGACGATCGCCCATGTGCGGCTGCGCGAACAGTTCGGCCAGCCGCTGGCCAAGTTCCAGGGCGTGCAGTTCCAGCTGACCGACGCCGAGGTGGAACGCAGCGGGCTGGACATGCTGGCCAAGTACGCGCTGTGGAGCATCGCGACCGGGCGCCCCGACGCGGTAGCCGACGCCCTGGCGCTGCGCTCGGCGGCCCTGGACGCCGCCGAGGTGGTGTTCCGGGTCTGCCATCAGCTGCACGGTGCGGTCGGGTTCTGCGACGAGACGGCGCTGTCCTGGTTGTCGCGCTACAGCCAGCCGCTGCGCCGGCTGCCATGGGGTCTCTCGGCGACCCGGGAGCGGCTGGTCGGTCGCACCGGCCGCGCCGGATTGGCGGGCCTGTACTCATGACATACGAGCTGCCGCGCGAGATCACGGTGACCGGTGACGGGCCGGTGCGCACCGTGACGATCAACCGCCCAGAGGAGCTCAACAGCGTCAACGCGGAGCTGCACGCCGGTCTGGCCAACGTGTGGCGGCAGCTGGCCGCCGACAAGGCGACCCGGGTGGTGGTGCTCACCGGCGCCGGGCGGGCATTCTCTGCCGGCGGTGACCTGAACTGGATCACCACGTTCCTCGACGACGACGTCGCCCGCGACGAGAGCATCCGGGAAGGCGCTCAGATCGTCGAGGAGATGCTGCGCTTCCCGCTGCCGATCATCGCGGCGGTCAACGGTCCCGCGGTCGGACTGGGCTGCAGCGTGGCGCTGCTCTGCGACATCGTATTGATCTCGGAGGCAGCCTATTTCGCCGACCCGCACGTCGCGGTCGGACTGGTGGCCGGCGACGGCGGCGCCGCACTGTGGCCGTTGCTCACCCCGATCCTGCGGTCGCGCGAATACCTCTACACCGGCGACCGGATCGACGCCGCCACCGCCGTGGAACTCGGACTGGCCAGCCGCCGCCTCGCACCCGAAGAGCTGTTGCCGCAGGCACATCAGCTGGCCGAGCGGCTGGCCGCCCAGCCCCCGGAGGCGCTGCAGGGCACCAAGCGGGTGGTCAACATGTATCTGTCGCAGGTGCTGGCCGGCCCGCTGCAGGCCGGGTTCGCCGCCGAGGTGGCCACCATGAAGACACCCGAGCACCGGCAGCGTCTGCTGGCCTTCCAGAAGCGGTCGGCCGGGCGATGACCGAAGCTGCCGATTTCCGCGCCCACGTGCGCCAGTGGTGCGCCGACAACATCCCGGCGGACTGGCGTCGCACCCAAACCGGGGTTGAAGAACAGGAGTTCGTCGACTTTCAGCGCAGCTGGTTTGCCACCCTGCACAGCGCCGGGTTCGCTGTTCCGCACTGGCCGCGAGAGTGGGGCGGCGGCATGTCGGTCGCCGATCAGGCCGTGCTGTACCAGGAGCTGGCGGCCCACGACGCGCCGCGGCTGGTGCTGGCGTTCGTCGGCATCCACCACGCGGCGGCCACCCTGCTGGCTGCCGGCACCGAGGAGCAGCGCCGGCGGCATCTGCCGGCGATCTGCGACGGCGAGATCTGGGTGCAGGGCTTCTCCGAACCCGAGGCCGGGTCGGACCTGGCGTCGCTGCGTACCTCCGCGCGCCGGGTGGGCGACGGCTACGTGGTTAATGGCCAGAAGCTGTGGGCCAGCGGCGCCAGCCACGCCCAGTGGTGCCTGCTGCTGGCCCGCACCGACCCGAACGCACCCAAGCGCAAGGGCATCTCGTATTTCCTGCTGGACATGGCCAGCCCCGGCGTGCAGGTGCGGCCGATCCGCAACGCCGTGGGCGACCAGCACTTCTGCGAGATCTTCCTCGACGACGTGGTGATCCCGGCGGCCAACCTGATCGGCGAAGAGAACGCCGGATGGCAGGTGGCGCAGGCGACCCTGGGCGCCGAACGCGGCATGACCATGCTCGAGCTGGCCGAGCGGCTGAGCTGCGCGGGTTTCCGCTGGCTGCTCGAGGCCGCCCCGACCGACGACCCGGTGGTCGCCGACAAATTGGCGCAGCTGGAAACCGAGATCACCGGCCTGCGCGCGATGTGCCGGCAGTTGGTGCGCGACGTCGAGGCCGGCACGGCCGGGCCGGCCGACGCCTCGATCGTGAAGCTGTTCTACAGCGAACTGCTGCAGCGCCTCACCGATTTCGGCGCCGAGATCGGTGGGCTGGCCGCGCACACCGCACTGGCCAAACCGTTGTCCAGCGGCTGGGAATCCGGATCGTGGGTGCTGGACTTCATCGGCTCCTGGGAGTGGACCATTCCCGGCGGCTCCAGCGAGATCCAGCGCACCATCATCGGAGAACGCGGCCTGGGACTGCCGCGAGAGCCGAGCGTGCCATGACGACAACGGATTTCACCGAACTGCACGACGAGCTGCGGGCGGTCGCCGCCGACGTACTGGCCCGGGAGCGGGATACGGAATGGGCGACGCTGGTCGACGCCGGGTGGGTCGGACTCGAGGTCGCCGACGCGCTGGGCGGGGCCGGCGCGACGTTCGCCGAAGTCGCGGTGCTCTGCGAAGAACTGGGCCGGGCCGCCGCGGCCACGCACTATCTGGGCGGCGCCGTACTGTCTATCGGTGTGCTGAACGCACTGCGGCACAGCGGTGTTCGTGACGAACTGCTCGGCGACGCCGCAGTTGGCCGGCTAAGGCTGGCGGTGGCCGACGGAGCGTTCACCGTCTCGGCCGACCGACGGCTGACCGGGCGCGCCGAGTTCGTGCCGGACGCCGACGGCGCCGACCGACTGCTGGTGCCGGCCACCGATCACACCGGCACCGAAGTCATCGTGGTCGCCGACGATCTCACCGTCACACCGCAACCGGTGCTCGACGAGACGCGTGCGGTGGCCACCGTGGCCGCCGACCGCATCAAGGTTCCCGAGCCGCTGAAATTCGCCGACCCGCACGGGATCCAGGACGTGCGCAACCGGGCCGCACTCGCGGTGGCCTGCGACAGCCTCGGCCTGGCCGAGGCGATGCTGGCCGCGACGGTTTCCTATGCGCAGACGCGCCAGCAGTTCGGCCGTCCGATCGGATCCTTCCAGGCCGTCAAGCACGCCTGCGCCGACATGCAGGTCAACATCGCGGTGGCGCGCGCCCTGGTGCGCGAGGCCGTCGACGCGCTGGTGGCCGGCGGCCCCGAAGACGCCGATGCCGCGGTCGCCATGGCGAAGTCCTACACCTGCGGTGCGGCCGTCGACGTCGTCGGCAAGGCCATGCAGCTGCACGGCGGCATCGGCTACACGTGGGAGAGCGGCATCCACGTCTACCTCAAACGCGCCGTCTTCAACCGATCGCTGTTCGGGTCCCCGGCAGCGCACCGGCAACGTCTCGCTCAACGGTATTAACAAGCAGAACAAGGAGTTTCGACTGTGGGTGTACCCGTTTACCGCCGGATACTGGAATTGTTCGAGGCCGAGGGCGTCAACACGCTGTTCGGCATCCCCGACCCCAACTTCGTGCACATGTTCGTCGAGGCCGAACAGCGCGGCTGGTCGGTGGTGGCCCCGCACCACGAGGAGAGCGCCGGATTCATGGCCGAAGCGGCGTCGCGGATGACCGGGCGGCCCGGGCTGTGCATCGGCACCCTGGGCCCGGGGGTGGCCAACATCGCCGGGGCGATGATGTGCGCGAAGGTGGAGAACTCCCCGGTGGTCTTCCTGGGCGGCCAGCGGGCCCGCATCACCGAACGGCGGGTGCGGCGCGGGCGCATCCAATTCGTCCGCCAAGAAGAGCTGTTCGCGCCGTCGGTGAAGTACAGCGCCTCGATCGAGTACGCCGACCAGACCGATGAGATCGTGCACGAGGCCATCCGCCGCGCCATGTCCGGCACCCCCGGACCGGCCTACATCGAATACCCCTCGCACGTCATCCTCGAAGAGCTCGACCTGGCCGGCCCGCCCGAGCCGCACCGCTACCGGCTGGTCAATCAACGGGCCGGTGCCGCCGAGCTCGCCGAAGCCGTCGAACTCATCCGTAACGCGGCCAACCCGATCCTGCTGGTGGGCCACGGGGTGCACACCTCGCGCAGCGGGGCGGCGGTCGCCGAGCTCGCCGAGCTGATGGCCTGCCCGGTGATCCAGACCTCCGGGGGCACCGCGTTCATCCCCGGCCTGGAAGAGCGCACCTTCCCCTACGGGTTCTCCCAATCGGCGGTCGAGGCGGTGGCGGCCTCGGACGTCTGCGTGGCCCTGGGCACCGAACTGGGCGAGCCGGTGCACTACGGCACCACCCGGCACTGGGCGGAAAAGAACGCCGACCGCAAGTGGATCTACGTCGAGCAGGACCCACTGGCGATCGGGGTGAACCGGCCGATCGACGTGCCGCTGGTAGGCGACCTGCGCGGCATCGTCCCGCAGCTGGTCGAAGCCCTGAAAGACGCACCGCGTACCCCGTCGGCCGAGCTGGACCGCTGGATCCGCCAAGACGCCGAGCAGTTGGCCGAGCTCGCCGAGACCGCGCCGGCGGGTCGTTCCCCGGTGCATCCGGCGCGCTACGTGGTCGAGGCCACCAAAGCCTTCCCCGCCGACGGCATCATGGTCCGCGACGGCGGCGCCACCGTCATCTTCCAGTGGACCTATTCGCAGGCCAAGCCGCACGACGTGATGTGGAACCAGAACTTCGGCCACCTCGGCACCGGGCTGCCGTATGCGGTGGGCGCCTCGGTCGCCGAAGGCGGCAAGCGCCCGGTGATGCTGCTGACCAGTGACTCGGCGTTCCTGTTCCACATCGCCGAACTGGAGACCGCGGCCCGGCTGGGGCTGCCGCTGGTCTGCGTGGTCGGCGTCGATCACCAGTGGGGCCTGGAGGTCGGGGTGTACAAGCGCACCTTCGAGCAACCCTCGCCGCAGCCCGGGGTGCACTGGAGCAAGGACGTCCGGTTCGACAAGATCGCCGAGGGCATGGGCTGCCACGGCGAATACGTGCAGGACGAGGCCGAGATCGGACCGGCGATCAAACGGGCCTACGCCGCCGGCGGCACCGCGGTGATCCACGTGTGCATCGACCCCAAGGCCAACTCGGAGGAGATGCCCAACTACGCCGAGTTCCGCACCTGGTACGCCGAAGGGACCCAATAAACGAGAATGCTATTCTCGTTTCCGGCTAATGAACGTCCACAAGGGGTGCTGATGGGCTGGAGGAGATCATGTCCGGCGGAATGAGCTTCGAGCTGACCGAGGACCAGCAGCTGATCCGGCAGTCGGTCGCCGAACTGGCGGCGAAGTTCGACGACCACTACTGGATGACCAAGGACCAGGCGCACGAATTCCCGCGCGAGTTCTACGACGCCATCGCCGGCGGCGGCTGGCTGGGCATGACCATCCCCGAGGAGTACGGCGGTCACGGGCTGGGCATCACCGAGGCCACCATCCTGGCCGAGGAAGTGGCCCGGTCCGGCGGCGGCATGAACGCCGCCAGCTCGATCCACCTGTCGATCTTCGGCATGCAGCCGGTCGTGGTCTTCGGCTCGGATGAGATGAAAGCCGAAACCCTGCCCCGCATCGTCAGCGGCGATCTGCACGTGTGCTTCGGCGTCACCGAACCCACCGCGGGCCTCGACACCTCACGTATCACCACCTTCGCCAAGCATGCCGGCAGCGATTATGTGGTCAACGGGCGCAAGGTCTGGATCTCCAAAGCCCTTGAATCCGAGAAGATCCTGCTGCTGACCCGCACCACCCCGCGAGACGAGGTAGCCAAACCCACCGACGGCCTCACCCTGTTCCTCACCGATATCGACCGCGACCACGTCGACATCCGGCCGATCACCAAAATGGGCCGAAACGCGGTGTCGTCCAACGAGGTTTTCATCGACGACCTGCGAGTACCGGCCGAACACCGGATCGGTGAAGAGGGCAAGGGGTTTTCCTACATCCTGCACGGGCTCAACCCGGAGCGCATGCTGATTGCCGCCGAGGCCCTCGGCATCGGCCGGGTCGCGCTGGACCGCGCGGTCAAGTACGCCAACGAGCGCGTGGTGTTCGACCGGCCGATCGGCATGAACCAGGGCATCCAGTTCCCGCTCGCCGACTCGCTGGCCCGGCTGGACGCCGCCGAGTTGATCCTGCGCAAGGCCACCTGGCTCTACGACAATGGCAAGCCCTGCGGCCGGGAAGCCAACATGGCCAAATACCTATGTGCCGACGCCGGTTTCGCGGCAGCCGACCGCGCGCTGCAGACCCACGGCGGCATGGGCTACTCGGAGGAATACAACATCTCCCGGTTCTTCCGGGAGTCCCGCCTGATGAAGATCGCACCGGTCAGCCAGGAGATGATCCTGAACTTCCTCGGCTCGCACGTGCTCGGACTGCCGAGGAGTTACTGATGGCCGGCTACTTCGACCTGCGCGGCCGAAGCGCGGTGGTGACCGGGGCGGCCGGCGGCATCGGGTCGGCGGTCGCGACCGCACTGGCCGAAGCCGGAGCCGCAGTGCTGGTCACCGACATCGACGGCGACGCGGCCGCTGAAGTGGCCGAGCGGATTTCGGCGTCCGGGCACCGGGCTGCGGCCACCACGCTGGATGTGGCCGACCGGGACTCCGCCGACGCGGCCGCCAGCAAGGCCGCCGAGCTGGCCGACGGAAAGATCCACATCCTGATCAACAACGCCGGCGTGACCCGCCCGGCGATGTTCGAGAAACTGTCCGCCGACTCGATGCGGCTGCTGCTGGACGTGCACACCGTCGGCGCGTTCAACTGCACCCAGGCGGTGCTGCCCTACGTTCCGACCGACGGCACCGGGCGCATCGTCAACGTGACCTCGGCCGCCGGGCTGACCGGCACCCTCGGACAGGTCAACTACTCGGCGGCCAAGGCCGCCCTGATCGGCTTCACCAAGTCGCTGGCCCGCGAGTTGGCCACCCAGCGGATCTGCGTCAACGCGCTGGCGCCGCTGGCGGCCACCCCGATGACCGAGACCATCCGCACCAACGAGAAATTCGCCGCCAACATGATGAACCGCATCCCGATGAAGCGCTGGGCCGAGCCCAGCGAGGTCGCGGGCGCATTCGTCTTCATGGCCTCCGACGCCGCCTCCTATGTCACCGGGCAGGTGCTGCCGGTGGACGGTGGCATGGTGATGTGATGCCCCAACCCTCAGCCCCACCGCTGGCGGGCGTCACCGTGGTGGCCCTGGAACAGGCGGTGTCGGCACCGATGTGCACCCGCGCCCTGGCCGACTTCGGCGCCCGCGTCATCAAGGTGGAGAACCCCGACGGCGGCGACTTCGCCCGCTACTACGACGACGTCGTCAACGGGCAGGCCGCGCACTTCGTCTGGGTCAACCGCGGCAAGGAGTCGGTCACCCTCGACCTGAAAAGCGAGGCGGGACGCGACATTCTGCACCGGCTACTCGACCGCGCCGACGTGCTGGTGTCCAACCTCGCGCCCGGTGCCACCGCCCGGCTGGGCCTGTCCCCGCAAGACATGGCGCGCCGGCACCCGAACGTGATCGCGGTCGAGATCGACGGCTACGGCAGCGGGGGACCGTTGTCGCACAAGCGTGCCTACGACCTGCTGGTGCAGGCCGAGTCCGGGGTGTGCTCGGTGACCGGCAACCCGGGCGCCCCGGCCAAACCGGGCCCGCCGGTGGCCGACGTGACCAGCGGCCTGTACTCGGCACTGTCGATCATGGCGCTGCTGGTCGGCCGAGATCGCAGCGCACCGGCACCGTCGATCACCGTGAGCCTGTTCGACACGATGGCCGAGATGATGGGCTACCACCTCACCTACGCGCGGCACTCCGGAATCGACCAGCAACCGCTCGGTATGAGCTCACCGGCGGTGGCGCCCTACGGCGCCTACCCGACCGCCGACGGGCACACCGTGGTGCTGGGCACCACCAACGACCGGGAGTGGCAGCGGCTGGCCCGCGAACTGCTGGGCCGCGACGACCTGGCCGACGATCCGCGCTTCGCCGGAAACGCCGACCGGGTTGCGCACCGGGCGATTCTGGACCAGGCGATCGCGGACTGGTGCGCCCGCCACGACCTGGCCAAGATCCAGGATGCCGCCGATGCCGCCGGAATCGGCAACGCCCGCTACAACACCCCCAGCGACGTATTGGCGCACCCCCAGCTCGCCGAGCGCGACCGGTGGCGCTCAATCGACACCCCCGCCGGACCGATCCCGTCGTTGCTGCCGCCGCCGGTGATCGCCGGCTACCAGCCCCCGATGGGCGCGGTGCCGGGGCTGGGCGAGCACACCGACGCGGTGCTGGGGGAGCTTGGTTTCACCGACACCGACATCGCCGCGCTGCGCGGTCAGGGGGCGATCGGGCAGGCTGGCAGCTGATGTCCCCCGACGACCCGGTACTGCTGCGCAGCGATCGCGACGGCGTGCGCACCCTCACCCTGAACCGGCCTGCCCGCAAGAACGCGATCAGCCCGCAGCTGTGGCGGGCGCTGCGGGATGCGTTGCGCGAGGCCGCCGACGACCGCGACCTGCGCGCCCTGGTCATCACCGGCGCCGGCGGCGCATTCTGCTCGGGTGCAGACATCGGCACACCCGACGAGGTTCACCCGGTGGAGAAGCTGCAACGCCTCACCGACGTCGCGCTGGCCCTGCACGAGCTGTCGGTGCCGACCATCGCGAAAGTGGCCGGGGTGGCGGTCGGGGCGGGCTGGAACCTGGCCCTGGGCTGCGACCTGGTGGTCGCGACGCCGGAATCGACGTTCTGCCAGATCTTCTCGAAGCGGGGCCTGTCGATCGACCTGGGCGGGTCGTGGTTGCTGCCCAAGATCGCCGGCCTGCAGCAGGCCAAGCGGCTGGCGCTGCTGGCCGAGACCATCGACGCCGCCGAAGCCCAAGCGCTGAACCTGGTGACCTGGGTGGTGGGGGCCGAGGAGATCGACGGGTTCGTCGACGACCTCGCCGACCGGTTGGCGGCCGGCCCGCCGCGGGCACTGGCGCAGAGCAAGGCGCTGCTCAACCAGGGGGCCGACACCACCCTGCCGGCCGCCCTGATCAACGAATCACGCGCCCAGATAGTCAATTTCGCGGGCACCGACGCCGCGGAAGCCTATGCGGCATTCGCCGAGAAGCGCACCCCGCGCTTCACCGGCGGCTGGCCGGCGAAGTAGAACGGAGTAGTTCAGATGCGACCAACGGTGATCGTCGGGGCAGTGCGCACCCCGGTCGGCAAGCGCAACGGCGGGCTGGCCGGGATGCACGCCGCGGACCTGTCCGCGCTGGTGCTCAACGAATTGATGCAGCGCACCGGTGTCGACCCCGACGCCGTCGACGACGTGGTGTGGGGCTGTGTGTCGCAGGTCGGCGACCAGTCCAGCAATATCGGGCGCTACGCCGTGCTGGCCGCGGGCTGGCCCGAGACCATCCCGGGCACCACGGTCAACCGGGCCTGCGGCTCCAGCCAGCAGGCACTCGACTTCGCCGTACACGCGGTGATGTCGGGCCAACAGGATGTCGTCGTCGCCGGCGGCGTCGAGGTGATGAGCCGGGTGCCGCTGGGCGCGGCCCGAGCCACCGGCGAGCCCTACGGGCCGAAAGCCCTTGCCCGCTATGACGGTTTCGCCTTCAACCAGGGCGTGTCGGCCGAGCTGATCGCACAGCGGTGGGAGCTGTCCCGCACCCGCCTCGACGAGTATGCCGTGCAGTCGCACCAGCGGGCGGCGGCCGCCCGCGGCAGCGGTGTGTTCGACGAGCAAATCGTGGCGGTGACCACCGGCGACGGCACCGTCGTCGACTCCGATGAGGGCGTGCGCCCGGGCAGCACCGTCGAGCGACTGGCCGGGCTCAAGCCGGCCTTCGCCGACGACGGGGTCATCCACGCCGGCAACTCCTCGCAGATCTCCGACGGCGCCGCAGCGCTTTTGGTGATGAGCGAGGACGAGGCCACCCGCCGCGGACTGACCCCGCTGGTGCGCTACACCGCCGGTGCGGTGACCGGAGCCGACCCGGTGCTGATGCTCACCGGACCCATCCCGGCCACCGAGAAGGTGCTCAAACGCGCCGGGCTGCGCCTGGACGACATCGGCGTGTTCGAGGTCAACGAGGCGTTCGCGCCGGTACCGCTGGCCTGGCAGGCCGAGACCGGTGCCGACGAGAAGCTGCTCAACCCGGTCGGCGGAGCGATCGCCCTGGGCCATCCGCTCGGCGCGTCCGGTGCGGTGCTGATGACCCGGATGATTCACCACATGCGCGACAACGGGATTCGCTACGGGCTGCAGACCATGTGCGAGGGCGGCGGAACCGCCAACGCCACCATCGTCGAGCTGATCGGTTAGGGGCGCCGGGCATGCAGCGCACTCTGTTCACCGAAGACCACGAGGCGTTTCGGGCCCTGGCCCGCGACTTCGTCGACAAGCACGTGGTGCCCGAATATCCGCAGTGGGAGAAGGCCGGCCGGATGCCGCGCGCGGTCTTCGAACACCTGGGCTCACTGGGGATGCTCGGCATGGCGATCCCCGAGGAGTACGGCGGCGGGGGCGCGGACGACTACCGCTACAACGTGGTGCTGCAGGAGGAGGCGGCGCGCGCTTTGGTGACGCTCTCCACGGTGCGCACCCAGCTCGAGGTGATCCTGCCGTACTTCCTGCACTACGCAGGCGACGAGCAGCGGGCGCGCTGGTTTCCCGGGCTGGCGGCCGGCACGCTGCTGACCGCGATCGCGATGACCGAGCCCGGCACCGGGTCGGATCTGGCCGGGATGCGCACCACCGCGGTGCGCGACGGCGACGACTACATCCTCAACGGCGCCAAGACGTTCATCACCGGAGGCATCCAGGCCGACCTGGTGATCGTGGTGGCGCGCACCTCCACCGACCCCGACAACCGTCGCCGCGGGCTGACCCTGCTGGTGGTCGAGGACGGCATGCCCGGATTCGAACGGGGCCGCGAACTGGACAAGATGGGCTGCAAGGTCCAAGACACCGCTGAGCTGTCCTTCGCCGACGTCCGGGTTCCGGTGACCAACCGGCTGGGGGAGGAGGGCGAGGCGTTCAGCTACCTGGGCCACAACCTGGCCCAGGAACGGCTCACCGTCGCCGTCGGGTCGGTCGCCCAGTCCCGCTCGGCGCTGGCCGCCACCATCGACTACGTCAAGAACCGCAACGTGTTCGGTTCCCCGGTCGCGTCGTTCCAGAACACCAAGTTCGAGCTGGCCGCGGTCTCCACCGAGATCGAGGCCGCCCAGTGCATGCTGGACCGAGCGGTCCTCGAACACGTCGAGGGCGAGCTGTCGGCGGCCGATGCCGCGCGGGTGAAGCTGTTCTGCACCGAGATGCAGGCCCGGGTGATCGACCGGTGTCTGCAGCTGTTCGGCGGCTACGGCTACATGATGGAGTATCCGATCGCGCGGCTCTACACCGATGCCCGAGTGGCCCGGATCTATGCCGGTACCAGCGAGGTCATGAAGATGATCATCGCCAAGTCGCTGGGCCTGTAAGCCAGGCAAAAAAATTCTTCGATGAGACCCTTGTCACAACTACCCTAACCAACCTACTGTGTGTTCACTTGGTTGGTTGATCGAAGGAGCCCGGTGACCTCACCACGGCCGTACGCCACACTGCTCGCCAAAGGCGAGGACCGCCGGCAGCGGATCCTGCTGGCGGCGGAACACCTGCTGGCGCGCAACGGCTGGCGCAACACCTCACTGGCGCAGATCGCCCGCAATGCCGGGGTCAGCGCGGCCGGGCTGCTGCACCACTTCTCCTCCAAAGAACAGCTGCTGCACGCGGTGCTCGACGCCCGCGACGCCGACGACGACTCGCACGCCGACCGCAGCGGCGACCTCATCGAGGAGATCCAGCGGGTCGCCGAGCGGTTCGCCCGGGCGCCCGAACTGGTCGGAACGTTCACCGTGCTGCTCGCCGAGAACGTGCTGCCTGAGGCGCCGCTGCACGACCGGATGCTCCAGCGGTACCGCGCCGCGGTGGACATCGTCGCCGACCTGATCCGGCGCGGCCAGGACGCCGGCCGCTACCGCTCCGACTTCGACGCGGGCATCAAGGCCGCGGAAATTCTCGCCTTTATCAACGGAATGGAGATGTCATGGCTTCTGGACCCTTCAATACCTCTGAACGAGGTGTTCACGGCGTACACGGAAACACTGGCCCGCGACTTCGCTCCGCCGGTAAAGGACGCCCACCGGTGACCGGGGACCCGGACATGCGCTACCGGTTCGACGTCGTCGGCCGCAGCGTCCTCGACGTCGTCACGGCCGCCGGCGGTTGGCTCTATGACCGCGCGACGGCGGGGTGGGACGTCACCGTGATGATCCTCGACAAGGAGGACACTCGCCCCCTGCAGATCCTCGGGGCCCGGGTGCTGAACCTGGCATCGGTGCTCAAGCAGTGGGAGCAGTGGCCGCACCCCCAGACGATCGCCGTCTGTGCCGAGATGTTCGACGGGCATGCGCAGGTGCGCCAGGGCGTGCTCGACGCGCTGGAACACAGCAGCACCGAGGTGACGCTGTGGGGAACCGTGCCCGCCGAACTGCACAGCGACGTCGACGCCCGGCAGCACCGGCTCAGCGCGGCGGCCCGCGCGTTCAAGGCTCAGGCGTTGCGGGCGGCCGGTGTCGACCCGGCCGACTCCGGAGCGGGACACATCGAGACGTTCCGCTGCGGGCCGGCGGTGTGTGCGGCAGTCGCGACGGACCTGAGCCCGGCCAGTTGACGGGCGCAGCCGCGCCTTGACCGAGAACGTGTCCGAGTCGCTGTCGCGCTCCCTGGTGTTGGTGACGGACTATCGGGTCCCCGATCCGGCCCGGGTCTGGCCGCTGTTGCAGCGCCACCGCGGCAGCCTGGCACACCTGGGTGCCCGCCATGTCCTCGTCTACACCTCGTCGGTCGATGCCGGCCGGGTGCTGGCGCTGATGTCGATCCGCGCCGCGCAGCCGGTGACCGACCTGCTGCGCGACGAGGCCTTCATGGGCTGGTTCGACGCCGTCGGCGTCGACGACTTCGGCCACCGCCGCGACCACCACGCCCGGCGCCTCAGGCGCCGGCTGCGGGTCGGCCAGTTCGATGCGCTCGGCGAGCGCCCCGGCGAAAACGGCCGGGATGTCGTCGACGCCGACGGCGTCGAACCAGCCCATGAAGGCCTCGTCGCGCAGCAGGTCGGTCACCGGCTGCGCGGCGG
>NZ_LZMF01000104.1:0-54368 GCF_001673565.1 Mycolicibacter sinensis
CCGGCGATGCCGCTGGCCGGTTCCACCGCGCCGACGAACACCTGAGCCCGCCCGAAATCCACAAAGGCCCGCACCTTGGGGAAGGTGCGGGCCTTTGATTTGTACCCCCGATGGGATTCGAACCCACGCTACCGCCGTGAGAGGGCGGCGTCCTAGGCCGCTAGACGACGGGGGCTAGAACATTTCCGGGTTGTCAGCATAGCCCAACCCCAACGGCCCGCCTAATCGCTTGCGGCGGACCGGTTTTGCTGGGGTACCAGGACTCGAACCTAGAATGGCTGAACCAGAATCAGCTGTGTTGCCAATTACACCATACCCCAAGGACCAACATTGGCCACGCCATAACCGCTGGTCACAGTGCCGGTCGGGCACTTCGAGCCAGCCGCTGTGGGCCGACGAGCAGACTACCAAACTTCTACGGCGAAGTACTCATCGCGCTCACCCGACGCCGTTACGGGCCGCCCGCAGCCGCGCCAGGCTGCGCTCTGAGCCCAGCAGCTCCAGTGACTCGAACAGCGGCGGGCTGACCAACCCGCCGGTGACCGCGACCCGGACCGGGCCGAACGCCTTACGCGGTTTGAGCTCCAGAGCCTCCAGCAACGCGGCCTTCAGCGCAGCCTCGATAGCCTCGGTGGTCCAGTCCCCCACCCCCTCCAGCGCGGCGATGGCGGCGTCCAGGACGGGGCCGGCCTCAGGCCCCAACTCCTTGGCAACCGCGCGCGGGTCCAGCGCGTAGGCGTCGTCGTTGAAGAACTTCAGCAGTCCCCAGGCGTCGCCGAGCACCACGATGCGGGTCTGCACCAGCGCCGCTGCCGTCGCAAAGGCGGCGTCGTGCAACCCGGTGTCATGACCGTGGGTGTCGAAGTAGGCGCGCAGTCGGGTGGTGAAGTCTCCCGCGTCCAGCATCCGGATGTGCTCGGCATTGAGCGCATCGGCCTTCTTCTGATCAAACCGGGCCGGGTTGGAGTTGACGTCGGCCACATCGAAGGCGGCGACCATCTCGTCGAGACCGAACACGTCGCGGTCGTCGGCGATCGACCAGCCCAGCAGCGCCAGGTAGTTCAGCAGCCCTTCGGGAATGAAGCCGCGGTCGCGGTGCACGAACAGATTCGACTGCGGATCACGCTTGGAGAGTTTTTTGGTTCCTTCGCCCAAAACAGTTGGCAGGTGCGCGAATTCCGGGATCCGCTCAGCCACGCCGATGCGCATCAAGGCCTGATACAGCGCGATCTGCCGGGGCGTGGACGGCAGCAGGTCCTCACCCCGCAGCACATGGGTGATCTTCATCATCGCGTCGTCGACCGGGTTGACCAACGTGTACAGCGGATCCCCGTTGGCGCGGGTCAGCGCGAAATCGGGAACCGTGCCCGCCGGGAAGGTCGTCGGCCCGCGCACCAGGTCGTTCCAGCCCAGCTCGGTATCGGGCATCCGCAACCGCACGACGGGCTGGCGGCCCTCGGCCAGGTAGCCGGCACGCTGCTCGTCGGTGAGGTCCCGGTCGAAGTTGTCGTAGCCCAGCTTGGGATTGCGGCCGGCGGCCAGGTGACGGGCTTCGACCTCGTCCGGCGTCGAGAAGGCCTCGTAGGCCTCGCCGGCCGCCAGCAGCTGGGCCACCACGTCGCGGTGGATGTCGGCGCGTTGCGACTGCCGGTAGGGGCCGTAGGGACCGCCCACTTCGGGCCCCTCATCCCAGTCCAGCTGCAACCAGCGCAGCGCGTCGAGCAACGCGGAATAACTTTCCTCGCTGTCGCGCTGCGCATCGGTGTCCTCCACCCGGAAGACCAAGGTGCCGCCGGTGTGCCGGGCGTAGGCCCAGTTGAACAGTGCGGTGCGGATCAGGCCGACGTGCGGTGTGCCGGTCGGAGATGGGCAGAACCGAACGCGAACAGCGGGTGCGGTCACGACTTTCCTTTGCGGATAACCGGATTGGTGAGGGTTCCGATGCCTTCGACGGAGACGGACACGGTGTCGCCGTGTTCGATGGGGCCGACGCCGTCGGGGGTGCCGGTGAGGATGAGGTCGCCGGGCAGCAGGGTCATCACCGCCGAGATCCACTCCACGATGGCGCCGATGTCGTGCATCATCAGCGAGGTCCGGCTGTCCTGCTTGACCTGCCCGTTGACCTCGGTGCGGATCGCCAGGTCGGTCGGGTCGAGGTCGGTGACGATCCACGGCCCGACCGGGCAGAAGGTGTCGTGCCCCTTGGCCCGAGTCCACTGGCCGTCGGATTTCTGCTGGTCCCGCGCCGACACGTCATTGCCGATGGTGTAGCCCAGGATGTTGTCGCGGGCCCGGGCCGCCGGAACGTCCTTGCACGGCCGCGAGATCACCACGGCCAGCTCGCCCTCGTAGTGGACCGGGGACGCATTGGCGGGCAGTTGAATCGGCACGTTCGGCCCGACGATCGCGGTGTTGGGCTTGAGGAACATGGTCGGGTTGGCCGGTGCGGCGCCACCCATCTCGGCGATGTGGGCCGCATAGTTCTTGCCGATGCAGACCACCTTGCTGGCCAAGATCGGGGCCAGCAGGCGCACATCGGCCAGCGGCCAGGACCGGCCGGTGAACTCCGGTGTGCCGAACGGGTGCTCGGCGATTTCGCGAGCGGTCATCGCGGTCATGTCATCGGGCCGGTCCGGGTCACCCTCCACACTGACGAAGGCGACGCCGTCCGGGCTGGCAATTCGGCCTAGGCGCATTCGAGCAAGCCTAGTGTTCGTGGCCAGCAGACACCGACTGGCATGTGGAACCATGACCAGGTGTCCACGGAGTCGATCAGCAGTGCTGCACGCTGGTCGGTGATGATCGTGGCGTTGGTGGCGACGCTGTGCTCGTTCGTGTTCATCAACGGCATCGCCTTCGTCATCCCGATGCTGGAGACCAAGCGGGACACCAATCTGGCGGTGGCGGGTCTGCTGGCCTCGATGCCCAGCTTCGGCATGGTGCTGACGCTGTTCGCCTGGGGCGCCCTGCTGGACCGCATCGGCGAGCGGATCGTGTTGTCCGTCGGCTCCGCGCTCACCGCGCTGGCCGCCTTCGGGGCCGCGTCGATGCACTCACTGGTCGGGGTCGGCGCGTTTCTGTTTCTGGGCGGCATGGCCGCCGCCAGCGCCAACAGCGCCAGTGGCCGGCTGGTGACCGGTTGGTTCCCGCCGCACCAGCGCGGGCTGGTGATGGGGATCCGCCAGACGGCGCAGCCGCTGGGAATCGCCTTGGGAGCCGAGGTGATTCCGGAACTGGCCGAGCACGGTCTGGCGCGGGCGCTGATGTTCCCCGCGACGCTGTGCGCGGTGGCGGCGGTGGCGTGTGCCATCGGGGTGGTCGATCCGCCCCGTAGATCGCGGTCGGCGGCGACGGGCGCGGAGTTGTCCAACCCCTACCGCGGCTCGAAGGTGCTGTGGCGCATCCATGTGTCCTCGGCGCTGCTGATGGTTCCGCAGTGTGTGCTGGCCACCTTCATGCTGGTGTGGCTGATCGTCGACACGGACTGGTCGATCGCCGCCGCCGGCAGCCTGGTGACGGTGTCGCAGTTGCTCGGCGCCGCCGGGCGGGTGCTGGCCGGCCGATGGTCCGACCGGGTGCGCTCGAGGCTGCGACCGATCCGCAGCCTGGCCGTCGCCGGTGCGGTGGCGATGGTGGTGCTCGGGGTGACCGATCATCTGCACTCCCACCTGGCCGAAGCCGCGATGGTCGTCGCGGCGGTGATCAGCGTGCTGGACAACGGGCTGTCGTCGACGGCGGTCGCCGAGATGGCCGGGCCGTACTGGAGCGGACGCGCACTGGGCACGCAGAACACCACCCAGCGCCTCACCGCCGGAATCGCGCCCCCGGTGTTCGGTGCATTGATCGGCGCCGTCGGCTACCCCTTGGCCTTCGCGCTGTGCGGGCTGTTCCCGCTGGTTGCGTGGCGGCTGGTGCCGGTCCGCGCCGAGCCCGAGGGCCGCTCGGTGCTCGAGGCGCTGCGAACTCTGCGGGTGCCGCCCGGCCCGCCGCCTGACCCGTCGGCGAATCCGTGATCGCCTCCCCCGTACCGTCGATCAGATGACGGACCCGGCTGACATTCATCTTCGGACACCGACTGTGGCGGACGGCCCGGCCCTGTGGCAGATGGCCGTCGACAGCGCGACCCTCGACGTCAACGCGCCCTACGCCTACCTGCTGTGGTGCCGCGACTTCGCCTCCAGCTCGGTGATCGCCGAGGTCGGCGGCGAGCCGGCCGGCTTCGTCACCGGCTACCGCCGCCCGCAGCAGCCCGCAACGCTGATGGTCTGGCAGGTGGCGGTGAACGACGCGCACCGCGGCATAGGCCTGGCCGGCCGGATGCTCGATCATCTGGCGGCCGACCTGGTGGCCGACGGCGGCACGCACCTTGAGACGTCAATCACACCGGACAACGAGGCCAGCCGCCGCCTTTTCGGCGCTTTCGCGCGCCGCTGGGAGGCCGCCCTCGAGTGCTCCGAGCTGTTCGGGGCGGGTTTGTTCCCCGAGTCCCACTTGGCCGAGGAGCTGTTTCGCATCGGCCCGTTGCGGGTAGACACGCCACGTCGGTAACAGCATGACAAGGTTGAGATAACAATTTGGTCTCGGTAAGGTCGCGACCGCGCAAAGTGAGCCCCGGCAAAGCTAGCCGGGGGCATCCGAGCGGGGTGGTAGGTCGAGCCGAGATCACCCGCGGCACGAGTTTTAACTCGACCTGTCGTTCCGTTCCGTTGTATGTGACCGACGGACGGAGGAAACCATGAGTATTTTCGAAACCCTTGAATCCGAAGTACGGAGTTATTGCCGGTCCTGGCCGGTGACATTCGACCGGGCCAAAGGTTCCCGGATCTGGGACGTCGACGGCACCGAATACGTGGACTTCTTCGCCGGCGCCGGGGCGCTGAACTACGGCCATAACCACCCGGACCTGAAGGCGCCGTTGCTGGAGTACCTCAGTTCGGACCGGGTGGTGCACAGCCTCGACATGAACACGGTGGCCAAAGGTCAGTTCCTGGAGCGGTTCGAGGAGGTGATCCTCAAGCCGCGCGGGCTGGATTACAAGGTGCAGTTCCCCGGCCCCACCGGAACCAACGCGGTGGAGTCGGCGCTGAAGCTGGCCCGCAAGGTCACCGGCAAGGAAAGCATCATCAGCTTCACCAACGCGTTCCACGGTATGACGCTGGGTTCGCTGAGCGTCACCGGCAACTCGATGAAGCGCGGCGGCGCCGGCATCCCGCTGGTGCATGCCACCCCGATGCCCTACGACAACTACCTCGACGGCGTCACCCCCGACTTCATCTGGTTCGAGCGACTGCTGCAGGACAGCGGCAGTGGGCTCAACGAGCCGGCCGCGGTGATCGTCGAGACGGTGCAGGGTGAGGGCGGAATCAATGTCGCCCGGCTGGAATGGCTGCACGGGCTGGCCGAACTCTGCAAGCGCCACGAGCTGCTGCTGATCGTCGACGATGTGCAGATGGGCTGCGGGCGCACCGGGCCGTTCTTCAGCTTCGAGGCGGCCGACATCGAGCCGGACATCGTCTGCATGTCCAAGTCGATCAGCGGATACGGCCTGCCGATGGCGCTGACGCTGTTCAAGCCCGAGCTCGACGTGTGGGAGCCCGGCGAGCACAACGGCACCTTCCGCGGCCAGAACCCGTCGTTCGTCACCGCCACCGCGGCGCTGAACTTCTGGACCGACAACCTGCTGGAAAAGCAGGTGATCCGCAAGGGCGAGCAGATCGAACAGGCGCTGACCGAGGTGATCGAGCCCTTCGACGGGGTCGAGACCCGCGGTCGCGGGCTGATCCGCGGGGTGGCGTTCGACCGGCCCGAGTTGGCCGGCGCGGTGCAGAAGGAGGCGTTCGCTCGCGGCCTGCTGTTGGAGACCTCCGGACCGGAGGGTGAGGTGGTGAAGATGATGCCGCCGTTGGTCATCGACGACGACGACCTGGCCGAAGGCCTGACGATCGCGGCCCATGCGATCGAAGCCGTAGCCGCCAAAGAACTCACTACCTCAGGAGCCAAAGGATGATCGTTCGTACCCTCGCCGAGATCAAGGGCACCGACCGCGACGTGCAATCGAAGACCTGGAACAGCCAGCGGTTGCTGCTGGCCCGTGACGGGCAACGGTTCTCCATGCACGAGACCATCCTGTACGCCGGTACCGAGACCTCGATGTGGTACGCCAACCACGTCGAGGCGGTGTACTGCGTCGGCGGCGAAGGTGAGCTGATCAACGAGGAGACCGGTGAAGTGCACCCGCTGCGCGACGGCACCCTCTACCTGCTCGACGGGCACGAACACCACCGTGTTTCGGCCCACACCGACCTGCGCATGGTGTGCGTGTTCGACCCGCCGGTCACCGGTCAGGAGGTGCACGACGAGACCGGCGCCTACCCCCTGCTCACCGAGGAAACCCAGGAGACCGCTTCGTGACGACGGCCGTCACCGACCACTACCCCACCCGCAACAACGTCACCCTCGGCATCGAGCCGCGGCAGGACCCGGTGGTCTGGGGCACGGCGGCCAACAGCGGGCCGCTGCCGACGGCCAACGTCGAGGCGTTCGATGCCAATGGATTCCTGGCCGTCGACGCCCTGGTGGACGCCGACGTGGTTGCCGACCTCCGCAATGAGCTGGACCGGCTGCGCGCCGACCCGGTGCTGGCGGCCGACGAGCGCTCCATCTGCGAGCGGGACAGCGGGCAGATCCGGTCGATCTTCGAGGTGCACCGGATCAGCCCGGCGTTCGCCGCGCTCGTCGCCGACCCGCGTCTGGTCGGCCCGGTCCGCCAATTGCTGGGCTCGGAGGTCTACGTGCACCAGAGCCGGGTTAATTTCAAGCCAGGCTTCAATGGCCGGGAGTTCTACTGGCACTCCGACTTTGAGACCTGGCACGCCGAGGACGGCATGCCCAGCCCGCGGGCGATCAGCGTCTCGGTGGCCCTCACCGAGAACCTGGACAGCAACGGCTCGCTGATGATCATGCCGGGTTCGCACCGCTGGTTCGTGTCCTGCCCGGACGAGACGCCGCCGGATCACTACCGCTCGTCGCTGAAGCAGCAGGAGATCGGCACACCCGACGACGACAGCCTGACCTGGATGGCCGAGCAGCATGGCATCCGCCAGATCACCGGCCCGCCCGGGTCGGCGGTGTTCTTCGACAGCAACTGCATGCACGGGTCGAGCAGCAACATCACCCCGTATCCGCGCTCGAACGTCTTCATCGTCTACAACAGCGTGGAGAACACTCTGGTGGAGCCGTTTGGCGCCGCCGCCCCGCGGCCGACCTTCGTCGCCAGCCGAACCTTCGACCCGGTCTAAGGGCTGCTGTGGCGCGTTTCGTGTCGATCACGCTGACCGGCCGCGGCGTGTCGTGCCGCGCGCGGCTGCTCGACGACGAGGCGCCCCGGACCTGTGCCCTGGTCTGGGAGGCGTTGCCGCTCGCCGGCCAGGCCTACCACGGCAAATACGCCCGCAACGAGGTCTACACACTGTTGCCGCCGCTGGGCAACCCGGGCCGGGAGAACACCACGGTGACGCCGATCCCCGGCGACGTCTGCTTCTTCGGCTTCGACGCCGGCGACATCGGTAACCCCGCCTATGGTTATGACGAAGGCGGCCAAGGGAACTCACCGCTGGGCGCGACCGACCTGGCTATCTTCTACGGCCGCAACAACCTGCTGCTCAACGGTGACGTCGGTTGGGTGCCCGGCAATGTGTTCGCGACGATCGAAGAGGGTTTGGCCGAGATGGCGGCCGCGTGCAACGACCTGTGGATGGCCGGTGCCGTGGGTGAGCAGTTGGCCTTTGCCCGTTCTTAGTTCCTCCGGCGAGCAGACACGAAAGCCCCTAAAACACCCTGAATTTGGGGGCTTCGGCGTCTGCTCGCGGTCTAGAAGCCCAGCACCCGCTCGGCGAACAGGCCGGCCGCCAGCACCAGATCGTCACTGTGCCGCGGGCCGACGATCTGCAGGCCGATCGGCAGACCCTCGGCGGTCTTACCGATCGGGATACTCAGCGCCGGTTGCTGAGTCATGTTGAACGGGTAGGTGAACGGCGTCCACTGGGCCCACCAGCGCATGCCGGAATCGATCGGCACATCGTGCCCGGCGGCGAACGCCGGGATCGGCACCGTGGGCGTGAGCAGCAGGTTGTGGCGTTCGTGGAAGCGCCCCATGGCCATTCCCAGGTCCACGCAGACCTGGCGGGCGGCCAGATAGTCGACCGCCGAAACCGCCAGGCCCCGTTCCCACATCTCGGCCAGGCCGGAATCGACCAGCCCACGGTCCTTTTCGTGACCACGCAGGCTGCCCGCCGCCCCGGTCGCCCACAGCACCTCGAAGGCATCGATCGGATCGGCGAAACCGGGGTCGGCGACCAGGACGTTGAGTCCGGCGTCGGCCAGCGCCTGCACCGCCGCGGCAACCGCGGCCTCGATCTGCGGGTCGACGTCGACATAGCCCAGCGTCGGCGAGTAGGCGACGTCCAGGCCGACCACCTCGCGCCGGACTTCGCCACGGTAGGTGGTCAGCGTCGGCGGCAGCGACGTCGGATCCCGATGATCGGGTAGCCCGATGATGTCCATCAGCAATGCGGCGTCCTCAACGGTCCGGGTGAGCGGCCCGGCGTGGGCCAATGGCCCGAACGGGCTGATCGGATACATCGGGACTCGTCCGTGGGTGGGCTTGAAGCCGACCACGCCGCAGAAACTCGCCGGGATGCGGATGCTGCCCCCGCCGTCGGTGCCGATCGCCAACGGCGCCATCCCGGCGGCCACCGCCGCCGCGCTGCCGCCCGACGACCCGCCCGCGGTGCACGCGGTGTCCACCGGGTTGCGGGTGATGCCGCTCCGGGGGCTGTCGGTGACGCCCTTCCACGCCAGCTCCGGGGTGGTTGTCTTGCCCAGCAGCACCATTCCGTCGTCACGCATCTTGCCGACCGCCGGGCTGTCGTCGGGCCACGGCCCGGCCGCGTCGGCGAGCAGCGATCCGCGCAGGGTGGGCCAACCGGCGGTGCGGAACACGTCTTTGACCGCGACCGGCACCCCGTCGAGCAGGCCCTTGGTGTAGTTGCCGCTCCAGCGTGCTTCGGATTTGCGGGCCGCCGACAGTGCGGCCTCCTCATCGACCAGACAGAAGGCGTTGACCTCGCCATCGCGCTCGGCGATCGCCGCGATCGCCGCGGCGGTTGCCTCAACCGGCGAGAGCTCACCAGAGGTGTAGGCGGCAACCAGTTGCAGCGCGGTCAGTTCGGTGGGATGAGTCATGTGCACGCCTCCTCAACCGGTTCCGTTCGGCGTGGTCGTCGACGGCGCGTATCCGCGGCGCTTGTCGATGACGTTGTGCAGCGGCTGACCGGACACGTACCGCCGGAAGTTCGCAATGAACTGTTGCTGCAATGCGATTCGCCAACCCGTGATGTCGCCACTGTGGTGCGGGGTCAGGCGCACGCCCGGGGTGGTCCACAGCGGGTGGTTCGGCGGCAGCGGCTCGGGGTCGACGACGTCGAGCGCCGCGCCGGCAAGGGCGCCGGCGTGCAGGGCCGACACCAGCGCCTCGGTGTCGACCAGCTCACCGCGACCGACGTTGATCAGCCGGGCGGTCGGGCGCATCGCGGCCAGCACGCCGGCGTCGACCATGCGGCGGGTCTGCGGCGTCAATGGCGCGGCCAGCACCACATAGTCGGCATCGGCGACCGCGGACGGCACATCGGTGGTAATCGCCCCGAAGTCGGGATCCTCACGCACTGAACGGCCGACGCCGCGTACCGACATTCCGACCGCACGCAGCAACCGCGCGATGGCCCGGCCGACCGGCCCGGGGCCGACGATGGTGACCGACGCACCGGCGATCTGCTCGGTGTCGAAGTGTTGCCACCGTCGGTCGCGCTGAGCCTCCCCGGACCGCCGGAAGTCCTTGGCGAAGGCCAGGATCTGTCCCAGCACGTATTCGGCGATGGGCTCTTCGAAGATGCCGCGGGAATTGGTGACCACGACGTCGCTGTCGATCAGGCCGTCGAACAGCACCGCGTCCACCCCGATGGCGGCAACCTGAACCCAGCGCAGTGCATCGACGGCCGGCCACACCGATTCCAGCGCGGGCGAGGAGAAGTCGTACAGGAACAGCACATCGGCGCCGGTGATCGCTTCGGCCAGCCGCGCCGACGGAACCATCCGCAACTCGGCGTCTGCGCTGATCGAATCGAGTCGAGCGGGAATCGACTCGCCGTGCTGGACAGTCACCACCGGACGCGTGTCCACATTGACACGGTAAAAACAGATCGTATGATTGTCAACAATCCAGGGCTGGCCTGGGGGTGGAACGTCAGTATGGGGAAACCCATGGATCTGTCCCTGTTTCCGGGAGTACCGGATTTCGACGGGCTGGTCGATCAGCGCGATGTCGGCATCATCGCGCCCTTCGATCTGGCGATCGAGCGTGAGCTGTGGCGCTGGATCCCCGCCGAGGTGGCGCTGCACCTGGCGCGCACCCACTACGAGCCGGTGCCGGTGAGCCGGGCGATGGCCGAACTGGTCTCCGACACCAACCACCTACAGGCCGCCACGCGCGACGTTCTGCACGTCGAGCCGGAGGTGGTCGCCTACCTGTGCGCATCGGGCAGCTTCATCCGCGGCGTCGACTACGAGAAGACCCTGGTCACCGCGATCGAAACGGCGGGCGCCAAGGCCGCGGTCACCACCTCGGGGGCACTGGCCGAGGCGCTCATCGCGCTGGACATCTCCCGGGTGTGCGTGCTGACCCCCTACGACGCCGAACTCACCGATCTGCTGCGGGCGTTCTTGACCGAACTGGGGGTGACGGTGCTGCATTCGGATCACCTGGGCCTGGGCGGCGGCATCTGGAAGGTGAACTACCGCACGGTGGCCGAACGGATTCTCGCCGCCGACCGTCCCGACGCCCAGGCGATCTTCGTCAGCTGCACCAATCTGCGCACCTACGACATCATCGCGCCGTTGGAGGAGATGCTCGGCAAACCGATCCTGACGGCGAACCAACTGACGATGTGGGCGTGCCTGGGGCGGATGAACCTGCCGATGATGGGCCCCGGCAAATGGCTGCGGGACGTCTTCACCGGAGCCCCGCAATGAGCGGCGTCGGCTGCATGGGTTTTATCTACCCCGATCACGCCGCGGAATCCGACTACGGCCACGCCGCCCGGCTGCTCGGGATGGACCTGCCCGTCGTGCACATCTACGGCACCGACCTGCATGCCGTGCCGGAGCTGATGGATCTCGGCAGCCCGGCCAAGCTCGCGCAGGGCGCCGCGCTGCTGGCCGCACAGCAGCCGGCCGCCGTGGTCTGGGCCTGCACCTCGGGCAGCTTCGTGTTCGGCCCCGACGGCGCCGCCGACCAGGTCGACCGGCTGGCCGCCGAAGCCGGTGTGCCCGCCTCGAGCACATCGTTCGCCTTCGTGCACGCCCTGGCCGCACTGGGCTGCCGACGCGTTGCGGTCGCAGCCAGCTATCCGCGCGACATCGCCGAACTGTTCGCGAATTTCATTGCCGCCCATGGCGTCACCGTCGCGGCAATGGGCGATGCCGGTATCCCCACCGCCGCCGAGGTCGGCCGCCTCACCCCGTCGCAGATCCGGGACCTCGCGCTGGGCAATGATGTGTCGGGCACCGATGCGCTGTTGATCCCCGACACCGCCATGCACACCATCGCCCAGGTCGACGAGCTCGAGCGGCTGCTCGGCAAGCCGGTGCTGACCGCCAACGCGGTGACGGTGTGGGAGGGTCTGCGCATCGCCGGAATAGCCGGGCGGGCAACGGGACTCGGCACATTGTTCGAGGACAGCCCATGACACTGTCACGAGACGCCGGGTTCGAGCCGTTGAGCAGGCCTTCCACGCCGGAGCTGATCGCCGAGCGGCTCCGTGCGGCGATCATCCGCGGCCGGCTGGCGCCGGGTCAGCAGCTCGGCGAGGCGAGCCTGGCCGCGCAGTTCGAGGTGTCCCGCGGTCCGTTGCGCGAAGCGATGCAGCGTCTGGTGGCCGAGGGACTGCTGCGCAGCGAACGCAATCGGGGCATCTTCGTCGTCGAGCTCACCGACGACGACGTGCGCGATGTCTACCAGGCACGCAAGACCATTGAACGGGCCGCGGTGACCGAAGTGCTGCGCGGCGATCCCGGGGCCGCCGCGGCCCGGCTGCGCGCACCGGTGGAGGCCATGCGCGTTGCCGCCACCCGGGGTGACGAGGCCGCGGCGGCCGACGCCGACCAGGAGTTCCACGAGGTGCTCGTCGATTGCGCGGGCAGCCCACGGTTGCACCGGGCGATGCGCACCCTGTTGTCGGAGACCCGGATCCTGCTCGGCGAACTCGAAGAGGCCTACCCCGATCTGGGTGAACAGGTCACCGAACATGTGGTGTTGCGCAAGGCGATCGGCGACGGCAACGAAGCCGTCGCGATCCGGCTGATCGAGGAGCACATGGATGATGCGGTCCGCCGGCTGCTGGTACGGCGTGCGACGATCACCGGGTGACCGCTGACGCGATAAGTAGCGCGCGCCGCTGGTCGATCCTGGGATTGGCGCTGACGGCCACCATGTGCGCCAACGTGTTCATCAACGGTGTGGCGTTCCTCATCCCGACCCTGCACAACGACCGCGGCCTGGATCTGGCCCGGGCCGGGCTGCTGTCCTCGTTGCCGAGCTTCGGTCTGGTGGCCACGCTGATCGCCTGGGGTTATCTGGTGGACCGGCTGGGTGAGCGGCTGGTGCTGGTAACGGGCTCGGCGCTGACCGCGCTGGCGGCATTCGGGGCCGCGGCCGCTTCCTCGGGGGGCTCACTTACCGCGACCGGCGCCTTCCTGCTGCTGGGCGGCATGGCCGCGGCCAGCAGCAACACCGCGAGCGGCCGGCTGGTGGTGGGTTGGTTTCCCGCGCATCAGCGCGGCCTGGCGATGGGCATCCGACAGACCGCACAGCCCTTGGGAGTCGCACTGGGCGCCTTGGTGATTCCGCGCCTGGCCGAACACCACGGCATCGGCGTGGCGTTGCTGTTCCCCGCTGCGGTGTGTGCGGCCGCGGCACTGGCCTGCGCGGTGGGGGTCAGTGACCCGCCCCGTCCACCGCGCGCCGACGCACCGGCCGAGCACCTGGCCAACCCCTACCGCGGGTCGGTGTTGCTGGTGCGGATCCACGCGATGTCGGTGCTGCTGGTGGTGCCGCAGGTCATGGTGTGGACGTTCATGCTGGTATGGCTGATGTCCGAGCGGGGCTGGTCGGCCGGCGCGGCCGGCGTCCTGGTCACCGTCAGCCAACTGTTGGGAGCGGCAGGCCGGATCGGGGCCGGACGCTGGTCAGACCGGGTCGGGTCCCGGCTGCGGCCGGTGCGCACCATCGCCGTCGCCGCTGCTCTGACCATGCTGGCGTTGGCGGTGACCGCCTGGGCCGGCTCGCCGATCAGTGTGGCGCTCATCGTGGTGGCGTCGGTGATCACGGTGTCGGACAACGGATTGGCGTTCACCGCGGTCGCCGAGATCGCCGGACCGTTCTGGAGCGGGCGGGCGTTGGGCGCCCAGAACACCAGCCAACACTTCGCGGGCGGGTTGGCGCCGCCGTTGTTCGGCACCCTGATCGGCGTGGCCGGCTATCCCCTGGCGTTCGCGGTCTGCGCACTGTTCCCGCTGGCCGCGCTGCCGGTGGTGCCCGCCGACCCCGACCGCCCCGCCGACGGAACGCGGAATACCTAGAGCAGACCCAGGATCCGGTCGCCGGTGGCGACGGTGGACAGCTTCTGCCCGCCCCGGGTGGCCAGGTGCTGCTCGACGGCCGCGTCCACCCGGTCGGCGGCGGCGTGCTCACCGATGTGGTTGAGCAGCATGGCCACTGACGTCACCGCCGCGGTCGGGTCGGCGACACCCTGCCCGGCGATGTCGGGGGCGCTGCCGTGCACCGGCTCGAACATCGACGGGTTGGCTCCGGTGGCGTCGATGTTGCCGCTGGCCGCCAGCCCGATTCCGCCGCACACCGCCCCGGCCAGGTCGGTGATGATGTCGCCGAACAGGTTGTCGCTGACGATCACATCGAACCGGCCGGGATCGGTGACCAAATAGATGGTGGCGGCGTCGACGTGGGTGTAGGCCGTCTCGACGTCCGGATACTCCTTGCCGATCTCGGCCACCGTGCGCGTCCACAGCGACCCGGCGTAGGTCAGCACATTGTTCTTGTGCACCAGCGTCAGGTGCTTGCGCCGGGCGCGCGCCTTCTCGAACGCGAAGCGCACCACCCGAGCCACGCCGTAGGCGGTGTTGACGCTGACCTCGGTGGCGACCTCGTGCTCGGTTCCGATCCGCAGCGCCCCGCCGTTGCCGGTGTAGGGCCCCTCGGTGCCCTCGCGCACCACCACGAAGTCGATCGCCGGCGGATCGGCCAGCGGGCTTGTCACCCCCGGGTAGAGCCGGCTGGGGCGCAGGTTGACGTGATGGTCCAGGGCGAACCGGGCGTGCAGCAACAGGCCGCGCTCGAGCACCCCTGAGGGCACCGACGGGTCGCCGATCGCCCCGAGCAGGATCACGTCGTGGCCGCGGAGTTCGTCGAGCACCGAATCCGGCAGCACCTCACCGGTGGCGTGGTAGCGCTTGGCGCCCAGGTCGTAGCTGGTCTTCTCGGTGCCGGGCAGTACCGCGTCGAGCACCTTCACGGCTTCGGCGATGACCTCCGGGCCGATGCCGTCACCGGGGATGACCGCGAGTTTGACGCTCATGACAGGTCGACCTCTTCAATCACGTTGGCGCTGACGGCCGCGCTGATCGCCGACTGCACCTCGGCGGGCACCGGGCGGTCCACCCGCAGCAGGATCGTCGCCGCGGGCCCCTCAGCGTCTTCGGAGAGCTGCGCGGCGTGGATGTTGATACCCGCTGATCCCAGCAGGGTGCCGATCTTGCCCAGCGCGCCGGGCTGATCGGAGTAGTTGATGATCAGGTTGACGCCCTGCGCCCGCAGGTCGAAGTTGCGGCCGTTGATGGTGACGATCTTCTCCACCAGCTGCGGACCGGACAGCGTGCCGGCCACCATGACCGCCGACCCGTCGGCGGTGACGGCCCGCAGCTCGACGACGCTGCGGTGGTTGGGGCTCTCGGAGGCGGTGCCGATCTCGGCGTCCACCCCGCGGTCGGCGGCCAGGGCCGGCGCGTTGACGAACGTCACCGGGTCCTCGATGACCGCCGAGAACAGACCGCGCAGTGCCGAAAGCTTCAGGATCCCCACGTCTTCGGACGCCAGCTCGCCGCGCACCTGCACATTCAGTGAGACCGGCAGCCCGTCGGAGAGCACGCCGGCCAACAGGCCGAGCTTGCGCACCAGGTCCAGCCAGGGTGCGACCTCCTCGTTGACCGCGCCGCCGCCGACGTTGACCGCGTCCGGCACGAATTCGCCGGCCAGCGCCAGCTTCACGCTCTTGGCGACATCGGTGCCGGCCCGGTCTTGCGCCTGGGAGGTGGAGGCGCCCAGGTGCGGGGTCACCACCACCTGCGGCAGGTCGAACAACGGCGAGTCGGTGCACGGCTCGGTGGCGAACACGTCCAGGCCGGCGCCACGGACGTGGCCGCTGGTGATGGCCTCGGCCAGGGCGGCCTCGTCGATCAGCCCGCCGCGGGCGGCGTTGACGATGATCACCCCCGGCTTGGTCTTGGCCAGCGCCTCCTTACCGATCAGGCCCGCCGTCTCGGGGGTCTTGGGCAGGTGCACCGAGATGAAGTCGGCGCGGGCGAGCAGCTCATCGAGGGACAGCAGCTCGATGCCCAGCTGGGCGGCCCGCGCGGCCGACACGTACGGGTCATAAGCGACGATGTGGGCGCCGAACGCGGCTAGGCGCGCCGCGACCAGCTGGCCGATCCGGCCCAGCCCGACCACGCCGACGGTGTGGTCGAAGATCTCGGTGCCCGAGAACGACGAGCGCTTCCACTCGCGGCCGTGCAGGGAGGCGTCGGCGGCCGGAATCTGTCGCGCGGCGGCCAGCATCAGCGCGATCGCGTGCTCGGCGGCGCTGTGGATGTTCGAGGTCGGAGCGTTGACCACCAGCACGCCGCGCGCGGTGGCGGCGTCGACGTCGACGTTGTCCAGGCCGACACCGGCGCGCGCCACGATCTTGAGCTTGGTGCCGGCGGCGAGTACCTCGGCATCGACGGTGGTTGCCGAGCGCACCAGCAAGGCGTCGGCGTCGGGGACGGCCGCCAGCAGCTTCTCCCGGTCCGGGCCGTCCACCCAGCGCACCTCGACCTGGTCACCCAGGGCGGCCACGGTGGATTGGGCGAGTTTGTCAGCGATCAAAACCACGGGCAGAGTCACCCGGCCAGCGTAGTGGGCGGCGACGAGCCTGGCCCAGCCGGGCGCAACCCGTCATTGTCCGGGTTCGATTCGACGGTGGCGTAATTTTCTCAGGTCTATTGTAAGTTACTAATCGGTATGTTACTTTCATCACTGGGTTTGTCTCAAAAATGTATTTAACCGGACGGATGAACTGAAAGAGGAGTTCCGAATGCAACGTCGCATTCTCTACGCGGCAGGCGCCGCTGGCGGAGGCCTGTTGGCCAGCGTGTTTTTGACGACTGCCCTCGCCGTCGCGGACACCGGCACGGGCAGCACCGTCACCGACAACGCCTTCTCCATCGGCGACTTCACCTTCGATCCGGGTGAAGACGGATACGTCTCGATCGCACCGTTGTCTCAGCTTTCTCCGCTGTTGGGTATCGGCGGCGCGTCGCTCCGCGACGAGTTGACTGCCCCCGGGGTGGTCCAACAAGAGCTCGACGTGTATGGCAAGGACGGCTCCGAACTCGGAACCGTCAGCGCCAATGTCAACGTCCAGAACCTGCTGGGCATCGAGTCGGTTCAGCTGCGGGTCATCGAGGCCGACGGCGGCGCCGGCGCCGCCGGCCTGCCGGCAGTCGGCACGGTTTACAGCATCACCGACCTCGGCGGCGGCTTCCAGAACATCTACATTGCCACCCCCGACGCCGACGGCGGCCCCGGCACCATCACCGACGTGCTGGTGACACCGCTGGGCAACATGAACCTGGACTGGCTCTTCGCCGGCTATGACGCCACCCACGGTCTCAACCCCGGCGACGCCTTGGCCGGCCTTAGCGCCGGTACCGGCGAGTTCAGCGATAACGCCTTCACCATCGCCGGCGTGACCTTCGACCCCGGCACCGACGGGTTCCACGAGGCCAATGAACTCTTTGCTGTTGCGCCGTTGATGAACCTCGGCGGCGGCACCGCCGTGGTGCACTACCCTGGCTACCCCCCCATCCTGCTCCCGCTGTACGAGCAGGACCTGGACGTATATGGCGCCGACGGCACCGACCTCGGGACGGCGCACACCACTCTGAACACCATGAACCTGTTGGGGATCGACGCCACCCAATTCACCGTCACCGACAGCACCTACGCCGACGGTGTCACCGCCGGGCTGCCGGTAGACGGCACGGTGTACTCCGTCGTCAACTTCGGTGGCGGCATCCAGAACATCTACACCGCGGTGCCCGGCACCGACGGCGGGTCGGCCACCATCACCGACACCTTGGTGACGCCATGGGGCAACACCGACCTGAGTTCGCTGTTCGCCGGCTTCGATGCCACCCAGCCACTCGACCCGGGTGCGGCGCTGACGGCGCTTGGCGTCGGCGTCGGGGGTGACCTCAGCAAAGACGCCTTCGCCCTCGACGGCCTCACGTTCGACCCCTACGCCCTTGACAACGGCACTGAGGTGGCGGGCTTCACCGCGATCAACCCGATGTTCGGGGTTGCGCCGCTGCTGGCGATCGGCGGCGGCTCGCTGTTCGGCACAGCGTTGTCTCCCCAGGACCTCCACGTCTACGGCGCCGACGGCAGCCTGCTGGGCTCGGTCGGCACCGCGGTGCATGTCTCGAACTTGTTCGGCATGATCGAGACCACCCAGTTCACCATCACCGGCGGCGAGTTCGAAGATGGCGTGACCGCCGGCCTGCCCGCCGACGGCACGATTTACTCGGTGACCGAACTGTTCGGCTGGACGAACATCTACCAGGCCATCCCCGGTCTCGATGGAAGCGCGGCGAGCATCTCCGATGTCTTGGTGACCCCGTTCGGAAACATGGATCTGAGTTGGATGTTCAGCGGCTTTGACGCCACCGCGGACTTCAACCCGGGCGACATCCTCGCCGGTCTCGACCTCGGCGATCTCGGCTAAAACCGCGTCCCACGCGAAAACCCCACCCGACGAAGTTGTCAGGTGGGGTTTTCGTTTTCGGTGGCACCGGCACCCGCCGGAACCGCCGAAGCGACTAGGCCGTCTCGGTGATGGGCCGGTCCACCCAACTCATCAGGTCGCGCAGCTTCTTGCCGGTGACCTCGATCGGGTGCTCGGCGTTCTGCTTGCGCAGCCCCTCGAGTTCCTTGTTGCCGCCTTCGACGTTGGCCACCAGGCGCTTGACGAAGGTGCCGTCCTGGATGTCGGAGAGGATGTCGCGCATCCGCTGCTTGGTGTCGGCGTCGATCACCCGCGGCCCGGACAGGTAGCCGCCGTACTCCGCGGTGTCGGAAACCGAGTAGTTCATCCGGGCGATGCCGCCCTCGTACATCAGGTCGACGATCAGCTTGAGCTCGTGCAGCACCTCGAAGTAGGCCATCTCCGGGGCGTAGCCGGCCTCGACCATGACCTCGAAGCCGGCCTTGACCAACTCCTCGGTGCCGCCGCACAGCACGGCCTGCTCACCGAACAGGTCGGTCTCGGTCTCCTCCTTGAAGGTGGTCTTGATGACGCCGGCCCGGGTGCCGCCGATGCCCTTGGCGTACGACAGCGCCAGCGCCTCGCCGGCGCCGGTCGGGTCCTGGGCGACCGCGATCAGCGAGGGCACGCCCTTGCCGTCGACGAACTGGCGGCGCACCAGGTGCCCCGGCCCCTTCGGTGCGACCATCCCGACGGTGATGTCGGCGGCCGGCTTGATCAGGCCGAAGTGGATGTTCAGGCCGTGGCCGAAGAACAGTGCGTCACCGGCCTTCAGGTTGGGCTCGATGTCGCCTCTGAAGATCTCGGCCTGCGCGGTGTCCGGCGCCAGCAACATGATCACGTCGGCCCACTTGGCGACCTCGGCCGGGGTGTCGACCTCCAGGCCCTGCTCGGAGACCTTGGCCCGCGACTTGGAGCCCTCCTTGAGGCCCACCTTCACCTGCACGCCGGAGTCGCGCAGGCTCAGCGAGTGCGCGTGGCCCTGGCTGCCGTAGCCGATCACACCGACCTTGCGGCCCTGGATGATCGACAGGTCGGCGTCGTCGTCGTAGAACATCTCAACTGCCACTTTGTGTCACTTCTTTCTATCTCTTCTGGGGGACTATTTGGTCGTGCCGATTCCGCGCGGACCGCGGGACAACGATACGAGACCCGATTGGACGATCTCGCGGATGCCATAGGGCTCCAGCACCCGCAGCAGCGCCTCGAACTTGGCCGGGGTGCCGGTGGCTTCGATGATCAGCGACTCCGGCGAGACGTCGATCACCCTGGCGCGGAACAGGTTCACCGCCTCGACGATCTGGCCACGAGTACCGGCGTCGGCGCGGACCTTGATCAGCGCGATCTCGCGGGAGACCGAGTTGTCGTCCTCCTGCTCGACGATCTTGATGACGTTGATCAGTTTGTTGAGCTGCTTGGTGATCTGCTCCAGCGGGGTGTCCTCCACCGAGACGACGATCGTCATCCGCGACATGTTCTTGGTCTCGGTGGCGCCGACGGCCAGTGACTCGATGTTGAAGCCGCGCCGGGAGAACAGCGCCGCCACCCGGGCCAGCACGCCGGGTTTGTCCTCGACCAGCACCGACAGGGTGTGGGTTTTCCAGCCGGTTGTCATCAGGCGTGCCCCTCGTTGTCCTCGTCGTCGAACAGCGGCCGGATACCGCGGGCGGCCTGGATCTCGTCGTTGCTGGTGCCGGCGGCCACCATCGGCCACACCTGCGCGTCGGCGCCCACGATGAAGTCGATCACCACCGGGCGGTCCGTGATCGCCCGGGCCGCCTTGATCACGTCTTCGACGTCTTCTTCACGCTCGCAACGCAATCCGACGCAACCATACGCCTCGGCCAGCATCACGAAGTCGGGAATGCGGTGCGAGTGGGTGGCCAGGTCGGTTTGGCTGTAGCGCTCCCCGTAGAACAGGGTCTGCCACTGCCGCACCATGCCCAGGTTGCCGTTGTTGATCAGCGCGACCTTGATCGGGATGCCCTCGATCGCACAGGTCGCCAACTCCTGGTTGGTCATCTGGAAGCAGCCGTCGCCGTCGATCGCCCACACCTCGGCGTCCGGGCGGCCCATCTTGGCCCCCATCGCCGCCGGGATCGCGAAGCCCATGGTGCCCAGTCCCCCGGAGTTCAGCCAGGTGCGCGGCTTCTCGTATTTGACGAACTGCGCCGCCCACATCTGGTGCTGGCCCACGCCGGCGACGTACAGCGCCTCCGGTCCGGCGATCTGGCCCAACTTCTCGATCACGAACTCCGGACCGAGGCTGCCGTCGCTCTGCGGCCCGTAGCTCAGCGGATAGGTGGAGCGCACGTCGTCGAGGTAGGCCCACCACTCATCCAGGTCCAGCGACAGCTTCTCGGTGCGCAGCGCGGCGATCAGCTCGGTGATGACGGCCTTGACGTCGCCCACGATCGGCACGTCGGCATGCCGGTTCTTGCCGATCTCGGCCGGGTCGATGTCGGCGTGAATCACCTTGGCGTCCGGGGCGAACGAGTCCAGCTGGCCGGTGACCCGGTCGTCGAAGCGGGCGCCCAGGGTGATCAGCAGATCGGAGCGCTGCAGGCCGGCCACCGCCGACACCGTGCCGTGCATACCGGGCATGCCCAGGTGCTGGCGGTGGCTATCCGGGAAGGCGCCGCGCGCCATCAGGGTGGTGACCACCGGGATGTTGGTCAGCTCGGCCAGCTCACGCAGCTCCGCGCAGGCGTCGCCGCGGATCACCCCACCGCCGGTGTAGAGCACCGGCCGGCGCGCCGCGGCGATCAGCCTGGCGGCCTCCCGGATCTGCCGGTTGTGCGGTTTGGTGGTGGGCTTGTAGCCGGGCAGGTCCAGCTTCGGCGGCCAGGCGAAGGTGCATTGGCCCTGCAGGATGTCCTTGGGGATATCAACCAGAACTGCTCCAGGCCGTCCGCTTGCCGCGATATGGAATGCCTCGGCGATCACCCGGGGGATGTCGTCGCCGTTGCGGACCAGGAAATTGTGCTTGGTGATCGGCATGGTGATGCCGGAGATGTCGGCCTCCTGGAAGGCATCGGTGCCGATCAGGGACCGCCCGACCTGACCGGTGATGGCGACCACCGGGATCGAGTCCATCTGCGCGTCCGCCAGCGGGGTGACCAGGTTGGTGGCGCCCGGCCCCGAGGTGGCCATCATGACCCCGACCCGCCCGGTGGCGTGCGCGTAACCGCTGGCGGCGTGCCCGGCGCCCTGCTCGTGACGGACCAGCACGTGGCGCAGCTTCTTGGAGTCGAACAGCGGGTCATAGACCGGCAGCACCGCACCACCGGGGATACCGAAGATGACGTCGACGTCGAGTTCCTCCAGCGACCGGATCACCGACTGGGCACCGGTCAGCTGCTCGGGTGCGACGCGCCGGGCCGCGGGTTTGGCTTTCTCGGCGGAGGGGCCCCCGTTGGCCGGCTGCGGCCCCTCGGTTGCGGCCGACCGCTGCGACGGTCGCGTGGTGGGTGCGCTCACGGTTTCCTCTTTGTCTCTGGTGAATTGGACTGGTGGCAACAAAAAACCCCCGCCAGCTCAGCTGCTGCACGAGGGTTGCGCGTTGGTGGTTGAAAGCTCAGGCAACAACCAACGCGCAGGGGGCTACTACGAGCATGCCGTTGTCCATAGCCGAAGACGGTAGTCGCTGCACCGACCGGGCGTCAAATGACTCCCTTGGTGCGCTCAGTGCAAATGGCCGGCGAGTGATCCCTGTTCACCGAACAGCGCCGCCGTCCAGTGCTCCAGCAGCGCGGTGTTGTCATGGTCGTCGGGGTGAAAGCCGTACCGGTTGTAGTCGCCCAGCCGGCGGAACACGGTGCGGGTCAAGAACGGCGAATGCCGCAGGGCGGCAAAGCTGCGCACGAGTCGCACCGGATGGTAGGCGGCCCGGTCGGAGAACAGCGAGATGAGCGAGTAGATGACCACGCTCAGCGGGAAGGTGAGCCGGATCACCCGCATCACCCGGATGCGCCGTTTCTCGCTGCCGCCGACCGCCCGGTAGACGTCGAAGGCCACCGACCGGTGCTCGGACTCCTCCACGGCGTGCCACAGCAGCATGGACCGCACCTCGGATTCCCCGAGCAGGGCCTGGGCGCGTTCGTCGCTGAGCAGGGTCTCGGCGAACACCGCGGTGAAATGCTCGTCGGCCGCGGTCATGGCCAAACGGCTCAGCGGGGACAGCCGCCGCTCGACGAACTTCAGCTGGCGGCGGACCATGCGATCCACCCGAGCGGTGGGGTAACCCATCTGGGCCAGCCGCTCGTTGAGCTCGCGATGTTCACGGCCATGCGAAACCTCTTGGCCGACAAACCCTTTGACTCTTTCCTTGAGCTCCGGATCGGTGATCTGGTCGGCGAAGTGGCGCACCGAGCGCACGAAGAAGTCCTCGCCCTCCGGAAACACCGCCGACAGGTGGGCGATGACGTGGCTCATCACCAGGTCGCCGGCGACGTAGTGCCGATCCAGCGAGGCGACCGGGTAGTTGAACCGGATGCGACGCGGGTGCACCGCCGGCCGTGCGGGATGGTGGCCGTTCTGGTCGGCGGTCATGGCGCCTCCTGTGGTTGTCGGTCTGCCGGGCCGGCCACCAGCGGTCGGGCCAGCGTCTTGAAGGTGTCGAGAATGTCGTTGGCGGCCAACGGTTCGTAGCCGTCGATCAAGCGCGACATCGCCAGGCCGTTCATCAGCGCGAAAGCCATCTGCAGGCCGACGCGCGACTGTGCCGTGGCGGTACTTTCCGGGCCGGCGGGGGCCAGCAGTTGGGCGTACACCCGTTCGCAGGCTTCCGCGAACTGCCGGTCGGTTTCAATGATCGCCGGCGCCAGATCGGGGTCGGTGCGAGCCGCCACCCACAGTTCGTGCGTTGCGGTGAAGGTGGGGCCGGAGAACATCGACCACAGCAGGTCGAAGGCCTCATCGAGCTTGTCGGCGGCGGGATCGAGGCCCGCCATCAAGATCTCGAACTCCTCGATCCGGCGGTTCAGCGCGAACTCGATGGCGGCGGTCAACAGCCCGATCTTGCTCGGGAAATGGCCTTGCAGCGCCCCCACCGATACCCCGGCGCGACGGGCCACCTCGGTGGTCGTGGTGCCCTTGAAGCCGACCTCGACCAGCGCGTCAAGCGTCGCGTCCAGCAACGCGTGCCGGGTCCCCGCGGTCCGCTCCGCCTGGGTCCGGCGAGGTCTGGTCGGCGCCATGGGGCCATGATGCGCTACTTAAAATAAGTAGTCAATATTTTTTGTGACGGCTTTCGGCCGCGAGCGGCACGACCGGTTCCGGCGGTGACATCATGCGAAGGTGGCCTCCCACTCCCCCGATCCCGCACCGTTGGTGATCCGCATCTCGCCGATGGCCCACTTCGCGGTCGGTTTCCTGGCCCTGGGCCTGCTGATACCGGTCCTGACCTGGCCGGTCACCGCGCCGGTACTGGTGCTGCCGGTGCTGGCCTCGGCGCTGATCGCCCGGTGGCGGACCGTCGCCGACGCACACCAGGTCACCGTGCGGAACCTGCTCGGCAGCCGCTCGGTGGGCTGGGACGACATCGCCGGGCTGGGGTTCAACCGGGGGTCGTGGGCGCGGGCGCACCTGCACGACGGCGAGCAACTGCGGTTGCCGGCGGTCAGCTTCGCCACCCTGCCGCTGCTCACCGAAGCCAGTGGCGGGCGGGTGCCCAACCCATACCGCTGAACCGTCCTGCAGCGGTTCCAGCTTCGGCTCTCCTCCGTCGAGCCTCGCTAAACCGCCGGGTTCAGCCGATCGGGTTCGCCCCGTTGAGGAAGATCCACATCGCCACGCCGCCGGCGATCCCGAGCAGCAACGCCGCGATCGACCCGATGAACGGGCGCCGGGCCCAACCGCGGTCGCCGTCGAGTCCGTACCGGCCCGGTCCGACCAGCACGATCGCCACCGCCACCACGATCAGCATCAGGTGGAATTCGTGACCGTCGGGCAGGAAGAACTCGAAGCGGCCCGGGCTCTGCGACGAGACGCCGGCGAGCACGCCGTTGATCAGGTACGCCAGTGCGCCGGCCGCCGCCAGCGGGGTGAACAGACCCAGCACCAGCAGCAGCCCGGCGGCGATCTGCCCGCCGCCGGCGGCGTAGGTCAGGATGTCGGCGTGCTGGTAGCCGGCGTCGGCGATCGAACTCTTGAATCCGGTCAGGCCTTGGCCGCCCCACCAGCCGAACAGCTGGCGCAGACCGTGGGCCACCAGCAGCACGCCCAGGCCCACCCGCAGGATCAGCAGGCCCAGATCCTGGGTTCCGCGCCGGTCCACCACCCGAAATGGATCGTCGGTGTCAGCGCCGATCGGACCGGGCACCCGCCCGGCGGCGGCCTGCGGTTCGGCGTACGGCAGCGGGTTGTAGTCGCCGCCGAGGGGACGGGAGCCGGTCGGGTCATAGGGCGGGATAGCAGCAGTCTCGAAATCACCGGTGTAAGTCGGCGATGGCATGTCGTCCTCCGGATCTACCAGACGTGCCGACTCGGGACGTCCTTTGTCTGCGTCGGCAGCTCCACCCGGCCGCCGCCAGTGTGAGCCCTCACCTTGACTCTTCACCCTGCAAGGGTAAGGGCAACCCCGGCGGGATTGGGGATTTGAACGGCTTCGTTAGCGAATCGATTCCGGCCCGGTGCGGGCTCGACGACGCCGCGCTACAGCGGGCTTCGTGGCGGACCCGGGCCCGGTGTCCGTAACCTGACGGGCATGCGGATGCGCGGGGCGGTTCACCGGGTGCCTGTCGTGTTGGGCGCGGCCCTACTGGTTCTGACCGGTTGCGCGCACTTCGACGACGCGCAGTCCCAGCCCTTCACCACCGTGCCCCGCCGCGGGATGGCACCCACCACGACGCCCCCGCCGCCGCCACCCCTGCCGGCCAACCCCTTCCCCAAGCAGTGCCCGGCGCCCGGGGTGATGCAGGGGTGCCTGGAGAGCACCAGCGGCCTGATCATGCACGCCGACAGCAAATCGGCACTGGTCGCCGAGCGGACCACCGGCGCGGTCAAGGAGATCTCGCTGACCGCCGAACCCAAGGTGAAGACCGTTATCGGCGTCGACCCGGCCGGCGACGGCGGGCTGATGGACATCGTGCTGTCGCCGACGTACGCCCAGGACCGCTTGATGTACGCCTACATCAGCACCCCCACCGACAACCGGGTGATCCGGGTCGCCGACGGCGATGTGCCCAAGGACATCCTGACCGGGATCCCCAAGGGCGCGACCGGAAACACCGGCGCGCTGGTCTTCACCAGCCCCACCACCCTGGTGGTGCTGACCGGCGACGCGGGCAATCCGGCCGCGGCGGCCGACCCGGGGTCGACGGCGGGCAAGGTGCTGCGCATCGAGCAACCCACGACAATCGGCCAGGCCGCCCCCACCACCGCGCTGAGCGGGCTGGGCGCCGGCGGGGGCCTGTGCGTCGATCGCGTCGACGGCTCGCTCTACGTCACCGACCGCAGCCCGAGCGGCGACCGCCTACAGCGCATCACCAAGGACTCCCAGGTGTCGACGGTGTGGACCTGGCCGGACAAGCCCGGCATCGCCGGGTGTGCCGCGATGGACGGCATCGTGCTGGTCAACCTGATCAACACCAAACAAACCGTCGCCGTGCGCATGGCGTCGGGTACCGGTTCGGTCACCAGCGAGCCGGAGGTCATGCGCCAGGACTCCCACGGCCACGTCTGGGCCGTCAAGATGTCGCCGGACGGCAATGTCTGGGGCGCGACGGTGAACAAGACCGCGGGCGACGCGGAGAAGCTCGACGACGTCGTGTTCCCGCTGTTCCCGTCCGGCGGCGGCTTCCCGCGCGCCAATGACGACAAGGACTGATTTGGTCGCGCATTGACCTGAGCTTGCAATAGGTCGACTCAGGCCAATCTTTGCAATCGGACGGGACAACCCCTCAGCGTCGGACGGATTGCACGAACGGCACGGCCCTCGCCGGTCCGCGGACTGCCCGCAATAATGGACTAGAAATCTGTTTGGCCAGGTAATTATTTGGATAGGCTCCGGAAATATAGACCGCTGTCCGCCACGTCCCGTCGGCCGCGTCACACAATCCCGGCGGTGATTGGTCTCCTAAACTACTTTCAAGTAACCTTTCGTGAGCTGTGCGACCCGTCACAGAAACCGTAATGAGGAGACCCATGCAATACGTTGTTCGCTCACCGTGGATCGTCGCCGGCGCGGCGCTCGTCGGCGCCGGCGCCATCGCCGCCATCCCGGTCACCGCGCCGCTGCCGACCCTGCCTGCCGCGCACTCATCCGCGGTGGCGCTGACGGCCGACTTCGATCCGTTCGGAGCCTGGCAGGACGTGTTCGACACCGCCAAGACCAACGCCACCACGCTGTGGGACGCCATGTCGGCGGCTCCGATGGTGGCCAGCCAGCAGCTGATCGCCAACCTGATCAACGGCGTGTCGATCGACCCGCAGGCCGTCATCGACGCCGTCGTGCAGCCCAGCATGGAGACCGACCTGCCGATGTCACCGTTGCTGTTGAGCAACGACGCGCTGCAGGCACTGATCACCCTGGTGATGCCGCAGTACATGCCCGACGACTTCCCCCTCAGCACCGATGAGCTCACGCCGGTTCTCTCTTTCCTGGCATCACCGCTCAGCGGGGTGCTGATCGGCGCGCTCGCCCCGAGCATCAGCCCGCTGGTCGCGCTCTACAACGGCGTTACCGAGATCAGCACCGCGTTGTCCGGCGACAACCCGGATTGGACGGCGGCGCTGCAGGACATGGCCAACCTCCCGGCCAACATGGTCGGCGGGCTCCTCAACGGGGCCACCCTCAACCTGGACGCGCTGCTGCCCAGCCTGACCGAGGCCGGCCTGCTGCCCGAAGACCTGGACGTCACCGCGCTCAGCTACACCTTCGGCGGCCTGCTGTCCCCCGGCCTCACCGGCACCGACGTCGAGGGCTTCGTCAACCTGATCTCCGACGGCAGCTCCCCCGGCATCGGCGGCTCGATCATCAACGGACTGGGGCTGACCACCGGCCTCATGGGCTTCCCGCTGGTGGTTGAGGGCCAAGGCGTCGGGCTGCTGGGCGCGTGGCAAAGCCTGGAAGAGATCATCGCCCACGCTCTCGGCTGGGACGGCGTGAGCAACCCGCTCGACGACGTGGCCGCCGGTGGCAGCGCGGTCGGCACCGACCTGCTCGCCGACCTGATGGGTTCGATCGGCCTGTAGGCCCTTTCTCCAGCCCACGAGTGGCCCCCTCCGATCGCGGAGGGGGCCACTTTCGTCGTCGGTAGCGTGCGATCGGTTCTCACAGAAGCTTTACCGACTGCGCCCCCGCGGCCTTAAATATCGGCTTTACCTTGGAGCTCGGGTCAAGGTCACACCGAGACCGTCTAGCGAAAAGGATGACGACACGATGTTGATCGACGTTCGGTGGCTGCAGTTCATCTTCGAGCACTGGGGCAACCAGCAAGTCCGTCGCCTACCGCAGACCCACGCCGCCGCCGGCTGAGGCGGCCGGTCTACCCGCAGGCTTCCAGCACCAGTTCCCGCACTCGGGCGGCGTCGGCCTGGCCCTTGGTGGCTTTCATCACCGCGCCCACGATGGCACCGGCGGCCTGCACTTTGCCGCCCCGGATCTTCTCGGCCACATCGGGATTGGCGGCCAACGCCTCGTCGATCGCCGCCTGGATCACCGAGTCGTCGCGCACCACGACCAGGCCGCGGTCGGTCATCACCTGGGCCGGCTCCCCCTCCCCGGCGAGCACTCCTTCGACCACCTGGCGGGCCAGCTTGTTGGACAGCTCGCCCGACTCCACCAGCGACACCACCTCGGCGACCTGCGCCGGCGTGATCGCCAAGGCATCGAGTTCGACACCCGCTTCGTTGGCCTTCTGCACCAGGAAGTTTCCCCACCAGGCCCGGGCCGCCTCGCTGGAGGCCCCGGCTGCCACGGTGGCCGCCACCAACTCGACCGCGCCCGCATTGACCAGGTCCCGCATCACCTCGTCGGAGACGCCCCACTCGTCCTGAATCTTCTTGCGGGCCAGCCACGGCAGCTCACCGATGGTGCCGCGCAGCTGCTCAACCAGCTCGGCGCTCGGCGCCACCGGCTCCAGGTCAGGCTCGGGGAAGTAGCGGTAGTCCTCAGCGGTCTCCTTGACCCGTCCCGGGCTGGTGTAACCCGCCTCGTGGAAGTGCCGGGTCTCCTGGATGACGGTGCCCCCGCCGGTCAGCACCGCGGCCTGGCGACGCATCTCGTAGCTGACCGCCACTTCGACGCTCTTGAGCGAGTTGACGTTCTTGGTCTCGGTACGGGTTCCGAATTCCGTTGTCCCGGTAGGCATCAATGACACGTTGGCGTCACAGCGCATCGACCCCTGATCCATGCGCACATCGGAGACGTCCAGGGAGCGCAGCAGATCCCGCAGCGCGGTCACATACGCCCGGGCGATCTGCGGGGCACGCTCACCGGCTCCGGTGATCGGCTTGGTGACGATCTCGATCAGGGGAACGCCGGCCCGGTTGTAGTCCACCAGGGACTCGCTGGCGCCCTCGATGCGGCCGGTGTCGCTGCCTACGTGAGTGAGCTTGCCGGTGTCCTCCTCCATGTGGGCGCGTTCGATGTCCACCCGCCACACCGACCCGTCCTCCAGCGGCACGTCCAGGTGACCGTTGAACGCGATCGGCTCGTCGTACTGAGAGATCTGGTAATTCTTCGGCTGGTCGGGATAGAAGTAGTTCTTGCGGGCGAACCGGCACCAGGAGGCGATCTCGCAGTTCAGCGCCAACCCGATCCGGATCGCCGATTCGACCGCGGCGCCGTTGAGCACCGGCAGCGAACCGGGCAGCCCCAGGCACACCGGGCACACCTGGGTGTTGGGTTCGGCGCCGAATGCGGTCGAGCACCCGCAGAACATCTTGGTGGCCGTGGACAGCTCGACGTGCACCTCCAGGCCCAGCACCGGGTCGAAGCGGGCGACGACGTCGTCGTAGTCGAGCAGTTCGGCGACAGCAGCGGTCATGGCCGAAAGTCTAGGTGACCCGATCACACCGGCCAGTCCTCCATCCGATAGGCCGCGTCGAAGAACATCCACTCATAACGTGCGGTGGTGTGGAAATGCCGGCGCATCAGTTCCCGCTCGGCCGGCGACGCGTCCGCGCCGACCCGATCGGTGACCGCGAGCACCGCATCGACCACCTCCTGGAACTCCTGGCCGGCGTAGGTGTCGATCCAGCGTTGGAACAGCGGCTCGGGCGAGCCGTGGCGCTGCAGGTGTTCACCGACCCTGGCATAGATCCAGTAACAGGGCAGCACCGCCGCGACGGCTTCGGCGTAGGAACCGGATGCGGTGACGGCCAGCAGGTAGCTGCCGTAGGCCTGGGCGGCCGGGCCGACCGGAACCGCGGCGGCCGCGCCGGCGTCGAGCCCCAGATCGGTCAGGAGCCCGGCGTGCAGTTCGGTTTCGGCGCCGATCGCCACCCCGGCGTGCTCGGCGAACATCGTCAACTCCGCCTCGAGCGGCGCCTTGGCCGCACAGCCCGCCAGCGCCCGCGCGTAGGCCCGCAGGTAGTGGGCGTCCTGGACGATGTAGTAGCGGAATCGGTCGTGGCCCAAGGTCCCGTCGGTGAGTCCGGTGATGAACGGGTGTGCGCAGATTCGCTGATAGATCTCAGCGGCCTGGCCCCAGAGTGCGTCACGTGTGCGATTGGCCATGACCCACCGTAGCCCGCCCACTAAACTGGCCGGATGTCCGAGCGCAACGTATTGGGCGATCCGCTACAACCGTGCGGCAGTGACCCGGTCACCGGTTTCTACCGGGACGGCTGCTGTTCCTCGGGTCCGGAAGACATTGGACTGCATACCATTTGCGCGGTGGTCACCGCCGAGTTCCTCGAGCACCAGCGCTCGATCGGCAATGACCTGTCCACGCCGATGCCCGCCTATCGATTTCCGGGCCTGGCCCCCGGTGACCGCTGGTGTGTCACCGCGGTGAATTGGCTTCGGGCGCACCGTGATGGGCGTGCAGCTCCGGTGGTGCTCGCCGCCACCCATGAACGCACCCTCGACGTGGTTCCGCTGGATGTGCTGCGCGCCTACGCCGTTGACGTGCCCGACGACCTGGGCGATCTGTGATCCGCTACGAGCCGAGCACGGCGCCGATGCCGCCATTCTGTTGCTGCTGCTGACGGTGATGGACGTACCAGACGAACTGCTCGACCAGCTCGCCGTATTGGGGGCAGTCTGCCGTCACCGATCCGGCCAGCAACTGTCCGGTCTGGTCCTGGGGCAAACCGCTGGTAGCCAGGATGTGGTCGACGGCGTGTTTGACGCCCGCCAGCGTCGGCTGGTCGCTCATGAACCCACAGACCTCGCCACCGTGCTCGTCGACGTATCCGCTTACCGCGTCGCCGCTGGCGTACGCCGGGGCGGCCAGGGCCAGCCCTACCGGCACGGCGCACAGCGCCGCGGCCATCCGCGACAACTTCCCCATTCGCGCCCCCCGACATTCGTCCACCCGGTAAGCGAACCGTAGTCCGCCGAACACGCATCGACCATTCGGTGGCTATTTCCCCAACAGGTGATGCACAAACGCGAACTACCCGAAGAATGCCGCCGCGTCGTCATAGCGGCTCTGCGGTACGACCTTGAGCTGGCGCACCGCGTCGGCCAATGCCACCCTGCCGATCTCCTGGCCGCGCAGCGACACCATCATTCCGTACTCACCGGCGTGAGCGGCGTCGGCGGCGTTCACACCGAACCGGGTGGCCAGCACCCGGTCGTAGGCGGTCGGGGTGCCGCCGCGCTGCACATGCCCCAGCACCGTGGTGCGCACCTCTTTCTTGACCCGCCGCTCGATCTCGACGGCCAATTGCGCGGCGACCCCGGTGAACCGCTCGTGGCCGAACTCGTCGATGCCGCCGGCCCGTAGCTCCATCGATCCGGCGGCGGGTTTGGCCCCTTCGGCGACGACGCAGATGAAGTGCGACGAGCCGTGCTGGAAACGCTGCTTGACCAGCCGGCACACTTCTTCGACATCGAAGGGCTGTTCGGGAATCAACGTCATGTGCGCACCGGAGGCCAGGCCGGCATTGAGTGCGATCCAGCCGGCGTGGCGGCCCATCACCTCGACCAGCATCACCCGCTGATGGGATTCGGCGGTCGAATGCAGCCGGTCGATGGCCTCGGTGGCGACCTCCAGGGCGGTGTCGTGCCCGAAGGTGAGATCAGTGCAATCGATGTCGTTGTCGATGGTTTTGGGCACCCCGACCACCGGCACGTTCTCCTGTGACAGCCAGTGTGCCGCGGTCAGCGTGCCCTCCCCGCCGATGGGGATGAGCACGTCGATGCCGTTGTCGTCGAGGGTTGCCTTGACCTGGTCCAGGCCGGCGCGCAACTTGTCGGGGTTCACCCGGGCCGTGCCGAGCATGGTGCCGCCCTTGGCCAGCAACCGGTCGTTGCGGTCGTCGTTGGCCAGCTGGATTCGCCGGTTCTCCAGCAGGCCGCGCCAGCCGTCCTGGAATCCCACCACCGACGAGCCGTAGCGGGAATCGCAGGTGCGCACCACCGCCCTGATCACCGCGTTCAATCCGGGGCAGTCACCGCCGCCGGTGAGGACTCCGATCCGCATGAGATCCATCTTGCCGGGCGGCTCGGTTTCCCGCGGCGAGCAGACATAAAAGCCCCCAAAAGACGGCCTTTTAGGGGGCGCTCATGCCTGCTCGCGGCTAGATCGCCGCCGGCAACTCGCCGCGGGCAGCCTCATAGGCGGCGCCCACCCGGTAGAGCCGGTCGTCGGCCAACGCCGGCGCCATGATCTGCAGGCCGACCGGCATCCCGTCGTCGCCGGAGAGGCCGGAGGGCACCGACATCCCACAGTGCCCGGCCAGGTTCAGCGGCAGCGTGCACAGGTCGAACAGGTACATCGCCAGCGGGTCGTCGACCTTCTCCCCCAACCGGAACGCCGTGCTGGGCGTGGTCGGCGAGATCAGCACGTCGACGGACTTATAGGCCTCGTCCAGATCGCGGGCGATCAGGGTGCGCACCTTCTGCGCCTGGTTGTAGTAGGCGTCGTAGTAGCCCGCCGACAGCGCGTAGGTGCCGAGCATGATGCGGCGCTTGACCTCCGGACCGAATCCGGCCGCGCGGGTCAGCGCCATCACCTCCTCGGCGCTGTGGGTGCCGTCGTCACCGACGCGCAGCCCGAAGCGCATCGCGTCGAACCGGGCCAGGTTGGATGACACCTCCGAGGGCAGGATCAGGTAGTAGGCGGACAGCGAGTAGTCGAAGTGCGGGCAGTCCACCTCGGAGATCTGCGCGCCCAGCGCCGTCAACTGTTCGACGGCGGCGTTGAACGACGCCAGCACGCCCGGCTGGTAGCCCTCCCCGCTGTGCAGCTGGCGCACCACCCCGACCCGCACACCCGAGAGGTCACCGCCGGCCCCGGCTTTCGCGGCGGCGACAACGTCGGGCACCGGCGCGTCCAGCGAAGTGGAATCGCGCGGGTCGTGCCCGGCGATCACCTGATGCAGCAGCGCGGTGTCAGCCACGGTGCGCGCGCACGGGCCACCCTGGTCCAGCGACGACGCGCACGCCACCAGCCCGTAGCGGCTGACGGTGCCGTAGGTGGGTTTGACGCCGACGGTGGCGGTCAGCGCGGCCGGCTGGCGAATGGAGCCGCCGGTGTCGGTGCCGATGGCCAACGGCGCCTGGAACGCCGCCAGCGCCGCGGCGCTCCCACCGCCGGACCCGCCCGGCACCCGCTCGACATCCCACGGGTTGCGGGTCACCTGGTAGGCGGAGTTCTCCGTGGAGGAGCCCATGGCGAACTCGTCCATGTTGGTCTTGCCCAGGATCGGGATGCCGGCCGCGCGCAGCCGCGCGGTGACCGTTGCGTCGTAGGGCGCCCGCCAGCCTTCCAGGATCTTCGACCCGCAGGTGGTGGGCGCATCGACGGTGGTGAACACGTCCTTGAGCGCCAGCGGCACCCCGGCCAGCGCCGAGGGCGCCTCGCCGGCGGCGATCGCCTTGTCGGCCGCCTTCGCGGCGGCCAGCGCCTCATCGGCGCCGACGTGCAGGAACGCCCCGTAGCGGTCGTCGGTGGCCGCGATCTGGTCCAGATGAGCTTGGGTGACCTCGACCGAGGACACCTCGCCGGCGGCGATCCGCGCCGCCAGGGTGGCCGCGTCGGACCGGATCAGCTCACTCACTGGCTCTCCCCCAGGATCTGCGGCACCGCGAAGCGGTTCTCGTCGGCGCGCGGCGCGGCGGCCAGCGCTTGGTCCTGGGTCAGGCCGGCGACGATCTCGTCGGGCCGGGTGACGTTGACGGCCTTGAGCGGATTGTCGGTCGCCTCCACGCCGGTGACGTCCACGGCCTGAATCGTGCTGACGTGGGTCAGGATCGCGTCGAGTTGGCCGGCGAAGCCGTCGAGTTCGACGTCAGTCAGCGCCAGCCGGGCCAGCCGGGCCAAGTGCGCTACGTCGTCACGGGAGATCTGGGACACGGCCGTCAAGCCTAGTCGGGCTGTGGAACAGTGTTCGCCGTGCCTTCCTATCTGCTGCGCGTCGAACTGGACGACCGCCCGGGCAGCCTCGGCTCGCTGGCGGTCGCCCTGGGCTCGGTGGGTGCCGACATCTTGTCGCTGGACGTCATCGAGCGTGGCAGCGGCTCGGCGATCGACGACCTGGTGGTCGAGCTACCGCCCGGATCGATGCCCGACGTGTTGATCACCGCCGCCGAACGGCTCACCGGGATACGAGTGCACAGTGTGCGCCCGCACACCGGGCTGCTGGAGGCGCACCGCGAACTCGAGCTCATCGACCGCGTCGCGGCCGCCGGTGACCGCCAGGCCAAACTGCAGAGGCTGGTCGACGACGCACCCCGGGTGCTGCGGGTCAGCTGGTGCGTGGTGGTGCGCGGCGAGGGATCCGCCGGGCGGTTCCGCCGGCTGGCCGGGAGTCCGGGCACCCCCGAGACCGAAGTCGGTGCGCTGCCGTGGCTGCCGATCGAGCGCGCCACCGCACTGGACAACACCGCCGACTGGGTGCCCACGGTCTGGCGGGAGATGGACACGGCGCTGCTGGCCGCCCCGCTGGGCAACCCGCGCACCGCTGTCGTCTTGGGGCGCACCGGCGGTCCGGCGTTCCTGCCGGCCGAAGTGGCGCGGCTGGGCTATCTGGCCGGGATCGTCGCGACCCTGCTGCGCTAATCCGTTGTCTCGGCCGGCCCTTCGGCCAGCAACCTGGCGAAGCCCTCTTCGTCGAGGATCGGCACGCCGAGTTCGACGGCCTTGTCGTACTTCGACCCCGGCGCGTCACCGGCGACGAGGTAGGCGGTCTTCTTCGACACCGATCCGGCCGCCCGGCCGCCGCGCGCGATGATGGCCTCCTTGGCCTCATCGCGGGAGAAGCCGGTCAGTGAACCGGTCACGACGATGCTCAAGCCCTCCAGCGTGCGTTCGATGCTCGCGTCGCGCTCGTCGGCCATCCGCACCCCGGCCGCCCGCCACTTGTCGACGATCGCGCGGTGCCAGTCGACGTCGAACCATTCGGTGACCGCGGTGGCGATGGTGGGCCCGACGCCCTCGACGGCCGCCAGCTGCTCGGTGGACGCCGCGGTGATCGCCTCCAGGCTGCCGAACTCGGTGGCCAGCGCCCGGGCCGCGGTCGGACCGACGTGGCGGATCGACAACGCCACCAGCACCCGCCACAGCGGTTGGGATTTGGCCTTGTCGAGGTTGGCCAGCAGTTGCCGGCCGTTCTTGGACAGCACACCGCCCTTGGTGGTGAACAAGTCGGTGCGCAGCAGGTCGTCTTCGGTGAGGGTGAACAGATCGCCCTCGTCGGTGATGACGCCGGCGCTCAGCAGCGCGATCGCCGCCTCGTACCCGAGGGCCTCGATGTCGAAGGCGCCGCGTCCGGCGACGTGGAACACCCGCTCGCGCAGCTGCGCCGGGCAGGACCGGGCATTGGGGCAGCGGATGTCGACGTCGGCCTCTTTGGCCGGCGCCAGCAGGGTTCCGCATTCCGGGCAATGAGTCGGCATGACGAATTCGCGTTCGGTGCCGTCGCGCAGGTCGACGACCGGCCCGAGCACCTCGGGGATCACGTCGCCGGCCTTGCGGATGATCACGGTGTCGCCGATCAGCACCCCTTTGCGTTTGACCTCCGAGGCGTTGTGCAGCGTGGCCAGCCCCACCGTGGAGCCGGCCACCTTGACCGGGGTCATGTAGGCGAACGGGGTGACCCGGCCGGTGCGCCCGACGCTGACCCGGATGTCGACCAGCGTGGTCTGCGCCTCCTCCGGCGGGTACTTGTAGGCCACCGCCCAGCGCGGTACCCGCGAGGTGGCGCCGAGCCGGCGCTGCAGCGCCCGGTCGTCGACTTTGACGACCACGCCGTCGATTTCGTGTTCGACGTCGTGGCGGTGCTCGCCCCAGTAGGTGATGCGTTCGGCCACCGCGGCCATGCCTTCGACGCGGGCGGTGTGGGCCGAGACCGGCAGGCCCCAGGCCTTCATGGCGGCGTAGGCCTCGTGCAGGGTGGCCGGGTTGAACCCCTCGGCGTAGCCCAGGCCGTGGCAGACCATCCGCAGGTTGCGCCGGGCGGTGATGGCCGGGTTCTTCTGCCGCAGTGAGCCGGCCGCGCTGTTGCGGGGATTGGCGAACGGCGCCTTGCCCTCGGCGACCAGTCCGGCGTTGAGGGTTTCGAAGTCCTCCAGCCGGAAGTACACCTCGCCGCGCACCTCCAGCACCGCCGGGATCGGGAATTCGCTATCGGCGGTGAGGAACTCGGGGATGTCGGCGATGGTGCGCGCGTTGAGCGTCACGTCCTCGCCGACCCGGCCGTCACCGCGGGTGGCCCCGCTGCTCAGTCGGCCGTCGCGATACACCAGCCCGAGCGCCACCCCGTCGACCTTGAGCTCGCACAGATAGCTGGTGTCGCCGCCGATCTCACCGGCGACCCGGCCCGCCCAGGCGGTCAGCTCATCGGGTGAGAACACGTCCTCCAGCGACAGCATCCGCTCCAGGTGTTCGGCGGGCGCGAACTCGGTGGTGAACCCGGCCCCGCCCACCAGCTGGGTGGGCGAATCGGCGGCACGCAGCTCAGGGTGCGCGTCCTCGAGCGCGAGCAGCCGGTTGAACAGTTCGTCGAACTCACTGTCGGGGATGATCGGCGCGTCTTTGACGTAGTAGCGGAACTGGTGCTCGCGCACCTCTTCGGCCAGGTCGTGCCACTGCCGCCGAATCTCAGGGGTGACGCTGTCCGCTTGTGGGCTCACTCCCGCAGGTTATCCGGTTCGGCCTCCGCCGGAGTTTCGGCGCAGGGTGATTCTTGCCCCGTCCGCCCGCTGGCCAGCGCCGGGAAAACCGAACAGACCCGAACCGTTCACGGGCTGTACACCGCCAGTGGTTAATCTGCGCCATGCGTAAGCCATCGTGAGAGAGCTTGCTCACCACCGCGGGAACTGACCTCACCAGGAGCACCGAGCAAGCATGGCCTCTTCAAGCCCCTCGCTGGCGTTGCTGTCGGCCGCCGGCTTCGGCGTCACCGACTTCGTCGGCGGCGTGGCCGCGCGCCAGGTCACCGCGCTGCGAGTGATCCTGATCTCCACGCCGGTGTCGATGGTGCTGATCGGCGGCTTGGCCGTGCTGTGCGGCGGTTCGGTGACCGCCAACGCGGTGATCTACGGGGCACTGGGCGGGATCAGCCAGGCGGTCGGTATCTGGTGGTTCTTCTCGGCGCTGGCCGCCGGGCCGATATCGGTGGTGTCGCCCCTGGCCGCCCTGGTCGACTCCGCCGTCCCGATCGGTTTCGGGTTCCTCTCCGGTGAGCGACCCAGCCCGGTCGCCACGGCCGGCATCGCACTGGCACTGATGGCCGTGCTGCTGATCAGCCGGGAGGCCACCGGCGGGAGACCCGCACCGCACCGCTTCACCTACAAGGTGGCCTGGCTGACGATCGCCTCCGGATTCGCGCTCGGACTCAACTTCGTGTGCATCGACCACACCGAGCTCCAGTCGCGGCTCTGGCCGCTGCTATTCGCCCGCGCCGCGGCGACGGTGCTGGTGGTTGTGCTGGCTACGGCCACCCGCAACGCGGCGCCACCCTCGGGAGCCCCGCTGCGGCTGGCGCTGATCGCCGGCGTGCTGGATACCGGGGCCAACGTGACGATGGTGCTGACGTTGCACACCTCGCTGCTGTCGCTGGGCAGCGTGCTCATCTCGCTGTATCCGGCAGCAACAGTGGTGCTGGCGGTCGTGGTGCTGCGCGAGCGGGTACATCGCTGGCAAGTCGTCGGCATGGTGCTCGCGGCCGCCGCGGTGGCGATGATCACCACCGGCTGAGGCTTTAGCCTGAGACGGTGCCGCACCCGATCATGTTCCACGACGACGACCCGGGCCTGGCGGACCTGCGCCGCATCGCCTTGGGCTTTCCCGAGGCGTCCGAGAAGATCTCGCACGGCCGCCCGGTGTTCTGCGCGCCGAAGATATTCGCGGTCTTCGGCGGCAGCGCCAAGATCGACGGCACGATGGTGCGCTACCCCCACTCGTTACTGGTCAAGGTCGAGGAATCCGAGCGGCGCGCCCTCGAGCAGGACAACCGGTTCTTCTATCCGATGTATCTGGGTCCGTCAGGCTGGTTGGGACTGGATTTCGACGCGACCCAGGTGGATTGGGATGAGGTCGGCGAACTGGTCGACGCCTCGTTTCGGCTGACCGCGTCCTCGCGGTTGATCCGGCTGCTCGACGGGCTATGACTCGACGTGGGCGCGCAACCGGTCGATGGTGGCGTCCCAGCGCCGCGACAGCGCGGCGAGGTAGTCACCGGCTTCGGCCAGCGGCCGGGTCTGCACCTCCCAGATGCGTTCCCGGCCGCGGCGGGCGCTGTTGACCAGGCCCACCGACTCCAGCAGTTGCAGATGTTTCGTGGCGGCCTGCCGCGTCACCGGGACCACCTGGGCGACTTGGGAAGTCGAGCAGGGACCGCCCTCGCACAGCCGCTTGACGATGAGCAACCGGTTGGGGTCTCCGAGCGCGCCGAAGACCGGGGCCGTCACGCCGGCCGGCCCAGCGCCAGGTACTTGCGCACCAACTCCGCCTGGTGCGCCCAACCGCCGGAGTTCGCCTCGAACGCGCCGGAGCGCCGAGCCTCCGGCAGCGCGTCGAAGCCGCTCTCGACGATGGTGAGGTGCACCCCGTCGGCCGTTTCAGCGAGGGTGAACTCCACCAGGGTGGTCGGTTCGTCCTCGGCGTCGGCCTCACCGGCGCATGGATGCCAGCGGTAGGCGAACCGTCGCCGCGGTTCCACCGCGACGATCTGCCATGTCGTTCGGTTGCCCGCGTGCGGTTCCTGCAGTCGGGCGACCTCCTCGTCGACGGTCGTCGGGGTGATCGTCGCCGTCACCGAACTGCCGGCGACGAAGGGTCCGTCGATCCGTACGCCGAACCACTGCCCGAATTCCGCGGGGTCGCTGATCGCCTGCCACACCCGGTCCAGCGATGCCCGCAACAGGACCTGCTTCTCAATCCGATCCGTACTCATGCGCAACCTCCTGGTTGCATATGAGTAGAACAGATGCTCGTTCGACATGCAACCCTACGGTTGCGTGACTACACCGCCTCCGGATCCTGCGCCAGCGCCGCGCCGGCGCGGCCCACCAGCCCGATCGCGGTACGCGCCCACTTCGCGGTGGCACCCGCCATCCCACACACCGGGCTGACGCCGACCCGCTCGCCCAGCACCGAGCGCGCAAAACCGATCCGGTCGGTGATCGCGGCCGCCGCGGCGGCAAGTTCCTCCACCGACGGGCGTCGCGCCGGCGCGACCGCCGGGAGCAATCCCAGCACCACGGTGCGGCCGGCATCGACGAACGCGCCGATCGCGTCGTAGTCGGCCGGCCCCAATGCGGTGGCGTCCAGCGATACCGCCGCGATGCTGCTGCGCTGCAACACGGTCCACGGCAGCCCCGCCGCGCAGCTGTGCACCAGGACCTCGCCGCCCACCGTCTCGGCGCAGCCGTCGAGCAGCGCCGTGGCCACCGCTTCATCGATGGCGGGCACCGGGCTCAGGGCGGTCACCCCGGCCAGCCGGCCGGTCACGGCGGCGGCCAGGGACGGCTCGTCGAGCTGCACGACCACCGAGGTGTCGAGCCGGCGGGACAAGTCGGCCCGATGCACCTTCAGGCCCTCGCCCAGCGACGCGGCCAGGTCCCGGACCGCGCCGGGGTCGGTGATGGCCCGGTGCCCGTTAGCCAGCTCCACCTCGGCGGCCAGCGTCAGCGGCCCGGGCGCCTGCAGCTTGACCGGCTGCCCGCTACCGCGCAGGCCGGCGATCTCCCAGGCTTCTTCGAGGGCATCGGTGTCCTCGCCGAGCAGGCTGACCGCGCGCCGGCTCACCGCGCCGGGCCGCGCGGCCAGCCGGTAGCCGCGCGGGGCGGTGTCGAGGACGATGTCGACCAGCAGTGCGCCGGCCCGGCCGATCAGATCGGCACCCACCCCGCGGCCGGGCAGCTCGACCAGGTGGGCCAGGCTGCCGCCCAGCTCCCCCACCACCACCTCGGCGGCCTGGCGCGCGGAGGTACCCGGCCAGGAGCCGATGCCGGTGCCGGTGGCGAAAACACTCACCCGGGAACCGTACCGGCGGGCTAACCTTCGACGAGTGAGGACCTCGCGGCTGCTGCCGTTGTGCGCAGTCGCGGCGCTGCTGGGGTGCACCCGGATGGTGGATGGTGCCGGCCTCCTACCGCCGACGCAGATTCCAGGCCGCCTGCCACCCGACGGGGTCGAGATCAGCAAGATCTTGCTCGACAACTCCCGGATGCGCGGGATCACCGGCGCCGGTGAGGAATTGACGATTATCCCGTCCATGGACACCACCTCGCCGGTCGACATCGACGACCTCGCTGCGACGCTCCCTCCCCCGTGCCGCTACATCTATGCCGAGAACACGGTGTTCGGCAGAACGTTCGCACAGTTCCGCAAGATCACCTACCAGTACCCGCCCAAGGGGGCGTTGATCTCCGAGGGCGCCGCCGTCTACCCCGACCCGGATGCCGCCCGGAACGCATTCGACGCCCTCATCGGCACCGTCGCCGAGTGCGCCGACAGTTCGGCCGGCCCGGGCCTGGTCGGCGACTGGGCCGCCGACCAGCAGGCGCTACACACCCGTGCCGGCAACTGCGGCCGTTCGTATCTGCTCAAATCGGTTGCGCTGCTGGAGGTCACCCATTGCGGCTTCTCGGATTCGGTCGCCGATCTGGTGGTGACGAACATGGCGGCCGGGGTCCCCGGTTAGAGCGGTGGCTCAGTCTCCGGTGCCGGCAATGGTGGCGCTGGCGATCACTTCGTCGCCGCGCGCGTCCGGGCGGTAGCAGGCCAGGGTCTGGCCGCGGGCCACACCGCGCAGCGGCTCCCGCAGCCGCACCCGCAATTCGTGGCCGACCGGTTCGGCGATCGCGCCGACGGTCTCGCCGTGGGCGCGCACCTGCACCTCGCACTCGACGGGGCCCTCCCACGCGCGCCCCGAGGTGAACACCGGCGTCCGCCCGGTCAGCTCCAGCACGTCCAGGTCGGCGGCGGCACCCACGGTGACGGTGGCGGTGGCGGCGTCGATGCCGGTCACATATCGCGGCCGGCCGTCCGGTCCGGGCCCGGCGATGCCCAGGCCCTTGCGCTGGCCGATGGTGAAGCCGTGCACCCCGTCGTGTTCGGCCAGCACCGTCCCGCCGGCGTCGACGACGGCGCCGGGCCGCACCCCGATATGGCTGCCCAGGAAGGTGCGGGTGTCGCCGGTCGGGATGAAGCAGATGTCGTGGCTGTCGGGTTTGCTGGCCACCGCCAGGCCGCGTTCGGCGGCTTCGGCGCGGATCTCCGGCTTGGGGGTGTCACCGATCGGGAACGCCGCGTGGCTCAGTTGTTCGGCGGTCAGCACCGCCAGCACATAGGACTGGTCCTTGTCGGCGTCGACCGCGCGGCGCAGCCGGCCGTCGGCGAGTCGGGCGTAGTGACCGGTGGCCACCATGTCGAAGCCGAGCGCCACGGCGCGAGCGGCCACCGCGGAGAACTTGATCTTCTCGTTGCAACGCACGCACGGGTTCGGGGTCTCGCCGCGGGCATAGGATTCGACGAAGTCGTCGATCACCTCTGCTTGGAACTGCTCGGAGAAGTCCCACACGTAGAACGGGATGCCCAGCACGTCGGCGACCCGGCGGGCGTCGTCGGAGTCCTCCCGCGAGCAGCAACCCCGCGAGCCGGTGCGCAGCGTGCCCGGGTTGCGCGACAGCGCCAGGTGCACGCCGACCACATCGTGGCCGGCGTCGACCATGCGGGCCGCGGCGACCGACGAATCCACCCCGCCGCTCATGGCGGCGACTACCTTCATGTGGCTACCTTCATCGCGGCACCCCCGCGGCAGCCAGCATGGCCTGGCGGGCCCGTTCCACGGCGCCGGGCAGCACCGCCAGCACCGCGTCCACGTCAGCCTCGACGCTGGTGTGCCCCAACGACAATCGCAGCGAGCCGCGCGCGGCGACCGGGTCGGCGCCCATCGCGGTCAGGACATGCGACGGCCGCGCCACCCCGGATGTACACGCCGAACCGGTGGAACATTCGATCCCGTTGGCGTCCAACAGCATCAGCAAGGAGTCGCCTTCGCAGCCGGCGAAGGTGAAGTGCGCGTTGCCCGGCAGCCGGTCGGTGCGCGACCCGTTGACGCAGGTGTCGTCGATCGCCGCGAGCACCCCGTCGATGAGGCGGTCGCGCAGGCCCGCCACCCGGTCGGCGGTGACCTCGCAGGACCCCACCGCGATCTGCAGCGCGGTGGCCATCCCGACCGCACCCGCGACATCGGGTGTGCCCGAGCGGATGTCACGTTCCTGACCGCCGCCGTGCATCAGCGGGACACACGTCACGTCGCGGCGCACCAGCAGCGCGCCGGTCCCGCAGGGACCACCGAACTTGTGAGCGGTCAGGCTCAGCGCCGACAGCCCGCTGGTTTGGAAGTCGACCGGCAGCTGCCCCACGGCCTGCACCGCGTCGGAGTGCATGGGCACCCCGAATTCCGCTGCGACTACGGCCAGTTCGGTGATCGGCAGCACCGTGCCGACCTCGTTGTTGGCCCACATCACCGATATCAGCGCGACATCGTCAGCACGGCCGGCGTCCAATTCCGCGCGCAGCGCGGCCGCTGACACCGAACCGTCGGCCTCGGTGGGCAGCCAGGTGATCTCGGCGCCCTCGTGCTCGGCGAGCCAGCTGACCGAGTCGAGCACGGCGTGGTGTTCGATCTCGGTGGTGATGATCCGGCGCCGGCGCGGCTCGGCATCCCGGCGGGCCCAGTAGATGCCCTTGAGCGCCAGGTTGTCGCCGTCGGTCCCGCCGGCGGTGAACACCACCTCCGACGGGCGGGCGCCCAGCTGCGCGGCGATGGACTCTCGGGACTCCTCCATCCGGCGGCGTGCGGCGCGGCCGGCCGCGTGCAGCGACGAGGCGTTGCCGACACCGCTCATGACAGCCGTCATCGCCTCGATGGCCTCGGGGTACATCGGGGTGGTGGCGGCGTGATCCAGATAGACCATGACCCGCCCAGAATACCGGGCACTTCGAGGCACCCGACCAGCCATGCTTTCAGCAGAAGATGCAGGCCTGGCGCCTTGGCTGCGCCCGACAACTTACTGAGGCCTGACAGCGGGCGGCCAGCTCACGCCGATCGGACCCCGGCAGCTGCAAGGACGCGACGTGCACCCGCGCAACGGTGCGCCGTGCGGTGATCAAGCGCCGCATCGAGGCCACCAGGGTGTCGTCACCGACGAACGCGGGCAGGGTCGAGCGCGACCCGTCGGCGTGGTGGTAGCTGAGCCGCAGCGGCTGCACCGGCCGCGATGCGTCCACGGCGGCCTGGAACATCGCCGGGTAGTACCTGCCGTGGGCGCGCCCGCACCAGGTGGTGCCCTCCGGGAACGCCACGACGATGCGGCCCGCCCGCAACCTGGCCGTCACCGCGTCGACGACCGCCGGCAGCCCGCGCAGGCTGTCCCGGTCGATCGGGATGATCCGCAGCAGGCGGGCCAGCGCCCCGATGCCGGGCCAGCTGATCAGGTCGGCGCGGGCCACGAACGTGCCCGGCGACACCGCGCCGACGACGAACACGTCCAGCCAGGAGGTGTGCGCACTGACCACCAGCATGCCGGGCAGGTTGCGTACCGGCCCGCCTGTCGTGGTCACCCGCACCCCGAAGCAGCGCAGCACCAGCCGGCAGCAGCCGCGCTGGAACCGCACCCGGCCCGGTAACGGCACGGCCAGCAGTGGCAGCACCGGTATCAGTAGCAGCACCAGGGCCAGCCGGGCCGCCACCACCGCCGGGGAAACTCGCTCGGCGGCGCCGTGCACGCACGCCGGCGTGCAGAATCCCCGCGGCGCCCAGGGGTGCACGACGGCCCGGGTCACGCTTCGGGGGTGCCGGCGGCTGTCGCAGCCATCGAGCGCAGCCGGCGCAGATACCGGGTGTCTGCCTCGCTTCGGCACAGCAGCGCCGGGAAGTCCGCCACCCCGAAGGCGGGGTCGTGGGCCGGTTCACCGCAGATCCGCGCCCCCAGCCGCAGATAGCCGCGCAGCAGCGGCGGCAGGACCGGTCGCGCCGGCGGGGTGATCTCGTCGAGGCTCTTGCCGCCGAGCACCACCGGCCGATACGGCCTCACTCGGTGCGGGGAGGCGTGACGGCGCCGCACGAAGTCACGGACGCCGCGGATCTGGCTGCCGGGCGCACCCTCGCCGCGGACGGGCACCGACACGCAGCCGGTGATGTAGTCGTACTCGTAGCGGTCCAAATAGGCCAGGATCCCGGCCCACATCAACAGCACGACGGCACCGTTGCGGTGCCCCGGGCGTACCACCGCCCGGCCCATCTCGACCAGCGACGGTCGCAGCGGATCCAGCGAGCTGACATCGAATTCGCTTGCACTGTAAAGACCTCCGGCGGCGATGGCACCGGTCGGGGGCAGCATCCGGTAGCAGCCGACCAGCGCGCCGGAGGTGTCGTCGCGCACCAGCAGGTGATCGCAGTAGTCGTCGAACCGGTCGGCGTCGCGGCCGTCGGCACTGTGCGGCAGCGCGAACCCCGGCTCGGTGCTGAACACTTCGTAGCGCAGCCGCTGCGCGACTTCGATCAGCGCAGGATCCGTCGATACCAGCAGCGAGTATCGCGGGGTGTTGTCGGTGGTGGTGGGGTCGGGGGCGATGAGTACAGAACCAGTGCTCACACCCGGTACGGTCGCGCAGTCATGCGGCGTAAAGGCAATCACCGCATGACAGGTCGGTGCACGCTCGGTGACGAATTCAGGCGGCGGCACCACCGCCGTCGGCGTGCAGGGTCGATCCGGTGATGAAACTGGACCTCGGTGAGGCGAGAAACAGCACCGCTTCGGCGATCTCGGCCGCGTGTGCGGTGCGGCCGAGCGGAAGCGCCCGGCCCAGTTCGTCGTTGACCTCGCCCCATTCGGCGACCACCCCCTCGGTGGCGGTGGGGCCGGGCGCGACGCTGTTCACCCGCACCCCGTGCGGCCCGAATTCGGCGGCCCAGGTGCGGGTCAGCGATTCCAGCGCGGCTTTGGACGCGCTGTAGCTCGACGCCCCCGGCACACCCTTGAAGGCGACCATGCTGGTGACGTTGACGATGCTGCCGTGTCCGCGCCGCATCATTGCCGGCGCCAGTGCGGCGACCAGGAAGTAGGCGCCGCGCACGTTGGTGTCGAACGTCGACTCGAAGGACGTGACGTCCTGTTCGACGGTCAGCGCGCCCGGGAAGCTCGCGGCGTTGTTGACCACGATGTCGACCTCACCGCAGTGCCGGACAAGGGCTCTCACCGATTCGAGGTCGGACAGGTCGGCGGCCACGAACCGCACACCGGAACCGAGTTCGGCGACCGCCGCCGCGCCGCGCTGCGCCGAACGGCCGGTGATGATGACCGCGGCGCCGTGCCGCGCCAGCAGCCGCGCGGACTCGAGGCCGATGCCCGCGGTCCCGCCGGTCACCAGCGCGGTCTGGCCCGCGACGTCGTTCACTGGCTCGCCAGCCAGTCCGCCAGCCGGGTCTGGGCCAGCGTCGCGTCGGGGCCGGTGACCAACCCGGTGTCGCCGACCTTGGTGCCGAAATAGACGGCCGCCGGGTCGACGACGATCGGCAGGGACTCGCCCCGGTGCGCCAGCGCCGCCGCGGCCAGCTCGGCGAAGGTCATCTTCTCCGGGCCGCCGACGTCGACGATCCCGTCGACCGGCGCCGCCTGGGCGGCGCGGGCCACCGCGGCGGCCACGTCCACGCCGGCGATCGGCTGGATCAGGCCTTCGGGGGCCCGCACCACCCCGTCGACGGTCAGCGACGCGGTGATCGCGTCGGCGAACTCGTGGAACTGGGTGGCGCGCACGATCGTGTACGGCAACCCGGATTCGGCGATGATCCGTTCCTGGGCGACCTTGGCCCGCATGTAGCCGCTGTCGGGCAGGGCGTCGCAGCCCACGATCGACAGCGCCACGTAGTGGCTGACATCGGCCTGGCGGGCCGCGGTCACCTGGTTGGTCGTCGAGCGGGTGAAGAAGTCCAACACCGGGTCGTCGTCGAAGTTCGGTGAGTTCACCACGTCGACCAGCACGTCGGCACCCGACAGTGCCTCGGCCAGGCCCTCGCCGGTGAGGACGTCCGCGCCGGTGTTGCGCGAGGCGGCCACCGGCTCGTGCCCGGCGGCGGCCAACAGCGAGACCACTTTCGTGCCGATCTGACCGCTGGCGCCCATCACGGTGATTTTCATGTCGTTCCGCCCTTCCGTTGGCCGACTGTGTCTCGTCCACACTGGCACCGGCAAGGCGATGGGTGTACCCCGGAAAGTCCGTAGTCTGTCCGTCACCGCCACGGGGTGTCGCGCAGCTGGCGGCGCGAGCGGATGGCCAGCTTGGCGAACACCTTGCGCAGGTGCCATTCCACGGTGTGCGCGCTGATGAATAACTGGGCGGCGATTTCGGTATTGGTCAGTCCCGCCCCGGCCAGTTCGGCGATCTGCTGCTCCTGGGCGGTCAACGCATCCCCCGCGCCGGCCGGACGCTTGCCGGCCTTCTGGCCGGTGGCCTGCAGTTCCCGGCGGCTGCGGTCGGCGAACGCCCGGGCGCCCATCCGGGCGAACGCCTCGTGCGCGGTCCGCAGCTGGGCACGGGCGTCGGTGCGACGGTTCTCCCGGCGCAGCCATTCGCCGTACAGCAGGTGAGTGCGCGCGAGTTGGACGGCGATACGCGTGCGACCCAGTCGCTCGATCGCCTCGCGGTAGAGGCTCTCCGCGGTGTCGCCGCCGCTGAGCAGCGCCGCCGAGCGGGCGCGCATCCCGTGCGCCCAGTCGGTTCCGGCGGCCTGGGTTCGTTCACCGAGCTGCTCCAGCGCGTCGGCGGCCACATCCGGCCGGTCGCTCCGGACGGCCGCCTCCACCAATTCCACCAGGTTCCACCCGTATAGCCCCAGGTCCTCGTATTCACAGGCCCGGACCAGCAGCTCACACGCCGCCTGATAGTGCCCCAGCCCGTTGTGCAGCACCGCGCCGGCGTACCCCGCCAGCCCGGTCACCCGTCCCTCACCGCGAGCGACCCCGTCGCGCATGGCGGTATCGAGCAGTCGGGTGCTCTCCGCTTCGTCACCGACCCACGCCGCCAACGCCAGCTCGTGATAGCGCAACGGTGCCTGGCCGGCGGCAGCCGAGAGGGCGCCGGCCTCGCCCAGTAATGCCTGCGCCGATGCGAACTCGCCGGACTGGATGTGCAGGCCGGCCCGGGTCGTCAGCGCCGTCGGCAGCATCGCCAGCGCACCGGTGTCGGTCGCGACCCGTACCGCGTCGGTGGCGATCCGGTACCACGATTCGTCGTCCCACGCATCGTGCACGGCCGCTTCGTATCCGACCGGAAACGCCTGCCAGGACCAGCTTGTCGGGGTCAGCGCGGCGACAGCGGCACGCAACAGCGGCACGCCGGCAACGCTTCCCGCGCTGATTCGGGTGTTCAAGGCCCGCAACAACAGTTCGGCCGGGCGACTCGGGTGGCCCGCAGCCGAGCCGGCGGCCAGCGCGGCGGTGACGTGCGGGCGCACATCGGCGCCGAATTGCCGGCCGGCGTACATCGCGGCGCTGACCGCTTCCAACAGGGTCTCCTGCGCCATTGCGGCATCCAGCGGTTCCAAAGTGCTTGCGGCGCGAAAGAATTGGTGGACCGAATCCACCAGCGCCAGTGCATCACCGCTACCGCGGCCGCGGGTGAACGCCAGTTGCGCGCGCATGCGTGCCAGCCGGGCCCTTTGCAGCGCATCCAACGGCGCCAGTTCGGCGGTGGCCAGCAGCTCACCGGCGGCGTCGAATTCAGCGGCGGCTCGCTTGGCTTCGGCGGCGTCGAGTGCACGCGATCCCCGCCGGTAGGCAGCGGGGGTCAGTTCGGTGGCACGGGCCAAAAACGCTGCCACGGCCGCGGTTCCGCCCCTGATCGCGGCTCTGCCGGCGGATTGTTGCAGCTCCGCGGCGACGGCTTCGTCGGGTTCGGCGGCAGCGTGCGCGCGATGCCAGGCCCGGCGGTCGGGATCGTGCGCCGGGTCGGTTGCCGCGGCCAACACACGGTGTGCGTCTCGGCGATCCTCGCCGGTCGCCGCGCGGTAGACCGCGGAGCGCACCAGCGGATGCCGGAATCGCACGTGCGCCGCCACATCGACCAGCCCCGCCTCCTGCGCCGCTGTCAGGGCCGCCGCGGACAGGCCCAGCTCCGCGGCGGCGCGCAGCAACAACGCGGCGTCACCCACCGGTTCGGCGGCAGCCACCAGCAGCAACCGCTGGGTTTCGTCGGGCAGCGACCGGACCTGTTCGAGGAAGTGCTGTTCGATCTGGCCGGCGACCGGCTGGACGTCGGGCCGGTAGTAGCCGCCGGCCAATTCGGCGGCGGACAGGCCGCGGGGCAGCTCCAGCAGCGCCAGCGGATTACCGTGCGTTTCGGCGACGATCCGGTCGCGCACCTGAGCATCGATGCGCCCGGGCAACGCCGATTCCAGCAGCTCCCGGGCGTCGGCCTCGCCGAGCCCGCGCAACACCAGCCGGGGCAGGCCGGTCAGCGCGTCGACCCGCTCACGCAGCCCGAACACCAGTGCCACCGGTTCGGCCTGCAGGCGGCGCGCCACGAACCCCAACGTCTGCGCCGTCACCTGGTCCAGCCACTGGGCATCGTCGACCAGACACAGCACCGGGCGCTCGCCGGCGGCCGCGGCAAGCAGGCCCAGCGCCGCGAGCCCGACCAGAAAGCGGTCCGGTGCCGGACCCGAACGCAGCCCGAAGGCGATCTGCAGCGCCTCGTGTTGCGGTTCGGGAAGCGCGCCGGCGCACTCCATCAGCGGGGCGCACAGCTGCTGCAGGCCGGCGAAGGCCAGTTCCATGTCGGACTCCACCCCGGCCGTTCCGATCACCCGGAACCCGGTCGCGCGCTCGGTGAGGTAACCCAGCAGCGCGGTTTTGCCGATGCCGGGCTCACCCCGCAGGACCAGCGCCTGCCCGTGGCCGTCACGGGCTCGGGCGAGAAGGTCCTGCAGGTGCGCGCATTCGGCATCCCGTCCGGTGAGTCCGTGCTCCCGCCGAGCAGACGCGAAAGCCCCCATTCCGATATCGAAATGGGGGCTTTGGCGTCTGCTCACGCAGAAGAAACTATCCCTTGCGGGTCTTGACCGCCTCGGTCAGCTGCGGGGCGACCTTGAACAGGTCGCCGACGATGCCGTAGTCGGCGATCTCGAAGATCGGCGCTTCCTCGTCCTTGTTGACCACCACGATGGTCTTGGACGTCTGCATGCCGGCCCGGTGCTGGATCGCGCCGGAGATCCCCAGCGCGATGTACAGCTGCGGCGAGACCGTCTTGCCGGTCTGGCCGATCTGGAACTGGCCCGGGTAGTAGCCCGAGTCCACCGCGGCACGCGAGGCGCCCACGGCCGCACCGAGCGAGTCGGCCAGCTCCTCGACCACCGAGAAGCTCTCCGCGCTGCCGACGCCACGACCGCCGGCCACCACGATCGGGGCCTCGGTGAGCTCCGGACGGTCACCGGCCACCGCAGGCTCACGCGAGGTGATCTTGGTGGCGTTCTCGGCGGCGGCGGGCACCTCGACGGTGACCTGCTCGCCGGCACCGGCGCTCGGGGCCGGCTCCACGGCACCGGCCCGCACGGTGATCACCGGGGTGTCACCGGTGGGCTCGGCCTCGACGGTGTAGGCGCCACCGAAGATGGAGTGCACCACCTTGGCGCCTTCCTTGACCTCGACCACGTCGACCAGCAGACCGGATCCGATCCGGGCCGCCAGCCGGCCGGCAACCTCTTTGCCCTCGGCGGTGGCAGCGATCAGCACCGCGGCCGGGGTCGCCGATTCGGTCAGCGAGGCCAGCACGTCGACGGTCGGGGTGACCAGGTAGCCCTCCACCACGTCGGACTCGGCGACGTAGATCTTGGCGGCGCCGGCCTCCTTCAGCCCGTCGACCAACGGGGCGGCGGCGCCGGGGGCGCCGACGACGACCGCGGACGGTTCGCCGAGCGCACGCGCGGCGGTGATCAGTTCGGAGCTGACCTTCTTCAGCGCTCCTTCGGCGTGCTCGACGAGCACGAGTACTTCAGCCATGTTTGTTTACTTCCGTCTCTGTGAGTCTGGGCGCTTAGATGATCTTCTGGCCGACCAGGTACTCGGCGATCTTGGTGCCGCCGTCGCCTTCGTCGGTCACCTTCTCGCCGGCGGTCTTCGGCGGCTTCGGCGTGGAAGCGGTCACCTTGGACCCGGCGTTGGCGACCCCGACCTCGTCGGCCTCGACCCCGATCTCGGCCAGGGTGAGCACGGTGACTTCCTTCTTCTTGGCGGCCATGATGCCCTTGAAGGACGGGAAGCGCGGCTCGTTGATCTTCTCGTTGACGCTCACCACCGCCGGCAGCGTGGCCTCCAGGGCGAACACGCCGTCGTCGGTCTCCCGCTCGCCGGTGACCTTGCCGTCCTCGACAGCCAGTTTGCGCAGGTGGGTCAGCTGCGGCAGGCCCAGGTACTCGGCGATGATCGCCGGAACCGCGCCGCCGACGCCATCGGTGGACTCGTTGCCGGCGATGACCAGCTCGGTGCCCTCGATGGCGCCCAGGGCCCGGGCCAGCGCCCAGCCGGTCTGCACCACGTCAGAACCCTTCATGCCGTCGTCGAGCAGGTGCACGGCCTTGTCGGCCCCCATCGACAGCGCCTTGCGGATCGCCTCGGTGGCCCGCTCGGGGCCGGCGGTCAGCACGGTGACCGTGCCCTCGGCGCCTTCCCGCTCACGGATCAGCAGCGCCTCTTCGACGGCGCGCTCGTTGATCTCGTCGAGCACGGCGTCGGCGGCGTCACGGTCCAGCGTGAAGTCACTGTCGCTGAGCTTGCGCTCCGACCAGGTGTCTGGGACCTGTTTGATCAGGACCACGATGTTCGTCATGAGTGTGGTTCGTCCTCCTCGAAGGGGTCCTGCGACGGCCGGCCACAGGACTGGGTCACGATTCACGCAGCCGCACGACCATGTTACTGATGAGTAACTTCGAGCGGTTCGCGTGTACAGCGTAGCGGGTCGTGATAGGGCGACTGCGGGGTAGCCGGTTCGCGTAGCGCAGGGTTCGCGTTAGCCTGCCTATGCAATGAAATCCACTGACGGTCCCGACTCCCCCGCCGACACCACCCTGGTGCTGACCGGCGAGCGGACCATTCCCGGGCTCGACGTCGAGAACTACTGGTTCCGCCGCCACGAGGTCGTCTATGAACAGTTGGCGCCGCGCTGCGCCGGGCTCGACGTACTGGAGGCCGGCTGCGGGGAGGGTTACGGCGCCGATCTGATCGCGCGCGCGGCCCGCCGGGTGATCGGCTTGGACTACGACGACGCCGCGGTGGCGCATGTGCGAGCCAGCTATCCACGGGTGGAGGCCATCCAGGGCAATCTCGCCGCGCTGCCGCTGCCCGACGCCGCGGTGGACGTCGTGGTCAATTTTCAGGTCATCGAGCACCTGTGGGACCAGGCGCAGTTCATCGCCGAGTGCGCTCGGGTGCTGCGTCCCGGCGGGCTGCTGATGGTCTCCACGCCCAACCGGATCACCTTCTCCCCTGGCCGCGACACCCCGATCAACCCGTTCCACACCCGCGAGCTCAACGCCGCCGAGCTGACCGAGCTGCTGGTCGACGGCGGCTTCGTCATGGAGGCGATGCTCGGGGTTTTTCATGGGCCGGCCCTGCGCGAGATGGACGCCCGGCACGGCGGCTCGATCATCGACGCCCAGATCGAACGGGCGCTGGCCGACGCGCCATGGCCCCAGCAGCTGACGCGCGACGTCGCGGCGGTGCGCACCGCGGACTTCGACATCGTCGAGGACGGCCCGGCGCACGACAGCCCGGATATCGATGACAGTTTGGATCTGGTTGCGATCGCGGTGCGGCCGTGAGCGAAAAGCCCTCAGTGCCGGGTCTTTTCACCCTGGTGCTGCACACCCACCTACCGTGGCTGGCCCACCACGGCCGCTGGCCCGTCGGTGAGGAGTGGCTCTACCAATCCTGGTCGGCGGCGTACCTGCCACTGATGCGGGTGCTGCGGACACTGGCCGCCGAGGGCCGGCGCAACCTGCTCACCCTCGGGGTGACGCCGGTGGTCGCCGCCCAGCTCGACGACCCCTACTGCCTCGACGGGATGCACCACTGGCTGGCGAACTGGCAGCTGCGCGCCGCCCAGGCCACCACCTTGGCGGATCTGCGCGACTTCGGCCGGCACGAGTGCGCCGCGGCCGAGCAGGCCCTCGAGGACTTCGCGCTGCTGTGGCGCCACGGCGCCAGCCCGCTGCTGCGCGAGCTGGCCCAGGCCGGCACCGTCGAACTGCTCGGCGGTCCGCTGGCCCACCCGTTCCAGCCGCTGCTGGCGCCGCGGCTGCGGGAGTTCGCGTTGCGCGAGGGCCTGGCCGACGCCCGAGCGCGGCTGGCCCATTCCCCCACCGGGATCTGGGCGCCGGAGTGCGCGTACGCGCCCGGCATGGAGCAGGGCTACGCCGCCGCGGGGGTCTCGCACTTCATGGTCGACGGCCCGTCGCTGCACGGCGACACCGCGCTGGGCCGCCCGGTCGGTGCGACCGACGTGATTGCGTTCGGCCGCGACCTGCAGGTCAGCTATCGGGTGTGGTCGCCGAAGTCGGGCTACCCGGGCCACGACGCCTACCGGGACTTCCACACCTACGACCACCGCACCGGGTTGAAGCCGTCGCGGGTGACCGGCCGCAACGTCGACCCCGAGCACAAGGCGCCGTATGACCCCCAGCGCGCCGACGCCGCGATCGACACCCACGTCGCCGATTTCGTCGAGGTGGTTCGCAACCGGCTGCGGGCCGAGGCAGAGCGGATCGGCCGCCCCGCCCATGTGATCGCCGCGTTCGACACCGAGCTGTTCGGCCACTGGTGGTACGAGGGGCCGACCTGGCTGGCCCGGGTGCTGCGGGCGCTGCCCGAGGCCGGGATTCGGGTCGGCACGCTCTCGGATGCGATCGGCGCCGGGTTCGTCGGCGATGCGGTCGAACTGCCGCCCGGTTCGTGGGGTTCGGGTAAGGACTGGCGGGTGTGGGCCGGGGAGAAGGTGGCCGACCTGGTGCAGCTGAACACCGAGGTGGTCGACACCGCGCTGGGTGCCGTGGACAAGGCCCTGGCGCAGACGGCGGGGCCGAGCACCCGCGACCGGGTCGCCGACCAGATCCTGCGCGAGGCACTGCTGACGGTGTCCAGCGACTGGCCGTTCATGGTGAGCAAGGACTCCGCCGCCGACTACGCCCGCTACCGGGCGCAGCTGCACGCCCACGCCACCCGGGAGATCGCCGACGCGCTGGCGTCGGGCCATCGCGACGTGGCCGAACGGCTGGCCGAGGGGTGGAATCGGGCCGACGGCCTGTTCGGTGCCCTGGATGCCCGTAGGCTGCCACGGTGACCCCCCGCTCGACCTCCCCATTGCGCTACCTAGTGCGCGCGTTGGGGGCACCTCGTCAGAACGGACCAGCCGCGTGAAGATCCTGATGGTGTCGTGGGAGTACCCACCGGTGGTGATCGGCGGCCTGGGCCGGCACGTGCATCACCTGTCCACCGCGCTGGCCGCCGCGGGCCACGACGTCGTCGTGTTGGCTCGCCGGCCCTCCGGCACCGACCCGACCACCCACCCGCTGTCGGACGAGATCAGCGAGGGCGTACGGGTGGTCGCCGCGGCCCAGGACCCGCACGAGTTCTCCTTCGGCGACGACATGATGGCCTGGACCCTGGCAATGGGTCACTCCATGGTGCGCGCCGGACTGTCGTTGAAAACCGATGGCGGCCAGACCTTGTGGCGCCCCGATTTGGTGCACGCCCACGACTGGCTGGTGGCGCACCCCGCGATCGCCCTGGCCGAATTCTACGATGTGCCGTTGGTGTCGACGATCCATGCCACCGAGGCCGGGCGGCACTCCGGCTGGGTGTCGGGTCCGCTGAGCCGTCAGGTGCACGCGGTGGAATCCTGGCTCGTGCGCGAATCCGACTCGCTGATCACCTGTTCGGCCTCCATGCGCGACGAGATCACCGACCTGTTCGGTCCCGGGCTGGCCGAAACCACCGTGATTCGCAACGGAATCGACGCCGCCCGCTGGCCGTTCGCCCGCCGCCGGCCCCGCACCGGACCGCCGGAGCTGCTGTTCGTCGGGCGCCTCGAATACGAGAAGGGCGTCCACGACGCCATCGCCGCGCTGCCGCGGATCCGGCGAGCACACCCGGGAACGACGCTCACCGTCGCCGGTGACGGCACCCAACAGGACTGGCTGATCGAATGCGCCCGAAAGTACCGGGTACTCAAGGCCACCCGGTTCGTCGGACGACTGGATCATGAGGAACTGTTGGCGATGTTGCACCGCGCGGACGCCGCCGAGGCCAGGGCCGGCACATCGCGCGGCGGACACGACATACCGGTGTCGCCGTCGATCACGGCCTCGCCCAGCCCGCCGACGTTCGATGCGACCAGCGGGGTTCCGGCCGCAGCGGCCTCCAGTGCGGCCAGCCCGAACGGCTCGTAGTGGCTGGGCAGCACGGCGGCGTCCGCGCGGTGCAACATCGCCAACAGTTCCTCATGATCCAGTCGTCCGACGAACCGGGTGGCCTTGAGT
>NZ_LZMF01000105.1:0-45429 GCF_001673565.1 Mycolicibacter sinensis
GCGGTCATCTACGAGCAGGCCAATGCCCACGGTCAGAAGGTGCAGACCGCCGGCAACAACATGGCCAACACCGACGCCTCGGTGGGCTCCAGCTGGGCCTGACCGACCCGAGCCCACCGGGGCACTGCACCGTCACCGGCTGATCGGAGTTTTACGCGGCGGCCAATCGATCAGAGGTGGAGGGCATGGATTTTGGAGCGTTGCCGCCGGAGATCAACTCGGGGCGAATGTATTCCGGTCCCGGTGCGGGACCGCTGCTGGCGGCCGCCGCCGCCTGGGACGCCCTTGCCGCCGAGTTGAATTCGACCGCGTCGTCGTACCACTCGGTGGTCACCAGCCTCGCCCAAGTCTGGTCCGGTCCGACGGCGGCGACGATGTCGGCGGCCGCACAGCCCTACGCCGGGTGGATGAGCAGCACCGCCGCGCAAGCCCAGCAGTCCGCCGCTCAGGCCCGGGCTGCCGCCGCCGCCTACGAGTCGGCGTTCGCGGCGACGGTGCCGCCACCGGTGATCGCCGCGAACCGCAGCCTGCTGCTGGCACTGATCGCCACCAATATCCTGGGCCAGAACACCGCGGCGATCGCTGCCACCGAACTGGAATACACCCAGATGTGGGCGCAGGATGCCGGCGCCATGTACGGCTACGCGGGTGCGTCGGCCAGTGCCACCGCGCTGTCCCCGTTCGCCACGCCGCCGCAGACCACCAACCCTGCCGGTCTGCAAGCCCAGACCGCGGCAGCCACCCAGGCGGGGGCCGGCGTCGGTGCCCAGGCGCAGTCGTCGTTGACCCAACTGATCTCGACGGTGCCGCAGGCGCTGCAGAACATGGCGGTATCGGGGGCGGCCCAGGCGGAGCCGACGTCGATCCTTGACTTCCTGGCGGGACCACTCTCGCCGATCTCGCTGTTCGGGATCGGCGGTATCCCTTATCTGTTGGCGATCCAGTGCGTGCTGTTGCCGATGAACGGCGCGAACGTGGTCTCCGCGGTGAACCGGGCGATGGGGCCCAAACCCTGGCTCGAAGAACCGAAGGCGCTTCCCGCCGGAGCGCTGGCCGGAAGCCGATTGGCCGGCGCGCCGGTGGTATCGGCGGGACTGGGCAACGGCGGTTCGATCGGGCGGTTGTCGGTGCCACAAGGCTGGATCGCCCAGACCTCCACCGCGAAGGCCGTCGCCGCGGTCTTCCCCGAGGCTGGGCCGCAAGCCGTTGTGGCGGTTGCCGCGGAGGGTGAAAGTGGACTGGCCGGCGACCTGGCTCTGGGGAGCCTGGCCGGACGCGCCATGGCGGTCAGCGGGGGAGCCGCCGGTCGCGACGTGGGCGGGGCGACCGGCCTGGCGGCGGCGAGCAAGCCCAATAAGCCGAGCAAGGCGACCATCATCGTCATCCCACCGTCGGCGGAGGACTGAGCCGTGCTCGGCATGGACTTCGGAGCCCTGCCCCCGGAGCTGAACTCCGCGCGCATGTATGCCGGCCCCGGCACCGGTTCGATGCTGGCCGCGGCCGGCGCCTGGCGGGGACTGGCCGGCGAACTCAACGCGGTGGCCTCGGCCTATCAGACGGTGATCGCCGAGCTCACCGGGCAGAGCTGGTTCGGGCCGGCGTCGCAGTCCATGGCGGCCGCCGCGACGCCCTATGCGAACTGGCTGGGCGCCACCGCAACGGCGGCAGAGCACACCGCGAGCCGAATGATGCTGGCGGTCAGCGATTTCGAGCAGGCGTTCGCCGCGATGGTGGCGCCCGCGGCGATCGCCGCCAACCGCAGCCTGCTGGCGAGCCTGGTTGCCGGCAACGTGGTCGGGCAGAACACGCCAGCGATCGCAGCGACCGAGGCCGAGTACAACCACATGTGGTTACAGGACGCGATGGCGATGTACGGCTACGCGGCGCGCTCGGCGGCCGCGTCGGCGGTGCAGCCGTTCACCGCGCCGCCCCCGGTGACCAAGGGATCGGCCGGACACGGCGCTGGTACCGGCGACCAGCTGACCCAGCTGCTGAACGCCATACCGAAGGCATTGCACGGGCTCTCCGGCTCCGGAGGTGCCCCGGCCACTCCGCTCGGAGCGCTGGCCTCGGCGCAGAGCACCGACCCGGTGTCGCAGGCCGCCTCCTACATCGAGACGTTGGCGCGAACGATCCTGCCCGCCAACGACTCCAACATATCGGTGCTCTACGGCATGGGGCAGTATGCGCGCAATCTCAACACCGACCTCGACGTCTCCCAGGCGACCGGCGGCAGGGCCGGGTTCGGTTCCGGTGCACAGGTATCGGGCAGCGCTGAAGCGGCGGCTCCGGCCGGAGGTGCCCGGCCGATGGTGGCCGCGCGCACCGGGAACGCGGGCGTGGTCGGCAAGCTTGCGGTCCCGCCGTCCTGGACCGACGCGGTGCCCGAGGCCACCAGCACCGCAATCGCGGCGCCCACCGCATCGGCGGCCGCCGCGGCCGCACCCGCAGGCCGCGGCGCGGGCATGGCTGAGGCCGGTCTGGCCGGTGTGGCCGCCGGGCGGGCCGGCCGGCGCAAACGTGGCGACCGGCCGGACGCGCACGACGAGCGAATCGCCGGCCGGCTCACCGGAATCAGCGAGGTACGACACTGGCATGTCGAGCCGGGCGAGCTCAAAACCCTGCTGAGTGAGGTGTCCGGGCAGCCCGGTGTGCACGAGATCTACTTCGATACCGGCGAACCGGACACCGGCCCCCCGCCGGGCCGGGAGTGATCGCCATGGATTTCGCAGCACTGCCACCGGAAGTCAATTCCGGGCGACTGTATGCCGGACCGGGATCGGGGCCGATGGTGGCCGCGGCGACGGCGTGGGGCCGCCTGGCCGCCGAAACCGGTTCGACCGCGGAGACCTACCAGTCGGTGCTGGCGGCCCTGAGCGACCAGGCGTGGCTCGGACCGGCCTCGGAGGCGATGGCCGCCGCCGTCACGCCGTACGTGACCTGGCTGCACGCGACCGCGGCACAGGCCGAGCAGACCGCCGCTCGAGCCACCGCGGCCGCAGCCGCTTTCGATCAGGCCTATGCGGCCGTTGCGCCGCCGCCGGTGATCGCGGCGAACCGCAGCGCGCAGGCGACGCTCGTCGCGACGAACGTGCTCGGACAGAACAGCGCGGCGATCGCGACGCTGGACGCCGAATACGCCCAGCTATGGGTGCAGGATGCGCTCGCGATGTATGGCTACGCGGCGCAGTCGGCGGCGGCGGCCGCGCTGGCCCCGTTCACCGAACCGCCGGCCACCACCGACCCCTCCGGCGTGAGCGGGCAGGCGGCGGCGGTGGCCGCGGCCACCGCCGGCAGCGGACACACTCAGCTGTCGCAGTTGATCGCCGCGCTACCGCAGGCGCTGAACGGGCTCGCTTCCGCGCAAGCGGCGCCACCGGCCGCACCGACCCTGTCGCAGCTGGTCTCCTACTTCGAGATCCTGCCGAAGAGCATTGTGCCGTTCAACGACGCGATCAAGACGGTGCTGTACGGCCTGATCCAGTACTCCCGCAATCTCACGATCGACCTCGACATCGCCGCGGCCACCGGCGGCCGGGCCGGGTTCGGTTCCGGCGCAACGATGCTGGCCGCCGAAGCATCCGCACCGCTGCGCTCCGCATCGGTTTCGGCCGGAGCGGGCAGCGCGGGCACGATCGGCAGACTCAGTGTCCCGCCGAACTGGGTGACGACCGCGCCGGTGGCCAAGCTGGCGGCCACCGCCTTGCCGGCTGCCGCGTCGGCGGCGGCGCCGGCCGCCGCAATCCCCACCGGGGTGTTCGGTGACCTGGCGATGGCGAGTCTGGCCGGACAGGCGCTCACCGGCGCCGCACCGCGGAGTCGTCCCGCCGCGGCGATGAACGGCCATGCGCAGAGCCGGCTGGAACGCCTGGTCACCGAGCTGGCCGGCACCACCGAGGTGCAGCACTGGCATGTCGACCCCAGCCGCCTCGACAGCCTGCTCGAGGAACTGGCCGAACAACCCGGGGTGCACGCCGTACACGTCAACCGCGACGGCCAGAACGCCACCGGGCCGGATCGACAACCGGGTTGACGGGGGCGCTAATTCCGCTTCGACGACAAGCGTTTTCGGTGCCGGCGCGGACCGGTGGCCGTGAAGTGATCGACGACGCGCCGTGGCCGATTGACCCTGCCAGCGACCTGGTGCACTATGGTGAGGCAAGCACCTCGTTAGGTGAGGCGTCTGCACGGATACAGGCCACTGACCCCGAACGTCGAAAGACGCCCCGGGTCAGGACAGCTCCTCCCGGATTAAGGGTTGAGCCCAAGTGGCTTCCGGACCTGCATTGTTTGCGCAGGTCAGGACACGCCGTGCAGTGCCGAAGCTCTGACGAGAGGGGTGCGGAGTCCGGCTGTCTGGCCGGGCGCATTCACCTCTGTGTGCATACGTGCAGGCACCCGCGCGTGCCCTGGCCGAGAGGAGGTGAGAGCGACATTGAGTCCGAGTGATAGTTCCTATCCGAGATCGATGGTCGTCTCCTTCGCTCTCGGTACCACTTTCACCCTCTGATTCGCACCGGCGCTGAATTCGTCGACTGGCGTGCCTTCCGTTCGCGGAGTGCGCCAGGCTTCGCCATGTCCTGAAATCGCTTGACAGCTCGGTCTTTCCGCCGAGCAGCGATTCTCCCGACGTGCCCAGCTCCGGCATGTCGCCATGACCGGCTGCCCGCCATCGGGACATCGACCGTGCCTGCACACCCGCCAAGACCGCCCAGCGATCTGGACAAAAACCACCGATCAAAAAGGAGCAATGCCATGGACTTCGGAGCATTCCCGCCGGAAATCAACTCAGCTCGTATCTACACCGGCCCCGGCTCGGGGCCGATGATGGCCGCCGCGGGGGCCTGGGACAAGATGGCCGCCGAGCTCGCCGCGGCCGAGGCCGCCTACCAGTCGGTCATCAACGGACTCGTCAGCGAGGGTTGGATGGGCCCGGCTTCCAACGCGATGGCTGCCGCGGCGGCGCCCTACGCGGCCTGGATGGGCACCACCACCATTCAGGCGGAACAGGCTGCGGCACAGGCCAAGGCGGCAGCCGCGGCATTCGATGCGGCCTACGCGATGACGGTTCCGCCGCCGCTCATCGTGGCGAACCGCAGCCAGCTCGCGACGTTGGTGGCCACCAACTTTCTGGGCCAGAACGCCGCGGCGATCGCGGCCACCGAGGCCCACTACGGCCAGATGTGGGCCCAGGACGCCGCCGCGATGTACGGCTACGCGGCCGCGTCGGCGGCGGCCACCAAGGTGACACCGTTCAGCTCGCCGCGCGAGGTCGCCGACCCGTCGTCGCAGGGCGCACAGCAGGCCGCGGTCGCCCAGGCCGCCGGTAACGCGGCGTCGTCGAATGCGCAATCCACACTGTCCCAGGCGATTACGAACACGCCGCAGACGCTGCAGTCCCTTGCCGCGCCGGTGCAGCCGCCCACGCCGCCGGTCACCGGAGGCGAAGGCATCAGTGCGGGCGACTTGGGCAACGCGCTGACCAACCTGATGAGCAGCTCGTTTTCCCCGATGGGTGCGGCCGGGATCTCCAACTTCGCCGCCGACATGGCGGTGGTACGCGGTGCTGCCATCGCCGCGGGTGACCCGCTGGGCTTGGGCGCCATCGACCCGTTCACGCCCATGTTCGGCGGGTTCGGCGGACTCGGCACCGGAATGCACGGCCTGGGTGCCGGGCTGGGCGGCCTGGGCACCGCCTCGGCGACCATGGGCCACGCGTCCACGGTCGGCGCGCTGTCGGTGCCGCCGTCGTGGGCGGCGTCCATCCCGGCTACCGCCGCCCCGGGCAGCGCCGTGGCCGCCACCGGTTGGACGGTTGCCGCGCACGCGCCGGAGGCCGGCGCGGCCGGTATGCCGGGCGTGCCGTTGGCCGGCGCCGGGCAGGGCCGCAACTACGGTTTCGCCGCTCCGCGGTACGGCTTCAAGCCCACCGTGATGGGTCGGCCGGTAGTCGCCGGCTAGGGCCTGTGACAGGGTTTAGCTCATGCAGACGCTGAGCGTCGCCGAGTTCACGCTGCGACTGGCCGTCGGCTTGGGCTGCGGCGCCCTGATCGGGCTGGAACGCCAATGGCGGGCCAGGATGGCGGGGTTGCGCACCAACGCGCTGGTGGCCGCCGGTGCAACGCTGTTCGTGCTGTACGGCGTCACCGCCGGGGACACCAGCTCCACCCGGGTCGCGTCCTATGTGGTGTCCGGGGTGGGGTTCCTCGGCGGCGGAGTGATCCTGCGGGAGGGGTTCAATGTCCGCGGCTTGAACACCGCGGCCACGCTGTGGTGCTCGGCCGCCGTCGGAGTGCTGGCGGCGGCCGGGAACCTGCTGTTCGCAGTGATCGGCACCGGCGCGATCGTCGGCACCCACCTGTTGCTGCGACCGCTGGGCCGGCTCATCGACCGCGATCAGCACATCGAGGAGGACGAACCGCAGTCGCCCTATCAGGTGCAGGTGATCTGCCGGCCCAAGTCCGAGAAGTACCTGCGCGCCCAGATCGTGCAGCACACCGCCGGCAACGACCTGGTGCTGCGCGGGATCCACACCGGCAAGGACGCCGAGGACAACATCGCGCTCACCGCGTCCATGCTCTCGGACAGCAGGGCGCCGGACCGCCTCGAGCGCCTGGTCGGCGAATTGTCGCTGCAGCCGGGCGTCTACGCGGTGCACTGGCACTCCGAGGACCCGGCGTCGCTGTCGCCGGAATAAGCACCGGCACGGCGCTCTAGGCTGGCATCGAGGCGGAGGTGAGCACGGTGGATTGGATCGCTGGTGTGTGGTCGGTGTTGCCCGCGCCGATGCGCGACCCGGTGCTGTTCGCCATCCCGTTCTTTCTGCTGCTGCTGACCCTGGAATGGACTGCCGCCCGCAAGCTGAAAGACCTCGAACGCGGGTCCTACCGGGCCAGGGATGCCTGGACCAGTATCTCGATGGGACTGGTGTCGGTGGCCACCACCGCCGGCTGGAAGTTGCTCGCGCTGTTCGGCTATGCGGCGATCTACACCTATCTGGCGCCCTGGCATCTCTCGCCGAAGCAGTGGTACACCTGGGTGATCGCGATCCTGGGCGTGGACCTGCTCTACTACACCTATCACCGGATGGCGCACCGGATCCGGCTGATCTGGGCCACTCACCAGGCGCACCATTCCAGTCAGTACTACAACCTGGCCACCGCGCTGCGACAGAAGTGGAACAACAGCGGCGAGATCCTGATGTGGATCCCGTTGCCGCTCTTGGGAATTCCGCCGTGGATGGTGTTCGCCGCGTTCTCGGTCAACCTGATCTACCAGTTCTGGGTGCACACCGAGCGGATCGACAAGCTGCCGCGACCCATCGAGTTCGTCTTCAACACCCCATCGCACCACCGCGTGCACCACGGAATGGACCCGGAGTACCTGGACCGCAACTATGGCGGCATCCTCATCATCTGGGACCGGCTGTTCGGCACCTTCGCACCCGAGCGGTTTCGTCCGCGCTACGGGCTGACCAAGCAGGTCGACACCTTCAACATCGTGACGCTGCAGATCCACGAATACGCCTCGATCATCGCCGATCTGCGCGGCGCTAGCCGGTGGCGTGACCGGCTCGGATACGTTTTCGGGCCACCGGGCTGGCGCCCGGTGCCGTCGGCGACGAGGGCGGCCCCATCGGCGGCACTGCCGCAATGATGGAGCGCACCGACCGCTGTTCGCATAGGCTTGCGACGTCGTATCGCAGCGACACCGCCCGGCGCCTTGCGCCGCGGTGTGCCGATGAGAAGGGGACAACGTGGCGCAGAGCTTGGGAGACACGCTCACCGCAGGAAAGAAGCTCGTCAAGGGCGAGTCGCTGACCTCCAAAAACGGGGCATACACACTGACATTGCAGGACGACGGCAACCTGGTGCTGGCGTCGCGGGGCAAGGCGGTCTGGGCTTCCGGCACCAACGGCAACGACGTGGTGCGCGCCGAGGTGCAACCGGACGGCAACTTCGTGCTGTACACCGCGGACAAACCGATCTGGCACACCGATACCAAGGGCAAGAAGGACGTCAAGCTGGTGCTCCAGGACGACCGCAACCTGGTGCTCTATGCCGCCGACGGTGCGGCCTGGTCCACCAAGACCGAGACCGACGCTCCGCCGCCGGAGGAGCCCAAGGCCGAAACCCCCAAGCCCGAAGCGGCCCCTGAGGCGCCCGCTGCTCCCGCAGCGCCGGAAGCGCCCGCTGCGCGCACCTACACCGTTGTCGCCGGTGACACCCTGTGGGCCATCGCCGAGCGGTTCTACGGCGACGGCAACAAGTACCCGCAGATCGCTGAGGCCAGCGGTATCGCCAATCCGGACCTGATCCACCCCGGCCAGGAGCTGACGATCCCCTGATCGCCGCTGACCGCCGGCGCGTCGGCTCGGAGCCCACACCGGGCCGGGCCGCCGCGCCGCGGCGGTGATCACGGCGGTCGAACACCGGCCGGACTCGAACCGGCCCTCAACGATCGGAGTCGACGGTGCGCGGGCGCATGGTGCGGGTGCTGGCGGTGTGCGGTGCGGTCGGGGTGGCGACCGCGATTCCGGCGATCGGCACCGCGCGAGCCGATCCGGTGCTGGTGTTCCCGGGGATGGAGATCCACCAGGACACCCATGTCTGCACGCTCGGTTATGTCGACCCGGTCATGCGCGTCGCCTTCACCGCCGGTCACTGCCGGGGCAGCGGCCCCGTCACCGACCGGGCCGGCAATGTCATCGGGACATTGGCGACCTTCCGCGACAACACGCCCAACGGTGCGACCGTCAACACCGACCAGGTGATCGCCGACTACGAGGCCATCGTGCTGGCCGACGGTGTCGACTCCAATGACATCCTTCCCGGCGGTCTGCGCCTCGAGACCGGCCCGGACGACGGTGTGGCCCCCGGCGAGCCGGTCTGCCACTTCGGCATCGTCACCGGAGAGACCTGCGGGACCGTCCAGCGGGTCAACAACGGCTGGTTCACCATGGGGGGCGGTGTTCGCAGTCAACAGGGCGATTCCGGCGGCCCGGTGTATGTGATCCGCGGGCCCGGCCTGGCCCGGATCGTCGGCCTGTTCAACAGCGTGTGGGGGGAATACCCCGCCGCCGTGTCGTGGTCGGCGATCTCCCAGCAGGTCCGCGAGGACGTCGGAGTAGCATCCCCTCAGACATGATCTCGCCGCCGCGGACGCCCGTCCAGATCGCTTGGGTCACCAACGATCTGGCCGCCACCGAATCGATGTTGAGCGCGCTGTTGGGGGTGCGCAAATGGGTCCGCATGGCCGGGGTGCACTTCGCGCCGGACACGTGCAGCTACCGCGGTGAGCCGGCGGATTTCGTCGCCGACATCGCGCTGAGCTATCTCGGCGACATGCAGCTCGAGCTGATCGCACCGGTGAGCGGGCGCAGCATCTATCAGGACTTTCTCGCCGACAGCGGGCCCGGACTGCACCACATCTGTGTGGAGGCCGATGACGCCGACGGCTTCGCCGCGATGCTCGACGACGCGGCCGCCGACGGCGCCGAGATCGTCTCGCAGGGCGTGATGCCCGGCGGTATGCGCTTCGCCTACGTCTCGGCGCCCGACGCGGGCGTCCCGTTCGTGGAGATCGCGCACATTCCGCCGGAGATCCGATCCGTCTTCGACTACATCAAACAACAGCAGCGGTGAGCCCCGCCGCTGGACAAGAAGGAGCCGCCAATGAGTACCGAGATACCGGAGACCACCAGTGCCGACACGGTGACGTCTTGGTCCGACGAGGTCGACGTGGTGGTGATCGGTTTCGGCATCGGGGGCGGTTGCGCGGCGGTCAGCGCGGCGGCGGCCGGGGCGCGGGTGCTGGTGCTGGAGCGCGCCGCCGAGGCCGGCGGCACCACGGCCATGGCCGGCGGGCACTTCTACCTCGGTGGCGGCACCGCGGTGCAACAGGCCACCGGGCACGCGGACTCACCGGATGAGATGTACAAGTACCTTGTCGCGGTCTCGCGCGAGCCCGAGCACGACAAGATCCGGGCGTACTGCGACGGCAGCGTGGAGCACTTCAACTGGCTGGAGGACTTGGGTTTTCAGTTCGAACGCAGCTACTACCCGGAGAAGGCGGTGATTCAGCCCAACACCGAGGGGCTGATGTACACCGGCAACGAGAAGGTGTGGCCGTATCTGAACCAGGCTGTCCCGGCACCGCGCGGGCACAAGGTGCCGGTACCCGGCGACACCCAGGGCGCCAAGATGGTGATCGACCTGCTGCTCAAGCGCGCCGAAAACCTTGGCGTGCAGATCCGTTACGAGACCGCTGCGACCGGCCTGGTCACCGGCGGTTCAGCGAGGCTCGACGGAGGAGAGCCGAAGCTGGGAGCGCCGCATGAAACCGACGCCTCGGGAGGCGTCACCGGCGTCACCTGGAAGCGCTACGCCGAAAGCGGTGCGATCAAAGCGAAATCGGTGGTGATCGCGGCCGGGGGATTCGTGATGAACCCCGACATGGTCGCCAGGTACACACCCAAGCTGGCGGAGAAACCGTTCGTGCTGGGCAACACCTACGACGACGGACTGGGCATCCGACTGGGGGAGTCGGTGGGCGGCGCCACCAAGCACATGGACCAGGTGTTCATCACCGCGCCGGTCTACCCGCCGTCGATCCTGCTGACCGGGATCATCGTCAACTCGCAAGGCAAACGGTTCGTCGCCGAGGACTCGTACCACTCACGCACGTCGGGGTTCGTGATGGACCAGCCCGACTGCGCGGCGTTCCTGATCGTCGACGAAACACACCTGCGCAAACCGCGGGTGCCGCTGGTGCCGTTGATCGACGGCTGGGAGTCGGTGACGGAAATGGAAGCGGCACTGGGCATTCCGAAGGGGAACCTGGTGGCGACGCTGGACCGCTACAACACGTATGCGGCCCGCGGGGAAGACCCGGACTTTCACAAGCAGCCGCCGTTCCTCGCTCCACAGGACACCGGGCCGTGGGGCGCGTTCGACCTGTCGCTGGGCAAGGCGATGTATGCCGGCTTCACCATCGGGGGGCTGGCCACATCGGTGGACGGCCAAGTGCTGCGCGAGGACGACAGTCCGGTACCGGGGCTCTACGCCGCCGGTGCCTGTGCGGCCAATATCGCCCAGGACGGTAAGGGCTACGCCAGCGGCACCCAGCTGGGGGAGGGTTCGTTCTTCGGCCGCCGCGCCGGCGTGCACGCGGCGGCAAGCTAAACGGGACTGAGTTCCCAGCGGCCCTGCCCGAGCAGCTCCAGCACGTGCTTGTGGTGCTGTTTGACGGTGTGGCGGTGGCTCACGCTGACCAGAATGGTGTCGGGAAGTTCGCTGCGCAGCAGGCGGTACAGCGTCAGCTCGAGTCCTTCGTCGAGCGCCGATGTCGACTCGTCGAGGAAGGCGGCCTTGGGCCGGGTCAACAGCAGACGGGCGAAGGCCACCCGCTGCTGCTCGCCGGGGGAGAGCACCTTGGCCCAGTCCTCGACGTCGTCGAGCCGGTCGACCAGATTCGGCAACGCCACCTTGGCCAGTGCCTCGGCGATCTCGCCGTCGGACACCTCACCGGCAGCCAGCGGATAGGCCACCACCGCCCGCAGATCACCCAGCGGGATATAGGGCAGCTGGGAGATGAACATCGTCGCGTTGGCCGCATCCGGGCGCCGCAGGGTGCCCGAGGCGTAGGGCCACAGCTGCGCCAGGCTGCGCAGCAGCGTGGTCTTGCCGCTGCCCGACGGCCCGGCGATCATCACCGCGTCGCCGATGTCCAGGTGCAGGTCGAGCGCCTCGATGAGCGGATCGCCGGCCGGCGTGCGCACCTCGACGCCCTCGATCGCCACGGTGCCGTCCGGGCTGGGCTTGACCAGCAGTTCGGGCAGCTCGCGAGCCTCGCGGTCGACCTCGACCAGCCCGTGCAGACGGATGATCGAGGCACGGTAGCCGGCGAAGTTGTCGTAGGCGTTGCGGAAGAACGACAGTGAGTCGGAGATGTTGCCGAAGGCCGTCGCGGTCTGCGCCACCCCGCCGAACATGATCTGCCCGGAGAACAGCCGCGGCGCCTGGATCACCCAGGGCAACGGCACGATCGCCTGGCTCACCGACAGGTTCCAGCCGGCGAAGCCGATGGTCCGGTTCACGAACTTCAGGTAGTTGTCGATGATCGCGCCGAAACGCTTGCGCAGCTGGATCCGCTCGGCGAGCTCGCCCCGGTAGAACGCGACGGATTCGGCGGCATCGCGCACCCGCACCAGCGCGTACCGGAACGCCGCGTTGGTCAGCTCGTTGCGGAAGCTCAGCCGGATCAGCGGCCGGCCGATCCAGAAGGCGACGACGGTGGCGATCGTGACGTAGACCAGGACGATCAGGAACATCGCCCGGGGGATGTCGACTCCCAGCACCGTCAGCGTCCCGGACAGGTTCCACAGGATCGCGGTGAACGAGACCACCGTCACCATCGACTGGACGGCGCCGAACAGCAGGGTGCTGGCGGAGCTGTTGGCCGGCGCATTGGGATTGGCGCCGTTGCCCGCGGTGAAGATGTCGATGTCCTGCTGGATGCGCTGATCCGGGTTGTCGATCGCACCTTCGACGGCGTCGCCGATGATGGGGTCCTGCGGCATCTTGATGAAGTGGGCGCGGTAGTAGGCCCGCCCGTCGAGCCAGTCGCCGGTGAGCCGCTCGGTGAGCCAGATCCGCCAGTTCACCATGAAGTGCTGGGTCAAATAGATGTCGAGCATCACCCGCGCCACGTGCAGCACCGCCATCAGGCTGAAGATGCCGATCGACATCCAGAACCCGTGCACGCCGGAATCTCGGATCGCGTCGTCGCCGCCGGCGGCGCCCTGGAACGCGGTCTGCAGCGAGGAGTACATGTCGTTGCCCTGGAAGCTGAACAGCACGTTGAGCCGCACCGCGGTGATCACCGACAGCAGCAGCACGCCCAGCATCAGCCAGACCCGGACGCTGTCGCGTCCGGTGAAGTAGGCGCCGGTGATCTGCCAGAATTGTCGTCCCCAGCGGGTGCTCACCCGCAGCAGCGCCGCCACCGCCACCACGCAGACGGCGCTGATGGCCCAGGCCATCGCGATCCAGAGCAGCGAATCGGGCAGTGCCTGCGACCAGTCGATGGACGGGTTGAACGGCTTCGAGTCCACTGCCACGTCTCCTTCGCCGCCGGAGCCAGGCGCCGGCCGGTAGACCAAAAATCTCGTGCGAAACCTACCGCGTAGCGCGGCGCGGCGTCGGATGAGCACCGCCGAAGCAGCCCGGTACCGTTGTGCTGTGGCTAACACGTCGAAAACGGTCTCCGGAACCTCGCGTCCCAAGTCGGGCCGGTTGAGCGGAAAATTCTGGAAACTGCTGGGCGCCAGCACTGAGAAGAACCAGAGCCGCTCGATGGCCGAGGTGACCGCGGCCGCCGACTACGCCAAGAAGGCCGCCGGGCTCGATGACGACCAGCTGCGCAAGGCCGCCCAGCTTCTCAAGCTCAAGGATCTGGCCGACGCCTCGGACATCCCGCAGTTCCTGGCGATCGCCCGCGAAGCCGCCGAGCGCAGCATCGGGCTCCGCCCGTTCGATGTTCAGCTGCAGGGCGCGTTGCGGATGCTGGCCGGCGACGTGGTCGAGATGGCCACCGGTGAGGGCAAGACGCTCTCGGGCGCTATCGCCGCCGCCGGCTACGCCATCGGCGGGCGCCATGTGCACGTCGTCACGATCAACGACTACCTGGCCCGCCGCGACGCCGAATGGATGGGGCCGCTGCTGGACGCGATGGGAGTCAGCGTCGGCTGGATCACCGCCGAGTCCAGCGCCGCCGACCGACGCGCGGCCTACCGGTGCGATGTCACCTACGCATCGGTCAACGAGATCGGCTTCGACGTGCTGCGCGACCAGCTGGTCACCGACGTCGATGATCTGGTCTCACCGAATCCGGACGTGGCGCTGATCGACGAGGCGGACTCGGTGCTGGTCGATGAGGCGCTGGTGCCGCTGGTGCTGGCCGGCACCACGCACCGCGAAACCCCGCGACTGGAGATCGTGGAGTTGGTCGGCCGGCTGACACCGGGGGTGGACTACGACTCCGACGAGGACCGGCGCAACATCCACCTCACCGAGAAGGGGGCACGGCGTGTGGAAGCCGCGCTCGGCGGCATCGACCTGTACTCCGAGGAACACGTGGTCTCGACGTTGACCGAGATCAACGTCGCCCTGCACGCCCACGTGCTGCTGCAGCGCGACGTGCACTACATCGTCCGCGACGGCAAGGTGCAGTTGATCAACGCCTCCCGGGGCCGGATCGCCGCCCTGCAGCGCTGGCCCGACGGCCTGCAGGCCGCCGTGGAGGCCAAGGAGGGCATCGAGACCACCGAGACCGGCGAGGTGCTCGACACCATCACGGTGCAGGCACTGGTCAACCGCTATCCCACGGTGTGCGGCATGACCGGAACGGCGCTGGCGGCCGGCGAGCAGCTGCGCCAGTTCTACCAGCTGGGCGTCTCGCCGATCCCGCCGAACATGCCCAACATCCGGGAGGACGAGGCCGACCGGGTCTACATCACCGCGGCGGCCAAGAACGACGCCATCGTCTCCCACATCGTCGAGGTGCACGCCACCGGTCAACCGGTGCTGGTGGGCACCCATGACGTCGCCGAGTCCGAGGAACTCTACGAGCGGTTGCGCAAGCGCGGGGTCCCGGCGGTGGTGCTCAACGCCAAGAACGACGCCGAGGAGGCGACCGTGATCGCCGAGGCCGGCAAGCTCGGCGTGGTGACGGTGTCCACCCAGATGGCCGGGCGCGGCACCGACATCCGGCTCGGCGGGTCCGAAGAAGCGGATCACGACGCGATCGTCGAACTGGGCGGTCTGCACGTGATCGGCACCGGCCGGCAACACACCCAGCGCCTGGACAACCAGCTGCGCGGCCGGGCCGGCCGCCAAGGCGACCCCGGCTCGTCGGTGTTCTTCTCCAGCTGGGAGGACGAGGTCGCCGCGACCAACCTGGAAGCCAACAAGCTGCCGACCGAGACCGATGAGGACGGGCGGATCCTGAGCCCCAAAGCCTCCGGGATGCTCGACCACGCCCAGCGCATCGCCGAAGGCAAGCTGCTCGACATCCACGCCAACACCTGGCGCTACAACCAGCTGACCGCCCAGCAGCGCGCCATCATCGTGGAGCGGCGCAATACGTTGCTGTCCACCCCGGCGGCGCGCGAGGAGCTCGCCGAGCTGGCCCCGCAGCGCTTCGCCGAGCTGCGCGAGAAATTCGGCCAGGACGGTGACGACGCCGATGCGAAGCTGGAGAAGATCTGCCGGCTGATCATGCTCTACCACCTGGACCGCGGTTGGGCCGATCACCTGGCGTTCTTGGCCGACATCCGGGAGAGCATCCACCTGCGCGCCCTGGGCCGGCAGAATCCGCTCGACGAATTCCACCGGATGGCCCTGGACGCATTCGCCTCACTGGCCGCCGACGCCATCGAGGCGGCCCAGCAGACCTTCGAGACCTCCGAACGGATCGAGTCCGAGCCGGGCATCGACCTGTCCAAGCTGGCGCGGCCCACCTCGACGTGGACCTACATGGTCCGGGACAACCCGCTGAGCGACGACACGATGGACGCCCTGAGTTTGCCCGGGATCTTCCGCTAGGAGGTCGATATGGCCTCCGGCTCCGAGCCAGTCCACGACCGGGTGCTGACGGTGCCCAACGTCATCAGCTTGGCCCGTCTCGGTTTGATCGGCGTCTTTCTGTACCTGCTACTGGTGGCGCGGGCCGACGGGCTGGCGGTGGCGATCCTCATGCTCAGCGGCGCCTCGGACTGGGCCGACGGCAAACTGGCCCGGTTGCTGGATCAGTCGTCGGCGCTGGGGGCACTGCTCGACCCGGCGATCGACCGGCTCTACATGGTGGCGGTCCCGGTCGCCTTCGGCCTGCGCGGCCTGGTGCCGTGGTGGATCATCGGCACCCTGCTGGCCCGCGACCTGCTGCTGGCCGCGGTGCTGCCGGTGTTGCGCAGCCGGGGACTGACCGCGCTGCCGGTGACCTACGTCGGCAAGGCCGGCACCTTCGCGCTGATGTCGGCGTTTCCGCTGATCCTGTTGGGGCAGTGGGACGCGCTGGCCGGCCGGGTGGTGGCATCAATCGGTTGGGCCTTTTTGATCTGGGGCCTGGGCATGTACCTGTGGGCGTTCGTGCTGTACCTGATCCAGGTGGGGCTGGTAGTGCGCACGATGCCGAAGGTCGTCTCTCGAGTAGCAGATGTCTGAGCCGTTTTTCGCCCTCAGCGGCTACGACAGCGGCGGCGACCGGGGCGCTCACGAGGCCGGCCGGCCGCAGCGATTCGCGGTGCCTTCACTGCTGCGCTCGCTGCTGTCGGAGCACCTCGACCCCGGCTATGCCGCGGCGGCGGCCGAACGCGACTCCGGGCGCGTCACCACGGGACGGGCCCGGCTCGCGGGGTGGGGGTGGGAGGCGCTGGCGGCGCTGCTGGTCGCGACCGTGTTCGCCGTCGCGTTCGCCCAGGCCCGCTCGTTGGCGCCCGGGGTGCGCGACGCCCAACAGGTGCTGGCCACGAACGTGCGGTCGGCCGAAGACGTGACCGGCAGGCTCGCCGACAAACGCGAGACACTGACCAACCGGGTCGACGAGTTGCGCCGGCACCGGCTGGCCGATGACGCCGAGGGCCAGCGGGTTTTGGCCGGCCTCGACGCGCTCAGCCTGGCCGCCGCCAGCAGCCGGGTGACCGGCCCCGGCCTGATCGTCACGGTGACCGACCCCGGCGTCGGGCGAAACCTCTCCGACGCCTCCAAACAGCGGGTGTCGGGCAGCCAGCAGATCATCCTGGACCGCGACCTTCAGCTCGTCGTCAACTCGTTGTGGGCCAGCGGCGCCGAGGCGATCGCGATCGGCGATGTCCGGATCGGCCCCAACGTGACGATCCGGCAGGCCGGCGGTGCGATCCTGGTCGACAACAAGCCGATCAGCAGTCCCTACTCGGTGCGGGCCATCGGGCCGCCGCGCGAGCTGCGCGATGCCTTCGACCGCACCCCAGGCCTGTACCGGCTGCGACTGCTGGAAGTGTCCTACGGCGTGGTGGTGCGCGTCGACGGCCGGACCGGTGCCGACCTGACCTTGCCGGCGGGTTCGGTACGAGATGTCCGGTTCGCCAAACAGATAGGGGAGTCGTGACGCAAGCTTGCAGGGGTCCGGTTCGGGAGGCTGGAGTGATTTCTCAATGATCGGTATCGCCGCGCTGGTCGCCGGCATCGTGCTGGGACTGGTTTTTCATCCCAGCGTTCCGGAGGTGGTTCAGCCCTACCTGCCGATCGCGGTGGTGGCGGCGCTGGATGCCGTGTTCGGCGGTCTGCGGGCCTATCTGGAGCGGATCTTCGACGCGAAGGTGTTCGTCGTGTCGTTCGTGTTCAACGTCCTGGTCGCCGCGCTGATCGTCTACCTCGGTGACCAGTTGGGGGTCGGCACCCAGTTGTCCACCGCGATCATCGTGGTGCTGGGCATTCGTATCTTCGGTAACGCCGCGGCGCTGCGACGACGGCTGTTCGGAGCCTGACGCGGTGGGTACCGAGCCGGTGCCGCACGGGCGGCACGAGTTGCCCGAGACGGACGATCGCGCGCGGTCGCGGCCGGGCCGCTCCGGCCCGTTGTTCGGTGTGCTGGCGATGCTGCTGTGCCTGCTGCTGGGCGTCGCGATAGTCACCCAGGTCCGCCAGAACGACTCCGCCGACGCCCTGGAAACGGCCCGGCCGGCCGATCTGTTGGTACTGCTGGAGTCGCTACGTCAGCGCGAAGCCGCGCTGGGCACCGAGATCGCCGAGTTGCAGCAGACGCTCGAGGCGCTGCAGGAGTCCGGCAGCAGTGACCAGGCCGCTATCGAGAACGCCCAGGCCCGGCTCTCCGCGCTGGCGATCATGATCGGCACCGTCGGCGCTCTCGGGCCCGGGGTGGTCATCACCGTCGTGGATCCGGCGCGCGGCGTCGCGCCGGAGACGATGCTCGATGTGATCAACGAGCTGCGGGCCGCCGGCGCCGAGGCGATGGAGGTCCGCGATGGCGCCAAGGCGGTGCGGATCGGAGTGGATTCCTGGGTCGCCGGTCCCCCGGGGGCGCTGGAATTCGACGGAATAGCCTTGGCCCCACCGTATTCCGTTCTGGCGATAGGCGATCCGCCCACGCTGGCGGCCGCGATGAACATTCCCGGCGGGGCGGTCGACAGCGTCAAGCGGCTCGGCGGCACCATGGGCGTGCAGCAGGCCGATCGCGTGGAGGTGACCGTGTTGCGGCAACCGAAACCGCGCCAATACGCTCAGCCAGTCAAGTGAACCCGACAGCGCAAGGAGCACGATCACCGTGAGTTCGGAAAGTTTAGTTCCCTCCGATCTGTATTACACCGCTGAGCACGAGTGGATTCGGCGCACCGGGCAGGACACCGTCCGGGTGGGCATCACCGACTTCGCGCAGGCGGCGCTGGGTGACGTGGTCTTCGTGCAACTGCCCGGCGAGGGCACCGAGGTGATCGCGGGGGAGAGCTTCGGCGAGGTGGAGTCGACCAAATCCGTTTCGGATCTCTATGCGCCGATCTCGGCCAAAGTGGTTGCCGTCAACGCCGATCTGGACGCCAACCCGCAGCTGGTGAACTCCGACCCGTACGACGCCGGCTGGTTGCTGGATCTTCAGGTCGACAGTGCCGCCGCCGATGCCCTGGATCAGACCCTGTCGGGACTGCTGAGCGCCGACGCGTACCGCGCGACGCTGGCCGAATGAATATTGCTAGCCTGCCTGCCGGGACGCGCCGGGTATTCCGGGACACGATCCCGCGGTGCGGGGCACATTATCGACCGCTGCGCGGTACGGTCGACTCAACAATCATGGGTCCGGTGCCATGGATGTCCGGCGGGTGCGACCAGGTAGGACGACAGTGGCCAGTGAGGAGCAGCGGGTGACGGAGAAGGACTCGGGAAACGGGCAGGACCAGGCAGGCGACGAGGTCACCGTGGAAACCACATCGGTCTTCCGCGCGGACTTTCTGAGCGAACTCGACGCGCCCGCGCAGGCGGGCGGTGAGAGCCTGACCTCGGGTGTCGAGGGGTTGCCCGCGGGATCGGCGCTGCTGGTGGTCAAGCGGGGCCCCAACGCCGGGTCGCGTTTCCTGCTCGACCAACCGGTCACCGCAGCCGGACGCCATCCCGACAGCGACATCTTCCTCGACGACGTCACGGTCAGCCGTCGCCACGCCGAGTTCCGGCTCGAGGGCAACGAGTTTCAGGTTGTCGACGTCGGCAGCCTCAACGGCACCTACGTCAACCGGGAGCCGGTCGATTCGGCGGTCCTGGTCAACGGCGACGAGGTCCAGGTCGGCAAGTTCCGGCTGGTGTTCCTGACCGGCCCCAAGACGGGTGAGACCGAGGCCGGGCCGGGGAGCTGAGTTGAGCGCGCCTGACAGCCCTGAACTGGCCGGGATGTCGATCGGAGCGGTACTGGATCTGCTTCGGCCCGAATTTCCGGATGTCACGATCTCCAAGATTCGTTTCCTGGAGACCGAGGGGCTGGTCACGCCGCAGCGGGCGGCGTCGGGCTATCGCCGGTTCAGTGCGTATGACTGCGCCCGGCTGCGTTACGTCCTGACCGCCCAGCGCGACCACTACCTGCCGCTGAAGGTGATCAAGGCGCGGCTGGACGCCGAGCCGGACGGGGCGTTGCCGCTGACCGAGTCGGCCTATCCGGTCCCGCGGTTGGTGCCGGCCGTCGACGAGGCCACTCACCACGCCACGGTGTCGCCCACGCCGCCCCGGCGGGTCAGGCTGAGCCGGGAGGACCTGCTGGAACGCTCGGGCGCCGATGATGTGCTGCTGACGGCGCTGGTGCGATCCGGGGTGATCACCGCCGGGCCGGGGGGATGGTTCGACGAGCACGCGGTCGTCATCGTGCAGTGCGCCCGGGCGCTGGCCGACTACGGCGTCGAGCCACGCCACCTGCGGGCGTTCCGCTCAGCCGCCGATCGGCAGTCGGATCTGATCGCCCAGATCGCCGGACCGCTGGTCAAGGGCGGCAAAGCCGGCGCACGCGACCGCGCCGACGACTTGGCGCGCGAGGTCGCGGCGCTGGCGATCGCGCTGCACACCGCGCTGCTCAAGTCGGCGGTACACGACGTTCTGCACGGCTGAGGACTAGACTTCGCGTCGGCGGCTTGTTGTGCGACATGCGGTTGTCCGACCGGGGGTTTCGCAGTGAGTCGTGCTGGGGCACAGCCACTTGGAAGACAAGCAAATGCGGAGGGCTGACTGGAGATGGGTGAAGTACGCGTGGTCGGCATTCGCGTCGAGCAGCCACAGAACCAGCCCGTGCTGTTGCTGCGCGAAGCCGACGGCGACCGCTACCTCCCGATCTGGATCGGGCAGGCCGAAGCCGCCGCCATCGCCCTGGAACAGCAGGGCGTGGAGCCGGCCCGGCCGCTGACCCACGACCTGATCCGCGACCTGATCGCCGCGCTCGGACATTCGCTCAAAGAGGTCCGGATCGTCGATCTGCAGGAAGGCACGTTCTACGCCGACCTGATCTTCGACCGGGACATCACGGTCTCGGCGCGCCCATCGGATTCGGTGGCGATCGCGCTGCGGGTGGGGGTGCCGATCTACGTCGAGGAGGCGGTGCTGGCCGAGGCGGGCCTGCTGATCCCCGACGAGAACGACGACGAGTCCTCCGGCGCGGTCCGCGAAGACGAGGTGGAGAAGTTCAAGGAGTTCCTCGATAGCGTGTCGCCCGACGATTTCAAAGCAACCTGACCCGGCGCGGCGGCCTCAGCCCCGTCACAGAACCGTCTCATCTGCAGGCGGTGACGCCGACACGCCCACGGCAAAGCACGGCCCGCAAATCGCGGCCCCCATACTGAATCCACGGCGGGAACAACGGCGCGGCGGCTCGCGCGACAGCGTATGCTCACCACCAACTCGGGCAAGAGCAAACGCGGTCACCGGCCAGCCAGTGGCAACGAGCGCGATCGGCGAGAGGAAGCATCGTGGGAGAGCAACCGGGGCAGGACCAGCTGGACTTCGCGGGTCAGTCCGAATCGGGCGCCGATGTCGAGGTTGCAGCGGGCGCTTCCGGCGTCGGTGAACCGGTGCAGGCCGGGCTGTTCCCCGATGACTCCGTCCCCGACGAGCTGGTCGGCTACCGCGGCCCCAGCGCCTGCCAGATCGCCGGCATCACCTACCGCCAGCTGGACTACTGGGCCCGCACCTCACTGGTGGTGCCCTCGATTCGGGGCGCGGCCGGCTCCGGCAGCCAGCGGCTGTACTCGTTCAAAGACATCCTGGTGCTCAAGATCGTCAAGCGACTGCTCGACACCGGCATCTCGCTGCAGAACATCCGGGTCGCCGTTGACCACCTGCGGGAGCGCGGGGTCCGCGACCTCGCCAACATCACCCTGTTCTCCGACGGCACCACCGTCTACGAGTGCACCTCGGCCGAGGAGGTCGTCGACCTGCTGCAGGGCGGGCAGGGCGTGTTCGGCATCGCGGTGTCGGGCGCGATGCGCGAGCTGACCGGCGCCATCGCCGACTTCCCCGGTGAGCGCGCCGACGGTGGCGAGTCGATCGCCGCGCCGGAAGACGAGCTGGCCAGCCGCCGCAAGTTCCGCGACCGCAAGACCGGCTAGGGCGAACTCGCTGCGCGGACCCTGCCGGCGCTAGACTGGTCGGCGCATCAGCCTCGCGCGGGAGAGTCCCGGGACAGCCAGTCTCGGGCGCCGAAGGAGCAATACCTCTCCGTCAACCTCTCAGGCACCCGGACCGCGCGGGCATTGATGCCTCTGGAAAGCGGTGCTGCCCGTTTCGGGTTCACCCGCCCATGGGGAAAGGCGCCCCGGATATCCCGGCGCCGAATCTCTCAGGCGCCCGGGACGGGCAGACGACAGAGGGGGAGGACACAAGTCGTCTATCGCCGAGGAGCCAACGTGCCCGAACACACCGAATTCCGTTTCGTCGACCGGCACCTCGGCCCCGACAGTGCCGCGATCGCCACCATGCTCACCACCATCGGGGTGAACTCGCTGGACGACCTGGCCGCCAAGGCGCTGCCGAGCGGCATCCTCGATGCGCTGCGGCCCGACGGCGTCGCGCCGGGGCTGGAGGCGCTGCCGGCGGCCGCCAGCGAGACCCAGGCGCTGGCCGAACTGCGGGAGCTGGCCGACGCCAGCACGGTTGCGGTGTCGATGATCGGCCAGGGTTACTACGACACGCTCACCCCGCCGGTGCTGCTGCGCAACATCATGCAGAACCCGGCCTGGTACACCGCCTACACGCCGTATCAGCCCGAGATCAGCCAGGGCCGGTTGGAGGCTCTGCTGAACTTCCAGACCATGGTGGCCGATCTGACCGGGTGCGAGATCGCCAACGCGTCGATGCTCGACGAGGGGACCGCCGCCGCCGAGGCGATGACCCTGATGCACCGCACGGTGCGCGCGAAGACCAACCGGCTGGTGGTCGACGCCGACCTGTTCACCCAGACCGCGGCGGTGCTGGCCACCCGGGCCGAGCCGCTGGGCATCGAGATCGTCACCGCCGACCTGCGAGACGGGCTGCCCGAGGGCGACTTCTTCGGGGTGATCACTCAGTTGCCCGGCGCGTCCGGCCGCGTCACCGATTGGTCGCAGGTGATCGAAGCCGCCCACGAGCGCGGCGCGATGGTGGCGGTCGGCGCCGACCTGCTGGCGTGCACGCTGATCACCCCGCCCGGCGAGCTCGGCGCCGACGTGGCGTTCGGCAGCGCGCAGCGCTTCGGGGTGCCGATGGGCTTCGGCGGGCCGCACGCCGGCTATCTGGCGGTGCACAGCAAGCACGCCCGTCAGCTGCCCGGACGGCTGGTCGGGGTGTCCAAGGATGAGGACGGGTCGCCGGCGTTCAGATTGGCGTTGCAGACTCGCGAGCAGCACATCCGCCGCGACAAGGCGACGTCGAACATCTGCACCGCGCAGGTGCTGTTGGCGGTGATGGCCGCGATGTACGCCGCCTACCACGGCGCCGAGGGGCTGACCGCGATCGCGCGGCGAGTGCACGGCCAAGCGCAGAAGATCGGCGCCGCCCTCGGTGACGCGCTGGTGCACGACCGCTACTTCGACACCGTGTTGGCCCGGGTCCCGGGCCGCGCCGACGAGGTCGTCGCGGCGGCCAAGGCCGCCGGAATCAACCTGTGGCGCGTCGACGCCGACCACGTCTCGGTGTCCTGCGACGAGGCCACCACCGATGCCCATGTGGCCACGGTGCTGGAGGCTTTCGGGATCGCCCCCTCGGAACAGGTCGGTGCCGGTGCCGACGTCATCACCCGTACCTCGGAATTCCTTACCCACCCGGCTTTTTCGCGTTACCGGACCGAAACGGCGATGATGCGCTACCTGCGCGCGCTGTCGGACAAGGACATCGCGCTGGACCGCAGCATGATTCCGCTCGGCTCCTGCACGATGAAGCTCAACGCCGCCGCGGAGATGGAATCGATCACCTGGCCCGAATTCGCGCGCCAGCACCCGTTCGCCCCGGCTGACGACGCCGCCGGGCTGCGCCGGCTCATCGCCCAGTTGGAGAGCTGGCTGGCCGGGATCACCGGGTATGACGCGGTGTCGCTGCAGCCCAACGCCGGCTCCCAGGGCGAGTATGCGGGCCTGCTGGCGATCCACGCCTTTCACGCCAGCCGCGGCGAGGCCCACCGTGACATCTGCCTGATCCCGTCCAGCGCGCACGGCACCAACGCCGCTTCGGCGGCGCTGGCCGGGATGCGGGTGGTCGTGGTGGTCTGCCGCGAGAACGGCGACGTCGACCTCGACGATCTGCGGGCCAAGGTCGCCGAGCACGCCGAGAACCTGTCGACGCTGATGATCACCTACCCGTCCACGCACGGGGTGTACGAGCACGACATCGCCGAGATCTGCGCCGCCGTGCACGACGCAGGCGGTCAGGTCTACGTCGACGGCGCCAACCTCAACGCACTGGTCGGGCTGGCCCGGCCGGGCCGCTTCGGCGGCGACGTCAGCCACCTGAACCTGCACAAGACGTTCTGCATCCCGCACGGTGGCGGCGGCCCCGGCGTCGGGCCGGTGGCGGTGCGTTCGCACCTGGCCCAGTTCCTGCCCGGGCACCCGCTGGCCGCGGAGCTGTCCGGCGGTTCGCCGGTGTCGGCGGCCCCCTACGGGTCGGCGTCGATTCTGCCGATCACCTGGGCCTATATCCGGATGATGGGGGCGCACGGTCTGCGGGCGGCGTCGCTGACCGCGATCGCCTCGGCGAACTACATCGCCCGCCGCCTCGACGAGTACTTCCCGGTGCTCTACACCGGCGAGAACGGCATGGTCGCCCACGAGTGCATCCTGGATCTGCGCGGGATCACTAAGGCCACCGGCGTGACGGTCGACGATGTCGCAAAACGGTTGGCGGACTACGGGTTCCATGCTCCGACCATGAGCTTCCCGGTGGCCGGGACGCTGATGGTGGAGCCGACCGAGAGCGAGAGCCTGGCCGAGGTGGACGCGTTCTGTGAGGCGATGATCGCCATCCGCGGCGAAATCGACCGGGTCGGCGCCGGCGAGTGGACGGTCGAGGACAACCCGTTGCGGGGGGCTCCGCATACCGCCGAGTGCCTGATGGTCGACAAGTGGGAGCACCCGTATACCCGCGAGCACGCCGCCTACCCGCTGGGTCGCGACTTCCGCCCGAAGGTGTGGCCCCCGGTGCGCCGGATCGACGGAGCCTTCGGCGATCGCAATCTGGTCTGCTCCTGCCCGCCGGTGGAAGCCTTCGCCTGAACTCGTCTCACTTGTGGTGTTTCGCATGCCTGCCGTCTGTGAGCGGTAGGTAATATCCTCCGAACGGCTGAGCCGCGCGGCGCGCCGGGTTCCAGACGTTCGCCCGGCGCGGACGCGGCAGTGTAGCGACGCCTGTGCCCGCCATAAAAGTGACGCTGGTGAAAATCAGCAAAATCTCATGTACAACCAAAAAATAGTTTATCCTGGTCTAACCTTAACGGTGATGGGGATCACACTAGGAGAGAGACCATGCAACAGCTTGCGCTTCGCCCTTACTTCACCGCCGGCGTTGCCGTGGCCGGTGCCGGCATCATCGCGATCGCACCGGTCGCGCCCATTGCGCCGGCCGTGCCGGCAGCCGGCGCGCAGTACCACGCGGTGCAGCTGACCGATGCCTGGTCGGACCTGTTCACTCACACCACGGCGAACCTGAACAACATCAACGACAACGCCGACTGGTCGGCGATCACCGCTGTCTTCGGCAAGCTGTTCACCGACCCGTTCGGGGTGATCTCCGCGTTCACCAGCATCACGCCGACCGTCACCACCGACATCTCCGAGCTGCCGGCGTCGGTCTCGGTGCAGCTGCCGCCCGGGCTGGAACTGGCGATCGCCAGCATGGGTGCACAAGCGCTGGCCTCGCAGGCGATCAGCAACGCCGCGACCGACATGGCAGGCGGTAACTTCTCCACCTTGTTCACCGCGCCGGCCACCATCGCCGACGCCTACCTCAACGGCGCGCAGAACGTCAGCCTGCTCGGCGGCATCATCAACATCCCGGTGCTCAACGGCATTCTGGCGCCGGTGCAGAACTTCGAGGCCGACCTCAACCTGACCAAGCTGCTGGATGCTCTCGGGCTGGGCAACCTGGACCTGAGCAACCTCAACGTGGACGACCTGCTGAATCAGCTGGGCCTGGGCACCCTGACCCTGGGCAGCCTGCTCGGCGCCCTCGGGATCAGCGACGACGGTCTGGGTGACCTGCTCAAGGGCGGCAGCGACATCACCAACCTGAGCGGATTACTCGGCTTCCTCGGACTCGGTGACCTCGGGCTGGGCAGCCTCAGCCTGACCGGCATCTTGAGCGGCCTGGGCTTGGACACCAACGTGAGCCTCAACGACCTGAGCCTCGATGACGTGCTGAACGTGTTCGGGATCAACGGCGACATCAGCCTGGGTCTGGGCACGCTGTTGGACAACCTCGGCTTCGGCGGCCTGCTCGATTCCTCGCTGGGTGGCCTCATCGACGGGCTGCCCGGCGGCGTACTGGAGGGCATCACCGGTTTTCTGAACTCGGTGATCGGCGACCTGCTGACGAACGTCGTCGGCAGCCTTCCGCTCATTGGTCCGGTGCTGAACCAGCTCCTCGACGCTATCCTCCTGACTCCGCAGAACCTCATCGACGCCCTCAATGCCGTCACCTTCGGGGACCTGCTGGGCGGTCAGACCATCACCGAGTCCGTCAGCTCGCTGCTGGCGGCGTTCGGCGTCACGCTGTCACCCGACGACCTGACGATCGGCGGAATCCTGGAGGGCCTCGGCTTCGCCCCCTCGACCGGCGACCTGACGCTCAGCGGCCTGCTCGGCGGGCTGGGGCTCGGCGGTCTCGACATCACCGGGTTGCTCAACGGCCTGAACCTGGGCGACCTGGTCAGCGGCCTGGGGCTCGACGACCTGCCGTTGAACCTAGGCAACCTGGTCGGCGACCTGTCGGATCTGAACCTGAACGACCTGCTCAACGACCTGGGTCTGGGCAACTTGGACCTGGCCAACATCACCGTCAGCTCGTTCGGTGGGATGATCACCCAGCTGGTGGACGTCATCCCGCAGCAGATCCTCGATATGTTGGGCGCCTAGCGAGGCTCAGCTCAGCAGCGTGTTCAGCGCGCCGGCCAGGTCGGGGGAGTTCGCCCCGCGCAGGTTCTGGTAGCTGCCGCCGGACAGCTGAGCCACCGCCTGCCACGTGGCCCGGTCGGCGTCAGCGCCGAAGTCGATGACGTTGACGGCGACCGGGCGCTCGGGATCGGTGTTGGCCCGGATGAACTCCTGCAGTCCGGGGCCGTCCAGCGTCCGGTCGGTGTGCGGGCCCGCGGTGATGACCAGCACGGAATTGCTCTGCCCGCCACGATAATTGGCCAACGCCTGGTTGTAGACCAGCCGCAGGGTGGTGAACGACACCGCGCCGCCGGACGTCGAACTCAGGCCATCGAGTGCCGCGACCAAGGTCTCGGCCCGGGTACCGCCGTTCGCCGGCTCGTCGAGGGGGCCGGCGGTGACCACGTTGCGGCCCTCCACGCCGTCAAAGGCCCACAGGCCCACGGCGGAATGCGGCGGCAGCGCCTTGATCCGTTGATCCAGGGCGGCGATCACGTGGGCCAGCCGGGTCTTGCCGCCCTCGTCGGTGGTCATCGACTCGTCGAGCATGATCGTCACCGCGGAGCTGCCCGGCAGCGTGGTGAGCGCATTGGCCAGCGTGGCCCGCATCGCGTCATCGCCCACCGACAGGGTGTCGGTCACCGCCGGGAACCCGGTGACGTCACTGTCGGGCGGCGCGACGCCTTCCACCCGGAATCCGGCTTTGGCCAGCTCCGCGAGCTGATCGGGTTTGCGGGCGAACCGGGCGAATTCGCTGGCGGCGCTGACCTGTTCCTGCGACAGCCACGACCCGGCGAGCAACACCGTCGGGTAGTCGGCGACTGGCACCGGCCCCGGCGGCAGCCAGGAACCGAGCGTGCTCGCCGGGTCCGAGAGCGATTGCCCTCGGGTGAACAATTGCTGCTCGGTGGTCACCACCGCGTGCACCGGCGCAGCCGCGGGAACGCCTTGGCGCAGCAGGACGTTCATCGCCTCGGCCAGCGAGCTGTCGGCGAGTTGGGGCTGGGCGCCGGCCAGCCGGTGCACCGCCCCGGTCCCGTCGGTGGCAGGGGCGTCCTTGGGGGCGGCACCGGCCGCCACCGCCTCGCCGGCCAGGAAAGCGGCGTCGGCGTTGCCACCGATCGGCAGCGCCAGCCGCAGCTGGCCCCAGCCGGGCAGCCCGAGCCGGCCCAAACCGTCGGGGTCGGTTTGCAGCTCCGGCAGGTTCGCCCAACTTTGCTTCTGCAGAGCGGGCTTGAGTTCGGGGCGGACCGCCAGCAGCACCGGCGAGGTGACCAGCGAACGACTGTCGCTGACGGTTTCCGCACCCGCGGAGGCCTGCAGGCGGGCCGCGGAAATCGAGCTGCCCGGAATCCATAGTGCCGGACGCTGGCCCAGCTGGGCCGGCCAGTCACCGATGAAACCACTGACGACGGCGTCGGAATCCACCGGCTTGACTTGTACCGAGACGCAGCGATCGCCCACCGGCTTGGCGGTCTTGTTGAACCGATCGGCGAAGCCCTGGACGTGATCGGCGATCGAGGGGTCCGCGACGACGGCGACGGTCAGGTCACCTTCGGCGCAGGCGCCCGCGGCGACGGCGGAACGATGCGACAGCGAGTTGCCGAAGAAGCGCCACAGGATCACCGCGCCCACCACGACGATCACCGTCACCAGCGCGGCGATCACACCGACGCTGACACCGCGGCGCGCGGTGTCGTTGCGGTGCCGGCGCCAGCGGTCGAGGTTGCGGCGGCCGCCGCGCGGTTCGTCCCGCGCGGCCGACGACGCTTCGCCCGCACGGGCATCGATGGCACCGAAAGGCCCGGTGCGATAACGGGTTTCTTCCTCGTCGTGTCCGCCTCGGCGCATGTACTGCGCCGGGTCGGCGTCATAGGCCGCTCCGCCGCCGAACGACTCGCCGCCGAACGACTCGTCGTAGAACGCGTCGTGATAGTCGTCGACGTACTCGTCGTCGTCCGGGTCGCCGAAGCCGACCGGATCCGGCGCTGAGGTGTCGTCGGCGCTGTAGTCGGCCTCGTCGCGCCCGAGCGGGTCCTCGTCGAAATCGTCCGGACCGGGGAAACTGTGCCTACCCACGGTGGATGCGTCCTCTCCGCCCGGTCAGCTCTCCGGTCACGCTCAATACCACTGAAGATCCGCCTAGGGTCAGACGCCGGCTCGGGCTTTGAACTCTCGGCGACGCCGGTGCAGGATCGGCTCGGTGTAGCCGTTGGGCTGACTGGTTCCCGACAGGATCAGCTCGCGCGCGGCCGCGAACGCGATGCTGTCGTCGAAGTCCGGGGCCATCGGCAGATAACTCGGGTCGCCGGCGTTCTGCCGGTCCACCGCCGGGGCCATCCGTTCCAGGCTGGACTGCACGTCGTCGGCGGTGATCACCCCGTGCCGCAGCCAGTTCGCCAGCAGCTGGGACGAGATCCGCAGTGTGGCACGGTCTTCCATCAGGGCCACGTCGTGGATGTCGGGAACCTTCGAGCAGCCCACACCCTGAGAGATCCAGCGCACCACGTAGCCGAGGATCGACTGACAGTTGTTGTCGACCTCCTCGCGGATCTCATCGGGGGCCCAGGCCAGGCCCTCGGAGAGCGGGATCGTCAACAGCTGATCGATTGTGGCGCGACGCTTTCCGGCCAACTCCTGCTGCACCTCGGCGACGTCCACCTGGTGGTAATGCATCGCGTGCAGGGTGGCGGCGGTCGGCGAGGGCACCCACGCGGTGCTCGCGCCGGCGCGCGGGTGTCCGATCTTCTGCTCGACCATGTCGGCCATCAGGTCGGTCATCGCCCACATGCCCTTGCCGATCTGGGCGTGGCCGGTGAAACCGGTCGCCAGGCCCGCGTCGACGTTGTTGTCCTCGTAGGCCAGGATCCACGGCTGAGACTTCATGGTGGCCTTGCGCACCATCGGCCCGGCCTCCATCGAGGTGTGGATCTCGTCGCCGGTGCGGTCCAGGAAGCCGGTGTTGATGAACACCACCCGATCGGCGGCGGCCTTGATGCAGGCCCGCAGGTTGACGGTGGTGCGCCGCTCCTCGTCCATGATGCCGATCTTGAGGGTCGCCTGCGGCAGCCCCAGGACGTCTTCGACCCGGCTGAACAACTCGGCGGTGAATGCCACCTCGTCGGGCCCGTGCATCTTGGGTTTGACGATGTAGATCGACCCGGTGCGGCTGTTGGTAAGCGGCCCGTTGTCCTCGGAGGCGGACAGGCCGTGCACGGCGATCAGGCCGGTGAACAGCGCGTCCTGGATGCCCTCGAACACCTCGGCGCCCTCGTCGCCGGAGATGATGGCGTCGTTGGTCATCAGGTGGCCGACGTTGCGGACGAACATCAGGCTGCGACCCGGCAGGGTCACCGTCGCCCCGTCCGGCCCGGTGAACTCACGGTCGGCCGACAGCGTGCGGGTGAACGTCTTGCCGTCCTTGTTGACCTGCTCGGCCAGATCTCCCCGGTTCAGGCCCAGCCAGTTGCGGTAACCCAGCACCTTGTCGTCGGCGTCGACGGCGGCCACCGAGTCCTCGAAATCCATGATTGTGGTGACCGCCGACTCCAGCACCACGTCCTTGATGCCGGCGGCGTCGGTCGCCCCGATCGGCGACGACGGGTCGATCAGGATCTCGATGTGCAGTCCGTGGTGGGCCAGCAGCACCGCCGACGGCGACTCGGCATCACCGGTGTAGCCGACGAATTCCGCCGGCTCGGCGACCGCGGTCTCCATTCCGTCCGCGAGGGTGACCACCAGCGCGCCGTCGGTGACCGCGAAGCTCTTGACCTCGGTCCACGCACCGTTGGTCAGCGGCACCGACTCGTCGAGGAACTTGCGGGCGTAGGCGATGACCTTGTCGCCGCGCACCTTGTTATACGAGGTGCCTTTCTCGGCACCGTCGTCCTCGCTGAGCACGTCGGTCCCGTACAGCGCGTCGTACAACGACCCCCACCGGGCGTTGGCGGCGTTGAGCGCGAATCGGGCGTTGAGCACCGGCACCACCAGCTGCGGGCCGGCCTGCACGGCGATCTCGTCGTCGACGCCCGCCGTGGTGATCGTGAAGTCCTCCGGTTCGGGCAGCAGATAGCCGATCTCGGTGAGGAAGGCGCGGTAGGCCTCGGTGTCCAGGGGCTCGATCACCCGGTGCCGGTGCCACTTGTCGATCTGCGCCTGCAGGTCGTCGCGACGCGCCAGCAGTTCGGCGTTCTTGGGCGTCAGATCGGTGACGACCTTGTCCACCCCCGCCCAGAAACTGTCCGGGTCGATGCCGGTGCCCGGCAGCGCCTCGTCGGTGATGAAGTCATACAGCACGCGGGCCACCCGCAAATCGCCCACCGACACCCGGTCAGTCATGATTTCCTCCCTCATAGCCAATCCACCACCTTACCGGCCGACGGCACGGCTATCCGCATCCGGCGACTGCCAACAGCAGGTCACACCGCTTGAGCAGGGCAGCGCGCAGCGGCGCGGCCCGCTGCGCGATCCCGGTTTGGCAACGAACGTATTCGGCACGGCCGGCCGGGTTTTCGATGCGGATCGGTTCGTAGCCGTAGCCACTCAGGTCATACGGGCTCGCGCGCATGTCGATCTCGCGCGCCGCCGCGGCCAGTTGCAGGCAATCCAGCAGTAATTCGGAATCGATCAGCGGCCCCAGCTTGTAACACCACTTGTACAAATCCATATTGACGTGCAGGCAACCCGGCTGCTCCCAAGCGGTTTGGGTGGCCCGGCGCGGCGTCCCGGCATTGCGCGGGGCCGCCGCCGAGGTGAAGAACCGGTACGCGTCGAAGTGCGTGCAGCGCAACGGGTTCGCCTCGACCACCCGGTCCGCTTCGGCCGCGCTGAGCCGCAGCGGAACATGGCCGTGGCGGACGGTGTCGCTGCGATACAGCATCGCCCACTCGTGCAGGCCGAAGCAGTTCAGCTGTGCCGGCCGGGCGGCGGTGGCCCGCAACAGCCGTGCGACGAACGTCACGGTGTCGGCCCGCTCCTGCAGGTAGTCCTCGGCGACCCGAACGGTCCCGTCGGCGGCCACGGCGTAGCCCCGGCGCTCCCGGTAGTCGCGCCGCGCCGGGGCGCCGGCCAGCGCCACCCCGAATCCCGGGTTCCAGCTGCGCAACTGCCGAGGACGCAGGCTGTAGTAGCTGAACAGGAACTTCGGCACCGGATCGCCGGCGGCGATCCGGCGCGACAGCGGGTCCAGGAAGCGGTCCAGGCGCAGCCGGTAGGCCGCCGCGCGGCCCTGCCACTGCTCGGTTTCCAGCGCCGGTTCGCCCCGGTCAAACATGATGCGTTCCGTCGCGGACGGTGCCGACGACGTCTTGGACCAGATCCTCGAGGGCCACCATGGCCACCACGGCGCCGTCGGTGCCGACCGCCAGGGCCAGATGACTGTTGGTGCGCCGCAGCCGGGTCAACGCATCGGCCAGCGGCAGCGAGGCGGGAAGCCGGGGCAGCGGCCGCACCACGCCGATGTCGACGATCGCTTCGGCGGAACTCCCGGGCCCCGCCGAGCTCTCGGACAGCGGCAGGACGTCCTTGATATGCAGGTAGCCGACGTATTCGCCCTGGTCGACGACGGGAAAACGCGAGTACCCGGTCTGGGCGAGGGCTTCTTCGACAGCTGCCACGGTGGGACCGCGGCCGGTGGCCGCCGCCGGAACGGTGCGGATGTCGCCGACCGGCAGCGCCACGTCGGCGACGGTCCGGGTCCGGATCTGCAGGGCGCGGGTCAACCGGGTGTACTCCTCGAGGTCGAGCAGTCCCGCCGAGACCGATTCGGCGATCATCTCGCTCAGCTCGACGGTGGACACCGTGATCTCCAACTCGTCCTTGGGCTGGACCCGCAGGGCGCGCAGGGTCACGTTGGCGCACCAGTTGTAGAACGCGATGAACGGCCGGGCGGCCGCCATGTAGATCAGGTACGGCGGGGTCAGCAGCATGGCGGCCTTCTCCGGGCCGGCGAGCGTGATGTTCTTCGGCACCATCTCGCCGAACAGCACGTGCAACGTGACCACGATCGTCAACGCGACGACGAACGCGACGGTGTGCAGCAGCGGGTCCGGGATGCCCGCCAGCCGGAACGGCGCCTCGAGCAGGTCGGCGACGGCGGGCTCACCGATGCGGCCGAGCAGAATCGAACACACCGTGACCCCCAATTGGGCGCCGGCCAGCATCAGTGACAGTTGTTCGCCGGCGCGGATCACGGTGACCGCGCTGCGCCGGCCCTGTTCGGCCAGCGCCTCAAGGCGGTCGCGCCGCGCCGAGATCAGTGAGAACTCCGCGCCGACGAAGAAGGCGTTGGCCGCGATCAGCAGCAGGGTCAACACCACGTTGAACAGGTCAGCCATCGCCTGTCCCCAGTTGGATGAGCGCCAGCAGATCGATGCGCCGGCCGTCCATCCGGACCACCCGGGCCAGCCAGCGCGGCGGGTGCGCGGACAGCTGGTCGGGGTCGAACGCGACCAGTTCGACGGTTTCGCCGGCCGCGGGAATGTGCCCGAGCTCTTGCAGCACCAGCCCGCCGATGGTCTCGTAGGAGCCTTCCGGGGCCCGGTAGCCGGTGGCGGCGGCCACCTCGTCGATGCGCAGCAGGCCCGAAACCTGCCAGCCGCCGCCGGCCACCACCACGTCCGGGGTGGCGTCGTCGTGTTCGTCGCGGACGTCGCCGACGATCTCCTCGATCAGATCCTCGACCGTGACCATTCCCGCGGTTCCGCCGTACTCATCGACGACCAGGGCCACCTGCTGACCGTTGGTTCCAATCTGTTCCATCACCGCGTCGCCGTCGAGGGTGGACGGCACTACGGCGACCGGTTGGACGACGGTGGTGACCGGGGTGACCGCCCGATCGGCGGCCGGAACCGTGAACACCTGTTTGACGTGCACGATGCCGACGGTGGCGTCGAGGTCGCCGTCCACCACCGGGAAACGGGAGAAGCCGGTGTCGATTGCGGCCGCGGCCAGGTCGGCCACGGTGTCGCCGGCCTGCAGACTCACGATCTTGGATCGCGGCGTCATCAGCTCGGCCGCGGTCAGGGCACCGAATCGCAGCGAGCCGCCCACCAGGGCTGCGGTACTGGAGTCGAGTGCGCCGCTACGCGCCGAATTGCGCACCAACGAAGCCAGCTCCCGCGGCGAGCGGGCCGATGCCAGCCGGTCGGCGGGCTCGATACCGAGCCGCTTCAAGATCCGGTTTGCCGTCCCGTTGGTCGCCTTGATCGCGACGGTGAATAGCCGGGAGAACATCAGCTGCGGCCCCGCCACCGCACGGGCGGTCGGCAGCGGGAGTGCCACGGCCAGGTTCTTGGGCACCAGCTCGCCGAAGACCATGGACAGCGAGGTGGCGATCACCAGGGCCAGCACCAACGCCACCGCGGCGGCGGCCGACTCGGACAATCCCAGTAGGGAAAGCGCGGGACGCAGCCACCGCGCCAGCACCGGCTCGGCCAGGAAACCGGTGGCCAGCGTGGTGATCGAGATGCCCAACTGGGCGCCGGACAGCTGGAACGACAGGGTGCGGTGGGCGTCTTGGATGTATTTGTCGCGACGTCCGCCGCGACGGGCGTTGGCTTCCACAGCGCTGCGTTCCAGCGTCGTCAGGGAGAACTCGGCGGCGACGAAGACCGCGGTGCCCAGGGTCAGGATCAGAAACGCCAGCAGGCTGCCCACGGTGACGGCGACAGTCATGGCCACCTACCGACCGCGAGGGTCTTTGGGGGACTAGTCGCCCCGATGGGAGCACTCGCCACTATGGATCCTCTGGGTTTCACCAGCCGAACGGTAGCGGATGGCCTTCGGCGAAACCGGCGGCCGACTGCACCCCGAGCACCGCCCGCTCATGCAGCTGGGCCAGGTCGGCGGCGCCGACGTAGGTGCAGGTGCTGCGAAGCCCCGAGGTGATGTGGTCCAGCAGGTCCTCGACTCCACCGCGATCTGGGTCCAGCGCCATCCGCGACGTCGAAATGCCCTCCTCGAACAGGGATTTGCGGGCCCGGTCGAACGCACTGTCGGCGGCGGTGCGGGCGGCGACCGCTCGTTTCGACGCCATTCCGTAGCTTTCCTTGAACGGCTTGTCGTCGTGGTCGAACATCAGGTCGCCGGGGGATTCGTAGGTACCGGCGAACCAGGAGCCGATCATTACGTTGGACGCGCCGGCGGCCAGCGCCAGCGCCACGTCGCGGGGATGGCGCACCCCGCCGTCGGCCCAGACGTGGGCGCCGAGTTCGTGGGCCGTGGCCGCGCACTCCTGCACGGCGGAGAACTGCGGGCGGCCCACTCCGGTCATCATCCGGGTGGTGCACATCGCGCCGGGGCCGACGCCGACCTTGACGATGTCCGCCCCCGCGGCGATCAGGTCCCGGGTGCCGTCCGCCGACACCACGTTTCCGGCCACCAAGGGGACGCCCGGTTTCAGGGCGGCCACCGAGCGGATGGCCTGGATCGCCTTCTCCTGATGGCCGTGGGCGGTGTCGATGACCAGCACGTCCACGCCGGCCGACAGCAGTGCGGCCGCCCGCGCCGTCACCTCTCCGGTGATGCCGACCGCGGCGGCGATCCGCAACCGGCCGGCCGCGTCGATCGCCGGGGTGTAGATGCCGGCCCGGATCGCTCCGGTGCGGGTCAGCACCCCGGCCAGGGTGCCGTCGGTGTTGGTCACCACCGCGACGTCGACCGGGGCATGCTCGAGCAGGTCGAAGACCTTGCGCGGTTCGGTGCCGATCGGGACGCTGAGCAGGTCGGACATCGCGACGTCGCGAACCCGGCTGAAGCGGTCCACGCCTTCGCAGCACGCCCGGGTCACCAGGCCCGTGGGACGGCCGTCGACCGCCACCACCGCGGCGCCGTGTGCGCGCTTGGAGATCAGCGCCATCGCGGCGGACACCGAGTCGTCGGGGGAGAGCACGACCGGGGTGTCGGCGACCAGGTCGCGGCTTTTCACGAAGGCCACGGTCTGGCTGACGGCCTCGATCGGCAGGTCTTGGGGCAACACCACGATGCCACCGCGCCGGGCCACCGTCTCGGCCATCCGCCGGCCCGCCACCGCGGTCATGTTGGCCACCACCACCGGAATGGTGGCGCCCGAGCCGTCGCGGGTGGACAGGTCGACGTCGAGGCGTGAATCGACGGTCGAGCGGTTCGGGACGATGAACACGTCGTCGTAGGTCAGGTCGTAGCTGGGGTCGTACCCGCGTGCGAATCTCATCGGGCGCCCGCTCTCGGGCCGTTGGGTTCCGAGGAGCCCATCTGTTCGCCTCCACAGGGTCTGAGAGCCGGGTTTCGGGCAAACACCGGCGGCCAACGCGCTGCCGGACGAATCTTTTCGGCCCGGTCAGCCACGGTACCGCCAGCGCATCGATGGGCACCACTGAGGTTTCGGGTGCAGCGAATAGGATGAAAAATTGATCTTCCTCACAGTCGCCTGGTCGGGTAAACTCATCACGTCGTTTAGGGGATCAGATATGACGGTTAGCTGTCCTGCGTTCCGCCCGTGCGGAATCGGTGCCCCAGTGGCGCAGCGGGAATGCGCCGTCGAAAGCTATCTTCAGCGCAAGCTGCACCGGCAGTGGCGCAACCGCGGGTCGTAAGAGGCCACTCCCGAATCGGTGTCCGGCCACGGCGGCGGGCGCCCGCTGCGCACCGGTTAGCATGCCGCGTCGGTGATATCAGCCGCTCTGCTCATAAGCGGAGTGACCGGGATCGGACTCGCGAACCCCGGGCCGCCGCTAACCGGCCGCCGACACCGATCGCGCCGGTTCGTACCGGCACCAGGGTTTCGCCGGCGGCCGGAGAATGGCAGACGATTCAGCGGCCGTTCCCTCGATAGGGTTAGCTGTCAGCAATTCAGTAGGGCGCTGTCAATCCTTAGAAATGACCAAACTGCGAAATATTCGACCGCCGATTCGCAGCCAACTGAACGCCACTTTCGCCCGAAAGAGGTACGCATCATGCAGGCAAACCACCTCGGGTCGCTCGCCGCCGGTGCCGCCCTGGTCGGCGGTATCGCCGTCGCCCCGGTCGCTCCGCTGCCGGCGCCGGCGACCGCGGCGCTCCGCGATATCCAGCTCACCAGCGGCGGCGCCTCAGATGTCGTCATCGACGTCGTCCGGCACGCGCAGATGATCTCGCCGTATGAGAACCTGCTCACCCCCTCGCCGGCGTTCCCGGGAGCTCCGCTCAGCGACCTGGGCCTGCAGCAGGCGCAGGACGTCGGACAGCAGCTGTTCAACGAACTCGGTCCGGTCGCCGGGATCTTCGCCGGGCAGGGGCTGCGCGAAATGCAGACCTCCGCGCCCTTCGCCGCCCTCGAGCACATGTCGGACAACGTGCAGATCTTGCCGGGCCTCAACGAAGTCGACAGCGGCATCTACGCGCTCGACCCGATCGAGAGCCTGGGGGGCCGGCTGGCCTTTCTGACCGTCGGCGCGTGGGCGCTGGGGGCGCCGCTGGGGTTGGCGCTGGTGCCGGCTCCGGGCTCCGAAGACGGTAACGGGCTGATGTTCAATGCACGGTTCACCGACGCCATCAACACCATGTATGACCACGCCGTGGCCAACCCGATCGTCAGCGACAACGGCCAGATCACCGATGTCGCGTTCAACAGCGAGGCGTCGATCTTCGCCTGGGTGCTGATGAACGTCAAGAACCCCGACCTGCCGTTCTTCTTGAACCTCATCCAGGAGTCGCACACCGTGGCCAACGGCTTGTCCACCGTGCTGCTGCCCAACACCGGCATCGTCCAGATCGAGGGCAACCCCACAGACGGCTGGACGCTGCTCAGCTGGGACGGCCAGGCGATCCCGCAGGATCCGGATCTGCTCAGCGCCCTGTTCGTCGACGTGCGCGATCTGGTGCTGCCGTCGCAGACCGCGCTGTGGAACATCGGGGAGGCCATCCTCACCAGCGACCAGACGGCGATCATGAACGCCGTTCAGACCGGTTTCGAGCAGATCAGTTCCGCGCTCACCCAGTTCCCGGGCGCCGTCTTCAACGACATCGCCGATGCCTTCGGAAACCTCGGTTAGGAGGTGATGGCCATGCCGACAAGGTCGATTTGGCCGGCGGCCGCCGGTGTCGCCATGATCAGCGCGGGCGCCATCGCCGTCGTCCCGGCCCCGCGTCCGCTAACGGTTGCCGGTGCTTCCGTCGTACTCACCAGCGGCGAGGCTCAAGATGTCGTCATCGACATCGTGCGCCACGGCCAGCGGATGCCGCCGTTCAACGACGTCATCACTCCGTCGCCGGATCATCCCGGCCCGCCGCTCAGTGCTCTCGGTGTGCAGCAGGCGCAGGACGTGGCCGATCAGCTGCACAACGAGCTCGGCGACCACGTCGCCGGCATCTTCTCCGGGCAGGCCATCCGCGACATGGACACCGCCGCGCCGTTCGCCGCGCTGGAGCACCTGACGCCGCAGATCCTGTCCGGGCTCAACGAGATCGACAGCGGGATCTACGCCGGCCAACCCATCGCCAGCCTGTCCGGCTTCCTCTACCAGTTGACGCCGCTGCTGTGGTCGCTGCTCGGGTTGATCCTGGTGCCGATCCCGGGCTCGGTCGAGGACCCCAACGGCGTGGTGCTCAACGCGAACTTCACCGACGCCATCAACACGATGTACACCGCCGCCCTGGCCAACCCGGTGATCAGCGACAACGGGGCGATCACCGCGGTGGGATTCGACAACGAAGCCGACGTCGCGGCCTGGGTGGCGATGAACGTCAAGAACCCCGACATCTCGCTGCTGCTGCCGTTGACCCTGCAGACCATGTTCGCCAATGACGACGGATCACCGCTGTTGCCCAATACCGGCATCATTCAGATCGAGGGCAACCCCACCGACGGATGGACGCTGGTCAGCTGGAACGGGATCGCCGTCCCCGAGGACCCGGGACTACTGACGAAACTCATCATGGACTTGCGCGACCTGATCACCACACCGCAGACGGCGCTGTGGAATCTGCACGAGGCGCTGCTCGACGGCGATCCGACCGGGATCGAGGCCGCGCTGCAGACCGGGCTGCATGATGTCGGCGAGGTGTTCTGGCAGTTCCCCGCAACGGTGTTCAACGACATCGTCGACGAATTGTCGAACCTCGGATGACGACGGCGCTGCCGCGCAGCGTGCGTGAGTGGTGTGACGGCGGCCGGTGGGTGTCGACCGGCGCCGGACGGGTGTTCGTGCGCTCAGGCGCCGGAGACGGGCCGACAGTGCTACTGCTGCACGGCTTTCCGTCCTGCTCCTACGATTTCCGGTCGGTCGCCGCTCGGCTGGCCGGCCGATCCTGGCTGACCATGGACTTCCTCGGGTTCGGGTTGTCGGACAAGCCGCGCCCACACCGCTACAGCCTGCTGGAGCAAGCCGATCTGGTGCAGCACGTGGTGTCCTCGGTGACCACCGGCCCGGTGGTGCTGGCCGCCCACGACATGGGCACCTCGGTGACCACCGAACTGCTGGCCCGCGACCTCGCCGGCACCTTGGCGTTCGATCTGCGCCGCGCGGTGCTGTCCAACGGCAGTGTGATCCTGGAGCGGGCCAGCCTGCGTCCCATCCAGAAAGTGCTGCGCGGCCCGTTCGGCGGCGTCGCCGCCCGGCTGACGAACCGGCGCAGCTTCATCCGCAGCTTCGGCCGGCTGTTCTCCGCGCAGCATCCGCTGTCCCCTGAGGAGGCCGCCGCGCAGTGGGACTTGTTGTGCCACAACGGCGGCCACCGGATCGCACACCTGCTCTCGGCCTACCTCGGCGAGCGGGTGCGGTACGCGCAGCGCTGGCACGGCGCGGTGCGTGACTGGCCCAAGCCGCTGGGATTCGTATGGGGACTCGGTGATCCGGTCGCCACCACGAATGTGCTCGACGGCCTGCGTGAGCTGCGCCCCGCCGCCGACGTCGTCGAACTGCCCGGCATCGGGCACTACCCGCAGATCGAGGATCCGCAGGCCTTCACCGACGCCGTGCTGGGCCTGCTGGTTTAGGCCTGGACTTCGCTGCGGTCGCCGCTCCACAGCGTGTGGAACTTGCCTTCGGCGTCCACCCGGCCGTAGCTGTGGGCGCCGAAGTAGTCCCGCTGGGCCTGGGTCAGAGCAGCCGGCAGCCGCTCGGTGCGCAGGCCGTCGTAATAGGCGAGCGCGGAGGAGAATCCGGGTACCGGGATCCCCAGGCCGACCGCGGTGCTGACGACCCGGCGCCAGCTGTCGATGGCGGCCTCGACGGCGCTGCGGAAATACGGGGCGGCGAGCAGACTCACCAGATCGGCGTCGGTGTCGAACGCCTCTTTGATCCGGTTTAGGAACTTGGCCCGGATGATGCAGCCGCCACGCCAGATGGTGGCCAGATCCCCGGGGGTGACATTCCAGCCGTATTCGGCGCTGCCGGCCTGGATCTGGTTGAAACCCTGCGCGTAGGCGACGATCTTCGAGGCGTACAGCGCCTGGCGGACGTCTTCGGTGAACGTCGCGGCGTCGCTCGGGCGAGCGCCCAAAGACCCCGAGGCCAGCCCTGCGGCGGCACGGCGCTGGGGGACCGAGCCCGACAGCGCCCGAGCGAACACCGCCTCGGCGATGCCGGTCACCGGAACCCCTAGGTCCAGCGCGGATTTTACGGTCCAGCGGCCGGTGCCCTTCTGCTCGGCCTCGTCGACGATGACGTCGACCAGCGGCGTGCCGGTCTTGGCGTCGACCTGGCGCAGCACCTCGGCGGTGATCTCGACCAGGTAGCTGTCCAGGTCGCCGGAGTTCCAGTCGGTGAACACCTCGGCGATCTGCGGCGCGGCCAGCCCCAGCCCGTCGCGTAGCAACTGGTAGGCCTCGCCGATCAGCTGCATGTCGGAGTACTCGATGCCGTTGTGCACCATCTTCACGAAATGGCCCGCGCCGTCCGGCCCGATGTGGGTGCAGCACGGCACCCCGTCGACGTGCGCGGAGATCTCCTCCAGCAGCGGGCCCAGCGACTCGTAGGATTTTTTGGGGCCGCCCGGCATGATCGACGGTCCGTTGAGCGCACCCTCCTCGCCGCCGGAGATCCCGGCGCCGACGAAGTGCAGACCGCGGGCCGCCATCGCCTTCTCGCGGCGAATCGTGTCGGTGTAGAGCGCGTTGCCGCCGTCGATGATGATGTCGCCGGGCTCCATCGCGTCGGCGAGTTCCTCGATGACCGCGTCGGTGGCATCGCCGGCCTTGACCATGATCAGCACCCGGCGCGGCTTCTCAAGAGCGGCAAGGAATTCCGGAATGGTCTCGCTGCGCACGAAGTTGCCCTCGGAGCCGTATGCGCTCAGCAGGGCATCGGTTTTGGCGACCGACCGGTTGTGCAGTGCCACGGTGTAACCGTGCCGGGCGAAGTTGCGCGCGATGTTTGATCCCATGACGGCCAGACCGGTCACCCCGATCTGGGCGGTGCCGGCCGTTTCCGACGCGCTCATACATTCGCCTTTCGGTTGGTAGGTGATCTGCGCGCGGTACGCCCGCGGCGTGGGTTACCCCGCGATCAGTCGGTGCAGTTCGGTCAGCCACGGTACCGCGAGCGCGATCGTGGGCACCGTGAGCACCCCGGCTGCGGCGGAGTAAGCGGCGGCAGCCAGCGTGCGACTGTTGCCTCGACCCGACAGACGCTGCACCCGCAGCACCGTGTTGGGCCCGCCGGCGGCCAGCGCGCCGGCCGGGGTGGCCGACGAAGCGCAGGTCACCAGGGCGCGGGCCAGGGGAGGAGCGCCGGCCACCCGAACGGCGGCGTCGTCGGCCAGCAGTTCCACCAGCAACCGCACCGCATCCAGGGCGCTGGCGCTGCGCACGAACCGCGGGAAGGCGGTGTGCACCGCGGTGAACGCCTCGAGCACCAGATCATGGCGGGCGCGCAGATGGGCCCGCTCATGGCAGAGCAGGGCGGCCAGTTCGGGGTCGGTGAGGGCGTGCAGCGTCCCCGAGCTGAGCACCACCCGGCTGCGCACCCCGGGCAGGCAGTAGGCCAGCGGCTGCATCACCTGCAGAATCCGCAGGCCGCTGGTGCGCGCCGCCGGAGCGGTATCGGAGACACCGACCAAATCGACCAGCATGCGGTGGCGTGCCCGGCGCTGCCGGGTGCCGATCGCCACCCGCAGCACGGTCACGGTCAGTCGCAGGCCGACCAGCAGCGTCAAAGCGGACACCACCGTGTAGAAGATCCACAGCGGCCAGCCCAGCCGCTCGAGGGAGCCGAGGATCGTCGAGGTGGGCCGGCCGTCGGGACCCGGCATCAGCAGGCGGCTCGCGGTGGCGACACCGGCGCTGAAGGCCGACAGCACCGCGGCGATCGCGATGGCCTGCCAGAGCACCACCGCGGCCCGCGGGGCGCGTAACGGCCAATCGGCACGTGCTAGGAGGGCGGGCACCGGCCCCACGAGCAACAGCGCTAGGAGGGTGAAGGCCAGCGCGGACACGCTGCCAGTCTCCCTCAGGCCGTGGGTCGGCCGCCAGCGGGCAGACCGACGTGGTGTTTGGCTTCCAACTCATCGAGCGCACGGCGCAGAGCCGCGGCCTCGTCGACGCCGACGCGTTCGACGAAGTGCACCAGGGCGGCCCGGCGGTCACCGGAGTCGGCGGCTTGATCGAGAGCTTCGACCATCAGCCCGGCGACCAGCTCGTCGCGCCCCCGGACCGGGGTGTAGCGGTGCGCGCGGTCATCGCGGATCTGCGACACCAGGTTCTTCTTGGCCAACCGCTGCAGGACCGTCATCACCGTGGTGTAGGCCAGCTCTCGCTGCGCGGACAGCGCTTCGTGAACCTGGCGCACGGTCTGGGCCTCGGGCGCGGACCACAGGTGGTCCATCACCGCTCGTTCCAAATCCCCTAGGTGGGTTTGCTTCGCCATTTGGTAATCAACTCCCTGGGCAACGGAGCAAGCCTACCCTTAATTACTACCGGCTGTCGTATCGGCAGCTGTGGGTCTGCTGGGGTGCGTGGACCCCGAGACCGTCGTGTAAAACCATGGCATGGCTGCCAGCGGTTCCCCGCCTTCCCACTTCGCGCCGTTCGACGGCGAAATCGGCTTGGTCTTCACCGAGATCAGCCCCGAGGGCGCCAGCGCCGAGCTGAAGCTGCAGCCCAAGCTGTGCCAGCCCGCCGGCATCGTGCACGGCGGGGTGTACTGCTCGATCGTGGAAAGTGTGGCAAGCGTCTCAGCGCACGCCTGGCTTAACCGCGACGGCGGACAGGCCGGCGGCACCGTGGTCGGGGTCAACAACAACACCGACTTCCTGCGAGCGGTCTCATCGGGGACGGTGTCTGCCGCCGCTACCCCGATCCACCGCGGGCGTCGTCAGCAGCTCTGGCTGGTGACCATCACCGATGCCGATCAGCGGGTCGTGGCCCGTGGCCAGGTGCGGTTGCAGAACCTGCCCGCCTGAGCCGGCTAACTGACCGCGCGTTCGGCGCCGCGCTGCGCCTCTGCTGCCAGTACTTCGAGCTGTTCCAGTCGGGTTCGGGCGAAGGCCTGCTGCTCGGTGATGGTGAGCTGGCCGCGCCGCGTGCTCAAGAACGTCACGTTCCACGACAGCAGCGTGCTGATCTTGTTCTTGAACCCGACCAGGTAGATCAGGTGCAGCCCCAACCAGGCCAGCCAGGCGAGGAAACCGCTGAACTCCAGCGGCCCGATTTTGGTGACCGCCGAGAACCTCGACACCGTGGCCATCGAGCCCTTGTCCAGGTACTGAAACGGTTCCCGGTCGGCCGGGTCGGCGCCGCCGAGCTCGGCTTTGATGGTGCTGGCGGCATGCTTGGCGCCCTGTATGGCGCCCTGCGCCATACCGGGGACACCGTCGACGGCCGCCATGTCGCCGACGACGAAGACGTTCGGGTGCCCCGGCACCGACAGGTCGGGCAGCACCTTGACCCGCCCGGCGCGGTCGAGCTCGACCGAAGACTGCTCCGCGAGGTCATGGCCGAGCGGGCTGGCCGACACACCGGCCGACCACACCTTGCACTGCGATTCGATCCTGCGCACGGTGCCGTCGGAGTCCTTGACGGTCAGCCCGTTGCGGTCGACGTCGGTGACCATCGCGCCGAGCTGGATCTCCACGCCCATCTTCTGCAGTCGTTCGGCGGCCTTGGTGCCCAGCTTCTCGCCCATCGGCGGCAGCACGGCCGGGGCGGCATCGAGCAGGATCACCCGCGCCTTGGTCGAGTCGATGTTGCGGAACGCGCCCTTGAGGGTGTAGTTGGCCAATTCGGCTATCTGCCCGGCCATTTCGACACCGGTGGGGCCCGCGCCGACGACCGTGAAGGTCAGCAGCTTCTCCCGTCGGGCGGCGTCTCGGGAGCGCTCGGCCTGCTCGAACGCGCTCAAGATGCGGCCCCGCAACTCCAGGGCGTCGTCGATGGTCTTCATCCCGGGAGCGAACTCGGCGAACTGGTCGTTGCCGAAGTAGGACTGCCCGGCGCCGGCCGCGATGATCAGGCTGTCGAACGGGGTGTCGTAGGTGTGACCGAGCACCTCGGAGGTGACGAACTTGCCGTCCAGGTCGATGTGCGTGACGTCGCCGAGCAGGACCTGGGCGTTGCGCTGTTTGCGCAGCACGACGCGAGTCGACGGCGCGATCTCGCCTTCGGACAGAATTCCGGTCGCCACCTGGTACAGCAACGGCTGGAACAGGTGGTGGGTGGTGCGGGCGATCAACTTGACGTCGACGTCGGCCCGCTTGAGTTTCTTGGCCGCAGTCAAACCGCCGAATCCCGAGCCGATGATCACGACCTGGTGGCGTCGGCTCTGCTGCTGCGCAGTGACTTCAGGCTGGGCACTCATTGGGAATCCGGTTGCTCCTCGACGGCGACTGCGTTCACAAATACGCTAGTCGACCCGGTTGGCGCTCACCGCATCCGCTGGTTGTGGGATTAACCACTCGACGCCTGATCAGCCGAAATTGGCCAGCGCTCCGTGGCTGACGTGCAACGTCTGGCCGGTGATGTGGCGCGCGGCCGGCGTGGTCAGAAAGACCGCGAGCCGGGCGATCTCGGTGGCCGCGGTGAGCGGGGCGCTGGTCAGCCCGTCGTAACCCGGGCGCGCGCCGGCTCCGGCGGCGACCACGTTGACGGTGATTCCGCGGGTGCCGAACGTGGTGGCCTGCCCGGCGGTCCAATTCGACAAAGCGGCCTTGACCGCCGCGTCGGCGCTGCCGTCGAGCGGGTTCTCCGGCACCACCGAAATGATCGAGCCGCCCGAGCGCAGGTGATCGCCGACGGTCGTGACCGTCAGCACCGCCGAGAGCACCGTGGCGTCCAGGGCACTGCGCCAGGCGCTGGCCTGGTCGGCCAGCGAGTAGGTGCGCGGGTCGCCGCCCTGCCAGCGCGGCGCCGGGACGTTGACGATGGTGTCCAGGTGAGCGGGGAACAGCCCACGGGCCTGCAACAGGCTTGCCGGGTCGGTGTTGTCGCAGACGACGGCGTTGGCGTCGAGCTCCTTGGCGGCAACCTCGAGTTCGGGACCTCGCATACCCGCCAGCGTCACCTTGTGGCCGGCTTCGCTGAAACCTTCGGCGACGGCGCGACCCAGATCGGTGTCACCACCGGTGACCAGCACATCCATCGGTAGAACCTCCCTCGTGTTCGCAGCTATGTTACTGGACAGTAGCCGGTTTTCGAGCCAGGGGCGGAACTCGGCACAGACACGATCCGGCCACGGTCCGGAATAACCGCCGCTCAACCCGCGCTTGCGAGCGCCGCTGGGCCGATGGCGGCGACCCGCCGCGCCCGGCTCCGCCGCGCTGGCGATCGCCGCTGATATGGGGGACATCTTGTCAAGTGGGCAGGGGGAAGCGGCGGCCGCAACCGTCGCTGCGGCCGCCGCTTT
>NZ_LZMF01000106.1:0-552 GCF_001673565.1 Mycolicibacter sinensis
CACCGGGGCACACCCGCCGCCGACGAAGCGTTGCCGGCACGCGCTGCGCTGAATCTTGCCGCTGGTGGTGGTCGGGACCTGCATGGGCTCGACCAGCAGCACATCGTGGGCCGAAACATTGTGGGTGGCAAGGACCGCCGCGCGGATGGCCTCGACGGCGCCGCTGAGGTCGGAGTTCAGCGACGCGCGGTTCACCTCCTGCACGATCACCAGCTGCTCGTCGGCGCGCGGGTTCGGTTTGACCGTGAACACCGCGGTGCGGCCCGGCATCAGTGCCGGGTCACTGCCGCCCACGGTGTCCTCGATGTCGTTGGGGTAGTACTTGATGTCGCGGATCGTGATCAGGTCGTTCCACCGACCGGTCACGAATAGCTCACCCGCGCAGACGAATCCGAGGTCGCCGGTGCGCAGGAACGGGCCCTCGCCGGTGTCGGCCAGCGTCGCACCGAAGGTGCGTTCGGTCTCCTCGGGCCGCCCCCAGTAGCCCACGCCGACGCTGGGCCCGGACACCCAGATCTCGCCCACTTCCTCAGGGCCGCGGCGCAACCGGGT
>NZ_LZMF01000107.1:0-15068 GCF_001673565.1 Mycolicibacter sinensis
CGGCCGCCCCGGCCGCCGAGGCCGACAGCCGCACCGGCCTGCCCAGGCCGTACGGCAGATGTCGTGTCGGGGTGGCCATCAGCCCACCTTCGTCGGCATGAACATGGTGACCAGCTGGGTGATCACCAGGTTGAGCACGAACACCGTCACCACGCCGAGGACCACCGCCGCGTTGACCGCGTCGGCCACCCCGCGGGCGCCGCCCTTGGCCTCCAGGCCGCGCTGGCAGGCGATCAGGATCACGATCAGACCGAACAGCCAGGTCTTGAGCAGGGCCACCCCGACGTCGGCCACGTTGGCGAACGACGCGAACGAGGCGATATAGCTGCCCGGCGTGCCCGACTGATAGCCGACGTTGATCAGGTAACCGGCGGCCAGCCCCATGAAGATGATGAAGATGCACAGCACCGGCGCCACGAACACGATCGCCGCCAGCCGCGGGGTGACCAGCCGCTGCACCGGGTCGATGCCCATCACGCGCAGCGCGTCGACCTCCTCACGGATGCTGCGGGCGCCCAGGTCGGTGGTGACCGCCGAGCCGGCCGCCCCGCCCAGCAACAGCGCCGCCACGATCGGCGCGCCCTGGCGGATCACGCCCAGCCCGCCGGCCGCCCCCGAGATCGACGTCGCACCGACCTGCTGGATGATGCTGCCGACCTGCACCGCCACGATCACCCCGAACGGGATGGACACCAGCAGTGCCGGGATCGCGGTGACGCTGACGACGAACCAGGCCTGGTTGATGGTGTCGCGCCACGGGTGCCGCAGCCGGACCAGATCGGCGGCCAGATGGGTGAACGCCTGGGCGGCCAGCGCGAAGAACCGGCCCAGTGTCTGCAGCGATGAGTCGGCCTGGTTGATCCCGTGCCGCAGCGGCTTGCGCAACTGGGCGAGGACCTGACCGGTCAGCGACGGATCCGCCGGCCGGTCGGGTGGTGCCGCCTCGACGGTAGCGGCTGCCGGATCCGGGCCGGTGGCCTCGGCGGCCAACAGGGGTTCGGTGATGTCAGGTTTCGTCGCGGTCACGGACGTGTTCCGGCCCGAACATGCCGCGGCACCCGATGCCTAACAGCGAAGCCAAATATACGTAACACATTGTACCCCGTACTGCTTGTTTGAAGATGTCCCAGTGTGCCCGAGGTCACTTCCTGCGTCAACGGCCCGTTATACCCCGCCTGCCCGTAAGAAGGCGGCGATTTCGGAGACCGCCGCCCGCGCCGGCCCGATTACCGGCGCACCGGCTTGGAACACGTGGAACTGGCCGTCCCAGGTCTGCAATTGGCACCGCACCCCGGCCGCCGCGATGCGATCGGCCAGCTCCTCGGCGCCCTCGCGCAGCACCTCGCGGGTGCCGACCTGGATCAGCGCGGGCGGCAGCTCCGCCAGGTTCGCCGAGGTCAGTCGCGGCCCGGGGACCACCAGGTCCGGCGGTGTCGGCCGGGCGGCCAGCTTCCGGCCGAGCGCGCGAACCGTCGCCCGGGTCAGCAGCGGATCGTCGGCGTGCCCGTCGACCGGGAATTCGGGATCGATGCTGGTCATCGGGGACAACACCGCAAGGGCCGCGGGTTTGCCCAGCCCGGCCTGTACCACCGCCAGCGCGGTGGCCACCGCGAGGTACCCCCCTGCGGAGTCGCCCACGATGCTGATGTCAGCGGCGGCGTAGCCGCGCTTCCGCAGGGCGCGGAACCCGTCGACCGCGTCCTGCAAGGCTTCAGCCAGGCCATCCTGCGGAAGTTGCCGATAGTCCACTGCGAGGGCGGGGCGGCCGGCGGCGCGGGTGATATTGGCGACCAGCCACCGGTGTGTGTGCAGGCCGCAAGTGATGAAGCCGCCGCCGTGCAGGTAGAGGATCGCCGCGCCGGCGATCGGCGCCTTGGGGGTGACCAGCTCGGCGCAGCAGTGCGGAAGGTCGACCCGCTGTCGGCGCACCCCCCGCGGCCGCGGCAGCAGGAAGGCCGCCCGATCCACCCATCCGAACGGCCACCGCGCGTCCGGGAAGCGGGCGAACAGCGCGATCACGGGACGGACGACCATCCGCAGCACCACCGCGACCAGGCGGGAAACAAGACCCGGTCCGGGGAAATCCACCCGCGCCGGCAGTTGTTCGTCGGCGGGTTCTGTTGTTGCTCCGGCGGCCAACGACATCGGCAACCTCGTTTCGAAGCACGGAACTTCATATAGCGACCCATTAAAATGACTGACGTGTCACTCTGCACCTATTAAAGCACTCGGGCGTGGCCCGTGTCACGCCCTTGGCGGATCGTTCAGACTGGGTTGGCCAGGCCGGCCCGCAGTAGTTCCCGGACTTGGGCGACGACGTGATCGAGTCCGCCCGGCAGGGCAGCTCCGCCCTGCGCGGGCAGCAACACCACCAGGCTCAGCGTGATCAGCATCTCTCCCAGCACCTCGGCGTCCAGGTTCGGCCGGAGGTAGCCGGCGGCGATGCCGTGCTCGATCTGCCGCTGCGCGGCGCCAGCAAACTCCGCGAAGATGTCGATCACCCGTTGGGTCAGCTCGTCGTCGATCGCGCACGCGTCGAAGACAATGAGTGAGATGAGCTTGTTGTTGTCGACCGACAGGGAGTGCAGCGAGGCCAGGGGGGCGGTCGCAACGTCCAGGAAGTCCTCCAGGGTGTCGGCCAGCTTAGCGGGGGTCTCCAACTGCGGGGCCATTTCCGCGAGCCCCACGTCGATGGCCGCGTCGAGGATCTCGCGGCGGTTCTTGAAATAGTTGTAGAACGAACCGTGGCTCAGGCCCGCCGCCGCCACCACGTCGGCGACCGAGCTGTTGCGGTAGCCCCGCTCGGTGAAGACGTCGAATGCCGCCCGGCTGAGCTGCGTACGACGGTCGGCGCTCGCCGTCACGGCTGCGCGTCCTCGGCGAGCAGGGCATGCCGCGCGAGATCGATCAGCGCGGCCCGGTAGCGGTCCCGGGTGGCCGGGTCGCGCTGGCCCCGGACTTCGCGCAGCCCGGCAGGCAGCAGCAGCTTGGTGGCCAGCAGGCCGCACACCTCGGGGTCCATTCCGGCCCGCAGCAGTCCGGCTTCCTGGGCGTCCTCGAACAGGCCGGCCAGCATCCGGGTCAGGGTGGCCTCCAGTCCGAGCACCCGCAGCTTGAGTTCCTCGTCGATCGCACCGGCCTCCACCAGCACCAGCGACAGCAACTCGGGGCGGCGATCGAATGCGTCCACCACCGCGCTCAATGCGGCCTCGACCCGTGCTAGCAGCTCAGCGGGGTCCGACAGCGGCTCGTCGGCGGCGAGCGCGGGCCGCACGACCGAGATCACCTCCTCGACCGAGAAGTCGAACACCAGGTCCAGCAGCTCGCGTTTGCTGGGCACGTACCGGTAGATAGTGCCCTGCCCGATGCCCGCGTGGCGCGCGATGTCGGACATCGTGGTGGCGTGATAGCCACGCTCGACGAACACCGCGACCGCGGAGGCGATGATCTGGGCGCGGCGTTGCTCCTCCAGATGCCGGACCGGCGGGCGCCCACGCTTGCGTCGGGCCGCCGGCCCGGCGGGTTCCGCGGCGTCGAGGGAGGTCCGGGGCATCGATGCTGCCTCCCGCTGGGTAACACCGCGAAAGATTTCGCGGACTGGCTTGTCAGAACTAATTTAGCACCTAGGGTGGGGCGTCATGACCGATGCTTCGGCGCAGGCGGAGGGCGCCGACCCGCTGGCCACGTCCCGGCTCAGCCGGGGGGCGCGGCTGGGCCGGCTGGCGGCCAAACAGACGCTGCGTCGGGCCACCGTCAAGGCGGGGTCGGTGGTGGTCGGCGAGGCTCGCCGCGAGCGGATGCTCGACCGGTCCAGCGAGCGGATGGCCCGGGACTTCGTCGCCGTGCTGGGCGACATGCGGGGTGCGGCGATGAAGATCGGCCAGCTGCTGTCTCTGATTGACCTTGGCATCGTCGACGAACGCTCCCGCCCGGCCTTCCGGCGGCAACTGTCCAAGCTGCAAGGCACCATCAACGCGATGCCGTTCGCCACCATGCGTCCGGTCATCGAAACCGAGTTGGGCGCCGCAGTGGAAGAACTGTTCGCTGAGTTCGACGTGGACGCGTTCGCGGCCGCGTCGATCGGGCAGGTGTATCGCGCTGTCACCCACGACGGCCGTGACGTGGCGGTGAAGGTGCAGTACCCCGGCGTGCGGACCGCCGTGCGGGCCGACCTGAAGAACCTGGCGCTATTTCTGCGGATGTGGAAGTCCACTGTCCCCACCGTGGCCGCCAGCGACTTCCTCGCCGAGATCGACTATGAGCTAGCCCGCGAGGTCGACTACCGCCAGGAAGCCGCCAGCCAGGCTCGCGCGGCCGCGCGCTATGCCGGGCACCCGTTCATCCACGTGCCCCGCCCGGTCGGCGGGCTGAGCTCGGACTCGGTGCTGACCACCGAATACGTGGCCGGAGAAATGGCGCCCCAGGTCGCGCAGCTGCCCGCCGCGGAACGGGACCGCATCGGTGAGATCATCTATCGCTTCTACCTGGGTTCGCTGTTTCGCGACTGCGAGTTCAACGGCGACGCGCACCCGGGCAACTTCGTGTACCTGCCCGACGGTCGGGTGGCGTTCTTGGACTTCGGCCTCTACAAGCACATGGCGCCGGAGGCGGTCGACTTCGAACGCCGGGCCGCGCGGTTGTGTATCGCCGGTGACGGTGAGGGGCTGCGGACGCTGATGGAGCAGTACGGGGTGCTGCGGCCCGGGTCGAAGGTGTCGGCGCAGGACTGCCTGGAGTACACGTTGGACGCGGCGGGTTGGAACTTCGTCGACGACTACGTCGCGGTCGAGCCGATCGACGTCAGCGCCGCGCTGCTGGGGGTGGTCAATCCGGCCGCCGAGTCGTTTCGCACGATGCGCAACGAGCGGCTGCCACCCGAGCACCTGTTCTCTCGGCGGCTGGACTTCTTGGTGTTCGGCACGCTGAGCCAGATTGGGGCCGGCGGCAACTGGTTCCAGGTCGCCGCCGAGTGGATCTACGGCGCGGAGCCGGTCACCGAACTGGGCCGTGCCGAGGAGCGGTGGCGACAGCAGCGCGCCGGTCAGGACTCGTAGTTGTAGTCGTCGAGGTCGAACGTCTTCGACGCCCGGGTGGACTGGTAGGCGGTGGTCGGCCGCAGGAACGAGAAGTCGCCGTTCTTGTCCAGGTAGTAACTGTTGGCGTTGACGCAGGCCCGGCCGTGCATCAGCGTCTGCGCGCCGCGGCGCTGCACGAACGCGGTGAACCGGTCGTTGGCGTCGGCGGAGACCTCGACCGCGGTGGCGCCGCGACGCCCGGCTTCCTCGATCACCCGCAGCGCGTGCCGGGCGGCGTTCTCCACCATGACATGCCAGGAACTGCCCGACCACGCGTAGGGCCCGAACACCATGAAGGTGTTCGGCAGCCCCGGCATCGACACCCCCTCGTAGGCGGCGGCGCGCTGCGTCTCGTAGAAGGCGGCCAGGTCGAATCCGTCGCGGCCCTTGACCGGGCGTTGCCGGTAAACCACCGGGCTGTTCGACATCTCGAATCCGGTCGCCAGCACCAGCGCATCGACCTCGCGTTCTTCGCCGTCGCGGGTCCGCACCCCGGTCGCGGTCACGCAGTCGATCGGATCGGTCACCAGGGTGACGTGGTCTTGAGTGAAGGTCTTGTAGTAGGAATTCGACACGCTGGGACGCTTGCAGCCGAATCCATACTCGGGGGTGAGCCGGCGGCGCAGCTCGCGGTCTCGCACCTGGGTGAACAGGTAGGCCCGGCAGGCCATCGCGGGAACCTTGGCCAGCGGTGCGATCTGCTTGCCGTACACCGTGATTCCGACCAGGCCGACCTCGACCAGACCCGCGGCGATGCCACGGATGATCGACTGCAGCACCGGGAAGACGCGGAACGCGGCCTGCACCGCCTTTGGGATGCGGACGTCTGGTTTGGCGAACACCCAGATCGCCCGGCGCTGGTACACGTCGAGGCGGGCCGCGGTTTTGGCCAGTTGGGGCACCACCTGGACGGCGGTGGCCCCGGTCCCGATGATCGCGACCCGCTTGCCGGACGGATCGAAGTCGTCGTCCCAGTCTTGGGTTTGGATCACCTTGCCGCCGAAGGTCTCCAGCCCCGGGATGTCGGGGACGCGCGGCTCCACGAAGGCGCCGAGCGCGGTGATGACGAACCGGGCCGTCACCGCCGACCCGTCGGCCAAGGTGAGCATCCAGAAGTGGTTGTCCTCGTCCCAGTCGCGGCGCATCACCTCGGTGCGCAGCTGCAGATGGGCGTGCAGGTCGTATTTGTCCGCCAGGTGCTCGATGTAGGCGCGGACCTCGGCGCCCTTGGGGAAGGTGCGCGACCAGTACGGGTACTTCTCGAACGAGAACTGGTACACGATGCCCGGGATGTCCACCGCGACATCGGGATAGTGGTTGGCCTGCCAGGTTCCGCCGATGTCGTCGGCGCGTTCGAAGATGGTGTAGTCGGTGTAGCCGGCCCGCTTGAGCTGGATCGCCGCCCCGAGCCCGCCGATACCGCCGCCGATGATGGCCACCAACATGTCCGGGGACTGCCGCACCACGGATGTGTCCTGGTGTGCTGCAACGGATGTCATTTGGCGGCCTCCAACTCCGTGAGGCGGTGCGCGTTGGCGGTGATCCGGGCGTCGTAATCGGCGCGCGCGGAGCGGTCAATGGGGCCGAGGGTGCGGTCGGCGTTGACCACTCGGCGCCCGAACAGCCAGAGCCGTTCCGGGATCAGGTTCGCCAGGGTCAGCAGCGGGGTCAGCCCGGGCGGCGCGCCGGCCAGTGGCGGCCGGGTGCGGAGCGTCGAGGTGATGCGGCGCGCCACCACCCCCGGCGGCAGCACCCCCAGCCGGATCAGCCCCAGCGGGATGCCGTCGACGAGCTGGGTGTTGATCGCCGACGGCAGCACGGCGGTCACCGAAACACCGTGCGGGCGAATCTCTTCGCGCAGGCTGCGGCTGAACGCGGTGGCGGCGTGCTTGGACGCGGTGTAGCTGGCCAGGCCGGCCGAGTGGATCTTGCCGGCGGCCGAGGTGACGTTGACGATGTGGCCGCGGCCGCGGGCGATCATCCGGGGCGCCACCACCCGGGCCGCGGTCATGTGCGCAAAGACGTTGACGTCGAACGCCGCTCGGCTGACCTCCTCCGGCTCGTCGAGGAACGCCCCGATCGGCATGATGCCGGCGTTGTTGACCAGGATGTCGACGTCGTCGAAATCGTGTTCCACCGCGTCGATGAATGCCCGGAAGCCGTCCGGGTCGCCGACGTCGACCTGGTAGCCGCGGGCGCGGTACCCGACGGTGTGAGCGGCGGCACGCGCCGCATCACCGTCGAGGTCGCCGAGCGCGACCTTGGCGCCCCGCTTGGCGAACCGCGTCGCGGTCGCCAGCCCGATGCCCCGGGCGGCTCCGGTGACGACGACCACCGCGCCGGACAACGGGATCGGTGGGTAGCTGGCGCTCATCGCGGCTCTCCTGACTGCGCGACCAGACCCGCATCGGCCGGCGCGGCGGCCGAGTGCGGCGGTTGCCACTGGTAGTCGTCGAACGGATAGTTACTCGCGGCCCGCCGCGACTGCAGCGCCGTCGTCGGCCGGATGTAGGGCATGTCGCCCTGGGAGTTCACGTAGTAGGTGCGCAACCCGCGGTTGCGGACCTGGAAGTAGTGCGCGATATTGCGTCCCCGACGCTCGATCTTGGCGTGGTAGGCCCGCTGGGCGTCGGCGCTTACCTCCACCACCGCCGCACCGCGGCGCTGCGCCTCGGTGATGGCGCGCACCGCGTGCTGCGCCGACGACTCCACCATGAAATGCCAGCCGGTGCCGGTCCACGAATACGGGCCGACCAGAATCCAGCGGTTCGGCAGGCCGTGCACGGCGACACTCTCGTAGGCCTGCAGCCGGTTCTCGGCGAAGAAGTCGCCGAGGTCGAATCCGTCCACACCGATCACCGCGCCCCGCCGATAGGTCTCGGGGTCGGAGAACAGCTCGTAGCCCACCGCGGCCACCAGCGCGTCGAGTTCGTGTTCCCGGCCGTCGGCGGTGCGCACCCCGCGCGGGGTGATCTCGGTGATCGCGTCGTCGATCAGCTCCACGTTGTCGCGGTTGAAGGACTGGAGGAAGGTGTTCGACAACGTGGGCCGCTTACCCAGCAGCCCGTAGCGCGGGGTCAGGGCCCGGCGGGTGCGCCGGTCGCGAACGGTGGCCCACAGCAGGCCGCGGTAGACGACGCGGGCGCCGGAATCCATCAGCGCCGCAACCGGATTCGCGATCTCCGGTGGTGCGTAGACCAGCAGCCGGGTCAGCATCTCGACCAGCAGCAGCGCCACTCCTGACAGCGTGGTCTGGGCGGCGCGCGACCCCAGGATCGGCCGCAGCCGCGGGCCGATCGCGAAGTCGGGCTTGGGCCAGCACCACACCGGGGTGCGCTGGAAGACGGTCAGCGACGCCACCCGGGGGGCGATGGCGGGGGTGATCTGCACCGAGCTGGCCCCGGTGCCGATCACCCCGACCCGCTTGCCCGCCAGCTCATAGCCGTGGTCCCAGTCGGTGGGCCGCAGCACCTTGCCGGCGAAGGTGTCGAAGCCGGGGATGCCGGGGTCGCCCTTGGGGTTGATGAACGCGCCCACCGCGCTCAGCACGAATCGGGCGGTGATCTCGTCGCCGGAGTCGGTGCGCAACCGCCAGCACTGGGCGTCGGAGTCCCATTCCTCTTGGACCACGCCGGTGGAGAACCGGATGTGCGGGTAGAGGCCGTGGTCGCGGGCCACCATGCAGTGGTAGGCCCTGACCTCTTCGCCCTTGGGGAACATCCGGGACCAGTTGGGGTTCTTGGCGAACGAGTACTGGTAGGTGAAGCTGGGCACGTCCACCCCGATGCCGGGGTAGTCGTTGTCGCGCCAGCTGCCGCCCGGCTCGGCGGCCCGCTCCAGGATGACGAAGTCGTCGATCCCGGCCGCCAGTAGCCGGATGCCGGCGCCGATACCCCCCGGACCGGCGCCGATCACGACGACCAGAAATTGTGGATTCATCAGCGGTCCTTAGCTTTTGTTGCTGAGTTGCGGTGGAGCCTGCAGCGGTAGTTCGCGGTTGAGGCCGCCCACGCCGAAGTGGAACACCGGCTCGAGGACGGCGGCGACGGGGCGCCCCAACAGCCGCGCGCCCGGGATCGCCGACAGGTAGCGCGGCGCGCAGGCCAGCGTCCAGTCCAGGATCGCGTGGCCGGGGTCGTCGGCGTCCTCCACCCGGTACTGCTCGCACCAGGAACCGAACACCGGCAGGGTGGCGTCGACGGCGGTGTAGCGCATCGTGCGGCTCGGCGGGTCGAAGACGGTGATGCGCTCGTGCTGGGCGAACACCAGCCAGGAGTGCAGATACATCTGGAAGTCACGGACCACGCCGACCTCCGGCTGCCCGCCGTGCGGGTACCGGCAGCCCCACACCGTGGGCAGCCACGACCACATCCGGTCGCTCGCTACGACCTGCCACACCTGTTCGGGCGGGGCGGCGAACCGCCGCCGCACATGGGTGACCACCGGTGCGGTGGCAAAGAACTCGTCGGCGGACTCGGCTTCGACGGGGACCGCGTCAAACCGCATGCTCGACCTCCTGTTGCGACGCCGTCACGTGGGCGAACGTGTAATCGGATTCGGGGAACCGGACGCTGCGCCGGCGCGACTGCAGCAGCGTCCACGGGCGCACGTAGACGCTCTCGCCGTGTGAGTTGATGAAGTAGCTGTTGGAGCCCGCGCAGTTGACGGTGAAGTAGCGGTCCAGGTTGGCCCCGCTGCGCCGCAGCCCGGACTGGAAGGTCGCCAGCGCCTCCGGGGTGACCTCCACCCGGGTCGCGCCACGCGCGCGGGCCAGCGCGATCACGGCGGTGACATGGCGGGTGGCGTTCTCCAGAATGTAGTGGAAGCTGGTGCCGGTCCATGAATACGGTCCGACCAGCATGAACCGGTTCGGCAGGCCCGGCACCGTCGCGCTCTGGTAGGCCTGCAGGCCTTCCCGGTGATAGAACTCGGCCAGGTCGAATCCGTTGCTGCCCAGCACCGTCCCGACCCGATAGGTCTCCGGGTCGGAGAACATCTCGTAGCCGGTGGCTAGCACCAGCACGTCGATGGGGCGTTCCACCCCGGCGGTGTCGACGATGCCGCCGGCGGTGATGTGGTCGATCCCGGTCGTGATCAGCTCGACGTTGGGCCGGTTGAAGGTAGGCAGGTAGTCGCCGCCCAGCGTGCCGCGGGTGCACCCGGCGCCGAACCGGGGCCGCAGCTGACGTCGAACCCGCGGGTCGTCGACCTTGTAGCGCAGCCACCCCCGGTAGGCCAGCAACGCGACCCGGTCGAAAACGCCGGCACCGAGCCGAAACAGCGGCCGCGGGGTGTAGATCAACACCCGCAGGCCGGCTTCGATGAACACCAGCGCGAACGAGTGCACGAAGTTGGCGAACCGCCGGTTGGCCAGCATCCGCTGCAGCAGCGCCGGAATCCGGAAGTCGGGCTTGGGGAAGTACCACTGCGGGGTGCGCTGGTAGACGTCGAGGTGTGCGACGTCGCCGGCGATCGACGGCGCGATCTGCACGGTGGAGCTGCCGACCCCGACGATGCCCACCCGCTTGCCGCGCAGGTCGAGGTCGTGCTGCCAGCGTGACGGGATGAGCACCGGCCCGGTGAAGCTGTCCAGGCCGGGGATGTCCGGGCGGGCTTTGGGGTGGATGTAGGCGCCGATCGCGCTGATCAGGAACCGGGCGGTGATCACCTCACCGCTGGCGGTGTGCAGTTGCCACTGGTGGGTGGCTTCGTCGAACACCTCGCGCTCGATGCTGGTGCCCAGCCGTGCGTGCTCGTGCAGGCCGTGGGTGGTGACCAGATCGTCGATGTAGTCGCGGATCTCCGCCCCGTCGGCGAAGAACCGTCGCCAGTCGCCCTTCGGCGCGAAGGAGAACTGGTAGGCCAGTGCCGGGATGTCCGCGCCGACCCCCGGATAGGTGTTGCGCAGCCAGGTTCCGCCGAAGCCCTCGTCGCGGTCGATGATCAGGAAATCGTGCACACCGATCTCGCGGAGCTTGATCGCCGCGCAGATGCCGCCGAATCCGGCGCCGATGATGATCACTTCGTGATCAGGAGTTGCAGCTGGCCGCATTCGCCGTCCTTCCGCGCCAGGGATGACCTCCCAAATAATGTGACTGATACGTCATTCTGTCAAGAAGGCTGCTGTTGCGCGCCTGGGCCGGCGCGCTCGGATTCGGGGTGCTCACCTGGTGGATTACGATTGCCGTGTGCCGACGGACGTAGCTTCCAGCCGTGGTCGCCTGCCGGAACTGACCGGGGACGCCCGCGTCGATCGCTGGCGTGAACACCGCGCCGCGGTCCAGGCGGACTTGGTCGACGCGACGCTGCGGGCGATCGAAGAATACGGTCCAGAGCTGTCCATTGACGACGTCCTCAAGACCGCGGGTGTGCCGAGGCCGAAGCTGTATCGGTTCTTCAACGACAAGGAGACGCTGTTCGCCGCCGTCAGCGAACGAGTCCAAGAGCTGATCATCGAACGCGTCGTGCCGCGGTTCGCCATCGACGGCACCGCGGTGGAGATGGTTCACTCGGCGCTGGCGGCCTACGTCGATCTAGTCGACGAGCGGCCCAACCTGTTTCGTTTCCTGGTCGGTTCGCACTTCCGGGACGGTCGCTCGCCGGCGGCGTTGGTCGACAGCGGGAGGCCGCTGTCGGATGCCACTGTCGATGTCATGGCGGCTGCGATCACAGCGCGCGGCGGCGACGGTGACAGCCTGGAATACGTTGTCGACGCCGCCCTGGGGGCGGTCGCGCTCGGTGTGCTGCGTTGGCTGAATGCCCCGACGATTACCAAGCGCGCCCTGGTCGAGCAGCTGACCACGTTCTTGTGGGGAGCTTTCTCGGCGACCGCGGCAGCGCGCGGGGTGATCATCAGCGCCGACGAAATGTTGCTGGACAGCGCCGACTGACCGATCCAGTATCGTCCTGTCACCCGCGGCGGCCGCCTTGACAGAATGACATATCAGTCACACTATTTGCTGATGATGCGCTGCGCGGTCGGTGAATGGGATCTCCGGGGGACACGCTCCGGGCAGGTCGGGCAGTCCCAGCGCTGCGGAGATCACTTGCAGCGGGACCCTTGCGCCCGGCCGCGGCCGTCAGTAATGTCGATCATATGGTACCAAAAGTACTAGGTACCGAACGTTCGGAAGAGGGGTGGCGGACGGTGACACAGAGTGGCGCAGCGACCGTTACGAACCGCGCGGCGGCCCGCTATCCCAAGACCAGGCGTATCCGGTTCCGCTTCGGCGAGGGCGGCACAGCGGGCAAATACTTCGTCGACGACGACATCGTGTTCAGCCACTTCGTCGCCGGACTCTCCGGCGGCTTCCCGCCGGGTGAGGAGTCGTTCATCCGGTCGGTGCGCCGCTTCGCCGATCGGCTCACCGACCCGGTGCTCAAGAAGCGGGTGGCGGGCTTCATCGGCCAGGAGTCCATGCACGGACAAGAACACCGCCGGCTCAACGACAAGCTCGTCGACCTCGGCTACCCGATCCGGTGGTGGGATTCGGCGACGTTGCTGGAACGCCAGATGCGGATCGAGCAGCGACTGGGTGCCTATGTGCATCTGGCGATGACCGCGGCCGCCGAACACTACACCGCGGTGCTGGCCGAACGGGTGTTGTCCAGCGACGAGGTCCAGGCCATCCCCGGCGAAGCGGAGGTGTGGAACCTGCTGAACTGGCACGCGCTGGAAGAGCTCGAACACAAGTCGGTGGCCTTCGACGTCTACCGCGCGGTGGGCGGCCCGGAGTCCACCCGCATTGCGGTGATGGCGGCGATGGTGACGCTGGCCCTCCCGATGGTGCTCACCTCGCTGGGTGTCTCGCTGTCGCGCGACCCGATCGCGCGGCGCCAGCCGCTGCGACTGGCCCGGGAGGCCTTTTCGCTGTTCCGGGGTCCGCTGCTGCGCGGGCTGCTGCCCGAACTGGTGCAGTACCTGCGGCCGGGATTCCACCCCGACGACATCGACACCGGCGCGCTGCTGCAGCGGTGGCAGCAGGAGCTGTTCGGCGCCGACGGCGCCCTGGTGGACCACCTCAAGTGAGCTATCGACCGGCAGAGGAGACGATTGTGACGGCTAGTGGCGCGGTGACGACCAACGGGCGGGCTCCGGCCGGCGCCCATCCCAAGGTGCGCCGGATCCGGTTCCGGTTCGGCGAGCCGGAACCGATGAGCCACCACTTCGTCGAGGGCGACGTGGTGCTGAGCCACCTGACCGCCATCCTTTCGGCGGTGTTTCCGCCGGGCGAGGAGTCGTTCATCCGGTCGGTGCGCCGCTTCTCTTCCCGGGTGACCGACCCGGCGTTGAAGAAGCGGGTCGCGGCGTTCATCGGCCAGGAGTCGGTGCACGGGCAGGAACACCGCCGGCTCAACGAAAAACTCATCGAGATGGGTTACCCGTTCGTTCGGCTGTTCACGTTCGGCCACAACAGTTTTCGCCAGCGTGCTATCGAGCGCATCGAGCGGATGTCGCCGGGATTTGTGCATCTGGCCATGACCGCGGCCGCCGAGCATTACACCGCCACCCTGGCCGAGCGGGTGCTGGGCAGCGACGAAATCCAGGCCATCCCAGCCGATCCCGAGGGGCGGCAGTTGCTGAACTGGCATGCGATGGAGGAGCTGGAGCACAAATCCGTCGCGTTCGACGTCTACCGCGCGGCGGGCGGGCCGGAGTGGATCCGGATCGGGGTGATGGCGCTGATGTACACGTTCACCATCCCGGTCGTCACCGTGGGGGTGGCGCTGTCCATCCTGACTGACCCGCGGGGGTGGCGGCCGATCAAGCTGGCCCGCCAGACCCGCTACGTCTTCCGGGGGCCGCTCCTGCGGGGGTTGATGGCCGACCTGCGCAAGTACATGAAACCGGGCTTCCACCCCGACGACATCGACACCACCGCGCTGCTGCAGCGCTGGCAGCGGGAACTGTTCGGCGCCGACGGCGTCCTGGTCGACCACCTGAAATGAGCCGTACCGAATCGAAAGGACTCCAGTTGTCATGGCTGCTGACCCGATAGTGCCGATCACCAGGGCGCCGTCCAATGCCTATCCGAAGGTGCGACGGATCCGGTTCCCGTTCGGCGACCCCGAACCCATGTCGCACCACTTCTTTGGTGACCCGCAGCCGCCGCAGCGGCGCCATTTCGTGCAGGGCGACATCGTGTTCAGCCACCTGGTAGCGGTGCTGTCGGCGGCGTTCCCGCCCGGCGAGGAGTCGTTCATCCGGTCGGTGCGCCGGTTCGCCGACCAGATTACCGACCCGGTGCTCAAGAAGCGGGTGGCCGGGTTCATCGGCCAGGAGTCGGTGCACGGACAAGAGCACCGCCGGCTCAACGACAAGCTCATCGAGATGGGCTACCCGTTCGTGCGGCTGTTCACCTTCGACCACGACAGCCGCCGCCAGCGGGCGACGGTGTGGTTGGAGAACCGGGCGCCGGCGCTGGTGCATCTGGCGATGACGGCGGCGGCCGAACACTACACCGCCACCATCGCCGAGCGGGTGCTGTCCCGCCCCGAACTGCAGGCGATCCCCGGCGACCCCGAGGTGCGCAACCTGCTGAACTGGCACGCGCTGGAGGAGCTGGAGCACAAATCGGTCGCGTTCGACGTGTATCGCGCGGTCGGCGGGCCGGAGCGGATCCGGATCGGGTTGATGGCGCTGATGTACGCCTTCACCATCCCGGTGGTGACGGTGGGGGTGCTGTTGTCGATGCTGGGCGATCCGCAGGCCTGGCGACCGCTCAAGGTGGCGCGGCAGACCCGCGACATCTTCCGCGGCCCGCTGGTGCGGGGGCTGATGGCCGACCTGCGCACCTACCTTCGGCCCGGGTTCCACCCCGACGACATCGACACCGCCGCGCTGCTGGAGTCCTGGCAGCGGGAACTGTTCGGCGCCGACGGCGCCCTGGTCGACCACCTCAAGTAGCCGCAGGCCAACGCGTGAAGATCAATCGGGTGCGGTTGTCGCGGGTGGTGGTGACCGGGGCGGGCAGTGGGATCGGGCGGGCGACT
>NZ_LZMF01000108.1:0-7172 GCF_001673565.1 Mycolicibacter sinensis
GGTGGCCCGCTTGAGGCGTTCGGCGTAGCGGTTCTCCCCGCGCCAGGCCACCACGTCGTCGGTGCTGGCCAGCCCCAGCTCGGTGATCAGCGCCGCCACCGGGTCCGCCGAGGCGTCCAGGTCGACCACGCCGGTGTGCAGGTCCGGGTGCTCGTAGGCCAGCACCCGCACCAGCCCCTTGAGGGCGGAGATCGACGGGTCGCCCGATTCGCCGGCACCGACGGTCAAGCCGTTGCGGCCGACCAGCCACAGCCGTGGCGCGGTGCCGTGCCAGCCGCCGACGATGGTGCGCACCGTCGAGGCGACCGACCAGGCCAGATCGCGGCCTCGAACAGCTGCATCGCCCGGGGTCTCGTCGAAGGGGGTGGCGGCAGGCATGACGATCACGCCGACCGGGGGCCGGCCCGGGTCGTCGGCGGTCCGCGAGAACGCCTCGCGCACCGCGGGCTCGCTGCGCAGGTCCGCGGTGATGACCCGGCGGCTCTCCGCGGAGAACCGGGCGGCGAAATCGCCTGCCAGCGCTTCGCTTTCAGGTCCGTCGGTCAGCACCAGCCAGCTGCCGTCGGCGGCTGCCGGGGGCTGCGCCGGAACCGGAACATCGATCCAGTCGGTGTCGAAGATCTTCTGGGTCAGCGGCAGCGGCACCGTGCGGCGCTGCACCCGCTGCAGATAGATCCCGGACAGCTCCGCGGTCGTCGCCCCGGTCTCGTCGGTCAGGATGACCCGCCCCAGGATGCCGCCGTCGTCGTGGCTGACCACCTCGGCGTAGCCGCGGGCCCGCCGGCCCACTTCGCCGAACACCCGGATGGTCTCCACCGCGACCGGAAGGTAGGTGGCTTCCTCGGCACCGCTCAGCGATTCGTCCGGCAGCGCGGCGGCCAGGCACTGCAGGGCCGCGTCGAGCATGACCGGGTGAATCCGGTAGCCGCGGTGCGCGGTCGCCTCGTCGGGCAGCACGATCTCGGCTTCCGAGGCGCCGCCGGGTTTGCGGACGATGCGGGTGAGCGCGGCGAACGCCGGACCGTGCTGCAGTCCGGTGCGCCGCAGCGCCGTGTACAGATCCGCCGGGGACAGCGCGGTACCGCCGGTGGCGGACGCCGGACGTTGCGCCGGGGCGGCGGATTGCGCCGCCGCGGCCCGGGCGACGGCGTGGCGCGACCAGGCGCCGCCGGGAGCGCGGGAGTGGACCTCGACCCGCAACTCGTCGGAGCCATCAGCGTCGTGCAACAGCCGGGTCGTGACCTCGGTGCGGTCGTCGACCCGCAGCATCTGCTCGACCTCGACCCGGTCCACCGCGACCGCCGACGGGGGCAGGCCCAGGGCCTCGCCGGCCGCGGCCAACGCAATCTCGGCGAAACCGGTGGCCGGCATCACGACCTGGCCGTGCACCTTGTGATGCGCCATCCACGCGACGATGTCGGTGCCCACGTCGGCCTGCCAGACGTGGCCGTGGCCGGCCGGGAGCTCGACGTGGACGCCCAGCAGCGGATGCGCATCCGCCAAGTGCCGGTTGGCGGCGGTCGCGCCCGCCCAGTACCGCACGTGCTGCCACGGCCGCGGCGGCAGGTCGGCGCGACCGATGCCGCCGTCGGGGTGCGGCGCGTCCGCCGGCGGCGGGGCGACGGCCGCCAGGTTGGTGTGGAAGCTCAGCGCCTCGGGCTGATCGCGCAGCAAGGTGCCGGTCACGACGTGGTCGCCGGCGGGCTGCGCCGACTCCAGGTTGCCGTTGATGGCGTGGCTGAGCAGCGGGTGCGGGCTGACCTCGACGAAGGTGGCGTGACCGGCCGCGGCGGCGGTGACGGCCTGGCTGAACCGCACCGGGTTGCGCAGGTTGTGCACCCAGTAGTCGGCATCAAATACCGGCATGCCGGTTCCTTCTTGACCGACCGTGCTGATCAGCGGAATCTTCGGGGCCGACGGCGCAAGGCCGGCGAGCGCGGTGGCCAGCTCGCCCAGGATCGGGTCCACGGTGGGGTGATGCGAGGCGACGTCCACCTCGACGCGACGGGCCAGCTTGCCCTGGGCGTCGACCACCGCGACCACCGCGTCGACCTGATCGGGCGGGCCGGCGATCACGGTCTGCTGCGGGGCGGCGTACACCGCCACGGTGATCCCGCCGTGCTCGGCGACCAGCTTCTCGGCCGCCTCGGCGTCCACCTCCAGCAGCGCCATCGCACCCTGGCCGCTCAACCGGGCCATCAGCTTCGAGCGGGTGGCGATCACCTTCAGTCCGTCGGCCGGGCTCAGCGCACCGGCGACCACCGCGGCGGCCACCTCCCCCATCGAATGCCCGATCACCGCGTCCGGCTCGACCCCGTGGGAGCGCCACAACGCCGTCAGCGCCAGCTGCATGCCCACCAGCACCGGCTGGATCCGGTCAATGCCGACCACCGGTTCACCGGATTCCAGCACGCCGCGCAGCGAGAACCCGACCTGCGCAACGAAGTCCGGCTCCAGCTCGTCAACGGCGGCAGCGAACGCCGGCTCGTCGATCAGCAGTTGACGGCCCATACCAGCCCACTGCGACCCCTGGCCCGAGTACAGAAAGACCGTGCCTTTGCCGCCCTGGTCGCTCTGCGCGGTGCGGGTGCCGACCACGCCGGGCGCCGGATATCCGCCGGCGACCGCCCGCAGCCCGGCCAACGCCTGCTCGGTGTCGCGCGCGCACACGGTGGCGAACTTGGCGTACCGGCCGCGGTGGTGGTTGAGCGTGTTGGCGATGTCGGCCAGCGGCACCGCGGCGCCGGAGCCGGCCAGCCAGTCGGCCAGGGTGGCGGCCCAGGCCGCCACCCGCTGCTCGGTTTTGCCCGAGACCACCAGCGTGCTCACCGGATCCGCCGGAGCCGGTGCCGGAGCCAGGTCGGGTCCCTGCTCGAGCACCACGTGCGCGTTGGTTCCGCCCAGCCCGAACGACGACACCGCGGCGCGGCGGGGGCCCTCGGCCGCCGGCCAGGGTGTCATCTCGGTGGGGATGAACAGCCGGGTCGGGGACGGGTCGATCGATGGGTTCCATTTGGAGAAGTGCAGATTCGGCGGAATCTGGGCCCGCTGTACCGCCAGTGCGGCCTTGATGAAGCCGGCGATTCCCGCGGCGGCCTCCAGATGGCCGATATTGGTCTTCACCGCGCCCAGCGCACAGCGGTCGGGTCCCTTGCCGTACACGTCGGCCAGCGCCTCGAACTCGATCGGGTCACCGAGACCGGTTCCGGTGCCGTGCGCTTCGATCAGGTTCACCGAACTCGGCGGGACGTTCGCCCCGCGCAGCGCCTGGCGGATGACCTCGCTTTGGGCGATGGTGTTCGGCGCGGTCAGGCCGTTGGAACGGCCGTCTTGGTTGACCGCCGAACCCCGCACCACAGCGAGCACCCGGTCGCCGTCGCGCATCGCGTCGGTGAGCCGCTTGAGCACCACGACCCCGGTGCCCTCGCCGCGCACGAAGCCGTCGGCGCCGGCGTCGAAGCTGTGGCAGCGGCCGCGCGGGGACAGCATGCCCCACTTGGCCATGGCGATCTGCGTCTCGGGGCGCAGGATGAGGCTGACGCCGCCGGCCAGGGCCAGGTCACTCTCACGCATGCGCAGGCTCTGGCAGGCCATGTGGATGGTGACCAGCGACGAGGAGCACGCCGAGTCCATCGCGATCGCGGGCCCGCGCAGGCCCAACAGGTAGGCGATGCGTCCGACCGCCACGGCGTGGGCGGTTCCGGTGGCCGTGTATCCGTCGATGGCGTTCGGGTTCGATCCCGAAATACCTTGGTATTCGGTGTAATAAATGCCCATCATCACCGCGGCGCGGATGCCGGCCAGCTTCTCCGGCGACATCCCGGCGTGGTCGAGGGCTTCCCACGCTACTTCCAGCATCAGCCGCTGCTGGGGGTCCATGGCTTCGGCTTCGCGCGGCGAGATGCCGAAGAAATCAGCATCGAACCCGGCCACATCATCGGTGAGGAAGCCGCCCCACTTCGACGACATCTTGCCCGACGCCAGCGTGTCCGGGTCGTAGTACTCCTCGGCGTCCCAGCGGTCCGCGGGAACCTCGACGATCGCGTCGGTGCCGTTGGCGAGCATGTTCCAGTAGGCGTCCGGACCGGCGGCTCCCCCGGGCAGCCGGCAACCGATGCCGACCACTGCGATCGGTTCGGCGGCCGTGGTCTGCGCTGCCTTCTCGAACTTCCCGTTCAGTTCGTCGCGCTTCTCGGCCGGCAGCGCCGACATCCTGTTGAAGATCGTCGTCATCAAAAACTACCGCTCTCGCTCCCGGTCGATGCCGATTCGACCTGATCGAACAACTCGTCCAGCACACCGCCGGTGGAGTCGAACGTCAGATGACCGTCATCTTGGGCTGCGTCGTCCTGGGGGGCGTACCGGGATGCCAACAATCCCACCAGATGGGTCGCCAAAGCAGAAATGCTGGGGTGATTCCAGAGCATTGACGCCGACAAATCCACCCCCACCAGCTGCTGTGTCTCTTTCAGAACCGTCATCGCGATCATCGAATCCAGGCCCATCTCCGGGAACGGCTGGTCGACGTCGACCGCAGCCGCCGATGTCCGGAGCTCGCGGGCAAGAATAGCCTGCAATCTGACCACCAACTCGTCACGTCGCTGGTCCGCGGGGATCTGCGACCAGTCCGGGGCCGCCGACGGATCTGCGGCACCGCCGCTGCCCGAAGACTCGGCAGCACCGGACGTCGCGGCCTCGCCGACCAGATCCTCGAAGAAGGTGAGGTCGCGGAACTCCGGCGAGGTGGCGACCGCACGGTCGATGCGCAGCCGTCCCACCCCGACCCGGGAGAAGTCCGCGCCGAGCACCGCGTCCAGCGCCTCGACGCCCTCATCGGGGCTGATCGGATCGAGAACGCTGAGGGTCATCGAGCGCCCGAGGCCCACGTCGGACCACTGGCCCCAGTTGATGGCGGTGGCCGGCAAGCCGGACGCGTGCCGCCACGCCATCAGGGCGTCCAGCCACGCGTTGGAGGTGGCGTAGCCGAGCTGGCCGGGCAGGCCCAGCAGGGCGGCCATCGAGGAGAACCCCACCCACCAGTCCAGCCCGCGGTCCGCGGTGGCGGCGTGCAGCTGCGCCGCGCCGGCGGCCTTGGCCGACCAGACGCTCTCCAGGCTCTCCGGGGTCACTTCCGTCACGAGCCCGTCACCGAGCACACCGGCCGCGTGTACGACGCCGCGCAGCGGCCGGCTGGTCTCTTCGGCGGCGGCGACCAGACGTTGCGCCACCCCCGGCGAACTGATGTCACCGGGAACGAACAGCACCTCGGTGTCGGCGGCCAGCTCTGCCAGCACCGCGCGCTGGGCTTCAGAGGGCTCGCTGCGGCCGTTGAGGACGATCCGCCCGGCGCCGCGGGCCGCCAGCCAGCGTGCCACCACGATGCCCAGCCCGCCCAGACCGCCGGTGAGCAGATAGGAGCCGTCGGCGCGGACGGTGGCGCGCGGGGTGTCGCCGGTTCCGGCGAGTGTGGCCCGGGTGAGCCGCTCGATGTGGCGCTGCTGCCCGCGGTAGGCGATGACATCGTCGCGGACCGGGGCCCGAAGTTCGCCCAGCAGCGTGGCGACCAGGGACTCGGTGTCGGCCGCGGGGTCCACATCGACCAGGGTGGCGGCCAGGTCCGGTTCGTCGGCCAGCACCCGGGCCAGCTCGCCGGGGAACCGCCAGGTACGCACCACACCCTTGAGGGCGCCGATGGCCGGGTCGCCGGGCTCGCCGCCGGCGACCGCCAGCCCGCCGCGGCTGACCAGCCACAGCCGCGCGCCTTTAGCCCCGGCCTCAACGGCCGCGCGAGCAGCCGTGGACGCCGTCCAGATGAGGTCGCGGGCGCGGGCCAGCGCTTGCGGGTCGGCGACATTGAGGCTCTGCCGCGCCAGGAACACCACGATCCCGGCCGGCGGGTGCGCGGAATCGGCGGCGGCCTGCGCGACGGCCTCGGTCAGTGCCGGCCGGTCGGCGAACGGGCCGGTGACGACCTTGCGGTCGGGTGCGGCCAGCCGCGCGGCGAATGCCGCCGCGACGCCCTCGGTGTCCGAGTCCGGCTCCGCGAGCACGAGCCAGCTGCCCGGGGCCGCATCGGCGGGTTCCGGCGCCGCGGACTCGATCCACTCGGTGGCGAAGATCTTCTGCTCCAGCGGCACCCGCAGCGAGCGCGGGTCGATCGGACGCAGTTCGATCCCGGTGAGCTCGGCGAGTGGGGCGCCCGCGTCATCGGTCAGCAGCACCCGGCCCACCGCGGCTCCGTCGTCGCTGCCGGTCACCTCGGTGTGGCAACGCACCTGACGTCCGGCCGGTGCGAAAACCCGCACCGCGGCCACCGCCGCCGGCGCATAACCGAGGTCTTCGGAGCCGTCGCCGGGGATCGCTGCCGCCAGTTGGCGCAGCGCGGCATCGAGCAGCACCGGGTGCAGGTGGTAGGCCGGATGGGTGGCGACGTCGTCGGGCAGCGTGAGCACGCTCTGCCCCGGGGTCGCCTCGGTCGCCTGCTCCGCCGGTGCGATCTCGGCGAGCACATACCGCGTCCAGGCCCCGCCGGCGGACCGGGCGTGGATCTCGATCCGGGTCTGCGCGTCCGCTTTGAGTTGGGTGGTGATCTGCATCGCGTCGTCGAGCACCAGCGGCTGCTCGATCGCCAAGCCGGTCACCGAGAGCGACTCGACGGGTGTGCCGAGTGCTTGGCTGCCCGCGGCCAAGGCCATCTCGATCAGGACCGCCGCCGGCAGCACGGGTTGTCCCTGCACCTGATGCTCGGCCAGCCAGGGCAGCAGTTCGGTGCTCAGGTCGGTCTGCCAGATGTGGTCGCGGCCGGTGAGCAGCTCGACGTGCGCACCGAGCAGCGGGTGGACATCGGGTGCCTGGCCGGCCCGCGCGGGCGCAGCGAGCCAGTGATGACTGTGCTGCCATGGGGCGCTGGGCAATTCGGCGAAGGCCGCGGCAATGGTGCCGTCTGCGCCGGAGCCCAGTTCGGCGAGCTGAAGGTGGAAGCTCAGCGTTTCGTCGTCGCCCCGGCGCAGGGTCGACGCCACCGTCGCGGGTTCGGCTGCGGCGGCCTCGACCGTCTCGATGATCGAGTGCGTCAACAGCGGGTGCGGGCTGATCTCGATGAAGGTGCCGTACTTCTCCGCCGCGGCACCGATGGCCTGGCTGACCCGGGCGGGTTGGCGCACGTTGTTGGC
>NZ_LZMF01000109.1:0-567 GCF_001673565.1 Mycolicibacter sinensis
CGCGGTGTCGGCCAGCAGGGCCACCTGCGCGAGCGTCGTCTGGACGACCGGAGTTCCGGCGACGCCGGCAGCGATGACGCCCGCGACCGCGACCGGAGCGAAAACTTTGGTTACGTTCATTGCGACACACCTTGAACTTATGTAAGAGCTCGCAGACAGGACGGGTGACGCGCTGATAGTGGCATTCTCGCGCGACGAGAGTCAATGGACGCGCGGGCTGTGCCTGGCCAGCCCGCTCCAGGACCCTGGGCGGCGTTGACTTCCGCCAAGCGGCCCTGCCATGATCGCCCTCAGGCAATCTTTAGCTTCTGCGGTGAAGGGACGTCCCGTGATGCTCACCAAGGCCTTCGCGCCGATCGCGATTGCCGGCACCGTGGCAGGCGGTGTGCTTGCCGCCGCGCCGGTCCACGCCACCTACGCCGCCGTCAACCTGCTGGCCGACACCGCGATCTTCGTCGGCGGGACCATGTTGCCCACGCCCTCGGCGGCGTTCGCCCAGACCGCGGCCGACCTGTTCCTCAACCCGCTGGGCTTCGACGCCGGTGACGATCCGACGGTGTGCGTGAT
>NZ_LZMF01000110.1:0-552 GCF_001673565.1 Mycolicibacter sinensis
CTGATCGTCGATCCGGAGACCCGGCTGCCTTGCTGCGCTGACGAAGTGGGCGAGATCTGGGCATCCGGACCCAGCATCGCCCAGGGCTACTGGGGGCGGCCCGAGGAGACCGAACGCACCTTCGGTGCGACGCTGGCCGACACCGGCGAGGGCCCGTTCCTGCGCAGTGGCGACCTGGGGTTCTTCCGGGACGGCGAGCTGTTCGTCACCGGCCGGTGCAAGGACCTGATGACCATTGGCGGCTACAGCCACTACCCCAATGACATCGAGCTGACCGTGCAGGCTTGCCATCCGGCGCTGATGCCCAGCCGTGGTGCGGTTTTCCTGCTGCCGGGCAAGCGCAACGCCCCCGAGCATTTGGCGGTGGTGCAGGAGGTGCACCACCATGAGGCCGTCGGGGTCGATCTGGACGAGCTGATCCAATCGATCCGGGCGGCGATCCGCACCCACCACGGGATCGACGCGCAGACCGTGGTGCTGGTCAAGCCGATGCGGATCCCGACCACCACCAGCGGCAAGATTCAGCGCAGCGCGTGCCGGGACAAGTACCTC
>NZ_LZMF01000111.1:0-790 GCF_001673565.1 Mycolicibacter sinensis
TCGATGAAGGTGCCGTACTTCTCCGCCGCGGCACCGATGGCCTGGCTGACCCGGGCGGGTTGGCGCACGTTGTTGGCCCAATAGTCGGCGTCGAGCACCGGAGCCGGCCCGGCCGGATCGACCACCGTGGAAATAAACGGGATCTGCGGCGGCACCGGAACCACCCCGGCCAACTGCGCACGCAACTCCCCCAGAATCGGATCCATGAACGCGGTATGGGAGGCCACCTCCATATTGACCCGCCGAGCAAACCGCTCCCGAGCGGCCACCGCCGCAATCACCGCATCCACATCAACCGGCGAACCCGCCACCACCGTCTGCCGCGGCGACAAATACCCCGCCACCGCCACCTGCGGATAATCCGCCAACAACTCCAGCGTGGCCGCCGCATCCAACTCCAACAACGCCACCGCACCCTGACCGGCCTGCCGCGACATCAACGCCGAACGCACCGCAATCACCTTCAGGCCCTGCTCCGGGGTCAACGCCCCGGCCACCACCGCCGCCGAGACCTCCCCCATCGAATGCCCGATCACCGCATCCGGAACCACCCCATAGGAACGCCACAACGCCGCCAACGCCAACTGCAACCCCATGATCACCGGCTGCACCTGCGCATCACCGGAAATCTCCGCACCCGAGGCAATCACCTCACGCAGCGAAAAACCCACCTCGCGGACAAACACCGGCTCCAACTGCTCAACAGCCGCAGCAAACACCGGCTCATCAGCCAACAACCGACGACCCATCCCCGCCCAATGCGAACCCTGACCCGAGAACACGAACACCG
>NZ_LZMF01000112.1:0-10512 GCF_001673565.1 Mycolicibacter sinensis
TGCTGCGTATCGCGCCGGGCATCAACCGGCGGATGGCGCAACCGTTCTCGGTGCAGACCATGGAGAAACTCGGCGCCAGGGCCCTGGACCGGCTCGGCGAGTCGCGGATGGCGGCGCTGCTGGAGGACCGCGCCCCGGTCGACGACCGCCTTCCCAGCGAGCGCAGGTAAGACGGCGATGGGCGACAACCTGTCCCGGCAGTACGGACTCGAGCTGGACTCGGAGTTGGACCACGTGCGGCTCAACGTCACCGAATGGGGACCGGCCGACGCCGATGTGACGGTGGTGCTCACCCACGGCTGGAGCATGTCGGCCCGGATCTGGGAGGACGTGGCCGCCATGCTGGTGCGGACCGACCCGGCGGTACGGGTGATCGCCTACGACCATCGAGGCCACGGCAATTCTGACCGGGTTCCGAGCGCGTCGATCGAGGTGCTCGCTGACGACCTGGCCGCGGTGCTGGACAAGCTGGTCCCGAACGGGCCGGTCGTGTTCGGCGGCCATTCGCTGGGCGGGATGACGCTGATCGCGCTGGCCCAACGGCACCCGGGGGTGGTGGCCCGGCGTGGCGCCGGGGTGGCGTTCGTCGCGACCAGCGCCGGCGACCTGCTGGGTGCGGTCCGCCGTGTCCCGGGAACCGAGCTGCTGATGCGGGCAGCCCTGGTGCCGGCGGCCCGGGTCAAGGTGCCGAGCCGTCCGCTGCTGCTGGCCCGGCAGGGCGGGCGGGGCGCTTTCGGTAAACGCCCTCGCCGGCACGACCTGAACCGGGGTGTGCTGCAGGCGGCCCAGAGCGACCCGCGGGCGGTCGCGGCGCTGGGGCGCTCCATCTTGGAGCACCGGCGCTACGACGCACTGGCCGAGTTCGTCGGCCTGAACGTGGTGGTGATGGCCGGCACCCGGGATCCGCTGACATCGCCGGTGCATTCCCGGCGGATCGCCGAGCGGCTGCCGAGTAGCAAGCTGGTGGTTTTCCGCGACGCCGGCCACTTCCTGCCTTACGAGCGCCGTGAGGCGGTCACTGCCCAGCTGCTCAACCTGACCGCCGCCGCCCGCACCGCGGCACCGGTCAGCGCGGGAGCCGCGGGATGAACGCCCGGGCACACGACCTGCGAATCTTCGAGGTGGTCAAGGAGACCGCCGAGGCCGTCACGCTGATCTTCGACGTCCCCGACGAGCTGACCGATCGGTTCGGCTACGCACCCGGGCAGTTCCTGACCGTGCGGGTGCCCAGCGGCCGGGACGGCTCGGTGGCCCGGTGCTATTCGCTGTGCAGCAGCCCGCACTGTGATGAACGGATGGCGGTCACCGTCAAACGAACCCCCGACGGTTACGCGTCAAACTGGATCTGCGACAACGTCGCCGTGGATTCGGTGCTGACGGTGCTGGAGCCGTCGGGAGCATTCGTACCCCGCTCGCTGGGCGACGACGTGCTGCTCTGCGCGGCGGGCAGCGGCATCACCCCGATCATGTCGATCGCCAAGTCGGTGCTGGTCGCGGGCGCCGGCCACGTCACGCTGGTCTACGCCAACCGGGACAGCGACTCGGTGATCTTCGACCGGCAGCTTCGTGAGCTGGCCGAGAAGTTCCCGGCGCGGTTGCACGTCGCGCACTGGTTGGTGGAGCACCGCGGTATGCCCACCGCCGCCGGTATCGCCGAATTGGTCGCGCCCTATACCGGCCGTGAGGTGTATCTGTGCGGCCCGGCGGCTTTCGCGGCGGCCACGACGGACGCGTTGCGCGGGCTGGGTGTGTCTGCGGACCGGATCCACCTCGAGGAGTACCGGTCGTTGGACAGCAACCCGTTCGTTGCGCCGGCGGCCGAGCCGGCGCCGGGCGGCGCCGCGGGCGGACCGGTAGTTCACGTCGAATTCGACGGCGATACCTACGATTTCGACTGGCCCGACCAGACGCCGCTGCTCGACGTTCTGCTGGCGGCCGGGCTGGATATTCCCTACGTGTGCCGCGAATCGGCCTGTGGCACCTGCGTGTGCTCGGTCAAGAGCGGTCGCACCCGGATGCGGCAGAACGAATCGCTGATCGACGAGGAACTCGAGCGGGGCCTGACGCTGGCCTGCCAGACACTGCCGGAGTCCGACCGGGTGCACGTCGCCTTCGACCAATGAGGTCCGGAGCGGGAGGCGTGCTGTGTACGGCAACGGTCCGCAAGCTGGCGCCGGTCGAGGCGCTCTTCGCCGGTCTGGCCACCACGGTGGCCTACACCGTCGTGGTCGAGGGCATGCTGGATACGGCCGCGCTGGCGCAGGCGTTCGACGCGGCACGTCGCGCCCACCCGGTTTTCGCCGGCCGGGTGGTGGGTACCGGCGACGGATACCACCTGGTCGTCGAGGGGCGCGGGCTGCCGCCGATTCGGGTCCGAAAGGGAACCGCCCGGCATCCGATCACTCGGATACTGGACGCCGCAACCGAATTGGCCGGCCTGGAGGTGGTGGTCGGGGCCGAGGACCACGCGGTCACGTTGCTGACCCAGCACTGCATCGCCGACGCCCGGGCGTCGCTGGGGCTGTTCGCCGAGATCTGGGCGCGCTACACCGACATCGTCGGCGGCGGGCGTCTCTCGGCGGTGGAGCCGCGGCCCATCCCTTGGTCACTGAACTGTCTGTTGGCGCAGCGCGGCATCGCGGACGAAGCGCCCGAGGAGGCGCGGGGAAGCGCGGCGCCGATGATGCCTTCGCCGGCGGTGGGCGCTCCGGGTGATCCGGAATATGCGCGGTTGCGGTTGACGGCGCCCGACACGGCGGTGCTGGCCGAGCGCGGTCGTCGCCACGGCCTCTCGCTGCACGGCATCCTGTCCGCGGGTGTCCTTGTCGCACAAGCGAAAACGGCAGGTGAGGAAGCGGTGGCCCGGCTGTCGTATCCGGTCGACCTGCGCGACCGGGTGGCCCCGCCGATCGGCGTGTTCGACGGGACCAACGTGGTCGGCTCGGCCGAGTTCAGCTGCGCCGTTCGTCCCGGCACCGCGCTGGGACCGCTGGCCGCGGCCATCCTGCGGCAGTTGCGGGCCGACCTGGCCGCCGGGGCGGTGCACCGGTCCTGGCTGCAGGTGGGCAGCCCCGCGGACCCGGCCCCGGGGGCGGCGCCCGCCATCGGGATGACCAATTGGGGCGCGGTGCCGGTCTTCGTGACCCCGCCCGGCCTAGTGGTCACCGACTTCCGCGGCGCGATCACGAACCTGCTCCCCGACCCCGCCGAATCGCTGTTTTACATCGTCAGCAGCGTCGGCGGCCGGCTCAGTGTCGAGCTCACCGTCGGCGGGGCGCAGCCGGTCACCGACGCCGAGCAGATGATCGCCGCGCTGGCCGAGACGCTGCGCGGCTTCGCCGGGTGATCGCCCGCGCTCACCGGCAGTACTGGCGGGCGGCGGTCAGCTGGCGGCGGGCCTGCGCCAGGTCGCGGGCGATCCGGTCCGGGCCGGCGGGGCGGTACGGGTTGACCCGGTTGACCTCGGCGGCCAGCGTGCTCGACCACAGCCGCAGGTCGACCGCGGCGGGACTGGTCAGGCCGAACAGCGGGCTCTGCGCGGCCACGATCTGCGCCTCGGTGCCCTGCACCGGCATGCGGCCGGGGCGAATCTGATCGAACACCGCCTCGAGGTCATCGGCTGCCGGCAGGATGATGTCGCATTCGGGGTCGTGGGCGGTGGCCGCCGGCGCGGACAGCAGGCCGACCGCGATCGCCGCCAGGGCCACCGCCGGCCCGCCCAGTCGTCGGCTCACGTCATCACCCGGTATCACCCCAGCGCGGCCAGGGCCGGATGGTGACCCGCTGCGCTTCGGGCCAGATGGCGTTGGCGGCCGGTGACGCGCAGAAGGTGTCCTCGGCCCGATAGACGTCCATGTCGACGGCGTGCAGGCCGTCTTCCTGGTGGGCGCGGCAGCTCACCGTCAGCACCCGGTGGGTAGCGGGGTCGACCCGCTCGGCTTCGATGGTCAACACGACCACCAGCGTGTACCCCGCCCCGGTCGGCAGGTAGAAGGTGAGGTCTCGGCTGTCCACGGCGCCGCCGTTGGTCACCAGGTAGCCGTCGCCGCTGGGGTAGGCGGCCTGCCCGACCATCTGGGTGCGCTCGTAGTGCAACCGGTCGCCGGGCGCCCGCCAGGTGGCCCACCGGGTGTTCGGACTTCCGTTGAACAACCGCTGCGCGATCGGGACGATCAGTTCCTCGCGCCCGTCGCCGTCGATGTCCTGCAGCCCGACCGGGCCCGGGCTGGACGGCTCCAGCAATTCGTCGATGGTCTGCACCACCTCACCGGAGCCATCGGTCACGGTGATCTTGACCGCCCTGGGCTTCGCCAGCTCGGGCAGGGCCCAGTAATTGACGGCGAACGTCAGTCCGCTGGAGTGCAGGACGCAATCGGTATGCGGCGACGGCGTTTTGGGGTTGATCAGCGCGGCCGGCTGGGCACACGGCGGCAGCGCGGGCTCGGCCGCGGCGGTGGGGCAGGCCAGGCCCGCGATCGTGACCGCGCTGAGCAGCGCCGGGAACCATTTCATGACTGCGCCTTACCGCTTCGGTTTCGGCGCCGGCGGGGTCGGCGCGGGTTCCGGTTCGGGTGCCGGTAGCTGATCGCCGCCGGTGGCCTGGCCGCCGGCGTTGGCGCGGCGAATATCGGAGACCTGCCAGTTGCCGCCGGCCTTGGCGACGTTGATCTGCAGCAGGATGACCGAAACCCGGGGCGTCGGACGCTGCAGGTTGCGGGTGGTCTGGGCGGCCGACACCACCACGTGGTAACTGTCGCCGGGCTGGGCGGTCGACTCGGCGGCCAGCACCTCCCCGGTGGAGGTGAGCTGCCCGTCCACGATGAGCTGCTTGAGCACGTCGGTCACCGCGATGTACTTGTCCTTGAGATCCGCCGACACCCCGTCTTCGACGGCGCGGAAGAAGGCGTCCGGGTCGTCGTAGCTGTAGGTCAGCGACTTCAAGGCATAGTCCCGGGCGACCTGTGCGGCGGTGTCGCGGTCGGTCTGGGCCTGCTGCAGTGCGGCGAGCTCGCCGGCGACCGACCGGTACTTGATGAACCCGAAGACCGCGCCGGCGGTGATCGCCAGCGCGGCGATCAGCACCGCCGCCGCCCGCACCCGGCGGTCGCGGTACCACGCGGCCGCGCCGCCGTCCTCGGGCGCATCGGCGGCCGGTGCCGTGGCGGCCTCGCCGGTCCCCTCGTCGACGGCCGCGGTGTCATCGACCGCCGCCTCGACGGTGGCGTTCTCACCCATGTCTGCTTCCCCTGCTCCGTTGCGGTTCACGGTTGATGCCAGTCCGGCACGTTGAGTTGGATGCGAAGTCCCCCGGTGTCGTTGAACGTGGATTCCCAGAAGTCCAGCCAATGCCCGGCGTCGATCCGGATGTCGCGCAGCGGCGCGGTCGCCGGCTGCAGCGCCTCGGCGAACGGGGCCAGCGGGACCGACATCATCTCGAGGTACTCGTCGAGCTTGGTGATCAGCCGGCCGACCGAATCGCCGGGTCCCAGCACCCGTTGCCCGGTGTGGGACAGTTCGTCGAATTCGTGGATCAGCCTGATGAACGCCGGCACCGCGCTGGGCAGCAGCGTGCCGGTCTCGCTGAACACCTTGCCGACCTCCAGCTCACCCATCCCGGTCGTCAGGGTAGACAGGTTGGCGAACAGGGCGGTCAGCAACTGCTTGTCGTCCTGCACCACCTTGGCGGCCAGCCCGGCGGTGGTGGCCAGCGAGTCCAGGGTGCCGTCGTTGCCGGCCAGCGCCTGGGAGGCGTTGCTGACGATGATGTTCACGTCGGCCGGGTTGACCGCCGAGAGCAGTGCGTTGACCCGGCCTAACAGCTCGCTGACGGTGACCCGCGGGGCGACCCGGTCCGCCGGAATCACCGCGCCGTCGCCGAAATACGGCGGTTGGATCAGCTCCGGCTTGAAGTCGATGTACTGCTCGCCGGCCACCGAGAGGTTCTCCACCGTGATCGCGCTGTCCGCGGGCACCGGGTGCTCGCGGTCCAGCTCGATCGAGACCGCCAGCCCATGCGGGGCGGTTTGGATCCCGCTGACCCGGCCCACCTTGATGCCGCGCATCGTCACCTGCGAGGTGGGCAGCAACCCGCCCGACGAATCCAGCAACAGGGTGAGCCGGGTGACCTGCCGGGTGGGTCCCATGTCGAGCACACCCAGCGACATGTAGGCGGCGCCGACCAAGGTCAGAACCGCCAGGATCACCAGGGTCGCCGAGGCGTTGAGTTTCACGGCAGCATTCCCATCGCCCGCATCGCCTCCACCGCCGCGTCGGCCTTGTCGGCGGGGTCCACGCCTTCCCGGCCGGTGGGCGGATGAAGTTCGGTGACGGTGTATTTCGGGCCGCCGTTGCCGAAGAACGGGACCAGCTTGTCGCGCACCAGGGCCACCACCTTGTCGGCGATCACCGGGATGGTGGTGTCGACGGTGGCCACCGACCCGACGAACGGCGTGATGTAAGACAGGATTTGGATGATGTCCGGGGCGAGCGGGGTCACCAGCTCTCCACCGGCCCGGCCCAGATCCTGGAAGTCGACGACCAGCTGGATGATGTTGAGGGTCACGCTGGCCAGGCCCTCCAGCTTGTGCGGACCCTCGGCGACCAGCCGGTCGAAGGTGTCGGTGTTGATGACCAGGCTGTTGCTGATGGTTTCCAGGCTGGACAGGATGCCGTTGATGGTGACCTGATTGGCGGCCAGGTCGTTGAGCACCCCGGACAGCTTGTGCTGGATCGTGGTCAACTCGGCGGGGTCTGGCGGAAACGCCTTGTTGAGGTTGAGGACGGTCTGCTGCAGGGTGCTGATCGCGCCGCCGGACACCAGGTTCGACGTCGAGCGCAGCACGTCCTCGACGTTGTCGGCCGGGGCGGTGTTGCGCAGCGGGATGGTGTCGCCGTCGCGCAGCGGCTCCGGTGCCGGGTCCTGCGGCGGGAGCAACGCGATGTAGATGTCGCCGAGCACGGTGGCCTGCCGCAGCTCGGCGCGGGTGTTCTGGGGCAGGGAGACGCTGGAGGACATGTCGACGGAGGCCACCGCGGTGTTGCCGGCCAGCTGGACGTGATCCAGCACCCCCACCTGCACCCCGCCGAAGTCCACCTTCGCCCGAGCGGGCACGTTGAGCACACTGGAGAACTCGATCTTGATCGAGTAGGCGTCGTCGGGCAGGTAGGCGCCGGGCACCCGGAGCCGGGTCGGGTCCAGCGAACACGCCGCCGTCACCGCGATGAGGAAGATGCCCAGCAGCCCGCCGGCGGCGCGGATCACTTTTCGGGTCATGACAGCGCCGCCCCGAGGATGAGGTCGGTTAGGCCCAGCGTGACCGGATCCGACGCGGTGTCCGCAGCGCACGCCGCCGCGCTGCCAGGGGTGTTGCGCGCCCGCAATTGTTCGCAGATGGCGCCGGCCTGGGACGGCGAGATCGCTACCTGCGGCGGGATATACGTGACGTTGTGGGTGCCCCAGGCCGGCTCGTAGATGTCGGAGAGCCAAGTGGAGAACTGCGGCCAAGAGTTGATGATGGCGAGGATGTGCGGGGTGTAGGCGCCCAGCAGATCCCTGATCCAGGGCACCAGCTTGTCGCTGATGTTGTGGTACACCCGGGGCGCGAACCGGTTCAACGTCTCGACCAGGATCGGTAGCGCGTGCACCAGGTGGTGCAGCGCGCCGGCGAAGTTGTCCGAGAGTCCCTCGATCAGCGCGGCGGTACCGGGCAGGGTCTGCACGACGGTGCTGAAGGTGTCCCAGTGGGCGAGGAAGCCCGCGGAGATGATCCGGCTGTTCTCGAACAGCTTGCGGTAGTCGGCGTCGGCCTTATACGGATCGCCGAGCATGGTCTCCAGATTCCGCAGCGTCTGGTTGAGCCCGGGCCCGGTGCCGGCCAGCGACCGGCTGGCCGCGCTGATCGCGTCGTTGATCGCCTGCACACCGGGCGCGGCGGCCGGGTCCTGGCCCTTGTCCGGCCCGAGGATGGCATCGGTGAGTTTGCCCAGGGCGGAAAAGGTTTCGCTGACACCGATCGGGGTCTTGGTGGATTGCAGCGCGATGCATCCCGGGCCGGCGAACTTGGGACCGCCGTCGTAGGGCTTGGTGAGCTCGACGTGCCGGTCGGTGACGATCGACGCCGAATAAGTGACCGCACCGACGTCGGCGGGCAGGTCGAGGTCGCCGGCCACGGTGAAGTCGACTTCGACGTGATCTACCTTGTTGCTGACCGCAGTCACCTTGCCGACCTCGATGCCCAGCAGCGTCACTTTGTTGCCTGGATACAGCCCGACCGCGTCGGTGAACTCCGCACACATCGCCCGGGTATTGCTGATGGCGGGCAGCACCAGCTTGGCGGCGGTGACCGTGGCGGCCGCGATCACCGCCACCACGGCCACGGCTACCAACAGCGCCGCCCGGGAGCGTAGCCGGTTGTCGATCGCAGACATACTTCTCATCTCAGCAGTGCTTCATGATGTTGGGCAGGCACAAGTCCTGTCCGGGTGCCAGCCGGTTGTGCTCGTCGAAGACGACTCCGTTTCCGCTCAGCATCGGCCAGACGATCTGCAGGATCTGGCCCAGTTCGATGGCGGCCGCGCCGAGCCGGTCGGGGTGGGCGAACAGGGTGTCGAAGATGTCGTCGATGCCGTTGACGACAGGCGCCACCTCGCGGCCGTAGAACGTCATCAGGCGGTCGACGACGCGGGCCAGCTCGTCGAGCAGGGTGAAGAACTCGACGATGTCGACCGATTTGGAGGTGTACATGGTGCCGATTGCGGCGAACTGTTCGGCCAGCGCCACCAGCTGCCGCCGGCCGTCGACGACGGCGTTCAGGGTGTTGTTGGTGAAGTCCAGGCCGCGATGAAAGTCGGCGGTGCTGCGCCGTAGCGCGGTGGTCAATTGCTCGGCGGACTTGATGACGTCACGCAGGGCGTTGGGGTAGTTGTTGGCCGCGTTGGCGACTTCGCTGAAGGTGTCGTGGATGACCTTCCCGTCGACTTCCTTGACCAGCGGGGTGGCCGCTTGGATGATGTCGTTGATCTCGAACGGCGTGGTGACACGTTGCGGGGGAATCACGTTGTGTCCCAGCGGCACCGAACCGTGGGGATCGAGGGCCACGTAGTGGCCGCCCAACGGGGTGAGCAGCTTGATGTCCAGCGTGGACTCCGAGCCGACCGGCACCCCGCGTTTGACGTCGAAGGTCATCTCGACGACGGTGCGATCCAGCCGCACCCCGGTGACCTTGCCGACCGGGACGCCGGCGATGCGGACCTCGTCGCCGGAACGCACCCCACCCGAGTTGGGCAGGTGGGCGGTGTAGCCGGTCTGGCCGGTGGGATTTAGGTAGGCCAGCCCGGTGGTCGCCAGCGCGACAATGATGGCCACCAGGCCGATGACGCCGTTGCGCCGGTTGCGCACCGCCGCGGCGTGCTCGTCGAGCACCCGTTGCGGTCTCCTGTCGAAGAGTCTCATTTGCAGATCACCAGGCTCTGTTCGGCGAACGACACCTGCCCGATCCCGGGCAGGTTGACTTCGCCGTGCGAGCAGATGTAGGTGGCCTCAGCGTCTTCGTCGGACACCAGCGAGTTCCGCATACCCTGGATCATCGACGGCACCAGCGAAAGCCCCGCGATGATGGTCGGGGTCTGCGGGAACATCCGGCTCATCAAGTCGTAGGCCGGAACGGTGGTCCCGTCGAAAGTGCGCTCGGCGTACTGCAACACGTGGACGAGGTTGCGTAGCAGCGGCAGCTCGGTGTCGATCGAGGTGGAGAACTCCTGGGCCTTGGACGAGAACTTGCCCAGCACGTCGTTGAGCACGGCGATCAGGGAGAACAGCGGCCCGGATTTGCCGCCCAGGTCGGCCGAGACCTCGGCCAGATTGTGCAGCAGCACGGTCAGCACCGCCTGGCGGTCCACGGTCAGCTTGGCGATGGCGTCGAGGTCGCGCAGCACTGGCCCGATCCCGGATTCATCCCCCTGGATCAGCCGCAGCAGGTTCTCGCCGAAGAGGTTGAACTGGGCCGGGTCCAGGGTGGCGAAGATCGGCCGGAACCCGTTGAACAGCTTCGCCACATCGAACGACGGGATGGTCCGTCCGAGGCCGATGGTGCCGCTGGCCGCCAGCGGGTTCGCCGGCTGATCCGGTTGCACGAGTTCCACGTAGCGCTGCCCGAGCAGGTTCTGGTAGCGGACGGCGGCCGTGGTGTTCTCGAACAGCGGGTGTTCGACCAGCGCGGTGAAGTCGACCTTGGCCACCCGACCGTCGAGCCGGATCGCCTCGACCTTGCCGACCTGCACACCAGAGATCCGCACGTCGTCACCGGCGAGCAGGCCGGACACATCGGAAAAGGTTGCGGTATAGCGGGACACCGCGCCGCTGACCGGGCTGCGTAACGCGGTCAGCACAATCAGCGCGCACACCGTAGCGACGGTGGTAAACACCGTCAGCCACAGCACCGCTTTGGATACCGATCTCACCGGCCACCGCCTTGCCCCGGCCCGGCGGGCGTGTCGGGCAGCGCGGCCGCCAGC
>NZ_LZMF01000113.1:0-956 GCF_001673565.1 Mycolicibacter sinensis
GCTGGCTGGAGATGCTGTCGCGGCACCGCGCCACGATCACCGGCGCGCCGACCTTCGCCTACGACCTGTGCGTCAAGACCACCACACCGGCCCAGCGCGCGGCACTGGACCTGTCCAACCTGACGCACGCCTGGATCGGCACCGAGCCGGTCCGCGCGACCACTCTGCAGAACTTCGCCGAGGCGTTCGCCCCGGCCGGATTTCAGCTGAACGGCATCCAGGCCGCCTTCGGTCTGGCCGAATCCGCACTGCTGGTCACCGCGATGCAGAGCCCGGAAGTCGCCGGGGTGCGCTACGTCGACCGCAACGCGCTGGGCCGCAATCAGGTGATCGACGTCGCGGCCGACGATGCCGACGCCGTGGCGATAGTGGGCTGCGGCGCGGAGCTGGACGGGATGCGGGTGCTGATCGTCGATCCGGAGACCCGGCTGCCTTGCTGCGCTGACGAAGTGGGCGAGATCTGGGCATCCGGACCCAGCATCGCCCAGGGCTACTGGGGGCGGCCCGAGGAGACCGAACGCACCTTCGGTGCGACGCTGGCCGACACCGGCGAGGGCCCGTTCCTGCGCACCGGCGACCTGGGGTTCTTCCGGGACGGCGAGCTGTTCGTCACCGGCCGGTGCAAGGACCTGATGACCATTGGCGGCTACAGCCACTACCCCAATGACATCGAGCTGACCGTGCAGGCTTGCCATCCGGCGCTGATGCCCAGCCGTGGTGCGGTTTTCCTGCTGCCGGGCAAGCGCAACGCCCCCGAGCATTTGGCGGTGGTGCAGGAGGTGCACCACCATGAGGCCGTCGGGGTCGATCTGGACGAGCTGATCCAATCGATCCGGGCGGCGATCCGCACCCACCACGGGATCGACGCGCAGACCGTGGTGCTGGTCAAGCCGATGCGGATCCCGACCACCACCAGCGGCAAGATTCAGCGCAGCGCGTGCCGGGACAAGTACCTC
>NZ_LZMF01000114.1:0-34674 GCF_001673565.1 Mycolicibacter sinensis
GCAGCCGCCGTGCCGGCACCGCATCCTCAACGCCCTTGATGCGCACCAGCTCCGGTTCCCCGAGCACCGACACCGCGGCCACCAGTTGGGCGGTGGCCGCGCTGAGCATCACCCCGCCCGGCGGAGACACGGACTCCATCCGCTGGGCCAGCCCCACCTGCTCACCGATCGCGGTGTACCCCAGTGTTCCCGAGCCGATGTCGCCGACGATCACCTCGCCGGAGTTGATCCCGACGCGCACCTGCAGGTCGACGCCGTCGCGGCGGCGCAGCTGCTCGGCGAGCCCGCCGGCCTGCTCTTGCATTACCAGGGCGGCGCGACAGGCCCGCACCGCGTGGTCCTCCAACGCCACCGGCGCTCCGAAGATCGCCATGAGGCCGTCACCGGTGAACTTGTCGACGGTGCCGCCGAACCGCTGAACCACCGCCGCCGCCCGAGTCACCAGCTCGGTCATGATTTCGCGCAGCCGCTCGGTGCCGACCGTCGCCGCGAGCTGCATCGACTGCACCACGTCGGCGAAGAGCACCGTCACCTGCTTGTACTCGGCGTGCTCGGTGGCCGTCACGATCAGCGAACCGCAGCCATCGCAGAACCGCGCACCCTGCCGCGGCTCGGTCCCGCACGTCGCACACACCGGTATGGCCGTCACCCGACCCTCCGCAGCCTCCCACCCCCGAAGGGCCTTAGTATAGGCGGCCTTTACCAGCTGACAAGGGGTTTTGCGGGGTCACCAGCCTCGTTCGCGCCACTCGGCCAGATGCGGGCGCTCGGTGCCCAGCGTGGTGTCGTCACCGTGGCCGGGGTAGACCACGGTGTCGTCGCCGAACCGGTCGAACACCTTGCGGCTCACATCGCCGAGCAGCCGCTCGAAATCCCCGGGCTGCCAGGTCTTGCCGACCCCGCCCGGGAACAGGCAGTCGCCAGTGAACAACTGCGTCACGCCGCCGGTGGCCGTGCCGTCCAGCGCCAGCGCCACCGAGCCCTCGGTGTGGCCCTGCAGGTGGATGACGTCGAAGGTCAGGTCGCCCACGTTTACGGTGTCGCCGTCGGCCAGCAGCCGATCCGGCGTCACCGGCAGCTGCTCGGCGTCCAGGGCGTGCGCCGCGGTGGGCGCCCCGGTCGCCTCGGCGAGCGCTTCGAGGGCCTGCCAGTGGTCGAAGTGCTGGTGGCTGGTCACGATCAACGCCACCTCCGGGGCGTGCTCGCGCACCAGCGCCACCAGGTTGTCGGCGTCGTTGGCCGCATCGATCAGCAGCGTCTTGCCGGTATTGGTGCAGGTCACCAGGTAGGCGTTGTTGTCCATCGGGCCCACCGAGGTCTTGATGATCGACACCCCCGGCAGGGTGCGGCGGGCCGCGGTGCCGGGCTCGACGTGCCCGGTGTAGCTGTCGTCAACCGAGATCGAAGGCGTCATAACCGCCACCGTACTGGCCCTGAGCTGGGTGTCGGTAGCGCCACCTAGCATGGACGGGTGGCTGACCGGCTGATCGTCAAGGGCGCGCGTGAACACAACCTGCGCAGTGTGGACCTGGAGCTGCCTCGCGATGCGCTGATCGTCTTCACCGGGCTGTCGGGTTCGGGCAAGTCCTCGCTGGCCTTCGATACGATCTTCGCCGAGGGCCAGCGTCGTTACGTCGAATCGCTGTCGGCCTACGCCCGGCAGTTCCTGGGCCAGATGGACAAGCCCGACGTCGACTTCATCGAGGGTCTGTCGCCGGCGGTGTCCATCGACCAGAAGTCGACCAACCGCAACCCGCGTTCGACGGTCGGCACCATCACCGAGGTCTACGACTACCTGCGGCTGCTGTATGCGCGGGCCGGCACCCCGCACTGCCCGGTCTGTGGTGAGCACATCGCCCGCCAGACCCCGCAGCAGATCGTTGATCAGGTGCTGGCCATGGACGAAGGCCTGCGGTTTCAGGTGCTGGCCCCGGTGGTGCGCACCCGCAAGGGGGAGTTCGCCGACCTGTTCGAGAAGCTCAACACCCAGGGTTACAGCCGGGTCCGGGTCGACGGTGTGGTGCATTCGCTGACCGATCCGCCCAAGCTCAAGAAGCAGGAGAAGCACGACATTGAGGTCGTCGTCGACCGGTTGACCGTTAAGGCCAGCGCCAAGCAGCGGCTCACCGATTCGATCGAAACCGCGCTGGGCCTGGCCGATGGCATCGTGGTGCTCGAGTTCGTCGACCGCGACGACGACCACCCGCACCGGGAGCAGCGGTTCTCCGAGAAACTGGCCTGCCCCAACGGCCACGCGCTGTCCGTCGACGACCTGGAGCCGCGGTCGTTCTCGTTCAACTCGCCCTACGGAGCCTGCCCGGAATGCGCCGGGCTGGGCATCCGCAAGGAGGTCGACGCCGACCTGGTGGTTCCCGACCCGGACCGCACCCTGGCCGAGGGCGCGGTGGCGCCGTGGTCGATGGGGCCCACCAGCGAGTACTTCACCCGGATGATGGCCAGCCTGGGTGCGGCGATGGGCTTCGACGTCGACACCCCCTGGCGCAAGCTGCCGGCCAAGGCACGGCGGGCGATCCTGGAGGGCTCCGACGAACAGGTCCACGTGCGTTACCGCAACCGCTACGGCCGGACCCGCTCCTACTACACCGATTTCGAAGGTGTGATGGCGTTCCTGCAGCGCAAGATGGAGCAGACCGAGTCCGAGCAGATGAAGGAACGCTACGCCGGCTTCATGCGCGACGTCCCGTGCCCGGAATGCGCCGGCACCCGCCTGAAGCCGGAGATCCTGGCGGTGACGCTGGCCGCCGGAGACTACGGCAGCAAATCCATTGCGCAGGTGAGCGATCTGTCGATCGCGGAATGTTCGGACTTCCTCAACGCGCTGACGCTGGGCCCGCGCGAGCAGGCCATCGCCGGCCAGGTGCTCAAGGAGATCCAGTCGCGGCTGAGCTTTCTGCTCGACGTGGGCCTGGAGTACCTGACCCTGTCGCGCGCCGCCGGAACGCTGTCCGGCGGTGAGGCGCAACGCATCCGGCTGGCCACCCAGATCGGCTCGGGTCTGGTCGGGGTGCTCTACGTGCTCGACGAGCCGTCGATCGGGCTGCACCAGCGTGACAACCGGCGGCTGATCGAAACCCTGGTGCGGCTGCGCGACCTGGGCAACACCCTGATCGTGGTCGAGCACGATCTGGACACCATCGCCCACGCCGACTGGATCGTCGACATCGGCCCGGCCGCCGGGGAGCACGGCGGGCGGATCGTGCACAGCGGGCCGTACGCCGAACTGCTGGCCAACCCCGACTCGATCACCGGCGCCTACCTGTCCGGCGCGAAAAGCATTGCGGTGCCGGTGGTTCGGCGGAAAGTCGATGCCAAACGCCAGCTCGGGGTGGTCGGTGCCCGCGAGCACAACCTGACCGGCGTCGACGTGGCGTTCCCGCTCGGCGTGCTCACCGCGGTGACCGGGGTGTCCGGGTCGGGCAAGTCGACACTGGTCAACGACATCCTGGCGTCGGTGCTGGCCAACAAGCTCAACGGCGCGAGGCTGGTGCCCGGCCGGCACACCCGGATCACCGGCCTGGACCACCTGGACAAGCTGGTGCGGGTCGACCAGTCACCGATCGGGCGCACCCCACGGTCCAACCCGGCCACCTACACCGGGGTGTTCGACAAGATCCGCACCCTGTTCGCCGCCACCACCGAGGCCAAGGTGCGTGGCTACCTGCCGGGCCGATTCTCGTTCAACGTCAAAGGCGGCCGCTGTGAGGCGTGTACCGGCGACGGCACCATCAAGATCGAGATGAACTTCCTGCCCGACGTCTACGTGCCCTGCGAGGTCTGCCACGGTGCCCGCTACAACCGGGAGACCCTCGAGGTGCACTACAAGGGCAAGACCGTCGCCGAGGTGCTCGACATGTCGATCGAGGAGGCGGCGGAGTTCTTCGAGCCGATCACCGGTATCCACCGCTACCTGCGCACGCTGGTCGACGTCGGCCTCGGCTACGTGCGACTCGGTCAGCCGGCGCCGACGCTGTCCGGCGGTGAGGCGCAGCGGGTGAAGCTGGCCTCGGAGCTGCAGAAGCGCTCCACCGGGCGCACGGTCTACATCCTCGACGAGCCCACCACCGGTCTGCACTTCGAGGACATCGCCAAACTGCTCGGCGTCATCAACGGCCTTGTCGACAAAGGCAATACGGTGATCGTGATCGAGCACAACCTGGACGTGATCAAGACCGCGGACTGGATCATCGACATGGGCCCCGAGGGCGGGGCCGGCGGCGGCACGGTGGTGGCCACCGGCACACCCGAGGACGTAGTGGCGGTGCCGGAGAGCTACACCGGCAAGTTCCTCGCCGAAATCCTGGGCGCACCGGCCAAACCCGCCAAACGGCGGCGCAAGGCGAGTGCTTAGCGGCGGGGCCTGCTTGTCGTCTCAGCGCGGGGCGGCTCGCACCAGCGGTGACGGGAATCGCGGCGGTACCCGTACGCCGTCCAGCCACTCGGTAAGTTCGCGGGCCCGCTTCTCCAGCGCCTCTCGCGCCGGGCGGCCGGGGTCCTCCAGCAGCTGCAACTGGACCTCGGCGGCGGCGTTCTGATACCAGCCACCCACGATCCGCCCGTTCCACCACACCGTGGGGCCGGCGTTGCCGTTGTTGTCGAAGAGCTGGCCGCGGTGCTCGCCGAGATACCAGTCGCGGTGATACCAGCCCATGGTGGTGACGTCGAGACCGGGCAGCAGCGCGCCCCACGGCGCGGGTTCCGGTTCGGGCTCTAGGTCATCGGGCAACGCATAGCCGGGGGTGCCGTGCACGTCGACGTCGACGGCGCCCATGTCGCTCAACGCTTTTCGGACCGCGGTCTTGGTGGTGCCGAACCACCACTTGATGTCGTCGGCGGTGGCGGGACCGAACGCCCGCAGCCAGGTGCTGATCAGGTGCGCCTGCGCCGCCTCGACAGCCATCGGCGCGCCCGGTTCGCCGAGCCAATCCTTCGCGGTCACCCACCGCGGCCGCGAGGACGTCCACGTGCCGTCGTTGGGGCCGCGCACGATGTCGCCTTGCACCCCGAGCACGGTCAGCGCCCGCGGAGCCAGGTGCGTCTGGCCGCCGTAGGACTTGCCGGGCGCCGGATCGTAGGTCCCGGCCAGTTCCGGCAGGGCGGCGCGCAGCTCGGCGCTGCTGGCCGCGCCGTGTTCTCCGAGGTGCCGCAGCACCGCCGCACCGGCCCGGTTGAGCCAGCGCTCCCCGTCGGCCGCCACACCGGCTTTGGCGACATCGGCGATGAGCCGGCGCCGCTCGGTGGCGGCCACCCGGTCACTGGCGGCGGCTTGCACTGCGGGCAGATCGGCGGGATCGATCGCCCACAGCGTGCGGCGCATCGCCAGATGCTTTACCAGCGACCGCTTTTCATACAACGCGCTGTCCAGGTCGGTGACGGCGAACGGCGACGATCGCGCCCACAGAGACAGATAGGGGGTGGCCGGGTCGGTGGCGTGCAGGCCGATCAGCGCGGCCGCCACCTGAGTTATCGGCTCGGTTGCGGCTTCGGGGGTCAAAAAATGTCTGCGCGCCACACGGTTTCGCCGTTCGGCGATGGTGAAGCTGCGCACCGGTCAGTGCTCACCGTCGTGCATGGACTTGCGGATCTGCTCTAACCGATCGGCGGCCGCCCGCTGCCGGTGCTCGTACTGCTTCTCGACGCTGCGGCCCTCGGGCGTCTCGGCATCCAGTTCCTGCGCGCCGATCGAGGTCTGATACCGGCTCTCGATCTTCTCGCGCACCGAGTCGAACGTCGGCACGCCGGAGTCGTCGAACCCGGGGTCGGTCGGATCGTCACCCATGCTCGACACGTTACCGGCGGCGGCCGAAGTAATGCGGCGTCTCGGGGCCGGTCGGTGATCCACACTCACCTTCCCGCGGGGTGGACGGAGGTCATGGTTGGGGCCGCCGCGGGGGCCCGGACCGGCGCCGCCGGAAACGGAACGGGTGGCACTCCCGGTGTGCCCAGCCGGCCGGCCAGCCAGGGCAGGGCGGTCGCGAAGGCCTGCCCGGCGAACGGCCAGTCATGCCGGCCCGGTTCGGTCACGACGGCGCAGTCGATGCCGTTGGGCTGACCCAAGGCGCACAGCGACTTCGCGGCGGCGAGTTGACCGCCGGCATCCGACGTCTCGGCACTGCCGTTGACCGCGAACCAGCCCGAAACCCCGCTATAGCGGCCGTGTCTGGTGATCACCGTGGCCGGATCGAACGCCGCCCACGCCTCGACGCTGCCGCCGAACAGTCGCGCGATGGTCTGGGCCCGGGATCCAGCGTTCGGCCCCAGGTCTCCGGCGATGTCGACGAAGGTGCTGAACTTCTCGGGGTGCATCGTGGTCAGGTCGAGCGCGCAGGTACCGCCCATCGACCAGCCGGCGACACCCCAGTGCGACGGTTCGGCGCTGACCCCGAAGTGCGAAATCACGTAGGGCACCACGTCGTCGGTCAGGTGGTCGGCGGCGTTGCCGCGCGGGCCGTTGACGCATTCGGTGTCGGTGTTGAACGCGCCGCCGGAGTCGACGAACACCAGCACCGGCGCGTTGCCGCCGTGCGCTGCCGCGAAGTCGTCGACGGACTTGATCGCATTGCCGGCCCGCAACCAATCGGCGGGGGTGTTGAATTCGCCGCCGATCATCATCACCGCGGGCAGCGCCGGTGGCGGGCTCTGGCTGAACCACACCGGCGGCAGGTACACCAGCTCGCCGCGGTGCTTGAAGTGCGAGGCGTCGGCCGGAATCGTCACCGGCACCACGCGGCCCCGTTCGGGTGGTCTGCCCTCGGTAGCCATCGCGTTCACCGCGGCCAGATCGCTCTGGTCGGGCAGCGGGCCCGAGGTCAGCTGATCCCAGGCGTTCTGCACGGTCGGGAAGTAGCCGACCCAGGCGTTGAGCGCCAACCCGGCGCTGAGCACACACAGCGGCACCGCCACGACGGACGCGCCGCGGCGCCACCAGGCCGCACTGCGCCAACCCAGGACCAGGATCGCCGCCGCGGCTCCGGCCAGGGCGATCCAGATCCACAGCGTCGTTGGTGCCGGGTCAGCGGAGAGGCCCTCGGCGTTGATAAACCAGTAGGCGCAGACCGCCGTCGCCAACCCCAGCGCGCCGCCCAGCGCCAGCCGCGGCAGCCAGCGGCGGCCGCTCCGGCCGAGGGCCAGCATCAGCACCACGGCGGCCAATGCCTGCACCGTCACCGGAACCCAGCCGTGCATCAGCGAGGTGTGCTCACTGGCGGACAGGATCACTCCACCATGATGGACCTCACCGGCGCTCAGCGTGGTTTGGCCAGCGGGAAGGGCAAGGTGTCCCGGATGCTGTGGCCGGTGATGAGCATGACGACCCGGTCGATGCCCATGCCCAGGCCGCCGGTCGGGGCCATCGCGTACTCCATGGCCTGCAGGAAGTCCTCGTCGAGTTCCATGGCTTCGACGTCGCCGCCGGCGGCCAGCAGCGACTGCTGATGCAGCCGGCGGCGTTGTTCCACCGGATCGGTGAGCTCGCTGTAAGCGGTGCCCAGCTCGACACCCCAGGCCACCAGATCCCACCGCTCGGCCACCCCGGGCTTGCAGCGGTGCGGGCGGGTCAGCGGCGACACCGACGTGGGGAAGTCGGTGTAGAAGGTGGGTCGCTCGGTGCGGGCTTCGACGAGGTGCTCGTAGAGTTCGAGCACCACCGCCCCGGCATCCCACTGCCGCAGGTAGTGGACCCCGGCGACGTCGCACAACCGGCGCAGGGTGCCCAGGTCGGTGGCGGCGTCGACCTGTTCGCCGAGGGCCTCCGACACCGCGTCGTGCACGGTACGTACCGGCCACTGCCCGGAGATGTCCACCGCTTCCAGCTGTCCGTCGGGTCCCGGCCGCAGCACCACCGGCGCGCCGTTGGCCGCCACCGCGGCGTTCTGGATCAGCTCGCGCGCTCCGTCGATCCAGGTCTGGTAGTCGGCATGGGCCTGGTAGGCCTCCAGCAGGGTGAACTCCGGGTTGTGGCTGAAGTCGACGCCTTCGTTGCGAAACGCCCGGCCCAGCTCGAACACGCGCTCCACCCCGCCCACACAGAGTCGTTTGAGGTAGAGCTCCGGCGCGATTCGCAGGTACAGGTCGAGGTCGTAGGCGTTGATGTGGGTGACGAACGGCCGCGCGTTGGCCCCGCCGTGCAGCTGCTGCAGGATCGGGGTCTCGACCTCCAGGAAACCCTTGGCGAACAGGGTGTCCCGGATGGAGCGCAGCACGTTGCTGCGGGCGGTGATGAGCTCCCGCGCCTCGAGGTTGATCGCCAGGTCCACATAACGGGTCCGCACCCGCGCCTCTGGGTCGGTCAGTCCCTTCCACTTGTCGGGCAGCGGCCGCAGGCACTTGCCGACCAGGCGCCAGTGCTGCACCAGCAGTGACGGTGTCCCGTTGCGGCTGTGTCCCATCCGGCCGGTCGCCTCGATCAGATCGCCCAGGTCGGCCGCCGCGCTGAAGTCCGCGGCGCGGGCCTCGCCGAACTCCGACAGAACCGAATTGTCCAGCAGCAGCTGCACTTCACCCGACCAGTCGCGCAGCTGCGCGAACAGCACGCCGCCGTAGTCGCGCATCCGCAGCACCCGCCCGGACACCGAGACGGTCTCGTCGGCGCCGCACTGCAACGCCTGGGCGACGGTGTGACTGGGCGGGGCCCCCACCGGGTAGGCATCAACGCCGTTGTCCTGCAATGACTTCAGCTTGGCCATTCGGACCCGGACCTGTTCGGGAAGCCGGGCGAACGCTGCCGCGGACTCGGCCCCCGCGGTGATATCGGCATCGGGGGCACTGCCGTCGGCGTGCAGCCGCCCGGCGGCGGCCACCGCTGCCGGCACCGACGAGTGGTGGCCGGTGTGCTGTTCGTTGCGCCGGGAGAACGGCAGCACCAGAAAGCCTTCGGCGATCACCGACGCGACACCGACCCGCGGGATCAACCGGGCGTCCTCGTAGCAGGCGTACCGCGGCACCCACTCCGGCTGGTATTTCATGTTCGAGCGGTAGAGCGTCTCCAACTGCCACCAGCGGGAGAAGAACATCAGTAGCCGCCGCCACGCCCGCAGCACCGGGCCGGCGCCCAGCTGCGCGCCTTGCTCGAACGCGGCGCGGAACATCGCGAAGTTCAGCGAGATCCGGCTGACGCCGACGGTGGCGGCCTGCAGCGCCAGTTCGCTGACCATCAACTCGATGGTGCCGTTGGGGGACTGCGGTGACCGGCGCATCAGATCCAGCGACACCCCGCTGCGCCCCCACGGCACCAGCGACAGCATCGCCACCACCTCGCCGGTTGCCGAGCCGGTTCGCGGGTCGCCGCGCACCGCCTCGACCAGCAGGCAGTCGAGGTCGGCCGGGTCGCCCAGCCGGCCCAGCGCCATCGAGAAGCCGCGCTCGGATTCGGTGTCGCGCCAGGCGTCGGCGCGCTCGATCACCCGGGCCATCTCGTCGGCGCCGATGTCGCCGTGCCGGCGCATCCGCACCGTCAGCCCCGACCGGCGGGCCCGCGTCACCGCCTGGCGCACCCCGCGCATGTCCGGGCCGGACAGCTTGAACTCCGAGGCCCGCAGGAGCGCCTCGTCGCCGAGTTCCAGGGCGCTCAGGCCGGCGTCGCGGAAGGCCTGGGCGCCGGCGAAGCTGGCGCCCATCACGCCGGGCGCCCAGCCGTAGTCCTGGCAGATGTGCAGCCAGGCGGTGATGGCCTGCGGCCACGCCCGCGGGTCGCCGACCGGGTCGCCGCTGGCGAGGCAGACGCCCACCTCGACCCGGTAGGTGATGGCGGCGCGCCCGTTGGGGGCGAACACCACCGACTTGTCCCGGCGGGTGGCGACGTAGCCCAGCGAGTCGTTCTGGCCGTACTGCTCGAGCAGACCGCGGATCGCCGACTCGTCCTGGCCGGTCAGGGCGTTGTCGGCGCGCTGGGACAAGAACAGCACGATGGCGGCGATGATCAGAGCCAGCGCCCCGAGCAGCCCGCACAGCGCTTTGAGCCCGAAGTCGGGCTTGCCGGGGAAGAAATCCGGTTCCAGCAGCGCGAAGCCGACCACCCGGTTCACCACGTAGGGCAGCCGCAATGGGCGGGTCACCGTGCCGGGGAACAGCTCGATGAGCCCCCAGCACAGCAGGATCGCCACCGTCCAGCCGGCGGCCAAGGTTGCCGCCGACTTGAGCAGGGCGCCACGGCGGACCTTGGCCCAGAACTCGCCGCGGGCCAGCACCAGCACGACTAGCGCGGCGGCGTGCAGGGCCAGGCCGGCGGCGCCGCTGACGGCCTGCAGCCGGTCGGCGCTTCCCGACACCAGGCGGCTGGCGTTCCAGCCGCCGGCGACCACCAGGTTGGCGATCAGCAGCCACCAGGCGATGCGCTTGCGTGCGCTGAGCGCCGCGGCCAGCAGTCCCAGCACGAACGCCCAGGCCAGGCTGGTGTCGGGGAAGTTGAACAGGTACTTGTCGATGAACTCGCGTGGCACCCGGATGACCCAGCGGATCACCGGGGACAGGCTTGCCAGCAGTGACAAGGTGGCGGCGGTGCCGACGGCCCAGGCGGCGGCCGCGGGCACCCAGCGAAACCGCGAGGTCGAGCGCCGGCGCAAGCGCGGCTTGGATGGCCCAGTCAGCGTCATAGCCCGGGAGAATAAGCAGTCAAACCGGGAAAAGGATGTGAGGTGCGCCGGCGGCCGAAACAGCCCGGCTAGTGGAATGCGGAACTGCTGCTAGACTGTGTGCCGCGACCGTCCCGGCGTACGCCAGGACTGCAAGTGGAGTTCCCTCCCACCACTCGCCGTGGAGCAATCCGTAGGCGCAGTGGTCCGGTCGCAGGTGGTGCAAACCGCCTGCTCTGCGCACCGCGCAGGCGGCCTGATGATATCGGGCCGCGATCGGTCGGTATGGGCCCTGCTTCGTGCAGGGCTTTTTTGCTGGTGGGTGGTTTCTTCTGCCGCTGCGTCCGGACGAGCACTGCGGCGGCCGCGACCGGAAGACTACCCAGGGAGGTCCCATCAGCACTGAGATCCGCGTCAACGAGCGCATTCGCGTACCTGAGGTCCGTTTGATCGGCCCGGGAGGGGAGCAGGTAGGCATCGTGCGCATCGAAGATGCGCTTCGCGTCGCCGCGGATGCCGATCTCGACCTTGTCGAAGTAGCCCCGACTGCCAAACCGCCGGTTTGCAAGATCATGGACTACGGCAAGTACAAGTACGAGGCGGCCCAGAAGGAGCGCGAGTCTCGCAAGAACCAGCAGCAGACCGTCGTCAAGGAACAGAAGCTGCGCCCCAAGATCGACGACCACGACTACGCGACGAAGAAGGGCCATGTGGTCCGCTTCCTCGAAGCCGGGGCGAAGGTCAAGGTGACGATCATGTTCCGCGGACGCGAGCAGTCCCGGCCGGAGCTGGGCTACCGCCTGCTGCAGCGGCTGGGCGCCGACGTCGCCGAGTATGGATTCGTCGAGACCTCCGCCAAGCAGGACGGGCGCAACATGACGATGGTGCTGGCACCGCACCGCGGCGCGAAGACCCGGGCCAAGGCCGCAGAAGATGCGGGTGCGGGCGCAAAGCCCCCCGCCCCCGCCCCGGAAGCCCCGGCGGACGCGGCCGAGCCCAAACCCGAAAACTAAAGACCCCACACCAGAACTGAGGAAACATGCCCAAGGCGAAAACCCACAGTGGCGCTTCAAAGCGGTTCCGTCGCACCGGCACCGGCAAGATCGTGCGGCAGAAGGCCAACCGTCGCCACCTGCTCGAGCACAAGCCGAGCACCCGCACGCGCCGCCTGGCCGGGCGCACCGAGGTGGCTGCTGCCGACGCCAAGCGCGTCAACAAGATGCTGAACGGCTGACAGCCGCTTTACGCAACGCAAATCCCTTACGCCCCAACGAGAGTAGGAACACCCCATGGCACGCGTGAAGCGGGCAGTCAATGCCCAGAAGAAGCGTCGCACCATCCTGAAGGCCTCGAAAGGCTACCGCGGCCAGCGGTCGCGCTTGTACCGCAAGGCCAAAGAGCAGCAGCTGCACTCGCTGACCTACGCCTACCGCGACCGTCGCGCCCGCAAGGGTGACTTCCGCAAGCTGTGGATCACCCGGATCAACGCGGCGGCCCGCGCCAACGGCGTCACCTACAACCGCCTGATCCAGGGCCTCAAGGCCGCCGGCGTCGAGGTGGACCGCAAGAACCTCGCCGAGATCGCCGTCAGCGACGCCGCCGCGTTCACCGCGCTGGTCGAGGTCGCCAAGGCCGCGCTGCCCGAGGATGTCAACGCGCCCTCCGGCGAGGCCGCCTGACCCCTGCGCGGATGCTGACCGAACGCTCGGCCCGCGTGGTCGCGGCGGTCAAGCTGCACCGGCATGTCGCCAGGAAGCGCGAGCAGCGCTTCCTGGCGGAGGGTCCCAATCTGATCGAGGCCGCGTCCCGTCGCGGTCTGCTCGTCGAGGTCTTCGCCACCGAGTCGGCGGCGCAGCGTCACGGCGAACTGCTGGGCGCTGCGTCGGCCCCGGTGCACCTGGTGAGCGATCGGGCGGCAAAAGCGTTGTCCGACACCGTCACCCCGGCCGGACTGGTCGCGGTGTGTGCGCTTCCGGAGCCGGACCTGCATGCCGTGCTGGCGGACGTGCCGCGGCTGGTGGCCGTGGCGGTCGGAATCGGCGAGCCGGGTAACGCCGGCACCCTGATCCGCATCGCCGACGCCACCGGAGCCGGGCTGGTGGTCTTGACCGGCAACAGCGTCGACCCCTACAACGGCAAGTGCCTGCGTTCCTCGGCGGGCAGCATCTTCAACGTCCCGGTGGTGGTTGCTGCCGACACCGATGCCGTGATGGCGGCGTTGGGGGAGGCGGGGCTGCAGGTGCTGGCGACGGCGCTGGACGGCGAGCTGTGCCTCGACGACGCCGATCCGGTACTGGTGGCGCCCACCGCCTGGCTGTTCGGTCCGGAAGCCCAAGGCTTGCCGGCCGCCGCCGCAGCCGCTGCCGACCATCGGATACGGATCCCGATGGCCGGCGGCGCAGAGAGCCTGAATGTCGCTGCGGCAGCAGCGATCTGCCTATATCAGAGCGCGCGAGCGCAGCGCAGATCCTAGGCGGCTTTCGGCCGTGGTCGCGGCCGCGGCGGTCGTACCCCGGCCAGCGAGAAGGTGCTGTGCACCAGTGAACCGGCCCGCTCGATCAGGCTCATCTTCCGCGGCGGGACGTAGTGCATCCCGTTGGTGCGGCGGTCCTTGGGCGGCGCGGTGTGCCACGGTGCTTCTTCCAACGGCGCGTCGGCGGCGATCTTGCCCTGCTCACGGCGATAGCCGGCCAGAGCGCGCGGGTGCAGCCGGATCTCCTCGGGGACGAAGGTGAACGCGAGCTGGCTGAACTTGCCGATCAGCCGGAACAGCACCTCGTCGCCCTCCGACCAGCGCAGACCGGCCTTCTCCCGCACCACCGGCTCGAACAGCCCGGCGGCGATCCAGCGCTGGGCGCCCAGCATCGGCTTGAACATCTGGTCCCACACGCCGGTGGGCATCATGACGAACCACGGCTTGGGGATGCGCATGTCCAAGATGCCCTGCGCTGCCGGCGTCATCTCCAGTTCTTCTTCGCAGACCCGGTCCCAGTACTCGCAGAACTCCTCCCAGGTCTTGGGCACCGGGCGCATGCTCATGCCATACATCCGGTACCACTGCACGTGCTCGTCGAAGAGCTGGTGCTTCTCGGCCTCGGTCAGCCCGCCACAGAAGTACTCGGCCAGCTTGATGATCAGCATGAAGAACGTCGCGTGCGCCCAATAGAAGGTCTCGGGGTCCAGCGCGTGATAGCGCCGGCCTTGCTCGTCGGTGCCCTTGATGTCGCGGTGGTAGTCGCGGATCGCCGCGCCGGTGTGCTGAGAGCGGACCCCGTCGTAGACCACGCCCATGATCGGGTACACCGACCGGGTGACCCGCTGCAGCGGCTCACGCCACAGGCTGGAGTGCTCCTGCACACCGGCGCCCAGGCCCGGGTACATGTTCTCGATGGTGCCGATCCACATGCCCATCACTCCGGTGCGGATGTCCCCGAAGTACTTCCAGGTCAGCGAATCGGAGTTCAAGGGCTCGACGGCCGCTGCGGGTTTGGGCGAGGTCGGCAAGGGGGCACTCTGCTCCGCGGGCTCGGACACCCGCTCGGCTGACGTGGTCGGAGTAACGGTCATCACGTCTCCTGTCTGGCGAACCTGACACAACCATAATTGTGACAACACGCGTTGTCTACGGTATCGAGGGCGCGTCGCGGGCTTGATCGCCGAGCGTGGCGCGTGCCACGTGCCTCCGCCGTTGCCGGTGGCCACAACCGCCACCTACGCTGAGGCACATGGACCTCGAGCCGGTCGGTCGGCAGGCTGACGAGCTCGAGGAGGTGGTGGAGATAGAAGAACAACCCGGCCCGGGTCGCCGCCGTTCCTTCTCCCTTGAGGAGGCCGCGGCCTGGTTGAACCGCACAACCAACGATGTCCGGGTGATCGATCTGGTGCGGCGGGTGCGCCGGGCGCTGCCCGGTGACCCCGAGTTCGGCGACCCGTTGTCCACGGCGGGGGACGGGGGACCGCAGGCGGCCGCGCGTGCCGCGGACCGGCTGATGGGCGACCGCTCCGCGGCGTCCCGCGAAGTCAGCTTGGGCGCCCTGCAGGTCTGGCAGGCGCTGAACGAGCGGATATCGCGTGCGCCGTCCAACGCCGAGGCGACGCTGGTCTTTACCGACCTGGTGGGTTTCTCGACGTGGTCGCTGCGGTCCGGGGACGACGCCACCCTCACCCTGCTGCGGCGGGTGTCGCAGGCGGTGGAACCGCCCCTGCTGGATGCCGGCGGCCGCATCGTCAAACGGATGGGCGACGGGCTCATGGCTGTGTTCCGCGATCCGCTGGTCGCGGTGAGCGCGGTCCTCAAAGCTCAGGAAGCCATCGAAACCGTCGAGGTCAACGGCTTCACCCCGCGGATGCGGGCCGGGATCCACACCGGCCGTCCGCAGCGGCTGGCCGATGACTGGCTCGGCGTGGACGTCAACATCGCCGCGCGGGTGATGGAACGGGCCGTCAAGGGCGGAATCGTGGTGTCCGGCGCGACGATCGAGCGCATCGACCCTGCTGACTTGGACGGATTGGGTGCCGTCGTCAAGCGGGCCCGCCGGCAGGTGTTGGCGGCCAAGAGCAGCGGTGTCCCGCCCGATCTGGTGATGTATCGGCTCAAGGCGGTCCGCAGCGAGCCTCCCGCCGCCGAGTAATCGCGCGTTAACTTCGTTGTGGCCCGGCTGGATTCCCTCAGTCGAGTGGAGGAACCCCGTTCCTTGGAATAGTCTGCGTGAATCACGCGACAATTTGTTGCGTTCTACACAGGTCGCCTTCAGTGCAGAAGCGGGGAATCATGGCAGGTCGGGAGCAGCGCCGGAATAGTGGGCGCAGGGCCAACAATCGGCTGATCGGTGCAGGTAGCACGGTGGCGGCATTCCTGGCGTTCGGCATGGCCCCGCTGGCCGCGGCTCCCACGGCGCACGCCGACCTTGACTTCGACTGGCTGACCGACCTGTTCAACCCGGTCTCAGATTCCGCGGTGGGCTGGGACAGCAGCGGTTGGGACAGCAGCGGTTGGGACATCAGCTCCTGGTTCGACTCATCGGCTGACCCGGGTATCGCGGCCGACACCAGCGCTTTTGACCTCTCGTCGCTGTTCAACACGTTCTTCTATCAGCCGCTGTATTCGTCGATCGATGCCTGGATCGACAACCCGGCTAACAAATCGATCGTCGACATGATCAACGGGTGGGCGCCCGAGGGCGAGTTCTACCTCGGCGACGGCGCTGCCGGCACTGCGGATCACGTCGACGGCGGTGACGGCGGACTGTGGTTCGGCTCCGGCGGGGCGGGCTACGCCGGTGCGGAGGGTGTCGAAGCTGGCGACGGCGGTGCGGCCGGGCTGTTCGGCAACGGCGGGGCCGGCGGTGCCGGGTGGGACGGACAGGTCGGCGGTACCGGTGGTGCCGGCGGGACCATCATGGGCATCGGCGGCGCCGGTGGTGCGGGTGGCATTGGCGCAAACGGCGGCACCGGCGGCGACGCCATGGGCTGGCTGTTCGGGATCGGCGGCGCCGGCGGTAACGGCGGTGCGGGCACGGTCGGTGCGACCGGAGACGCCGGCAACTGGGCGACCGGCGGCGTCGGCGGTGACGGGCACGCGGGCAACGCCGGCGGTAACGGCGGCGCAGGCGGTAACGCCACCAAGTCGATGTTCGGCGGCGGCGGTGCCGGCGGCAAGGGCGGCGCCGGCGGCGCGGGCGGCCAGGGCGGCACCGGCGCTGAAGGCAATGCCGAGCAGGCCGACGGTGGCACCGGCGGAAACGGCGGCGACGGCGGCGCGGTCGGCAAGGGCGGCGCGGGCGGTACGGGCGGCATGCTCGGCAGTAAGGGCGCGACCGGCGCGGACAGCACCATCAACGGCGACGGCGGCAAGGGCGGAACCGGTGGCGCCGGTGTGGACGCCGGCGACGGCCAGGCTGCGGGCGCCGGCGGTGCTGGTGGCACCGGTGGCAGTGGTGGCGAGACCGGTAACGGTGGTTCCGGCGGTACTGGCGGCGCAGGCGGTAATGGTGACGCCACGCACGACGCAGGCACGGGCGGCAATGGTGGCACCGGTGGTGACGGCGGCAAGATCGGCAACGGCGGCACGGGTGGCACCGGTGGCGCCGGTGGTGTCGGTGGCACTGACGATGGCGCGGTCGGCGGCACGGGCGGTGTCGGCGGAGCCGGCGGTGACGGTGGTACCGACGCGGGCAACGGCGGCAATGGCGGCGTCGGTGGTGCCGGTGGCGCCGGGCACGACGGGATCAAGGGACAGGCCGGCGCTGACGCCACCGCTGCGGGCGCAGACGGCGGCAATGGCGGCCAAGGCGGCAACGGCTTCGACGGCGGCACGGGCGGCAAGGGCGGCGTAGGCGGTCAGGCCAAGAGCGACACCGGCACCGATGGGACTTATGGCGCCGGTGGCGCCGGCGGCGCCGGCGGTGCGGTCGGCGCGGGTGGCGACGGCGGTAAGGGCGCGGACGGCACCTGGGCAAACAACGGCGATGGTAAGGGCGGTGATGGCGGTCAGGCCGGCGCCAACGGCGAAGAGGCCGGCCAGGGCGGTAAGGGCGGCGCTGGTGGCGGCGAGGGCGCAAGCAGTGGCGCGGATGGCGCCGATGGCAGCAAGGCTCCCTCTGAGGCCAGTAAGGGTGGTAGCGGCGGTAACGGCGCCGCTGGCACCGCGCAGCACAACGATGGTGGCGCCGGCGGTACCGGCGGCAATGGTGCCTACGGCGGCGATGGCGGTACCGGCGGCAAGGGCGGCGACGCGTGGGCCGGCAGCAATGGCAACGGTGGCGCCGGCGGCAACGGCGGCAACGGCGCCGACGGCAACGGCTCCAAGCCGAGCGACGGCGGTAACGGCGGCGATGGTGGTACCGGCGGCAAGGGCGCCGGCACCGGTGCGGGCGGTCTCGGCGGTGATGGCGGTGCCGGCGGCAACGGCGGCACCGGTGTAACGGGCGCAGAGGGCAGCTTCGAAGACGGCGGCACCGGCAACGGCGGTAACGGCGGCGACGGCTTCACCGGTGGTCACGGTGGCGCCGGCGGCGCGGGTGGGGACTCCGAGTCCGGTGTTAACGGCGACGGCGGCAACGGCGGTGCCGGTGGCAACGCCGGCGCCGGCGGCAACGGCGGCGATGGCGCTAACGGCGACTGGAATGAGAAGGGCCAGTACGGCTACGGCTCCGGTGGCAAGGGCGGCAACGCCGGCGACATCGGTACCGCGGGTAACGGCGGCGCCGCGGGGGCGGCCGGCACCGGTGGCACGGGCGGCGAAGCCGGTACCGCTGGAAAGGCAGGCGACGACGCCAACACCGACGGGGTCCGTGGCGGCAACGGCGGCGACGGCGCGGCTGGCGATGAGACCCACTGGAACGGCGGCGCCGGCGGCGACGGCGGCACCGGCGGCGTCCATGGCGACGGCGGCCAGGGCGGCGAGGGCGGCAAGGCGTTCTTCGACCCTGACACTGACACCACCAGAGCGACGACGGGTGGCAATGGCGGGGCCGGCGGTAACGGCGGCGCCGGCGGCACCGAGAGCGGTGATGGCGGCAACGGCGGCCACGGCGGTGACGCAGCGGCGGGCAGCCAGTACGGCGGCACCGGTGGCGCCGGTGGCAAGGGCGGCGCCGCCACCGCCACCGACGGCAACGGCGGTAAGGGCGGCGACGGCGGCGCAGGTGCCGCCGCGCTCGGCTGGAAGTCTGATGGCACCTGGCGCATCGACGGGTTCGCGAACAAGTTCGCCTCCGGCACCATCCTGGGCGTCTCCGGCGCCGGTGGAAACGGCGGTGCCGGCGGTACCGCCATCACCGGTAATGGCGGCGCCGGTGGCAACGGTGGCGACGGTGGGGCCGCGGCCAGCGACGCCGGGACCCGGGTTATCTGGGGCGGCGCCGGCGGTAACGGCGGCGCCGGTGGTGCGGCCACCGTCCCCGCCGCCGACGATGGTGACAGCGACGCAGGCACCGGCGGCGACGGCGAAAGCGGCGACGGTGACACCGAGGCTCCGCCCGTCGTCTCCGGCGATGGGGGCCATGGCGGCAATGGCGGCAACGGCGGTGTAGGGACCATCACCGCTGGTAGCGGCGGCGCCGGCGGCGCCGGCGGTGCCAGCGACGACGGCACGGGCGGCGACGGCGGTGCCGGCGGGGACGGTGCCAAGGCCTCCGGCTGGAACGACGCCAGCGGCGACCTGGCTGGCAAGGGCCAGATCCTCGCCTTCAGCGGTAGCGGAGGCAAGGGCGGCGCCGGCGGTAACGGTGCGACCGGTGGCGACGGCGGAGCTGGCGGCGACGCTGAGAACGGCGCGACCGGCGGTAACGTGTTCAGCTCCGGCGGCACCGGTGGCGCCGGCGGGGCCGGCGGCACCGGCACCACCGGTGACGGTGGCGCCGGCGGTAACGGTGGAAAGGGCGGCGACGCGACCTGGCGTGCTCACGACGGCGGTGCCGGCGGTGCCGGCGGCAACAGTGCCACCGGCGACGGCGGTAAAGGCGGCGACGGCGGACAGGGCGGCAAGCTCACCGTCGGCACCGCTCCGACCAACGGCCAGGCGGTGACCGTCGGCAACGGCGGCAACGGCGGCAACGGCGGCAGCAGCACCGACAAGGACGACCCAGGCACCGGCGGCGACGGTGGCCACGGCGGCAACGGCGGCAATGGCGTCGACAAGATCAAGGGCGGCGCCGGTGGTACCGGCGGTACCGGCGGTAGCGCCGGCTCCGAGAAGGCCGACACGCCCGACAAGCCGACCGCTCCGACCGGAACCGCGGGTGGCGAAGGCACCGCCGGCAGCGAAGGCGCCGTGCCCACGGCAACGCCCGATCCGGAGCCCCCAGCCGGTAGCTAACCCAACGGCCGAAAGCCCCGCACACCACGTGCGGGGCTTTCGCCGTCGTGTCGATAAGATCGACGCTTGCGTCTCAACCAAAGTCATAGCCAGTAGGGGGAGTCTCGTCGCGTGGGCGAACAACCGGTCGACCCGTCCGTCGTCTCCGACGCGACCCTGAGTTCGGCGCTGCAGGCAGCGCAGAACGCCTTCGACGCCGCCGCCGACCTGGACGCACTGGCGCACGCCAAAACCGAGCATCTCGGTGACCGGGCGCCGCTGGCCCTGGCCCGCCAGGCGTTGGCCAAACTGGACAAGGCCGACCGCGCCGATGCCGGCAAGCGCGTCAACGCCGCCCGCACCGACGCCCAGCGCGCCTACGACGAGCGGCTGGCGGCCCTGCGCGCCGAACGCGACGCCGCCGTGTTGGCCGCCGAGAGCATCGACGTCACGCTGCCCTCGGCGCGCCGGCCCGTCGGCGCCCGCCACCCCATCACGATGCTGGCCGAACACGTCGCCGACACCTTCATCGCGATGGGCTGGGAAGTGGTCGAGGGCCCCGAGGTCGAAGCCGAGCACTTCAACTTCGACGCGCTGAACTTTCCCGTCGACCACCCGGCGCGCAGCGACCAGGACACCTTTCACATCGCCCCGGCCGGATCGCGCCAACTGCTGCGCACCCACACCTCCCCGGTGCAGATCCGCGCGCTGCTGGCCCGCGAACTGCCGGTCTACGTCGTCTCGATCGGGCGCACCTTCCGCACCGACGAGCTCGACGCCACCCACACCCCGGTGTTCCACCAAGTCGAGGGGCTCGCGGTGGATCGCGGCCTGACCATGGCGCACCTGCGCGGCACCCTGGACGCCTTCGCGCAATCCGAGTTCGGGCCGGCCGCCAAGACCCGCATCCGGCCGCACTTCTTCCCGTTCACCGAGCCGTCCGCCGAGGTCGACATCTGGTTCGAGGGCCGCAAGGGCGGCGCCGGCTGGGTCGAGTGGGGCGGCTGCGGGATGGTGCACCCCAACGTGCTGCGCGCCGTGGGCATCGACCCGGACGAATACTCCGGGTTCGCGTTCGGCATGGGATTGGAGCGAACCCTGCAGTTCCGCAACGGCATTCCCGACATGCGCGACATGGTCGAGGGCGACGTCCGGTTCTCCCTGCCGTTCGGGGCGGGTGCCTGATGCGCATTCCCTACAGCTGGCTGCGTGAAGCCTTGACTGCGGGCGCACCGGACTTCGACCTTTCCGCGCCCGAGATGGAGCAGGCCCTGCTGCGGGTCGGTCACGAGGTTGAAGGCGTGCACACCCTGGGCCCGGTCACCGGGCCGTTCAAGGTCGGCCGCGTCGTGGAGATCGAAGAACTCACCGAGTTCAAGAAGCCGATCCGGGCCTGCCGCGTCGACGTCGGCGAAGCCGAGCCGCGTGACATCGTTTGCGGCGCCACCAATTTCGTGGTCGGCGACCTGGTCGCGGTGGCACTGCCCGGCGCGGTGCTGCCCGGTGACTTCGCCATCGCCACCCGCAAGACCTACGGGCGCACCTCGGACGGGATGATCTGCTCGGCATCCGAAATACGGTTGAGCACCGACCATTCCGGCATCCTGGTGCTGCCCGAGGGCACCGCCGAGCCGGGCGCCGACGCCGCCGAGGTGCTCGGTCTCGACGATGTGGTGTTCGAGCTGGCCATCACCCCCGACCGGGGCTACTGCATGTCGGTGCGCGGCCTGGCACGCGATCTGGCCTGCGCGCTGGACATCGACTTCGCCGACCCTGCCGCGGTTCCGGCGCTGCCCGCCGAGGGTGAGGCGTGGCCGCTGAACGTGCAACCGGACACCGGGGTGCGCCGGTTCGCGCTGCGCCCGGTCACCGGTATCGACCCGGCGGCGGTATCGCCGTGGTGGCTGCAGCGGCGGCTGCTGCTCTGCGGCATCCGGGCGATCTCCCCGGCCGTCGATGCCACCAACTACGTGATGGTCGAACTCGGACACCCGATGCACGCCCACGACCGGGCGCGGATCACCGGCGGATTCGGCGTGCGCTTCGCCCGGGACGGGGAGACCGTCACCACCCTTGATGACATCGAACGCAAGCTGGACCCGGCCGACGTGCTGATCGTCGACGATGTCGCCACCGCCGCCATCGGCGGCGTGATGGGCTCGGGCAGCACCGAAATGCGCGACGACTCCACCGACGTGCTGCTGGAGGCCGCGATCTGGGATCCCGCAGCGGTGTCGCGGACCGCGCGGCGGCTGCACCTGCCCAGCGAGGCGGCACGGCGCTACGAACGCTCCGTCGATCCGGCCATCTCGGTGGCCGTGCTGGATCGCTGCGCGGCGCTGCTGGCCGAGATCGCCGGGGGAGTCGTCGAACCCACCCTGACCGACTGGCGCGGCGACCCGCCCGTCGAGCACTGGAACCCGGCGCCGATCGAGATCACCGCCGACCTGCCGGATCGCACCGCCGGAGTGGACTATCCCGCCGGCACCACGGCGCGGCGGCTGACCCAGATCGGCTGCGCGGTAACGGATGACGGCGCCGTTATGACCGTCACCCCGCCCAGCTGGCGCCCGGATCTGCGCCAGCCCGCCGACCTGGTCGAAGAGGTGCTGCGCCTGGAGGGCCTGGAGTCCATCCCGTCGGTGCTGCCCGCCGCACCGGCCGGGCGCGGCCTGACCGACACCCAGCGGCGTCGCCGCGCGATCGGCAAGTCGCTGGCGCTGGCCGGCTACGTCGAGGTGCTGCCCACGCCGTTCCTGCCGGCCGGGGTGTTCGACACTTGGGGCCTGGCCGACGACGACCCGCGCCGCGCCACTGTCTCGGTGCTCAACCCGCTGGAGGCCGACCGTCCGCAACTGGCCAGCACGCTGCTGCCCGGCCTGCTCGAAGCATTGGGGCGCAACGTATCCCGCGGCATCGGCGACGTCGCCCTGTTCGCCATCGCCCAGGTGGTGCAGCGCGCTGGCGGCTCGACCGATCTGCCGGGCGTCGCAGTGGATCGTCGTCCCACCGACGCCGAGATCGCGGCCATCGACGACGCCCTGCCGCGTCAGCCGCAGCACATCGCGGTCGCGCTGACCGGTCTGGCCGAGCCGCGCGGGCCGTGGGGTCCGGGCCGGCCGGTGGAGGCCGCCGACGCCATCGAGGCCGCCCGCACCATCGCCCGCGCCAGCGGCGTGGAGGTCACGCTGCGGGCTGGGGCGTACCTGCCGTGGCATCCGGGTCGCTGCGCCGAGGTGCTGATCGGTGAGACCGTGATCGGTCACGCCGGCCAGCTGCATCCGGCCGTCATCGAACGCGCCGGGCTGCCCAAGGCCACCTGCGCGGTCGAGTTGAACCTGGATGCCATTCCGATTGCGCAGTCGCTGCCCGCGCCGCGGGTCTCGCCGTTCCCAGCGGTGTTCCAGGACGTCGCGCTGGTGGTCGATGAGAAGGTGACGGCGGCGTCGGTGGCCGATGCGGTGCGCGACGGCGCCGGCGAGCTGCTGGAGAACATCGCCCTGTTCGACGTCTACACCGGCCCGCAGGTCGCCGACGGCCGCAAGTCGCTGGCGTTCGCGCTGCGCTTCCGGGCCACCGATCGCACCCTGACCGAGGACGAGGCCAGCGCGGCTCGCGATGCGGCGGTGGCGTGTGCGGCCGAGCGCGTCGGCGCGGTCCTGCGCGCTTAATCTCAGTCCAGCGCCAGCACCGCTCGGAGCGCGGTGTCGACGTCCTGCAGCTCGCTTGTGCTCAACCGCCCGACAAACTCGCCGAGCCGCTGCTGTGGGTCGATCACGGTGAGTTGTTCGACGAGGACGCGCGTTGTGCCGCTGCCGATCTCGATCTCTGGGCGGAACGAGGCTGCGCGGCGGCCGGTCGACGTTGGCGCGACGATCCACGTCGATAGCGGGAGATCGTCGGATTGCACCACGACCGCGTAACGCGACCCCGACTGCTCATGGCCGCGCGCATCCTTGGGTGCCCGTAAGCGATAGACGTCACCACGCACGGAGGTCGTCCATCTCTGCCGCCAGTTCGCGCGAAGCGGCGACATCGTCGGGGTCGTTGCGCAGTTCGTCGGCTTCGGCGCGCATGCGTTCCCGGCGGCGGGCGCGTTCGGCATCCAGGATTGCCGCGCGGGCTGCTTCTGATCGCGAGCGTCCCTCGCTGGTCAGCGCAGCCAATGCCCGCTCCACCTCGCTATCAGTGCGGATCGTTAATGTTCCCATGGTTCGGATTGTAGTCGGTTCTGCACGGGGATAAGGGCTACAATCTGTATCTCTGCACGTCAGATGAGGCTGGCGTTCCCGGAACAAATCGCGCACGCGAACTGTGGCGCCCCCCGGCCGTCCATGCTGGGATAGACCCCGAACGCGACGGCCGACGCCACGGCGGCCACGTTCTGCTCGAATCCGCACTGGCGGGCTTCGCCGCGTCGACTCGCAGCTTGCTCGCCAGTCCCTCCGAAAGGATTCGCCGCGATGACCGAAACCTACGACGTCGTCGTACTCGGGGCCGGACCGGTCGGCGAGAACGTCGCCGACCGCGCCCGGGCCGCCGGACTGACTGTGGCCATCGTCGAACGAGAACTGGTCGGCGGCGAATGTTCCTACTGGGCCTGCGTTCCCAGCAAGGCACTGCTGCGCCCGGTGCTCGCGCTCGATGACGCCCGCCGGGTGTCCGGCGCACGCGAAGCGGTCCACGGCGCCCTCGACGCCGGCGAGACATTCCGCCGCCGGGATCGGTACGTGAGCCATTGGGACGACGCCGGCCAGGCGGACTGGGTGGCCGGCATCGGCGCGACGCTGGTGCGCGGCCACGGGCGCCTGGCCGGCCCACGACGGGTGGCGGTCACCACGCCCGGCGGCGACATCATGACGCTGAGCGCCCGGCATGCCGTCGTGATCTGCACCGGCACCCGCGCGGCGCTTCCGGACCTTCCCGGCATGGCCGAGGCCCGGCCGTGGACCAACCGGGAAGCCACCGACTCCAGTTCGGTACCGGGTCGCCTCGCCGTCGTCGGGGGCGGGGGAGTGGGCGCCGAAATGGCCACCGCCTGGCAGGGTTTGGGTGCCTCGGTGACGATGTTGGTTCGCGGGTCGGGACTGCTGCCGCGGATGGAGTCCTTCGTCGGCGAATACGTGGCTCGCGGGCTCACCGAGGCGGGAGTGGAGCTGCGGACCGGTGTTTCGGTCGCCCGGCTACATCGCTCCGACGCCGACGGCCCGGTGCGGCTCGAACTGACCGACGGCAGCGAGCTCGAAGTCGACGAGGTGCTCTTCGCCACGGGCCGCGCGCCCCTGACCGACGACATCGGTCTAGAAACCGTCGGCCTGACGCCCGGCGACTGGCTCAACGTCGACGACACCTGCCGGGTAAGCGCGGTGAGCGACGGCTGGCTCTACGCCTGCGGCGATGCCAATCACCGAGCTCTGCTGACCCACGAAGGCAAGTACCAGGCCCGCATCGCCGGTGACGCCATCGGCGCCCGGGCGGCCGGCAAGCCGTTGGACACCGCCCCCTGGGGCGCACATGCCGCCACCGCCGACCAGCACGCCGTCCCGCAGGTGTTCTTCACCGACCCCGAAGCCGCCGCGGTCGGGCTCTCCGCCGAGCAGGCGCAACAGGTCGGGCATCGGGTGCGGGCTGTCGACGTCGAGATCGGCGAGGCGGTGATGGGCGCCAAACTGCACGCCGACGGCTACACCGGGCGAGCCCGGATGGTGGTCGACACCGATGAGCAGTACTTGCTCGGCGTCACGTTCGTCGGCCCCGGCGTCGCCGAATTGCTGCACTCCGCAACCATCGCCGTCGCCGGCCGGGTGCCGATCAGCCGGCTCTGGCATGCCGTGCCGTGCTTCCCGACAATCAGCGAAGTCTGGTTGCGGCTCCTGGAGGCCTACCGCGATGCGGGCCCCGGCAGCTAGCCGACCACAGCAGTCAGCCGTTTCGCAGTGACTCTGCGCCTTCGCCGCTGAGGTGGGGCAGCGCGGCCGAGTCGCGCCCGGTTGCCAGCATGAGTAGCGCCGCCACCGGCCCTTCGATGAGCGGACCGGAGCCCTCCGTCCAAGCGGTGTCCACCGCGCGCAACCGGAAGGGCGCCAACCGGGTAGCCGCGTAGAAGGGGAATCGCGGGTTCCAGACCCGTTCGAGCGCCACTTGCGCTGCATCCGTGGGCATCACGCGCTGCAGGCCGAGTGGCACCGCGATGTCCTGGCCGTGCACCAGCAGATCCATCAGTCGATCCGTCGGGGTGGTGCTGACGGCGGTGAAGCGTGAGCCGATGGTGCTGCGCAACTCGGCGAGCAGCTCATGGTCATCGGTCTTGGCGGCGTGTCGAGTCGCGGTATCGAGCATCATGCGGTCGACGCTGCCGCGAGCCCGCAGCAGACTTACCAGGATTCGGCCGACGTGGGCGTGGGCCGAGATCGCCAGATGGGCGACCACATCTCGGACCTGCCACCCCTGGCACAGGCTGGCGTGACTCCACTGCAGTGCGGTGAGGTGTTCCAACAGCTCCACCAGGCTGCGCCGCTCGACGTCGACGGCTCGCCAGATGTCTTCAGTGTTCACGGTGTCCCCTTCGTCTGAATGCCTACGTTAGGTACTCCGGTGCGTTCGCGTCGCAAGGTACCGTGGCGGCTGACATAACCCGCGTCCGCTCGCGCAACCCATATAATGAATTTGCGTCTGCGCGCATAATCATGCAGAATCACGCAGTGACCAAAGCGATCAAGGTAGCGGTGGCCGGTGCCAGCGGGTACGCCGGCGGTGAGATCCTGCGACTGCTGCTGGGGCACCCCGCCTATGCCGACGGCCGGATGACCATCGGGGCGCTGACCGCCGCCGGCAACGCCGGCAGCACCATGGGCGAGCAGCACCCCAACCTGATGCCGCTGGCCGACCGGGTGCTCCAGCCGACCGAGATCGATGTCCTGACCGGCCACGACGTGGTGTTTCTCGGCCTGCCGCACGGACATTCGGCCATGCTGGCCGAACAGCTCGACGACGACACCCTGGTGGTGGACTGCGGCGCGGACTTCCGGCTGGGCGACCCGACCGATTGGGAACGCTTCTACGGCTCCGCGCACGCCGGGACCTGGCCCTACGGGCTGCCCGAGCTGCCCGGGGTACGCGAGCAGCTCAAGGACGCCCGGCGGATCGCGGTGCCGGGCTGCTACCCGACCGCGGCGCTGCTGGCGCTGTTTCCGGCCGTCGCCGCCGGCCTGGTCGAATCCGACGTCACGGTGGTCGCGGTCAGCGGCACCTCCGGTGCCGGCAAGGCCGCCAAGGTCGACCTGCTCGGCTCGGAGGTGATCGGTTCGGCGCGCGCCTACAACATCGGCGGCGCCCACCGGCACACCCCGGAGATCGGCCAGGGCCTGCGGGCGGTCACCCACCGCGACGTCACCGTCTCCTTCATCCCGGTGCTGATCCCGGCCTCTCGGGGGATCCTGGCCACCTGCACGGCCAAAACCACCACGCCGCTGCCGAAGCTGCGCGCCGCCTACGAAAAGGCCTACCAGGCCGAGCCGTTCGTGCATCTGCTTCCCGAGGGCCAGCTGCCCAAGACGGGCTCGGTGATCGGCAGCAACGCCGCCCACCTGGCGATCGCCGTGGACGAAGACGCCTCGACGTTCATCGCGATCTCCGCGATCGACAACCTGGTCAAGGGCACCGGCGGCGCCGCGGTACAGGCGATGAACCTGGCGCTGGGCTGGCCGGAGGCCGAAGGGCTGTCCGTGGTCGGGGTGGCGCCGTGACCGAGACGCGGCTGCTTCGCGAGCAGGGTGTTACCGCGCCGGCGGGTTTCCGGGCGGCTGGAATCGCCGCCGGTATCAAGGCTTCCGGGTCGCCGGACCTCGCGCTGGTGTTCAACGAGGGGCCGGACTACAGCGCCGCTGGGGTTTTCACTCGCAACCAGGTCAAGGCGGCGCCGGTGCTGTGGAGCCAACAAGTGCTCACCGGCGGCCGGCTGCGGGCGGTGATCCTCAACTCCGGCGGCGCCAATGCCTGCACCGGCCCAGGTGGTTTCCAAGACACCCACACCACCGCCGAAGCCGTCGCCGCCGCGCTGAGCGATTGGGGCACCGACACCGGGGCAGCCGAGGTGGCGGTCTGCTCCACCGGGCTGATCGGCGACCGGCTGCCGATGGACAAGCTGCTGGCCGGGGTCACCGAAGTGGTGCACGAGATGGCCGGGGGACTGGTCGGCGGCGATGAAGCCGCCCGGGCGATCATGACCACCGACACCGTGCCCAAACAGGTTGCGCTGCACCACAAGAACAACTGGACCCTGGGTGGGATGGCCAAAGGCGCCGGCATGCTGGCCCCCTCGCTGGCCACCATGCTGGTGGTGCTGACCACCGACGCAAAGGCCGACGCGGCCGCACTCGACACCGCGCTGCGCCGGGCCGCCGCCCTGACCTTCGACCGCCTCGACATCGACGGCAGCTGCTCCACCAACGACACGGTGCTGCTGCTGGCGTCGGGCGCCAGCGAGATCACGCCCAGCCAGGACGATCTCGACGCCGCGGTGCTGGCCGCCTGCGATGACCTGTGCGCTCAACTGCAGGCCGACGCCGAAGGCGTCACCAAGAAGGTCACGATCACCGTCACCGGTGCCGGCGGCGACGACGAGGCGCTGGTTGCCGCCCGGTGCATCGCCCGCGACAGCCTGGTCAAGACCGCACTGTTCGGCTCCGACCCGAACTGGGGCCGGGTGCTGGCAGCGGTGGGAATGGTGCCGTTCGCGATCGACCCGAACCGGATCACGGTGTCCTTCAACGGCTCCCCGGTGTTCAGCGAGGGCATGCCGATGCCCGGTGCCCGCGAGGTCGACCTGTCCGGCGCGGACGTCGACGTCACCGTCGAGCTGAACCAGGGCACCGGGCACGCCAGCGTGCGCACCACCGACCTATCCCACGCCTACGTCGAAGAGAACTCCGCGTATAGCTCATGAGCGAACTGACCACACACGACAAGGCCCAGGTGCTGGCCGAAGCGCTGCCCTGGCTCCAGCAGCTGCACGGCAAAATCGTCGTCGTCAAATACGGCGGCAACGCCATGACCGACGACACCCTCAAGCACGCCTTCGCCGCGGACATGGCCTTCCTGCTCAACTGCGGCATCCAGCCGGTGGTGGTGCACGGCGGCGGCCCGCAGATCAGCGCCATGCTCAAGCGGCTCGGCATCGAAGGCGACTTCAAAGGCGGATTCCGGGTCACCACACCGGAAGTGCTCGACGTGGCGCGCATGGTGCTGTTCGGTCAGGTGGGCCGGGAACTCGTCGGGCTGATCAACGCCCACGGGCCCTACGCCGTCGGCATCACCGGTGAGGACGCCGCGCTGTTCACCGCGGTGCGGCGCAGTGTCACCGTCGACGGGGTCGCCACCGACATCGGATTGGTCGGCGACGTCGACCAGGTCAACACCGCTGCGGTGCTGGATCTGATTGCCGCGGGCCGGATTCCGGTGGTCTCCACGCTGGCGCCCGACGCCGACGGCGTGGTGCACAACATCAACGCCGACACCGCCGCGGCCGCCCTGGCTGAAGCTCTGCGGGCCGAGAAACTGCTGATGCTCACCGACGTCGAAGGCCTCTACACCGACTGGCCCGACACCGATTCGCTGATCAGCGAGATCGACACCACCACGTTGGAGCAGCTGCTGCCCAAGCTGGAATCCGGGATGATTCCCAAAGTCGAAGCCTGCCTGCGTGCCGTTCGCGGTGGGGTGCCCAGCGCCCACATCATCGACGGCCGGGTCGAACACTGCGTACTGGTCGAGTTGTTCACCCACGCCGGCACCGGAACCAAGGTGGTGAACCCATGACAGGCCTGCAGGATCGCTGGTCTGCGGTGATGATGAACAACTACGGCACGCCGCCGCTGGCGCTGGTCAGCGGTGACGGCGCGGTGGTCACCGACGAATCCGGGAAGAGCTACCTCGACCTGCTCGGCGGCATCGCGGTCAACGTGCTCGGCCACCGGCACCCAGCGGTGATCGAGGCCGTCACCAGCCAGCTGAACACCCTGGGGCACACCTCGAATCTGTATGCCACCGAACCGGGTATTGCGCTGGCCGAAGCGCTGACCGACCACTTGGGGACCCCCGCACGGGTCTTCTTCTGCAACTCCGGCGCCGAGGCCAACGAGGCCGCCTTCAAGATCACCCGGCTCACCGGGAAGACGAAGATCGTTGCCGCCCAAGGAGCATTCCACGGCCGCACCATGGGATCACTGGCGTTGACCGGCCAGCCCGACAAGCGGGCCCCGTTCGAGCCGCTGCCCGGCGAGATCACCTTCGTGCCCTACGGGGACACCAAAGCGCTTGCCGACGCCGTCGATGCGACCACCGCGGCGGTCTTCCTGGAACCGATCATGGGCGAGGGCGGCGTCGTCGTCCCGCCCGCCGGCTACCTGGCCGAGGCCCGCGGCATCACCGCCGCCCACGGGGCGCTGCTGGTGTTCGATGAGGTGCAGACCGGCGTCGGGCGCACCGGGGCGTTCTACGCCCACCAGCACGACGGCATCACCCCCGACATCGTCACGCTGGCCAAGGGACTCGGCGGTGGCCTGCCGATCGGCGCCTGCCTGGCCGTCGGCGCCGCCGGCGACCTGCTGACCCCGGGCGCCCACGGCAGCACCTTCGGCGGCAACCCGATCTGCACCGCGGCCGCGCTGGGAGTGCTGCGGGCGCTAGCCGACGGGGATCTGATTGCCCGGGCCGGGATGCTCGGAAAGTCACTGAGCCACCGCATTGAGGAACTGCACCATCCGCTGGTCGACCACGTCCGCGGCAAGGGCCTGCTGCAGGGCGTGGTGCTGACCGCACCGGCGGCCAAAGCCGTTGAGGCCGCGGCCCGCGACGCCGGGTTCCTGGTCAACGCCGCCGCACCGGGCGTGGTGCGGCTGGCCCCGCCCCTGATCATCACCGAAGAGCAGGTTGATGGTTTCCTCACCGCGCTGCCGGCGGTGCTCGACACCGCCCAGGAGGCCGGGCAATGATCCGCCACTTCCTGCGCGACGACGACGTCAGCCCGGCCGAGCAGGCCGAAATCCTGTCCTTGGCAGCCGAACTGAAAGCGCAGCCGTTCAGCCGGCGGCCGCTGGAGGGGCCGCACGGGGTCGCGGTGATCTTCGACAAGAACTCCACCCGCACCCGGTTCTCGTTCGAGATCGGTATCGCCCAACTGGGCGGGCACGCCGTCGTCGTCGACGGCCGGTCCACCCAGCTGGGCCGCGACGAAACCCTGGAGGACACCGGGCGGGTGTTGTCGCGCTACGTCGATGCCATCGTGTGGCGCACCTTCGCCCAGGACCGGCTGACCGCAATGGCCGGCACGGCAGCCGTCCCGATCGTCAACGCGCTCTCCGATGAGTTCCACCCCTGCCAGGTGCTGGCCGATCTGCAGACCATCGCCGAACGCAAGGGTGCACTCAAAGGCCTGACGCTGACCTATCTCGGTGACGGGGCCAACAACATGGCGCACTCGCTGATGCTCGGCGGCGTCACCGCCGGACTGCACGTCACCGTCGCCGCACCGGACGGCTTCACACCTGATCCCGCCGTCGTCGCCGCCGCGGAGCAGCGCGCCGCCGACACCGGCGCCTCGGTCACCGTCACCACCGATGCGGCCCAGGCGGCTCGCGGCGCCGATGTGCTGGTCACCGACACCTGGACCTCGATGGGCCAAGAAGACGACGGACTGGACCGCGTGGCGCCGTTTCGTCCCTACCAGATCAACGACGAACTCGTCGCGCTCGCTGACTCGGAAGTCACTGTGCTGCACTGCCTTCCGGCGCATCGCGGCGACGAGATCACCGACGCGGTAATCGACGGGCCGCGCAGCGCGGTGTGGGACGAGGCCGAGAACCGGCTGCACGCGCAGAAGGCGCTGTTGGTGTGGTTGCTGGAACGGTCGCGATGAGCCGGCCGGACAGCTCCGTCACGCGGGTGGGCCGTCAAGCCCGCATCCGGGAGCTGCTGTCCGCCGAAGCGGTGCGCAGCCAGACCGAGCTGGCCGCGCTGCTGGCCGCCGACGGCATCGAGGTCACCCAGGCCACGCTGTCGCGGGATCTGGAGGAACTCGGCGCGGTGAAGCTGCGGGGCCCCGATGGAGGAGCCGGCGGGTACGTCATCCCCGAGGACGGCAACCCGATGCGACTGTCCGGCGGCACCGACCGGCTGTGCCGGCTGCTGGGGGAGCTGCTGGTGTCCACCGACGCCACCGGAAACCTCGCGGTGCTGCGCACCCCGCCCGGCGCGGCGGACTACCTGGCCAGCGCCCTGGACCGGGCCGCGCTACCGTACGTCGTCGGCACCATCGCCGGGGATGACACCATCTTCGTGGCAGCGCGCGAGCCGATGACCGGCGCCGAACTCGCCGCCACCCTCAAAGACCTGCAGTAGATACAGCACGAAGCAAGGAGAATCTCGATGTCCGAACGCGTCATCCTGGCGTATTCCGGCGGCCTGGACACCTCGGTGGCGATCAGCTGGATCGGCAAGGAGACCGGCCGCGAGGTCGTCGCCGTCGCCATCGACCTCGGCCAGGGCGGCGAGGACATGGAACTGGTGCGCCAGCGGGCCCTGGACTGCGGTGCCGTCGAAGCCGTCGTGGTCGACGCCCGCGACGAGTTCGCCGAGGGCTACTGCCTGCCCACCATTCAGTCCAACGCGCTCTACATGGACCGCTACCCGCTGGTCTCGGCGATCAGCCGGCCGCTGATCGTCAAGCACTTGGTGGCCGCGGCCCGTGAACACGGCGGCGGCACCGTCGCGCACGGCTGCACCGGCAAGGGCAACGATCAGGTCCGCTTCGAGGTCGGATTCGCCTCGCTGGCACCGGATCTCAAGGTGCTGGCCCCGGTCCGCGACTACGCCTGGACCCGGGAGAAGGCGATCGCGTTCGCCGAGGAGAACGACATCCCGATCAACGTCACCAAGCGCTCGCCGTTCTCCATCGACCAGAACGTGTGGGGCCGGGCGGTGGAGACCGGGTTCCTCGAGCACCTGTGGAATGCGCCGACCAAGGACGTCTACGACTACACCGAGGACCCGACGGTCAACTGGAACACCCCCGACGAGGTGATCGTCGGTTTCGAGCGCGGGGTCCCGGTCTCGATCGACGGCAAGCCGGTGTCGGTGCTGGAGGCCATCGTCGAGCTCAACCGGCGCGCCGGCGCCCAGGGCGTGGGCCGCCTGGACGTGGTCGAGGACCGGCTGGTGGGCATCAAGAGCCGCGAGATCTACGAGGCGCCCGGTGCCATGGTGCTGATCACGGCGCACACCGAGCTCGAGCACGTCACCCTGGAGCGCGAGCTGGGCCGGTTCAAGCGGCATACCGACCAGAAGTGGGCCGAGCTGGTGTATGACGGGCTGTGGTACTCGCCGCTGAAGTCGGCCCTGGAGTCGTTTGTGGCGCACACCCAGCAGCACGTGTCCGGTGAGGTGCGGCTGGTGCTGCACGGTGGGCACATCGCGGTGAACGGCCGGCGCAGCGCGGAGTCGCTGTACGACTTCAACCTGGCCACCTACGACGAGGGCGACACCTTCGACCAGACCGCCGCGCGTGGGTTCGTCGAGATCCACGGGCTGAGCTCGAAGATCTCCGCCCGCCGGGATCTGGGCTGACATATTTGACCGCGAGCAGACGCGAAAGCCCCCTCAGAGGAGCGGATTTAAGGGCTTTCGCGTCTTCTCGCCGGAGAAAGGTGACCGCATGAGCACCAACGAGGGATCCCTGTGGGGTGGGCGGTTCGCCGAAGGCCCGTCGGACGCACTGGCCGCGCTGAGCAAATCCACCCACTTCGACTGGGTGCTGGCCCCCTACGACGTCGCCGCGTCCAAGGCGCACGCGAAGGTGCTGCACGACGCCGGGCTGCTCAGCGACGAACAACGCGACGGTCTGCTCGCCGGTCTGGACAACCTCGGCGCTGACGTCGCCGACGGCAGCTTCGGCCCGCTGGTCACCGACGAGGACGTGCACGGCGCGCTGGAACGCGGCCTGATCGACCGGGTCGGCGCCGAGCTGGGCGGCCGGCTGCGCGCCGGGCGGTCACGAAACGACCAGGTGGCCACGCTGTTTCGGATGTGGCTGCGCGAAGCGGTCCGGCGGGTGGCCGCCGGGGTGCTCGACGTGGTCGACGCGCTCGCGCACCAGGCCGCCGCCCACCCGAGCGCGATCATGCCGGGCAAGACGCACCTGCAGTCCGCCCAGCCGGTGCTGCTGGCCCACCACCTGCTCGCCCACGCCCACCCGCTGCTGCGCGACGTGGACCGCATCATCGACTTCGATGCCCGCGCCGCGGTCTCGCCGTACGGATCGGGGGCACTGGCCGGTTCGTCGCTGGGTCTGAACCCGGACGCCATCGCCGCCGAGCTCGGCTTCACCGCCGCCGCCGACAACTCGATCGATGCCACCGCCGCACGCGACTTCGCCGCCGAGGGCGCGTTCGTGTTCGCGATGATCGCCGTCGACCTGTCCCGGCTGGCCGAAGACATCATCCTCTGGAGCTCAACGGAATTCGGCTACGCGGTACTGCACGACTCCTGGTCGACCGGCAGCTCGATCATGCCGCAGAAGAAGAACCCCGACATCGCCGAGCTGGCCCGCGGCAAGTCCGGCCGGCTGATCGGCAACCTCACCGGCCTGCTGGCGACCCTGAAAGCCCAGCCGTTGGCCTACAACCGCGACCTGCAAGAGGACAAGGAGCCGGTGTTCGACTCGGCGGCCCAGCTGGAACTGCTGCTACCGGCGATGGCCGGGCTGGTCGGCACCCTGCGCTTCGACACCGAGCGGATGGCCGAGCTGGCGCCGGCCGGCTACACCCTGGCCACCGACATCGCCGAATGGCTGGTGCGGCAAGGCGTTCCGTTCCGGGTCGCGCACGAGGCGGCGGGCGCTGCGGTCAAGGCCGCCGAGCAGCGCGGCGTCGGCCTCGACGAACTCACCGACGCCGAACTGGCCGCCATCAGTTCTGAGCTGACCCCGCAGGTGCGCGAGGTGCTCACCGTCGAAGGTTCGGTGGCCTCCCGCGACGCCCGCGGCGGCACCGCACCGGCGCGGGTCGCCGACCAGCTGGCCGGTCTGGCCGAACGCACTGCGCGGCAGCGGCAATGGCTCGACGGCTGAGCGCTCCGGCCGGGCCGAGCACCGGCCGCCGAAGTATCCGGCTGCTGTCGGCGATCGCGGTGTGCGGACTGCTGCCGCAGTGCACCGGTGCGGTGCCGCCGCGGGCGTCGCGGGAGGCCACCGAACCTTCGACGGTGAGCACCTCGCGCACCTGCGGGGTCAGCTCAGAA
>NZ_LZMF01000115.1:0-23516 GCF_001673565.1 Mycolicibacter sinensis
GCCCTGGTCGACCAGGCGATCGACGGTGGGTTCGAGGATCTCGTAGGGCACCCGCAGGTTCTTGCCGATGTCACTGAGCCGTGCCGTACGGAAAACTTCGGCGTAGCGGTAGATGCGCAGCACCGTCCACAGCCCGGCGACATCGAGTTCGCAGTCCTCCCGCATCGCGATGCTGCGCAGCCGCACCCCGGGTGCGTTGCGCAGCAGCCGCCCGATCGCGGTCTCCAGCAGTTCGTCCGACGATGCGGTGGTGGGCATGCCGAAGCCGTCGCCGAGGTCGACGGCGCTGTCATGCAGCTCCTTGAGCGGGACCTCGCGCAGGAACAGCGCCAGCACGAACCCGAGCAGCGCGACCGGCGCGGCCCACAAGAACACCTGGCCGAGGGAGTCGGCGTAGGCCTGCACGATCGGCGCCGCCTGCTCCGGGGAGAGCCGGTGCAGCGCTTCGGGCGAGGCGGCCGCGTCGGGAGCCAGCCCGGCGGTGCGTAGCGCGGAACCGAGGCGGTCGTCGAGGAAGTTGACGAACAGCGACCCGAAGACAGCGGCCCCGAACGAACTGCCGATGGTCCGGAAGAACGTGACCCCGGCGGTGGCGACCCCCAGGTCGGCGAAGCTCGAGGTGTTCTGCACGACCAGGACCAGCACCTGCATCGACAGCCCGATCCCGGCGCCCAGGATGAGCAGGTACAGCGACTGCAGCAGCGCCGGGGTGGCGGCGTCCATCTGTGACATCAGCCCGAACGCGATCGTCATCAGGGCGGTGCCGAGCACCGGAAAGATCTTGTACCGGCCGGTCCGGCCGACCAGGGTGCCACTACCGGTGGACATCACCAGCATGCCCACCACCATCGGCAGCGTGCGCAGTCCCGAGGTGGTCGCCGAGACACCGTCGACGTACTGCATGAAGGTGGGCAGGAAGGTCAGCGCTCCCAGCATGGCGAAGCCGACCACGAACGCCAGCACACAGCACACCGCGAACACCGGTTCGGCGAAGAGCCGGGTCGGCAGGATCGGGGCCGCGGCCCGGGTTTCCACCCGGGCGAACAGCGCCAGCGCCACCACCGATCCGGCGAACAACGCGATGATCGTCGGCGACCCCCAGCTGTACCGGGTGCCGCCCCAGCTGGTGGCCAGCGTCAGTCCGGTGGCGCCCAGGCCGATCAGGACGATCCCGGCGTAGTCGATGACGGGCTTGGCCCGGCCGGCCAGCGCCGGGATCGCCGCCCCGGCCACCAGCATCACGACCACCGAGATCGGCACGTTGATCCAGAACGCCCACCGCCAGCTCAGGTAGTCGGTGAAGTAACCACCCAGCAGCGGACCGATCACGGTGGTGACGCCGAAGACCGCGCCCAGCATGCCCTGGTAGCGGCCTCGTTCGCGCAGCGGAATGACTTCCCCGATCAGCGCCGCGGCGGTCACGGTGATCGCGCCTCCGCCGATGCCCTGCAGCGCTCGGGCACCGACCAGCATCTCCATCGACGCGGACCACCCGCACAGCACCGACCCGGCGACGAAGCACACCACCGCGGTCTGGAACACCAGTTTGCGGCCGAACAGGTCGCCGAGCTTGCCGGCCAAAATCGTCGCGATGGTCGAGGTCAGCAGGTAGCTGGTGACCACCCAGGACTGATGGCCGGCGTTGCCCAGATCCGAGACGATGGTCGGCAGCGCGGTCGCGACGATGGTCTGGTCGAGCGCGGCCATCAACAGGCCGAACACGATCGCCAAGAAGATCAGGTTGCGGCGCTGCGGGCTGACCGGCTCGGGCCGCACATCGTCTGCGACCTGCGTCGCATCGGTCATTCTTGCCTTCCCGTCGCGGTCCGTGCGGACGGGCCCCCGCCGCTACCCTGACGACGGCGGGCGGGAGACACACTGCGCCGCGTACAGCGCCTCGCCCAGCTTGTCCATCAGCTCCAGTTGAGTTTCCAGGTGGTCGATGTGGGACTCCTCGTCGGCGAGGATGGTCTCCAGAATCTTGGCTGTGGTGCTGTCCTGCTTGTCGCGGCACATGACGATGCCCGGGCGTAGCCGGTTGAGCACGTCGATCTCCAGTGCCAGGTCGCTTTCGAACTGTTCGCGCAGGGTCTGCCCGATACGCAGCGAGCCGATGCGCTGGTAGTTCGGCAGGCCCCCGAGCACCAAAATCCGGTCGGTCACCGTCTCGGCGTGGCGCATCTCTTCCATCGACTCTTCGCGGGTGTGGCCGGCCAGCTCGGTGAAACCCCAGTTGTCCTGCATCTTGGCGTGCAGAAAGTACTGGTTGATCGCGGTGAGCTCACTGGTCAGCTGCTCGTTGAGCAGTTTCAGAACCTCGGGGTCGCCTTGCATGATCACTCCTCTGGGTGTGAAGAACCTCGCATGCCCCCGCGCCGTCTGGGGCTTGATCATCGCCGTAACGCGCCGAACTCAATCTAGTGCAGGTCACCGGCCACGGTGCGGTGTTTACCCGTGTCTCGGCGCGTCGAATCGGCGCATCGGCATCGGGCCCGGCGGAAAGCGGATCGCGGTGCGGCCCTGCGGGATGCGCTCAACTTAGGTTAGACTCTACTAACATGAGACTTGCTTCGCCTGGCCGACGTGTCGGCATCTCGGGCGGTTGCATGTCGCAGCGCAACGATCCGCATTCGCTGGTGCTGGCGCTGGACTACCGCGTCGACGACATCGATCGCACCTGGGCGCTGATTCGCGACGACCACACCCCGCTGCTGGGGCTCGGAGCCCGCCATGCGGTGCTCTACACCTCGGTGTCCGAACCCGACCGGGTGCTGGTGACGATCGGCCTGCGACACCGGATATCGGTCAAGGAGCTGCTGCGCTCCCCCGCCGTCTTCGAGTGGTTCGACCGCTCCGGGGTCAACGACCTGCCGGCGATCTTCGCCGGCGAGGTCACCGAGAAGATCAACCTCGACGAGCCCGGCCCCGAGGAGCCCGATTCACGGGGCGGTTCAGAGGTGATCGTCGGCGTGGTGTCCACCGTCGGCGACCCCGCGGACCTGATGGCAAAGGTGCATCGCGGACTGGATCGGTTCGCCGGCGCGGGCGTGCGCAAAGTGTGGGTGTATCAGGCCGTCGACGACGGAAACGAGGTGATGACGCTGTTGGAGATCGACAACGCGGCAAGCGCACAGCGCTGGATTGACCACCCGGACACCGCTGCGGAGTGGATGGCCGGCGTGGGTGTCGGCGGCTATCCCGGACCGTTCGTCGGAAAGTTCGCTGCCGCAATCGATCTGATGGCGCCTGCGGGCGGCGGTCAGTAGGGGTATAGCCATGTATGTCTGCCTTTGTGTCGGAGCCACCAATCAGATGGTGTCCGATGCCGTCGCGGCCGGCGCGTCGACGTCGAAAGAGGTCGCCGCGATGTGCGGTGCCGGCGGCGACTGCGGCCGGTGCCGGTGCACGGTCCGCGGCATCATCGAAGCCACCCTGGCCGCGGCGCCCTCAGGTCCGGTCAACGGCTCGCTGCGGCACCTCGCACTGGACATCACGCCGGTCGGATCCCGCTGATCAGCGGTTCTGTCGCCGCCCGGTGAACTCAGCCAGCGCGTCGGCGTTGGCTTGGGCGCCCATCAGTTCGGCGAACAGCGCGTTCTCCCGCGCGGTGGCCGCGGCCACCTGATCGCGGCCCGGTGCGACCATGGTGGCCTTGACCGCCTTCAGACTTGAAATCGGCCGGGAGGCAAGCACTTCGGCGTGCCGGCGCGCCTCGTCGAGCAGCGCTTCCGGTTCGCACACCTTCCAGACCAGGCCCATGCGCAGCGCCTCCTCGGCATCCACCCATTCCGAGGACATCAGCAGCCAGGCCGCGTTCTGCCGACCGATCAATTGCGGAAGCAGGTAGGACGACCCGGCTTCCGGCGCGACTCCAAGGCTGGTGAACGGGCACTTCAACCGTGCCGTCGCGGACATGAACACCAGATCGGCATAACCGAGGATGGTGGCGCCGATGCCCAGGCCGATGCCGTTGACCGCGCAGATCAGCGGTTTGGGAAAGGCCGCCAGGGCGTCGACCAGCCCGGTGAAACCGTACTTGCCGGGGGTGAACTGCGGGTCGCTGATCCGGGCCTGCATCTCGTTGAGGTCGGTGCCGGCACTGAAGGAGCGCCCAGCGCCGGTCAATAGCACGACGGCGACCTCCGGGTCGTCGGCGGCGGCCAGCAGCGCCTCGGCGGTGGCGTCGTACAGCGCCTCGTCGAACGCGTTGAGCGCGTCGGGGCGGTTCAACGTACACGTCCGGACCCGGTTCTCGTCCTCGATCTTCAGAATCACCCGTGCAGCCTAAACCGTGCTCGAACGGAGGGAGGTAGCCCTTACTGGACCCGGTCGACCTGGTGCCGCGCGGCGATCACGTCGCCGATGATGCCCGCCAACCGCCGGTAGGGCTCTCCACGCCCGCTGGAGGTGCGGAACACCAGCCCGATCCGCCGGCCGGGGCGGGGCGGGGCGAACTGGGCCAGCGCCAGCCCGCTGCGCTCGACTTCCACCGCTACCGCCGTCTGCGGAATCAACGTCACCCCCAGGCCACCGGTCACACACTGCACCGCGGTCGCCAGCGATGCCGCGCGGGTGTTGGCCAACTGGGCCCGCACCCCGGCATTGCGGCAGATGTCCAGGGCCTGGTCGCGCAGGCAGTGCCCTTCGTCGAGCAGCAGCAGCGGCAGGTCCGCCAGGGCGGTCGGCGGTACCCGGCGCTTACCTGCCAGCGCATGCCCCGGCGGCAGCGCCAACACGAAATCCTCGTCATATATCGGGATTTCCGACATTCCGGAGGCTTCGGCCGGCAGGGCGAGCAGCGCGGCATCCACTGCTCCCTCACGCAGCCCGGTGAGCAACCTCTCGGTCTGGTCTTCGATCACCCGCAGGTTCAGTTCCGGCAGGCTTTCCGGCAACCCGGCCAGCACCGCGGGCAGCACGTACGGCGCCACAGTCGGGATCAGGCCGAGCCGCATGGTGCCCTGCAGCGGGTCGGCGACGCCGGCGGCCGCAGCCGTGAAGCGCGCCGCTGCGTCGAGCACGGCGTGGGCATGTCCCAGCAACTGCTGGCCCTCCGCGGTCAGGAAGACCCGCCGGGTGGACCGCTCGATCAGCTGGATGCCCAAGCCGGACTCCAGTGACGACACGGCTTGCGACAACGTCGACTGGCTCAGGCCCAGACCGGCTGCCGCGAGACTGAAGTGGTGCTTCTCGGCGACCGCGGCGAAGGCCCGCAGTCCCGCCAGCGTCGGCTGATAATTTGTATCGGTCATGCCGATAATTATAGTGCGAAGTATCACCTTTTATTTTTAATTGCGATAGGGCAGTATGGAGCGTGCGGCGCTGAAGCGACCCGAGCGCCCGGAATTCTCACACAACGACGCACACAACGAGGAGTGTCATGGCACTGCTGACCATCGGCGACCAGTTCCCGTCCTACCGGCTCAAGGCCGTTGTTCCCGGCGACCTGACCCAGGTCGATGCCAAGAAGCCGGACGACTACTTCACCACTGTCACCAGCGACGACCACCCCGGCAAGTGGCGGGTGGTGTTCTTCTGGCCCAAGGACTTCACCTTCGTCTGCCCCACCGAGATCGCCGCCTTCGGCAAGCTGAACGATGAGTTCGCCGACCGCGACGCCCAGGTGCTCGGCGCGTCCATCGACAACGAGTTCGTGCACTTCCAGTGGCGCGCGCAGCACGAGGACCTCAAGACGCTGCCGTTCCCGATGCTCTCGGACCTCAAGCGCGAGCTGATCGAGGCGACCGGTGCGCTCAACGCCGACGGCGTGGCCGACCGGGCCACCTTCATCGTCGACCCCAACAACGAGATCCAGTTCGTGTCGGTCACGGCCGGCTCGGTGGGCCGCAACGTCGACGAGGTGCTGCGCGTGCTCGACGCGCTGCAGTCCGACGAGTTGTGCGCCTGCAACTGGAAGAAGGGCGACCCGACGATCAACGCCGGCGAGCTGCTCAAAGAATCGGTCTGATCGGGGCCCGGTGCAGCGTGCCGGCGACGAGAAGGAATAGCGCCATATGAGTATCGAGAATCTCAAGAACGCGGTCCCGGAATTCGCCAAGGACCTCAAGCTCAACCTGGGTTCGATCGCTCGCACCACCGCTCTGAACGAGGAGCAGCTCTGGGGCAGCCTGTTGGCCAGCGCCGCGGCGACGCGTAACGCCACGGTGCTGGCCGAGATCAGCGCCGAAGCCGCGGACAACCTCTCGGCGGAGGCCTACCAGGCCGCCCTGGGTGCGGCGTCGATCATGGGTATGAACAACGTGTTCTACCGTGGCCGGCACTTCTTGGACGGCGCCTACGACGACCTGCGGCCCGGATTGCGGATGAACATCATCGGCAACCCGGGAGTCGACAAGGCCACGTTCGAGCTGTGGAGTTTCGCAGTCTCGGCGATCAACGGCTGCCAGGCCTGCGTCGCCTCGCACGAGCAGGTGGTGCGCGAGGCGGGTGTGGACCGCGAGGCGGTGCTGGAGGCACTCAAGGTCGCCTCGATCGTGGCGGGGGTGGCCCAGGCCATCTTCGCCGCCGACGCGCTACCGGCCGCCTCGTCCTAGCGAGTCCCGATCGGCGCGCGCCGGGCATTGCCCGGCGCGCGCCGTAGACTCCGGTCGTATGGCACTCAGCGACGCCGACCGTGAGTATCTGGCCCGCTGCGTGGAATTGGCGGGCGTGGCCTTGGAACGCGGCGACGATCCGTTCGGCTCGATGCTGGTCGGCGCCGACGGGACCGTGCTCTTCGAGGACCGCAACCGGGCCGGCGAGGGCGATCCCACCCGCCATCCCGAGTTCGCCATCGCTCAGTGGGCGGTGGCCCACCTGTCGCCGGACCGGCGTATCCGGTCCACCGTCTACACCTCCGGTGAGCACTGCGCGATGTGCGCGGCGGCCCACGCGTGGGTCGGATTGGGCCGGATCGTCTACGCGTCGTCGGCGGCCCAATTGACCGAGTGGCTGACCGAGCTGCACGCGCCGGCCGCGCCGGTGGCTCCGCTGCCGATCACCGCCGTCGCACCCAACCTGGTGGTCGACGGACCGGCACCGGAATTCGAAGAAGACTTGAAGGCGCTGTTTCGCGCCCGCTACCCGCGCCGCGGCGGCTCCGAGTCGGATCCGTCAAGTCGGTCCACGGTCACCGGATCCTCCGCTCCACCGAAATAGCGGTCCAGCACCGCGCGGAAGTCGCTGCAGTGTTCACCGGTGCAGGCCCGGGCGAACAACGTCATGCACGAGCGCAGTTTGAGGTCATCGGGCCGGCCCATAATCTCCTGGATCGATCGACCCCGCACTGCGTCGACCAGCCGCGCGCATTCATGCAGCCGCGGGCCGAGCAGCTCGTGATCCAGGTAGGCGCGGGCTTCCGCGAGCGACGCGATGCCGTAGCGCTGCGCCATCGCGCTGCTGCCCAGCCCGGCCAACTGCGGAAAGATGAACCACATCCAGTGGCTGCGCTTGCGGCCGTCCCGCAGCTCGGCGACCACGGTGTCGTAAACCGTTGCTTGCGCCTCGACGAAGCGCTGCAGTCTGAACGGATCGGGATGATTCGCCATGGGATCAACCGTGGCACAGTTCGAGGATGCAACGACGGTTTCCCCGCGTCCGTGATCTCGCGCCGCTGATCCGCTTCCGCCGGCCCAGGCTCAATCGCACCGCGCAGCGCCTGGATGCCGCGCTGACCGTCGAAGATCTGCGCCGCATCGCCAAACGGCGCACCCCCAAGGCCGCCTTCGACTACACCGACGGTGCCGCCGAAGACGAAATCTCGCTCGACCGGGCCCGACAAGCCTTCCGCGATGTCGAGTTTCATCCGGCGATCCTGCGCGATGTCTCAGCCGTCGACACCAGCCGCGAGGTCCTCGGGGCGCCGGTGGCATTGCCTTTCGCGATCGCACCCACCGGATTCACCCGGCTGATGCACACCGCAGGCGAGCTTGGCGGCGCCCGGGCCGCCGAGGCCGCCGGCATCCCCTTTTCGCTGTCGACCCTGGGCACCGCCTCGATCGAAGAGGTGGCGGCGGCCGCTCCCGAGGTCCGCCGCTGGTTTCAGCTCTACATGTGGCGCGACCGCGACCGGTCGATGGCGCTGCTGGGCCGCGCCGCCGCTGCCGGCTACGACACCCTGCTGGCAACGGTGGACTGCCCGGTCGCCGGGGCCCGACGCCGCGACACCCGCAACGGCATGACCATCCCCCCGGCGCTGACGCTGCGCACGGTGGCCGACGCCGCCGTCCACCCGGGCTGGTGGTTCGATCTGCTGACCACCGAGCCGCTGGCCTTCGCGTCGCTGGACCGGTGGTCGGGCACCGTCGCGCAGTACATGGACAGCATGTTCGACCCGAGTATGACCTTCGACGACCTGGCCTGGGTCAGGTCCCAGTGGCCGGGCCGGTTCGTCGTCAAAGGCATCCAGACCCTTGCCGACGCCCGCGCCGTCGTCGATCTCGGTGTCGACGGCATCGTGTTGTCCAATCACGGCGGCCGGCAGCTCGACCGGGCGCCGGTGCCGTTCGCACTGCTGCCGCAGGTAGCGCGCGAGGTCGGGACCGACACCGAGATTCTGCTGGATACCGGAATCATGTCCGGCGCCGATATTGTCGCGGCGATTGCCCTGGGCGCGCGCTGCACGTTGATCGGCCGGGCCTACCTGTACGGCCTGATGGCCGGCGGGCAGGCCGGGGTCCAGCGCGTCATCGACATCCTCGCCGAGCAGATCCGGCGCACCATGCGGCTGCTGGGGGTCAGCGAACTCGCGGAACTGTCGCCGCAGCACGTCACTCAACTGCAACGGCTGGTTCCGCTGCGCTAGCGGACCATGTCGGGTTTGCTGCCGCGACCACAGCGGGTATCCCTCGGCGGTGCAGAACGAGAAAGAACTGGTACGCCGGCTACTGCGGCGTGCGGGTAAGACCTATGCGCAGGAGGCCGGCATCCGGCTGCGTAATCAGCCGATGCCGCTGTTTCAGCTGCTGACCCTGTGCATGCTTGCCAGCAAGCCGATCGACGCCGCGATCGCGGCCCGGGCGGCGCATGAACTGTTCAAAAGCGGTCTGCGCACTCCGCACAAAGTCCTCGAGGCCGATCGCCGCACCATGATCGAGGCGATGGGCCGCGCCCATTACCGCCGCTACGACGAGAGTTCGGCCACTCGGCTGGCCGAGCTCGCCGAAGCCGTGCAGCAGGAATACCGCGGCGACCTGCGTCTGCTGGCCGAGCGCAGCGGCCGCCGTGCCGATGACGCCCTGAAGCTGCTCAAGGACTTCAAAGGCATCGGTGACACCGGCGCCAGCATCTTCCTTCGGGAAGTCCAAGACGTCTGGCCCTGGGCTCGGTCCACCTTCGACCACCTCGCGCTGGCCGCCGCTCGCGATCTCGGATTACCCGCTACTGCAAGCGAACTCGGCACCCTGTCGCATGGCCGCAATGCCGAGCTCGCGGCGGCGCTGGTGCGCTACTCCCTCGACGCCGACGTGCGCGAGCGGCTCGCCGATTGACCCTACACGCCGCCGTAATCGCCGGTAGGGTGGCCGATGACGTCGCGTAGAGCGGAGGATCTCGTGTCGGCATCAACCTCACTCGTGATCGTCGGCGGCGGCCGGGCCGGCGCCAAGGCCGCCGAAGCGTTGCGCGCCAAGAACTTCGACGGAACGATCGTGCTTCTCGCCGAGGAGCAGCAGCTTCCCTACGAGCGCCCGCCGCTGTCCAAGGAGTTCCTGGCCGGCAAGAAGACTCTCGGCGACTTCACCGTGCACCCGCAGGACTGGTACCGCGAGCACGACGTCGAGCTGCGGACAGGTGCTCGCGCGGTGAGCTTGGATCCGGCCGGTCACACCGTCGGACTGGCCGACGGCACCAGCCTGAGCTACGACAAGCTGCTGTTGGCCACGGGTTCGCGATCACGGCGGGTGCCGATCCCAGGCGCCGACGCCCGCGGGGTGCATTACCTTCGCACCGTCGATGACGCGGCCGCACTGGATTCCGCATTGGCCGCCGGTTCCTCCCTGGCGGTGGTGGGCGCCGGCTGGATCGGCATGGAGGTGGCCGCCAGTGCCCGGCAGCGCGGAGTCGACGTGACGGTGGTGGAGACCGCCGAACTGCCACTGTTGGCCAGCCTGGGCGCCGAGAACGGCGCCGTCTTCGCCGCCCTGCACCGCGAACATGGCGTCGACCTGCGCTTGGGATCGGCCGTCGCGGAGATCACCACGGCCGACGGTGCCGCCACCGGTCTGCGCCTGGGCGACGGCTCGCAGATCAACGCGAGCGCTGTGCTGGTCGCCGTCGGCGCCCAGCCCAACATCGAATTGGCCCAACAGGCCGGCCTTGCCACCGGCGGCGGTGGTGTGCTGGTGGATGCCGGTTTGCGCAGCAGCGACCCCGACATCTACGCGGTCGGTGACATCGCGGCCGCACAGCATCCCCTGCTGGGGACCCGGATCCGCACCGAACACTGGGCGAACGCCCTCAAGCAGCCGGTGGTCGCGGCGGCCGGCATGCTCGGCGAGTCGGGCGAATACGCCGAGCTGCCTTACTTTTTCACCGACCAGTACGACCTCGGCATGGAATACGTCGGACACGCGCCCGAGTACGCCCGCGTGGTGTTCCGTGGCGACACCGACGGCCGCGAGTTCACCAGCTTCTGGCTCGGCGACGACAACCGGGTGCTGGCCGGGATGAACGTCAACATCTGGGAAGGCCTCGACGACATCAAAGCCCTGATCGCGGCGCAGCGGCCCGTCGACCCCGACCGGCTGGCCGATCCCGGGACACCGCTGGGTGACCTGTCCGCCTGAGTCTCGGCGCTAATGCAGCGTCGCGGTGCCGTCGTCGTGGAAACGCACGGCGGCTCCGGCGATGTCCTCGCGCACGCTTGCTTCGGCGGTGTCGGGGTCGCGGATCACCGCCAGACTGCGGGCGCCCTCGGACGTCCGGACCGCTACGAACACCTGCTGGGGCCGCCCGTCACGGTCGAACGGTGTCGTCCAGGACTCCACCGCACCGGTCCCCTGCCCGCTCACGATCGCCGGGCGGGTGGGTAGTGCATCGACGGCGGATTGCACGTCCTCCCAACGGAAACCGCGTTCGGGCGGCTCGGTCCCGTACACCCCGAAGCTGTGCTTGGTCAGGTAGCCGCCGTTGGCGCTGATCAAGCCGCGCCGGCCGGGGTTGGCGACCAGCAGCTCAGCCAGGGTGGCGATCGAATGCATCACGTAGTTGTTCCACGGCCCGCCCGCGAAGGTCAGGCCCCCGGTCACCGTCAGCGATCGATCGGGATCGTCGGTGGGCAAGCCGAGTTCGGCCGCGGCCACCTGAACCGCCGACGGGAAACACGAATACAGGTCCAGATAATCGATCTCGGCTATGACCTCGGCACCGGCCAGCTCCAGCGCCCGCGTGCCCGCGGTCCGGATGGCCGGAGAGCGGTGCAGCTCAGCCCGTTCGGCGATCGCGTAGGTGTCGTGGGCATCGGTACCGGCCTGCGGGAAAACCCAGCGCTCCGAGGGGATCCCCAGCTCGCGGGCGGCCTGCACCGAGGTGAGCACCAGCGCGGCAGCCTGGTCGACCATATTGTTGGAGTTCATCAATTTGGTGTAGGGCCAGCTGATCATCCGGTTCTTCGGCCCGGGCTGGCAGATCTCGTCGGCACCGACGGGTTGACGGATCCAGGCGTGCGGGTTGTCGACGGCGACCGCATTGAACCGCGACCACAGCTCACCGATGCGCCGGCGATGGGCGTCGACCGTCTCCCCCGCGGCGATACGCAGCGCCTGCTCGAACAATGGGTAAACGTAAGCGGGCCGGTCCAAGCCGATGCGTTCCTCGGCCGGACCCGACATGGGCACGTCCTGGCCCTCGCATTCGGCCATCGGGACGGTTTCGTCCTGCCGGGTCCAGGCCAGTTTGCCGCCGGCGGCCCGTAGCCGGGTTCGGGTGCGCCACATCTCGCCGCCGGCCAGCAACACCACGCCGGCGCGGCCGGTTTGGATATCCAGGCAGGCCCGGTTGACCAGCGACTGCGGCACATTGCCGCCCACCGGGCTGTAGCGGGTGGCCGGGTGATCGGCGCCGATCCGCTGGGCCAGCAGCAGACCCGGATCGCGGTAGCGCGCCGAGAACAGGTTGACCACGCGGATCGAGTCGACGGTGCGCAGCACCCGGTCATCGGCGGCCCGGCGCGCCGCGGCCGCCATCAGATCGACGGGTTCGACCGGGTCGGCGTGGTCGGGATGATTGATCTGGCCGTAGCCGATCAGCACCGGTGTCCGGGGGTCGACGGGCATGGGCGTAAGACTAACCGGGGGCGAACTGGTCGCCGGCGAACAGCACGCCGGCGGCGATCAACCGCTCGGTCTCGTCCTCGTCGAGGCCGAGCACACTGCCGCAGATCGCGCGGGTGTCCTGCCCGGGCAGCGGAGCGGGCCGTTGCCGGGCCGGCGGGATGTGGCGGAACGGTGCAGGCCCGGTTTCAGCGGGCAACGGGTGCTCGATCAGCGGATGGGTCATGTCGGCGAACACCGCGCGGTGGGCCAGTTGCGGATCCTCGGCGATGTCGGGCGGCCGGTTCATCGGAGCGGCCGCCACCCCGGCCGCCTGCAGCAGCTGCCCGACGTCGGCCGGTGTGCGCCCGGCGGTGTGCCGAGCCAACTGCTCCACCAACTCCGCGCGGTGCGTGACGCGGGCCGCACCGGTGCTGAAGCGTGGATCGGACGCCAACCCCGCGTCGCCGAAAGCCGCTGCGAGACTGCGCCACTCGTCGTCGCCGCGGAGCGAGATCACGCACCATTCGTCATCGCCGGAGCACGGGCAGACCAGGTCCACCGCGGTATCCGGTTGTACCGACGCTCCCGCGGCCCGTGCGACGTAGCAGCTGTCGAGCTGGTTGACGGCGGCCTCGGCCTGCGAGACGTGGACGTGGGCTCCGGCACCGCTGCGCCGGGCGGCGATCAGCGCGGCCAGCGCACCGATCGCGGTGACCCGTGCGACCACGTGGTCGGGGAAGACGGTGGTCGCGTCATAGAACGGATGGCGTCCGCTATCCGCCGGCCCCTCCGGGGCGGTCCACAACGCGGTGACCCCGGTGGTGGCGCGCACCAGCGGGCCGTAGCCCATCCGGTCGCTCCACGGCCCGGTCTCCCCGAACGCGCTGCTCTCGGCCAACACCACCCGCGGGTTGAGACCCCGCAGCGTGTCGTAGGAAATCCCAAGGGCGCCAAGTGTTCCCGGTTTGAAGTTGGCGAACACCGCATCAGCGGCGCCCACCAGACGCCCGAAGATCTCCTTGCCGGCCGGGCTGCGCAGGTCCAGGCCGAAGCCCAAGTTGTTGCGGTGCGTCCAGGCGAACGACTCGCTCATCGCCGATCCGGCGCGGGTCTGCCGCAGGCCGTCGGGGTAGGCCGCGCTCTCCACCTTGATGACCTCGGCGCCCAGGTCGCCGAAGAGCCGGCTGGTTTCGCCGCCGGCCACGATGACCCCCAGGTCGACGATCCGGATTCCGTCGAACGGCCGGGAACCGATCGCGGCGTCCGGCGCGGGGCCGACCGTGGGGCGGGCTCGCCAGCTGGTGCTCATGTCCCCGGGAACCGGCGCCGGGTTCCGGAAGCCGGCTCGGTGATCATCGATCACGTAGTAGCCGGTCGGGATCAGCGCGGACAGCCCCGGGGCCAGTTCGGCCTCGGTCGCGGCCCCGGCCGCCGCGAAGTGCTCACCTGCCAGTACCTGCGCCGGTTCCCCTACCGCGGCGATCGGCACGCCGCGGGCTTGGCCGGCCGCGACCAGCGCGGCCATGTCCTGGTCGGCGACCAGCTTGCGGACCAGCACGCTGATCTGCGGCCAGACGGCGAACCGCTCACCGATCACGCCGAATCGGGGGTCGGCGTACTCGGCCGGCTCCCCCAGCCAGGACCACAGGGCACGCCACTGGCGCGGCGACATCACGCACAACCGGACATAGCCGTCCCGGCACGAATAGATCGGGTAGGCGTCCTGGTTGCGGGGCCGCCCGCGCCAGCGGCTCGCCCCGCGCCGGGCCGCGGCGACCTGGCCCTGCGCACCGAACATCGGGTCGAGCACGGTGACCACCGCGTCGAAGCGGGAGAAGTCGATGTAATCGCCGGTGCCGCACCGTAATCGGTTGAAGTAGGCGACCAGCACAGCCCAGGCGGCCTGGACCGCCGCGGTCGCCGAGGCGATTCCGTCCGGCGGCAGCACCGGCGTTCCGCTGGTGGGCCCGGAGCGCGACAGCGCGCCGGAGAGGCCGTAGAGCACCGCGTCGGTCGCCTGCCAGGGCGCCCGCGGCCCGCTGGTCCCGAAGTCGGTGACCGACATCGTCACCAGGTGACCGAACCGGTCGGCCAGCTCCGCACACGAGGGAAAGTCGGCGATGCGGCCCGGCCGGCCGCTGTCCACCACAATGTCGGCGGTGGCCGCCAGCTCGTCGAACCGGTGGCGGTGCGCCTCGACGGCCGGATCCAGGGTGACGCTGCGCTTGTTGGCGTTGTGCAGGGCGAACGAGATGCTCACGCCGCCCAGCAGCGGCGGAGCGGTGCGCGCCGGACTGCCGCCGGGCGGCTCCACTTTGAGCACGTCGGCGCCCAGGTCGGCGAGCAGCCGGGTGACCGCGTCAGCGTCACCACCGGCCAGATCAAGGACGCGAACCGATTCCAGCAGCACGTGGCCAGGGTAATGAACGGTTGCCGCGGTTCGGCTTCGACGCGGACAATCGCAGAGATGAGTGCAGAGACCACGACGCCGGCACCGGCCACGCTCTCCGACGACGAACTGGCACGCATCGACGCCTATTGGCGGGCCGCCAATTATCTGTCGGTGGGCCAGATCTATCTGCTGGACAACCCACTGTTGACCGAGCCGCTGGCCGCCGAGCATGTCAAGCCGCGGCTACTGGGGCACTGGGGTACCACCCCCGGGCTGAATCTGGTCTATGCCCACCTCAACCGGATCATCCGCGACCGCGACGCCGACGTCATCTTCGTCACCGGCCCCGGCCACGGCGGCCCGGCGCTGGTCGCCAACGCCTACCTGGAAGGCACCTACAGCCAGGTCTACACCGGCATCGGGGAGAACGCCGACGGCCTGCGAAAATTGTTCCGGCAGTTCTCATTTCCCGGTGGGATACCCAGCCACGTCGCCGCCGAGACGCCGGGTTCCATCCATGAGGGCGGCGAACTCGGCTACGCGCTGGTGCACGCGTTCGGGGCGGCCTTCGACAACCCCGACCTGGTGGTGGCCTGTGTCATCGGCGACGGCGAGGCCGAGACCGGGCCGCTGGCGGCCAGCTGGCATTCGAACAAATTCCTCAACCCCGCCGTCGACGGCGCGGTACTGCCCATCCTGCATCTCAACGGCTACAAAATCGCCAATCCGACCGTGCTGGCCCGGATCCCACAATCAGAGTTGGAGGCGCTGCTGCGCGGTTACGGATACCGGCCGATCACCGTCGCCGGCGACGACCCGGCCGTCGTGCACCGACTGCTCGCCGCCGCGCTCGACGATGCGTTCGACGACATCGCGACGATCCGGCGAACCGCGCGCGCCCACGACTCGACGACGCGGCCGGTATGGCCGATGATCGTGCTGCGCACACCCAAGGGCTGGACCGGCCCGGCGGTCGTGGACGGCAAACAGGTCGAGGGCAGCTGGCGGTCGCATCAGGTGCCGCTCGCGCAGACCCGCACCGACCCCGAGCACCGCAGACAGCTGGAGGAATGGCTGCGCAGCTACCGCCCGGCGGAACTGTTCGAGGAGTCCGGCCGGCTGCGGCCCGAGCTGGCGGCACTGTCGCCGCGCGGCAATCGCCGGATGAGTGCCAATCCGCATGCCAACGGCGGGCTGCTGCTGCGCGACCTGGACCTGCCGGACTTCCGCGACTACGCCGTGCCGGTGCCCCGGCCGGCCACCGAGGTCCACGAGGCCACCCGGGTGCTGGGGGCGTTCCTGCGCGACGTCATCGACCGCAACCGCGACCGATTCCGGTTGATGGGTCCCGACGAAACGGCCTCCAATCGCCTCTCGGCGGTGTTCGAGACGACCGATCGGGTCTGGCTGTCGGCGACCGAGCCCGGCGATGACCACATCGCCCCCGAGGGCCGGGTGCTCGAGGTGCTGTCGGAACACCTGTGCCAGGGCTGGCTGGAGGGCTACCTGTTGACCGGCCGGCACGGGCTGTTCAACTGCTACGAGGCGTTCGTGCACATCGTCGACTCGATGTTCAACCAGCACGCGAAGTGGCTGGCCGTGAGCCGCGAGCTGCCGTGGCGGCGGCCGATCGCCTCGCTGAACTATCTGCTGACCTCCCACGTCTGGCGCCAGGACCACAACGGGGCATCGCACCAGGACCCGGGCTTCATCGATCTGGTGGCCAACAAGCGCCCCGAGGTGGTGCGGGTCTACCTACCGCCGGACGGCAACACCCTGCTGTCGGTGGCCGACCATTGCCTGCGCAGCCGCAACTACGTCAACGTGATCGTCGCCGGCAAGCAGCCGGCGCTGGCCTACCTGGACATGGCCCAGGCGGTGGCGCACTGCACCCGGGGACTGGGCATCTGGGACTGGGCCGGCACCGCTACCGGCGAGCCGGACGTGGTGCTGGCCTGTGCCGGCGACGTCCCGACGCTGGAGACACTGGCTGCCGCCGACATCCTGCGTCGGGAGCTACCCAACCTTGCCGTTCGGGTGGTCAACGTGGTGGACATCATGCGGTTGCAGCCTGCGACCGAGCATCCACATGGCTTGCCGGACAACGAGTTCGACGCTCTGTTCACCCGCGACAAGCCGGTGATCTTCGCCTATCACGGCTACGCCTGGCTGATCCACCGGCTCACCTATCGGCGGACGAACCACGACCAGATGCACGTGCGCGGCTACCGAGAGCGCGGCACCACCACGACACCGTTCGACATGGTGATGCTCAACGACCTGGATCGCTTCCATCTGGTGATGGACGTCCTCGATCGGGTGCCGGGCCTGGGGGAACGTAGCGCGGTACTGCGCCAGCAGATGGCCGACGCCCGGCTGGCCGCCCGGCTCTACACCCGCGAGCACGGCGAGGACGATCCGCGCATCACCGACTGGACGTGGCGAACGGGGGTGGCCGGCACCGACGGCGAGATAAGGTGACGCCCATGACTGCTCACCCGTCACCGGTCCGGACGCCCCGCAAGGCGATGTCGCTGCTGAGCGGCGTCCTTCTGGCAGCGGCCGCCCTCGCCGGCGTCCCGTCGGCCGGCGCTACCCCGGATCACACCAAGGTGCCGGTGCGCTACGACCTGAGCGGCACCGGCGTCGCCGGGTATGTCACCTATCAGACCCAGAACGGTCAGGCGCACGCCACCAACGTCCCGCTGCCGTGGTCGATCCAGTTGACCGGCTCGATGACGAACGCGGCCAGCCCCGCCTCCTACTCGCTGAGCGCCCAGAGCGCCGGCCCGGGAGCGCTGAGCTGCACCGTCACCGTCAAGGGAAAGGTGGTCGCCCAGAACAGCGCGACCGGCAACCCGGCCCGGGTGCTGTGCGAGACCCACGGGCCCCGATAACACCGGCCGAATCCTTCGGGACGACACCGAGGCCGAGCCGCGGGTAGAATCCGGGACCAATGCCTGGCCACGATTTCGCGGCACCCGGGGGGCGGCATCCAGTGGTGTCCCAACTCTCGGCGCTGCACCAGTTTCGCGCCTTCGTCGACGTCGCCGTCGTCGTGGTGGTCTTGGCGCTGGCCAATCTGGTAGCGCATTTCACCACGCCCTGGGCGGCTGTCGCCACGGTCCCCGCCACCGCCGTCGGCCTGGTGGTTTTGGTCCGCTGCAACGGTCTGAGCTGGGCCGAGCTCGGCCTGGGCCGGGCGCATTGGAAATCCGGGGTCGGTTACGCCGCGGCCGCGGTGCTGGTGGTGGTGTCGGTGATCGTCGTCGGCGCCATGCTGCCCTGGACCCGGCCGATGTTCCTGAACAACCACTACGCCACCGTCTCCGGCGCTGTGGTGGCCTCGATGCTGGTCATCCCGCTGCAGACCGTCATCCCCGAGGAGTTGGCGTTCCGCGGCGCGCTGCACGGTGCGTTGCATCGGGCCTGGGGTTTCCGCGGTGTCGCCGCGGCTGGCTCGCTGCTGTTCGGGTTGTGGCATGTCGCCACTTCGCTGGGGCTGACCAGCAGCAACGTCGGCTTCACCCGGCTGTTCGGGGGCGGGTTTCTGGGCATGGTGGCCGGCGTACTGCTGGCGGTGCTGGCCACCGGGGCGGCCGGTTTCGTGTTCAGCTGGCTCCGCCGGCGCAGCGGCAGCCTCATCGCCCCGATTGCGCTGCACTGGTCGCTCAACGGAGTCGGCGCGCTGGCCGCCGCCCTGGTGTGGCAGCTGTCGGCCTGAGCGGTTCAGCGCTTCACGCCAATAGCACCGCCGCACCGGCGATCCGCCCCGCCGCCAGATCTGCCAGCGCTCGGTCCGCTTCACCCAGCGGATACTCCGGCGTGGTCACCTCGATGTGGTGTTCGGCCGCGAAGGCGAGGAACTCGCGAGCGTCGGCGCGGGTGTTCGAGGTCACCGATCGGATCTGGCGTTCCCGGAACAGGTGGCGCTGGTAGTTCAGCGGCGGGATGTCGCTGAGGTGGATCCCGGCGATCGCGCAGGTGCCGCCGGCATCCAGAGCCTGGCAGACCGCCGGCACCAGGTCGCCGACCGGCGCGAACAGGATCGCGGAGTCCAGCGGCACCGGCGGCGGGTCGGTCGGCCCCTGCGCTGAGGCCGCACCCAACTCCAGCGCCAACTCCCGGGCGCGGAGGCCGCGGGTCATCACGTGCACTTCGGCGCCGCGGGCGAGCGCGACCTGCGCGGTGATGTGCGCGCTGCCGCCGAAGCCGTAGATTCCGAGCCGGCCGCCGGGCGGCAGGTCGGCACGTAGCAGCGAGCGGTAGCCGATGATGCCCGCGCACAGCAGCGGCGCCAATTCGCTGTCGCTGTAGCCGGCGGGCAGATGATGGGCGAACGCCGCAGGGACGGTTACGAAGTCGGCGTAGCCGCCGTCGTCGTCCCAACCGGTGTAGCGCGACTGCGGGCAAAGGTTCTCATCGCCCCGGCGGCAGTAGCGGCAGGAACCACAGGTGTGGCGCAGCCAGGCGATTCCGACTCGGTCCCCCACAGCGAAGTCGTCGCCGGCTTCAGCGCCGACCTCGACGACCTCGCCTACCACCTCGTGACCCGGCGTCACCTCGGGGCGGTGTACCGGTAGGTCACCTTCGACGACGTGCAGATCCGTGCGGCACACCCCGCAGGCGCGAACCGCCACAAGCAGTTCCGATGGTTGTGGCCGAGGCATGGCGGTGCTGACCCGGCGCAGTGGCGCGTCGGCGATGGGGCCGGGTCGCTGCACCCGCCAGGCCATCATGGTCATGCCGAAGTCCTGCGCGTCCATGACGACATTCTGCGCGCGGCGCCCGGCCGACCGGTCAGCGTTTACGCACCAGTCCGAGCAGCCACAGCAGCAGGATCGACCCCAGCGTCGCGGTGAACAGGGTGAACCACCAGCCGCCGGATGCGGTGTCGAAGGCGAAGCTCAGCAGGAACCCGCCGAGCAACGCGCCGCATATCCCGATGAATATGTTCACCAGGATGCCCGAGGCGCCACCCCTGACGACTTTGCCGGCGATCCATCCGGCGATCGCGCCGATGATGATGTAACCGATCCAGCCGACGCTGGTCAACGTCGTCGAGCGTTCCGCGAGGAACCCCGTCGCCGCCAGGACATCCCATTGTGCGGTCATGCCGCCAGGTTAGCTGGTCGGGGGCCGCCAAGGCGGCGACTGCGACCGGCCGACGGTCATGCCGCCGGAGCGGCCGGCCCTGATCCGGACTCCGGAACACCCGCCGGCGGGGGCGCCTGACCCGGGCCGCCGGGGACGGCACCGGGCGCCGGCTCAGCCGGGGCCGCGCCCAGTGGGCGGATGGACTCCGTCAGCGCCTTGGCCGCGCCCCGGTCCACCGGGTTGTTGGCGGTGCCCAGCCACACCACGAACCACCGCTCGGCCTGGGCGCCGGTGCCGCCGTCCGCCGGCGGGACGCCGATCACGCCGCTCCAGATCTGGCCGACCGGCTTGGCGGGGTCGGTGAACTTGACCTCGTAGTAGGAGGCGCTGCCGGTCAGATCACCCCCGGCCAGTGGGACGCTCTCCTGGTTGGCGCGAGTCCCGGGAAAGGGCAGGAAGAACTCGCCCATGTCCGATCCGAGTCGGGTGGCGGCCTTGGCGTTGTCGGTCTCGGCGCTGGCGTAGAGCCGCTGGTCCAGCTTGCCGAGCACGATCCGGGTGTCGTTGGCCACCGGCGCCGGCTGCCCGGGCAGCATCGGCTCGCCGGTCTTCTTGCTCAGCAGCGAGGAGCCGTATTCGAGGTGGCTGGTGTCGGATTGGACCCAGCCGGCCGGCAGGACGTAGCTGAATCCGCCGGCCGCGTCATCGACCCTGCCCACCTCGGGTGCGCCCGGCTCGGCGACCGGCGGCGGGGCGTTCGAGTCGCCCGGCGGCGGCGTATTGGCGTCAGCCGGCGGCGTGTGGGCGTCCGCCGGTGGAGCGTCGGCACCTGCCGACGGCGACGGCGGCGGCGCTGGGACCGGGTCCGCGTAGGCCGGAGCCGCCAAGGCGAAGGCCAGCACACCGGCGGTCGCGGCGGCCCACGTCGTCGCGGCTACCGCACGAATGCCCTTGTGGGCCGTTGAGGTCACGTCCACCTGCTTCATGGCAGAAAAACTACCGCCTCCGCACCGGTACGCAAGTTAATCCACGCCGGGGTGTGTCGCGCGCAGCGTCACTTCCTGCGCCTTGACGCCGAACCAGACGACCTCACCCGGTGTCAGCCTCAGCTCGGCGGCGGCGTCGGCGGTGATGTCGGCGGCCAGTCCCGGCGCTCCGTCCGGCTGGTCGAGCCCGCGGACCTGGATCGCGCTGCCGCGGGCCTGCAGTTCGGCAACCGTGACCTCGACGAGGTTTCGCGGGCTGCCGTGCGCCGGAGGCTGCCGATACACCGCAACCGCTCGCGGTGTGCTGACTGCGACCGCCGGCCGGCCGGCGGCCAGTCCGTCATCGGCGGTTCCCTGCCACTGATCCCCCCACTGGGTGCGCAGCATGCCGTCGCTGTCGATCACCCCGGCCACCAGATTGAATCCGGCGATGCGCGCGCCGAATCGGCTGCGGGGCGCGGCGAGTACCTCGGCGGTACTGCCGATCTCCGCGACCCGGCCGGACTCGAGCACCAGGACCCGATCGGCCAGCCCGAACACGTCCAGCAGGTCGTGGGTGACCAGCACCGTGGTGCGGCGCCCGGTGGTGATGACGTCCCGCAATACGCTGCGCACCGCGGCCGCCGCGGCCACATCGAGCCCGGCCAGCGGTTCATCGAGCAGCAGTACCTCGGGTTCGGCGGCCAGGGCCCGGGCGATCGCCACCCGCTGCGCCTGTCCGCCGGAGAGCCGCCGCGGCCTGCGATCGGCCAGCTCCGCGGCATCCACTGCGCGCAGCCACGCGGTCGCCGCCGCCCGGCCGCGCCGGCGGCGGCCGAAGCGGCGCCGGCTGTGCGGGCCGAACGCCACGTTGGCCGCCACACTCAGGTGCGGGAACAGCAGCGGGTCCTGCAGCAACAGGCCGACCCGGCGGTCCTGGGTGGCGACGTGCACGCCGCCCGCGGTGTCGGTCAGCACCCGATCACCGACGCGCACCACACCCGTGTCGGGCCGCAGCAGCCCGGCAATTACGTGCAGCAGAGAGGATTTGCCGGCGCCGTTGGGCCCGAGCACGGCCAGCACCTCACCCGGCGCGACGGTCACCCGGACATCCAGGCCGCGCTCGGCCAGCACCGCGTGCAGCGTGAGCCCGTCCGCCATGGCGGTCACCAGACGCCGGCCAGCCGGCGAGCGCCCAGGCCCAGCACCACCACCGCGGCCACCGCCACCAACAGCAGCGACATCGCCGCCGCGGCGTCGGCGTCGGTCACCCGCTGCAAATAGATCGCCAGCGGCAGCGTCCGGGTGACGCCCTCGCGGGAGCCCGCGAACGTCAGCGTCGCGCCGAACTCGCCCAGCGACCGCGCGAACGCCAACACCGCACCCGAGATCAGGCCCGGTGTCAGCAGCGGCAACGTCACCCGCCACCACACGGTGCTCGGCCGGGCCCCCAGGGTGGCGGCCACCACCTCGTAGTCGGCGCCGGCGGTGCGGGCCGCGCCCTCCAGCGCGATCACCAGGAACGGCAGCGACACGAAGGTCTGCGCCAGCACCACCGCGGTGGTGGTGAACGCGATGTGGATCCCGGCCGCCTCCAGGTGCCGTCCCAGCAGCCCGAGCCGCCCGAATGCGTACAGCAGCGCGATGCCGCCCACCACCGGCGGCAACACCAGCGGCAGCAGCGCCAGCGGGCGCAACACCCGCACCACCCGCGCCCGGCTGCGCGCCAGCACCAGCGCCATCGGCACGCCGAGCACGATGCAGAACGCGGTACTGGCCGCGGCGGTCTTGAGGCTGAGCAGCAGCGCCGTCATCGAGGACGGACTGGTGATCAGCGTCCAGAAATGCGGCCAGTCGACCCGGACCGCGATCGCCACCAGGGGCAGCACCACGAACGCAGCGCCGATCGCGGCGGGCACATAGACCCAGCCCGGCAGGTCGTTGGGCCGGTGCACCGGCTCAGGGCTTGCCGAAGCCGGCCGCGTGCAGGATCTTCTGCCCCGCCGCGCCGGTCACCAGGTCGACGAATTGTTTGGCCGGGCCGGGTTGCGCAGCGTCTTTGAGCACCCCGACCGGGTAGGTGTTGACCGCCCCGGCCGCCTCCGGAAACTCGACGGTGGCGACTTTCTCGCCGGCGTTGATCGCGTCGGTGCGGTAGACCACACCGGCGTCGGCCTGGCCGGTGGTGACCTTGTTGAGCACGTCGGTGACGTCGGGTTCCTCGCTGACCGGGTTCACCCGCACTCCGGTGGCATCCTCGACCTGGTGGGTCGCCGCCCCGCACGGTACCGGCGGTTGGCACATCACCACGGTCAGGCCGGGCGCGGCCAGATCGGCGAAGGACCGCACCGCGTGCGGGTTTTCGGGGGCGGTGACGATCACCAGCGTGTTGGTGGCGAACGGCACCGCCTCGCCGTCCAGCAGGCCGGATTGGGCGACCTTGTCCATCTGGGCGGTGTTGGCCGAGGCGAACACGTCGGCGCGCGCACCCTGGGTCAGCTGGGTGGCCAGGTCCGAGGATCCGGCGAAGTTGAACTCCACCGCTACCCCGGGATGATCGGTTTTGAACTGCTCGGCGATCTCGGTGAACGCCGGGCGCAGTGACGCCGCCGCGAACACGGTGATCGACGGCGTGGCGGGGCCGGAGCTACACCCGGTCAGGCCTGTCAGTCCCCCCGCCAACATGACCACTACCGCACCGGAGACCGCCCGGGTTCGCCACATGCCTCGCACTTTAGACGGTATGGGGGGCTGGGGCCTCACTCACATGTGAACGTGGGTTGCCGACAGGAAATGGGTCCTGGCCGGTAG
>NZ_LZMF01000116.1:0-91547 GCF_001673565.1 Mycolicibacter sinensis
GCCCTGGTCGACCGGGATTGGTCGGCACATTCGGGGGAGTTCGTCGGCAGCGCCCATGGTGACGGCAAAGCCGATTAGCATCCCCAGGTATGAGCCGAATCGGAACTTTCCCCGCGGATGACCTGACGGCCTGGATGGCCAAATCGCCCGAACTCGCCGCGGGCATCGGTGGATTCAGTACCGCGGTCTACAACCGCGGCCGGCTGCCGATGCGCACCCGCGAGCTGGCCCGGATGGTGATCGCCTTTGACAACGAGTGCGCGGTGTGCGTCAACACCCGCGATGCCGACGGCCCGGCGGCCGGAGTGAGCGAGGAGCTCTACGACCACGTCGCCGAGTGGCGCACCTGGCCCGGCTACAGCGACTCCGAACGGCTCGCGGCGGAGTTCGCCCACCGGTTCGCCATCGACCACACCGGGCTGCGCGACGACGAGGACTTCTGGTCGCGGTGCTCCGAGCACTTCAGCGACGAACTGTTGGCCGACCTCGCGCTGTCGTGTGCGTTGTGGCTGGGCATGGGACGGTTGCTGCGCACCCTCGACATCGGTCAGGCCTGCGCATTCACCCTGCCCAGCCGCGCTTGATGGTGCGACGGCCCTCGCGCCGGGCCGGCTGGGCCGCGGCGGCCGCCGCGGCTGTGGTCGGGGTTGCCGGTGTCGCGGCGCTGAAATCGGCTGCCGTCCGGGCCCGCAACAGCAGCCCCTCGCCGCTGCGCCCCGAGTGGTCCGCGCCGCCGGCACAGTACGGCGTCGGGGTGCGCCGCAATGTCGCGGTGGAGATGAGCGACGGGGTGGTGCTGCGCGCCGATATCCATTACCCCACTGAACGCGACACCGGATCGCCGGCGGCCGGGCCGTTTCCGGTCCTGCTGTCGGTGACCCCCTACGGCAAACTCGCCCCGCCACCGGCCGCGCAGATCGGCGGCGGTCCCACGCCTCGCCTGATCCGGCGCGGCTACATCGAGGTGATGGTCGACGTTCGCGGCACCGGCGCGTCCGGTGGGTCGTTCCAGATGTTCGGCCCGGACCAGGCTCGCGATGGCGTCGAGCTGGTGAACTGGGCCGCGACGCTGCCGAACGCCAACGGCCGGGTCGGCATGTTCGGCATCTCCTACCTGGCGATCAACCAGCTGTTCACCGCGGCCGCCGTCGGCCCGGACTCCCCGCTGAAGGCGATCTTCCCGGTGATGGCGGCCAACGACTTCTACCGGGATGCCGCCGCGATGGGCGGCGCTCCGCACCTGGCGACCGTGCGCGGCTACGGCGCGCTCTACACAATGCTCAACGTGATCAACCCGGCCCTCGAGTTCTTCACCCGCGGTGACCATCCCCGGCCCCGGGCCGGCGGACTGGCCGCGGTGCGCCAGCGCGGCAGGGATCAGCGCGGCTACTTCGGGCCGTTGGTGACCGAGGCGCGCGTCGGCGGTGACGCCGCCTACGACGGTCCGTTCTGGGACAGCATGCGGCCCGACCTCGTGCTGCCCGAGATCGCGGCCAACAAGGTGGCCGTCTTTCTGGTGGGCGGCTGGCACGACGCCTTCCAGCGCGGCGCGCCGCTGAACTACGCCGCCCTGCAGAACGCCTGCAGCGACCGGCCGGTACACGCCCCGATGCAGCCCGGGCAGCCACTGGCAGACCGGATCAGGCTGATGATGGGGCCCTGGTATCACGTATCGGCTTACGACGGGCTGCGTATCCAGGACCTGCAGCTGCGCTGGTTCGATCATTGGCTGAAAGACGATGCGGCCGCGGAGATCTCCGGTTCGCCGTTCACGTTTCAGGCGATCGGCGACAGCCGCTGGTACCACGCCGGCGAGTACCCGATTCCGGCGGCGACGCCCACCCGGTTGTACCTGTCGCAGGGCGGCCGGCTGATCGCCGACGCCCCGGCCGAGCAGACGCTGGCCGCACTGCCATACCGCACTCGCGGTCCGATGTCGGGGCGCAGCCTGGAACAGTGGACGCTCGGCCTGAACAGCTTCGTCACCGCCGCCGCCGGCGGCCGCACCCGCTACGACCAGGACAACCGCCGCCTACACCGAAATGCGTTGACCTACACCGGCGAACCGTTCGATGCGCCGACGCTGATCGCCGGGCCGATCACGCTGCACGTGCAGGCAACGGCCGACACCACCGAGACGCTGTGGGTCGCCTACCTCGACGACGTCGCGCCCGAGGGCGTGTGCCGCCCACTGACACAGGGGGCGTTGCTGGGCTCGCACCGGGCGCTCGATCCGGAGCGCAGCTGGTATCTGCCGGACGGCACGGTGCTGCGCCCGCACCACATCAGCACCCGGTCAGCGGTGCGGCCCGTCGAACCGGGGGAGCTGACCGGGTATGACATCGAGATCTTTCCGACCGCCGCGATGATCGCTCCCGGCCACCGGCTGCGGCTGACCGTGACCACCTACGATTTCCCGCACCTGGTGCCGACCGCGCCCGCACGCCGGGCGCTGGCCGGCGGCACCTACCGCCTGCACCAGGGTGGGCCCACCCCGTCGTTTCTGCTGTTGCCGCTGGCCGATCCGGACGCCCTGGATTAACCCTGCTCTGCTAGCCCTTTTCTGCGACGTCCCGGATGCGTTCCAGCGTGCGCCGCATATCGCGAATGTTGTTGCGCTGCCGCAGAAAACCGCCGAACACCCAGTAGTACACGCTGGTCAGGAAGGAGTCGGCCAGCTTGAACGACTCGGTGACGTCGGTGCCGTCGGTGGTGGGCGTCAGCTCGTAGCGCCACCGGTTCAGTGCTCGATCACCGGCGAGCACCGCGAAGCCGAAGACCCGATTGGGCTCGCACTCGGTGACCCGGCACGTCGTCCAGTACACCGGACCGATCCCGTTGCGCTTGACGTGTCCCCGGAACCGTGCCCCCACTGCTGGGCCGGTGGCGCCGTCGAGCCATTCGGCCTCGAAGGTCTCGGGGGAGAACTGCCCGATGTTGCGGACGTCAGCCACCAGATCCCAGATCCGCTCGGGAGGTGCTGCCATGTGAACTGTCGCGGAACCCTGCATGCTCGCCAATCCAAGCACGTCCGCCGCGGTCCAGCTACGGCTACCCCGAACAAAGCGCTGAGCCCCACCCCGGATCGGGTGGGGCTCAGTGCTTCAGCTGTCTGACTTTTCGGGTCAGCCCTCGGAACTGCCGCTCTCGGCGCTGCCGCCGCCGGCGCTGGCGCCCAGGTGGCTCTGCAGGTCAGGCTTCATCGCCTGCAACTGAGCCCCCCAGTACTCCCAGCTGTGGGTTCCGTAGTCCGGGAAGTTGAACACGGCGTTGTTGCCGCCGGCCGCGGTGTAGAGCTCCTGGAACTTCTTGTTCTGGCCGATCATGAAGTTGCCCTCGAGGAACGTCGCGGGGATGTTGTCGCCCCCCAGCTCGTTCGGGCGGCCGTTGCCGCAGTAGACCCACAGTCGGGTGTTGTTGGCCACCAGCTTGCCGACGTTGACGGTCGGGTCGTTGCGCAACCAGGCCGGGTCGTCGTCCGGGCCCCACATGTCTTCCTTCTTGTAGCCACCGGCGTCACCCATGGCCAGCCCGATCCAGCTCTTGCCGTCCGAGGGGTTGATGTAGCCGGACAGCGAACCGGCGTAGGTGAACTGGTTGGGGTGGTAGATGGCCAGCGTCATCGCCGACGCGCCGGCCATCGACAGACCGACCGCCGCGTTGCGGCTCTGGCTCACGCCGTACTCCGAAGCCAGATAGGAGGGCAGTTCGCTGGTGAGGAAGGTCTCCCACTTGTAGGTGGTGCAGCCCGCCTTACCGCAGGCCGGCTTGTACCAGTCGCTGTAGAAGCTGGACTGGCCGCCGACCGGCATGATCACCGAGATGCCCGACTGGTAGTACCACTCGAACGCCGGGGTGTTGATGTCCCAGCCGTTGAAGTCGTCCTGGGCGCGCATGCCGTCGAGCAGGTACAGGCCCGGGGAACCCTGACCACCGCTCTGGAACTGAACCTTGATGTCACGGCCCATACCCGCTGAAGGAACCTGCAGGTACTCGACCGGCAGACCCGGCCGCGAGAACGCCGATGCGGTCGCCTCGCCACCGGTCAGGCCGATCAGGCCCGGCAGCGCTGCTGCGGCCACCGCGCCGACCATAAGTCGGCGCACCCAGCGCATTCCCTTGGTCACGTCTGTCATTCCTGCCCCTTGTCGTCTGCTACGGAACGCTCTCGAAATACTGTCAAAGTAACTAATCTGTCGTTCGCGACGCAACGCACGCCACCACTTCTGGATCGGGCCCTCAACATGCGACAACGGCCGCTATCCGCAACTCCGCGGCCGTCTCGGGTATCCGACTCGCGATATAGCATACCCGAATTCCGGGCGGTACCCGGTTAGCCACAACCCCCCGACACGCGTAGGCTGCCCTGCGGTAAGCCGACAAGACCACACTGTCCTGGGCTGTCTCCGGTCCGTTCCGGTGCCCGCCGAGTCCCAGCACGGGGACCCGGCGCAGGCTCTCCGCCGACGCGGTGACATCGCAGATCAGGACGATTGGGGCGCGCGATTTTGGACACGGTACTGGGGCTGGCGATGACGCCGACGACGCTCGGCTGGGTCATGGCCGAAGGTCAGGCCGATGGCTGCCCGACGGTTTCCGGTGACGAGTTCGGTATCACCCGCGGTGATGCCGGATTGGATGCGGTGAGCATGGCGTCGTCGGCGTCGGCCGTTGCCGCTCGGGTCCGCACGGTGCTGGCCGCCCGCGGCGACCGGCTGCACGGCGTGGGAGTGACCTGGAGCGACGACGCAGCCGTGGGGGCCGCCCTGCTGTTGGAGTCGCTGGCCGACGCCGGATTCGACAATGTGGTGCCGGTGCGATTCGCGCGCGCCGCCGCCTCGCTGACCAGTGGCATCGGATCCCGCGGCGAACAGAGCGCGGTGTGTGTCATCGAACCCGGATCGGCCACGCTGGTGTTCGGCGGCCGCGGTGACGAGGGCCCGGTCGTCAGCACCTGTCCGATCGGCGGCACCGACGAGGTGATCGACTGGCTGGCCGATGCCTTTGCCGCGGGCGGCCGGCGGCCCGAGACGCTGATGGTGGCCGGTTCGATGCGCGGCATGGACCGGCTCGGGCGCCGCCTGGAGTCCCGGCTTTCGGTACCGGTCTTCGTCCAGTCCGGGGCGCAGCAGGCGTTGGCGCGCGGTGCGGCGCTGGCCCTGGCGCCGTACGCCGACCTGACCGGCCCGCCGGTCACCGGCGCCCCGGCCGGGCTGCGGATCGGCGGCGTCGGCTCAAAACGTGCGATGCCCTTCTCGTACGCCGCGGCCGTGACGATGCTGACCGGGGGAGCGGTGACCTTCGTGGCCTCACTCTCGGCCGCGCTGAGCCTGCAGCTGGGCCCGGGCCGGGACGTCCCCGACGTGCGGCCGCCCGAGCGCGCGACGGTGGCTCGCGTCGCGGTGCCCGCCGCCCCACCACCGGCCGCGCCCGCGGCGCCGCCGCCGGCCGCTCCCGCTCCCTTGGCCGAGCTGCCCGAGGACCCGGTCGAGTTCGGTTCCCTGTGGGACGGGCCGGCCGTGGCCCCGGTGCCGCCGGCGCCCCCGCCGAGCGCCGGGCCGTCCTTGCTGGACCGGTTCCGCGAGCGTCTTCCGCGTCTTCCCGGCCGCTGAGGTCAGGATCCGCGGATCTTCTCCTCCGGGACGGTCGCGCAGAGGTGCACCGTCACCTCGTCGGCGACCCGCAGGGCGCCCATCAGCATCGAATAGCGCCGTACGCCGAAATCGGTGTGGCGCACCACGGTCTCGCCCTCGATCCGCCACGATCCATCGAGACGGGTCACCCGCACCTCGATGACGTGCGGCCTGGCGAGGCCGCGGATCTCCAGGCTGCCGGCCAACCGGTAACCGTCGTCGGTCGGGGCGATGTCGCTGCACTCGAACCGGATTCGGCCGTACTCCGCGGCGTCAAGGCAGTTGCGCGCATTGCTGCGGATCAAGGATTTCTCCGGAGTGGTCAGCGGGGTCAGTCCGCCGTCACCGCGCAGCACCTGCAGCGAATCCACCTCGACGGTCAGTGCCGCGGCGGTGGGCTGCTGGCCGGACCAGGACACCTGCGCCTGCCAGCGCTCCATGGCGATCGTGAGCCGGTGGCCCATCTTGGCGCCCCGGCCGGTCACACCCGTGCCGAGCTGCAGCTGCCCGTGTGATGCGTCGAACTGCCCCGTGGCCATCTGCGGCACTTTAGCGGCCCGGTCGGCCGGCGACGGCATTCGGCGGATTCGCAATGAGGCGCTGCGGCCACCCGTTAGGCTTCCACGCGGGGCCGGCTGCTGGCCCGGATCGAAGAGGGACGAAGGGCAGTAGGGGCGAAAAGAATGATTCGTGAATTAGCCGCAGCTGTTTTCCTCGCGGGAGCCGCGGGTGTCGTCGCCGTCAGCGGCGCGCCGGCTGCCGGGGCCTACCCCGGTGACGTGCCGGGCATGGCCGAAGGGCAGCGGCAGGGCGACGCCTGCTTCAGCTGGGAGCGCTTCATCTACGGCCACGGCCCCAACGGCCAGGCGCTGGCATGCCATTTCATCGCCAACCAGTGGCCGCCCAAGGACACCGGGTTCTGGCAGATCTCCTACCCGCTCTACGGGGTGCAGGACATCGGTTCGCCGTGCCCCAACCCGCAATCGGCCGCGCAGTCGCCCGATGGATTGCCGCTGCTGTGCCTGGGCGCGCGGGGCTGGCAGCCCGGCATCTACACCGGGGGTATCGGGCCGTACTTCCCGCCCGGGATCGCCCAGGTCGGATGACCGAGGCGTGAGCCCGCCCCCGTCTCCGGTGTACAGCGTTCGTCCAGACGGTTGCATTAGCTTCAGCCGGGGTAGCTATACGCAGGAGGTGCCGAGGAGTTGGGCGAACGCGGTGAGGCGACGTCGGAACTGTTGGTGATCTTCGGGATAACCGGAGACCTGGCCCGCAAAATGACCTTCCGCGCGCTGTACCGCCTGGAGCGCCGCCAGCTGCTCGACTGCCCGATCCTGGGGGTGGCCAGCGACGACATCACGGTCGAGGAGTTGGTCGATCGGGCCGGCGAGGCGATCCGCCAGTCCGGAGAGTCCTTCGACGAGGCGGTGTTTCGCCGGTTGGCGAAGCGGATGTCGTATCTGCACGGCGACGTCACCGACTCCGCGCTCTACGAGCAACTCGCCGAGCGCGTCGGCGCCGACAAGCAGTGCCTGTACTACCTGGAGATGCCGCCGTCGCTGTTCGCCCCGATCGTGGAAAATCTGGGCCGGGCCGGGCTGCTGGAGTGCTCGCGGGTGGCGGTGGAGAAGCCGTTCGGCCACGACCTGGCCTCTGCCCGCGACCTGAATTCCCGGCTGCGCGCGGTGCTGCGCGAAGACCAGATCCTGCGGGTGGACCACTTTCTGGGCAAGCAGCCCGTCGCCGACCTCGAGTACCTGCGGTTCGCCAACACGACCCTGGCCGAGCTGTGGGACCGGCACACGATCGCCGAGATCCACATCACCATGGCCGAGAATTTCGGCGTCGAGGAGCGCGGCAGCTTCTACGACGCCGTCGGTGCGCTGCGGGATGTGGTGCAGAACCACCTGCTGCAGGTGCTGGCGCTGTTCGCGATGGAGCCACCGGTCGGGCCCGGCGATGACGACCTCAACGACAAGAAGGCCGAGGTGTTCCGGGCGATGCCCCCGGCCGAACCCGCGCATTACGTGCGGGGCCAGTACCGCGGTTATGCCGACGTCCCCGGGGTGGCCGACGGGTCGCAGACCGAGACCTTCGTCGCACTGCGCCTGCAGATCGAGAACTGGCGCTGGGCGGGGGTGCCGATCTTCCTGCGGGCCGGCAAGGCCCTGCCCGAACGCGTCACCGAGGTCCGGCTGTTCACTCGCCGTGTTCCGGCCCTGGAGTTCATGCCGCAACGCGGACGCGCCCAACGCAATCAGATCGTGTTGCGTATCGACCCCGATCCGGGACTGCGGCTGCAACTGGTGGCCCAGGACGACGACACCTGGCGCGACGTCCACCTGGATTCCTCGTTCGCCCGTGATCTGGGGGAACCGATCCGGCCCTATGAGCGGCTATTGCATGCGGCGATGATCGGCGATCGCCGGATGTTCGCCCGCGAGGACAGCATCGAGGAGACCTGGCGCATCGTGGCACCGCTGCTCGATCAGCCGGGAGACGTCCACTCCTACGAACGCGGTTCGTGGGGGCCCGAGGCCGCGCACGAGCTGGTGCGCGGCCATCGCAATTGGCAGGACCCATGGCTGCCGGAAGGCGGCCCGGCACAGTAGGAAGGACAGCTATGCGACTGGGGATGATCGGCCTGGGCCGGATGGGAGCCAATCTCGTTCGGCGGCTGACCGCCGACGGCCACGAATGCGTCGTCTATGACCACAATGCCGACGCGGTCGCCGCGCTGGCCGCCGAGGCCAACACCACCGGGGTGTCCTCGCTCGCCGAACTGGCCGAGAAACTTCCCACCCCCCGCGTTGTGTGGGTGATGGTGCCGGCCGGCAAGATCACCACCGGCGTCATCGAAGAACTCGCCGAGACCCTGGCGGCAGGCGACATCGTGATCGACGGCGGCAACTCCTACTACCGCGATGACATCGCACACGCAAAACTGCTGTCCGACAAAGGGATTCACTTACTGGACTGCGGGACCAGCGGCGGCGTGTGGGGCCGCGAACGCGGCTACTGCCTGATGATCGGGGGAGATCGCGACGCGTTCGACCGGGTCGAGCCGATCTTTGCCACCATTGCTCCCGGCGTCGAGGCCGCCCCGCGCACGCCGGGCCGCGACGGTGAGGTCTCCCAGGCCGAGAACGGCTACCTGCACTGCGGCCCGTCGGGGGCCGGGCACTTCGTGAAGATGGTGCACAACGGCATCGAGTACGGGATGATGGCCTCGATCGCCGAGGGACTGAACATCTTGCACCACGCCAACATCGGCAAAACCGAACAACAGGGTGACGCCGAGACCGCACCGCTGAGCCATCCCGAGTTCTATCAGTACGACATCGACATCGAACAGGTCACCGAGGTCTGGCGGCGGGGCAGCGTGATCGGCTCCTGGCTGCTGGACCTGACCGCCAGCGCGCTGCAGAAATCGCCGGCGCTGGAGGAATTCGCCGGGCGGGTCTCCGATTCCGGGGAGGGCCGCTGGACCGTCATCGCCGCGATCGACGAAGGGGTGCCCGCACCCGTGCTGACCACGGCGCTGTACGCGCGCTTCGCTTCGCGCCATCTGTTCGAGTTCGGTGCCAAGGTGCTCTCGGCGATGCGCAAGCAATTCGGCGGGCACGACGAGAAATCCGCGTGAGCTAGCCCGTTCGGCCGAGCGCGGCGTCGCGCGACCCTGGCCGCCCGCCGTCCTGGCGTGCCAGTATGGGGAATGCCGCAGCGACGGCGAGGGACTCAGACGAGCGCTGTTCCGGTGCTGGCCACCGCCGGCCGAACGACGGGGCCGGTGATCGGCCTGATCATGCTGCTGCTCGTCGCCGGCGCGGCGACGCGTGGATATCTGCCCGGCGGGGAGCATGTCGCACACCGGCCGGCGGCGACGGGTCCGTTGGAGCCGATCATTCTCGCGGCCTTGCTCGCGGTGTCCGTCGGCGCCCTCGTGGTCGCCGCCATCCAGCGGGCCCGCCGGCATCGCGCGGTGGCCGGCAGCATGGGAGAACTGTCCGCCACAGTCGGTGCCGGCCGGGCAAAGCCGGCATGGCGGGTGCTGCTGATCGGCGTGGCCGCGGTGGCGGTGTGGTCACTGACGGTCGTGGTGCTGACCAAGCTGGGCGCGGCGCACCGCTTCACGATTTCGGCACGGCTCTTCGGTGTGCGCGGTGAGGCGCCCGCAGCACCGGCCGGCCCGGAAGCGCCGGCCCCGGTGTCGCCGCACCCGCTGCCGGACGGCTCGACAGGCGCTGTGTTCGGTCCACTGCTGGTGCTGGCCGCGGTCCTACTGGTGCTGATCGCCGCGGCGGTCGTCATCGCGCGTTCCCGCCGGAGCAGGCCCGCGCCGCCGGAAGCCGGGCCGGTGATGGCGGCGGTGCCCGCGCCCTCCGCAGGCGAAACCCTGGCCCGGGCAGCCGAACTCGGCTTGACCCGGATCGCCGACCGAAGCCGCGGGCCGCGAGAGGCGATCATCGCCTGCTACGCGGTCATGGAGCGCCACCTCGCCGACGTTCCCGATGCCGCGCCGCGCGAGTTCGACACTCCCAGCGAAGTATTGGCGCGTGCCGTCGAGCACCACGCACTGCCGGCCGAAAACGCATCCCGGCTGGTGGAGCTGTTCACCGAGGCGCGGTTCAGCCCGCACCTGATGACCGAGCGGCACCGCACCGACGCGGTCGCGATACTGCGGCTGGTCCTCGACGAGTTGCGGACGCCGACATGAAAACGCTTGCGCTACAAGGCTTGCTGTTGGTAACCGCGGTCCAGCTGGCGGCGCTTTTCACCCACCAGCGTCAGAGCCTGCTCTATGTGGCGGGCATCGCGGTCGCGGTGCCGCTGGCCGGAATCCGGCGGCTGCTGACTCCACCCGGAGAGCCTGCGGCGCCCGAGCTCACCGATGAGCCCGGAGAGTCGTTGCGGCGGTGGCTGTCGGGAACCGAGGCCAGAATCCGCTGGGCGGAATCGACCAGAGCGGACTGGGATCGGCGCTGGCGGCCGATCCTGGCCCGTCAGTTCGAGGTCTCCAGCGGCCAGCGGCGGGCGAAGAACCCGGCGGCGTTCAACGCCACCGGGGCGATGCTGTTCGGTGACGAGCTGTGGCCCTGGGTGGATCCGGGCAACGTCGCGCCCGCCGGTGGCCGCGGGCCCGGCCCGGGACGTGCTGCGCTGGAGGAGATCCTGTACCGACTGGAGCAGCGATGAGCGCGGGACTGTCGGGCACAGCGGCGATTACCGCCGAGCGCTGCACCGCGGTGCTCGACGAGATCGAGCAGGCGGTGGTGGGCAAACGTGCCGCGCTGACCCTCATCCTGACCGCGGTGCTCGCCGGCGGCCATGTGCTCATCGAAGACCTTCCGGGTCTGGGCAAGACGTTGATCGCGCGGTCGTTCGCCGCCGCCCTCGGGCTGGACTTCACCCGGGTGCAGTTCACCCCGGACCTGCTGCCCGCCGACCTGCTCGGCACGACCATCTACGACATGGCCTCGGGCAGTTTCGAGTTCCGGCGCGGGCCGATCTTCACCAATCTGGTGTTGGCCGACGAGATCAACCGGACCCCGCCCAAGACCCAGGCCGCCTTGTTGGAGGCGATGGCCGAAGGCCAGGTCAGCATCGACGGCCACACCCATCGGCTGCCGTCGCCGTTCATAGTGCTGGCCACCGACAACCCGATCGAATACGAGGGCACCTACCCGCTGCCGGAAGCCCAACTGGACCGGTTCGCGATCAGGCTGCGCCTGGGCTACCTCAGCGAACAGAACGAGGCGGCCATGCTGCGCCGGCGACTCGATCGGGGCGCCGCGACGCCGACGGTGCGCCAGGTGATCGACGCGCAGGACGTGATCGCGATGCGGGAATCGGTGGAGCAGGTCAGCGTGCACGAGGACGTACTGCGCTACGTGGTGTCGCTGGCGAACGGGACACGCCACCATCCGCAGGTGGCCGTGGGCGCCAGTCCACGATCCGAACTCGACCTCATCCAGTTGGCCCGGGCGCGCGCCCTGCTGCTCGGCCGTGACTACGTGATCCCCGAAGACGTCAAGGCGCTGGCCACTTCGGCGGTCGCGCACCGGATCACGCTGCGGCCCGAGATGTGGGTGCGGCGCGTCCAGGGCTCCGATGTGGTGGAGGAGCTCCTGCGGCGGCTGCCGGTGCCGCGCACCTCAGGTGCGCCCGGACCGGCGCCGGATGCGACGCCGCCGTGACGCACCACCCGCAGGCCCGCGAGGTTTCCGAAGTCGACATCGAACTGCATTGGCGGGCATCGCCGTTGGCCCGTGCGTTGGCCACCGGTGCGGCGCTGGCCCTGGCGGTGGCGGTGGGTGGGTCGCGCTGGCAGCTGATCGCGTTCGCCGCGCCGCTGCTCGGCGTGCTGTGCTCGCTGGGTTGGCAGCCGCCGGTACCGGTGTTGCGGGTGCACGCGAGTCCCGCGGCGCAGCGCTGCTTCGAATCCGAGCCGGTCGAAGTGACGGTCCGGGCCGCGGCAGCTAAGGGCGAGGCGGCCGCGGTGCGCCTGAAGGTGTCGGCGCATTCGGCGATGCAACTCGATATCGCCACGGCTGCCGGCGAGCCCGGCGCCAACAAGTCGGTGACGGCCAGCGCCCGGCGCTGGGGCCGCTACCCGATCCGAGCCACCGTCGCCGCCGTGGGCCGGGGCGGGCTGTTGGCCGGCACGGCCACCGCCGACGTCGCCGAGGTCACGGTGTTCCCGCTGGCGCCCCCGCAGCCCACGCCGCTGCCGCACAGCGAGCTGCTCGACCGGGTCGGGACGCATTTGACCCGGCACCCGGGCCGCGGTGTGGAATACGCCGACATCCGCGCCTACGTACCCGGCGACCCGTTGCGTGCGGTGAACTGGCCGGTCAGCGCGCGGCGGGGCAGCCTGCACGTGACCGAGCGGCTGACCGACCGGGCCGCCGACGTGGTGGTGCTGATCGACGCCTACCCGCAGCCGCGCGGGCCCGCGACAGCGGCGACCGAGCGGTCGGTGCTGGGCGCGGCGCACGTCGTGCAGACCGCGTTGCGCAACGGTGACCGCGCCGGGATCGTCACGCTCGGTGGCCGAGACCCGCACTGGGTCGGCGCCGATATCGGGCAGCGCCAGTTCTACCGCATCGTCGATGCCGTCCTGGGTGCCGGCGACGGCTTCGAGCCCACCACCGGGACGCTCGCACCGCGGGCGGCGGTGCCGCCAGGCGCCCTGATCATCGCGTTCTCCACCCTGCTGGACACCGAGTTCGCGCTCGCACTGACCGACTTGCGCAAGCGCGGGCACGTGGTGCTGGCGGTCGATGTGCTGGCCGGCCCCCCGTTCCAGGAGCAACCCGCTCCGCTGGTGGCAAGGCTCTGGACGCTGCAGCGCACCGCCATGTACCGGGACATGGCCAGCGTCGGCGTCGACGTCGCAGCGTGGTCGCCGCAGCAGCCCCTGGAGCAGTCCATGCGCCTGGTGACGCAGCGCCATCGCCCAACGGCGGTGCGGTGATGGAGCATTCAGGCCGCGCCGCTGCGGCCGACCGGTTCCTGTCGCTGGTGCTGTCCGCAGCGTGCGGGCTGGCGATGGCCGCTGCCGCCGGCTCCGGAGCGTCCGGGATGGCCGCGGCCGGCGCGCTGCTCACGGCCGCGGCGGTGCTGGCCGGGCTCTGGTGGCGGCCCGCCGCGACGGGTGCGGTGCTGCTGGCCATCGCGGTGATCGGGTTCGCCGATCCGCCAACGGTTTCGGTGGCGGTCGCCGGGCTGGCCGCGGTCGGCTACCTGTTGTTGCGGCACGCCGCAGACGGTGCTGCCCCGGTGACCGGCCCGGCGCTGCTGGGCGCGGCGGGATTCAGCGTCGTCGGAGTGGTGGCGGCGAGCTTCCCGCTGCAGCTGCCGTGGCTACCGCTGGTGGCAGCGCCCGCCGCACTGGGCTGCTACGTGCTGGCGTTGCGACCGTTCCTGTCGTGACGCGGGAAAGTCCTCAGACCGAGGCTGCGGCGTTGATCTCGTCCAGGCGACCGGTGGCCTCGAGGTACTCCTGCACCCAGCGCTGCATGACGGTCGAGGTCTTCTCCACCTTGGTGAACTGGCCGACGACCTGACCTACCGGATTGAACGCCACGTCGACGCTCTCGTTGGGGTACTTGTTCGTGGCCCGCACCGCCATGCCGGACACCATGTACTGCAGCGGCATGCCCAGCGGCTTGGGGTTCTCCGGGGCCTCCCACGCCTCGGTCCAGTCGTTGCGCAGCATCCGGGCCGGCTTGCCGGTGAAGGAGCGGCTGCGCACGGTGTCGCGGCTGCTGGCCTTGATGTAGGCCGCGTGCTGGGCTTCGGTGTTCGAGGATTCCTCGACCATCAGCCACTGCGAACCGGTCCACGCACCTTGGGCGCCAAGCGCCAACGCCGCGGCGATCTGCTGGCCGCTGCCGATACCGCCTGCGGCCAGCACCGGTACCGGCGCCACCGCCTTGACGACCTCGGGCCACAACACGATCGAGCCCACCTCGCCGCAGTGGCCGCCGGCTTCACCGCCCTGCGCGATGATGATGTCCACCCCGGCTGCGGCGTGCTTCTGGGCCTGCGAGGCCGAGCCGCACAACGCGGCGACCTTGCGGCCGGCTTCGTGGATGTGCTTGATCATGTCGGCCGGGGGAGTGCCGAGTGCGTTGGCGATCATCGTCACCTTCGGGTGCTGCAGCGCCACCTCGACCTGCGGGGTGGCGGTCGCCTCGGTCCAGCCGAGCAACTGCAGGCTGTCCTCGTCGGCGCCCTCCACCGGAACGCCGTGGTCGGCCAGCAGCTTCTTGCCGAAGTCGAGGTGCTGCTGGGGCACCAGCTTGCGAAGCGAGTCGGCGAGCTCCTCGGCGGACTGCCCGGAATCCATGCCCTCGTACTTGTTGGGGATGACGATGTCGACGCCGTAGGGGTGGTCCCCGATGTTCTCGTCGATCCAGTTCAGCTCGATCTCCAGCTGCTCGGGGGTGAAGCCGACCGCGCCCAGCACCCCGAAACCACCGGCCTTGCTCACGGCCACGACCACGTCGCGACAGTGGGTAAAGGCGAAGATCGGGAACTCGATGCCGAGTTCGTCGCAGAGGGGAGTGTGCATGACTTACTCCTTCAAGGGCGGCGGGACCGAAGTGAAACGTGTTCTAATTTAGTACCAGACTCGACGTGGCGAGGCCAGTCGGCCCCAGTGGGCCGCGTGAATGCAACACTACCGCCCATCGTGTCCGGGGTCGGGTTCAGTGGGTCGCGAAGGCGCGGAGCACGGCCACCCCGAAACCGGCGGCGCGGCGCAGGGATCGGCCGCCGGTGCGGCCGGCCCCGGTCACGTGCAGCACCGGCCAGCCCTGCTCGGCCGCCAGTGCCGCCAGCCCGGGGCGCGGATTGACCGGCCGGGGCTGGCCCACCAGCGACATCAGCGCGGCGTCCTCGTCGCCGTCGGCGTAGAAGAAGCTCTCGGCGAGGTCGACCCCGTTGTTCGCGCAGAACCGCTGGACCGCGGCCGCCTTCTCGGGTCCCCACACCACCGGTTTGACGACGCCGCCGGTCAGCACGCCCCGCTCGTCGAGTTCGAACCGGTTGCACAGCACCTGCGGAATGCCCAGGTAGTGGGCGACCGGCTCGGCGTGGATGGTCAGCGCCGAGGAACTCAGCACCACGGTGTGGCCTTGCTGCTGATGGGCCCGCACGACCTCCTGCATGTGCGGATAGACCCGGCTGGTGATGTGGTCGGCGAAGAGCCGCTCACCGACGTCGTCGAGCTCGGTGATCGATTCGCCGCGCAGGTAGCCCGCCGCGCGCACCAGCAGCCGCTCGAATTGCATGCGGCCCAGCCGATATCGCACCGCGGCCTCGACGACGCCGAGCACCTCACCGGCCCGGGCCTGACGCCGGCGGATCCGGTCGCCGGCGTGTGCGGTGGCGGTGAACCCGGACACCAGCGTGCCGTCCAGATCGAAGAATGCTCCGATCCGGGCGCCGGTTTCGCTGCGGCCGATCTCGGCGATCAGATCGCGCGGTGATGCGGTCATCGGCGTCGATGTTACGTCCGCCGCCGCGAATCACCGCCACCACGCGCCGCACGAACGGAGGCGAAACCGGCAGCTGATAGCGTGTTTGGCCTAGCGAAAGGAGGCCGGCGCCATGGCCAGCGAGACCAGTGAAACCACCGCGACCGATGTGCGGAACGCCCTGTCCGAGCAGGCCGCGGAGCTCGGCTGGCAGCGTACCCAGCGGGAGCGTGTCGACATCTACGGCCGTGGGGCCGCCCACGTCCACGCGGTATGGCGCGACAGCGGCACCCTCAACGGCGGGGCCCACTATGACGACTCCGTCCTGCTCGCCTACACCACGGAGCTGGCGAAGATCCAGAGCTGGCTGGCCAGATAGGGCTCGATAACCGCGACGGCTCCGGTTCGCAACGGTTGCATAACCGCCCCTCGTGTCACACGGGCAACATATTTCACACGGCTAACTTCAGTCCCGACCTTGTAGTTATCGGGATGGGGAAGAAAGCCATGTCACGTATCCGTAATTGCCTCACCGTCGCGGCCGGCGCCGCCGCGGGACTGTTCCTGACGGCACTCGCCTCGAGCGCCACCGCCGGCGCGGACGCGGTGCCGATCAACCCGGGCCTGCCCGGCGTCGTCGAGCAGATGGTCGCCTCCTCGACCACCATCCCGCAACAGTTGCTGCAGACCACCACGTCGGCACTGAGCGGAACCTCGGTAGCGCCGGCTGCATCGGGGGCGCAGTCGCCTCTCGCCACCGCGACCCTCAACGTTCCGCAGACCTCGGGTGCCACGGCGCCGGCGTCGCAGGCCGGCGGCCTGCCCGGACTGTCCGGCTTCCCGGCCAATCTGACGTCGGTGCTGCCGTTCCCGATGCCGAATTTCGGACCCACCACACCGGTGCCCACCGCGGTGGCGCCGACGGTCTTCGCGCCGTCAGCCCCGATGCCGCCGATGGAGGTCCTGCTGATTCCCGGCTTGCCCTGACGGTGAGGCCGTAACCTCGGACCGGTGAGCGCACGCGCAGGAATCGTGGTCACCGGTACCGAGGTACTCACCGGACGGATCGCCGATCGCAATGGACCGTGGCTGGCCGACCGGCTCCTGGAACTGGGAGTCGAGTTGGCGCACATCACGATCTGCGGCGACCGGCCCCGCGACATCGAGGCCCAACTGCGGTTCCTGGCCGGCGAGGGTGTCGACCTGATCATCACCAGCGGCGGTCTGGGGCCGACAGCTGATGACCTGACGGTCGACACCGTCGCCCGGTTCTGCGGACGCGACGTCGTGCTCGACGCCGCGCTGGAAGCCCGGATCGCCGACATCCTCAAACCGATGATGGCGCGCTTCACCGGGCCGGGCGCCCCGGATTTCGCGACGGTCCGGGCGGCCAACCGCAAACAGGCCATGGTCCCGGCCGGCGCGATCGTTCTCGATCCGGTGGGTACCGCGCCCGGTGTGGTGGTGCCCGGCTCTCCCACGGTGGTGGTGCTGCCCGGGCCGCCGCGCGAGCTGCAACCGATGTGGCACAAGGCGATCGCCACCGCCGAGGTGCAGCAGGCGATCGCCGGTCGTACCCGCTACGAACAGCAGACCGTGCGGATGTTCGGGCTGCCCGAGTCCGGTCTGGCCGACACGCTGCGGCACGCCCAGGAGGCGATCGCCGACTTCCTGCGGCTGGAGATCACCACCTGCCTGCGCCGCGGCGAGCTTGAGATCGTCACCCGCTACGAACCCGATGCCGCCGCGACCTACGGCCAGCTGCTCGCGCTGCTGCGCGAACGGCACGCCCGGGCGATCTTCTCCGAAGACGGTTCGCGCATCGACGATCTGGTGGCGGTGCGGCTGGCCGGCCGGCGGATCGCGACCGCGGAATCGTGCACCGCCGGGCTGCTGGCAGGCCGACTGGCCGACCCGCCCGGGGCCTCGGCCTACCTCGCCGGCGGGGTGGTGTCCTACGCCGACGACGCCAAGGTTGACCTGCTCGGCGTCGACGCTGCCCTGATCGCCGAGCACGGTGCGGTCTCCGAGCCGGTGGCCGAGGCGATGGCCGCCGGTGCGCTGCGCCGCTTCGCCGCCGATACGGCGGTGGCGATCACCGGAATCGCCGGCCCCGGTGGCGGAACACCGGACAAGCCGGTGGGAACCGTGTGCTTCTGTGTCGCGCTCGGGGACGGCCGGCTGCTCACGCGCACGACCCGGCTGCCGGGGGAGCGGGCCGACGTTCGCGAACGCTCGACGACGGTGGCCATGCATCTGCTGCACCGCGCCTTGTCAACCGCGTGATTGCGACCGCATCCGGTGGTATGAACATCTCACCGAGGAGTTGCGGATGTGAACACGACGTGGTTGAGCGGATCGGGTTACTGGCTGGGCCGGCTGGTGCTGGAACGCGGCATCGCCGCGATTTACGTCCTGGCGTTCGTCGCCGCCGCGCGCCAGTTCCGTGCCCTGATCGGTGAGCACGGCATGCTGCCGGTGCCGCGGTACCTGCGCCGGCGGCCATTCGGAGTGAGCCCCAGCATCTTTCAGCTGTACTACTCGGACCGGTTCTTCGCCGCCATCTGCTGGCTGGGGGCAGCACTGGCAGCCGCCCTGGTGGCCGGGGCCGGCGAGCTGGTCCCGCTGTGGGCGGTGATGGCGATCTGGCTGCTGTTGTGGGCGATGTACCTGTCGATCGTCAACGTCGGCCAGACCTGGTATTCGTTCGGCTGGGAATCGATCCTGCTGGAGGCCGGGCTGCTGGCGGTATTCCTGGGCAACGACCGCGTCGCGCCTCCGGTGCTGGTGATGTGGCTGGCCCGGTGGCTGCTGTTCCGGATCGAGTTCGGGGCGGGGCTGATCAAGCTGCGTGGCGACTCCTGCTGGCGCGACCTGACCTGCCTGGACTACCACCACGAGACCCAGCCGATGCCGGGACCGCTGAGCTGGTTCTTCCACCACCTGCCCAAACCGCTGCACCGGATCGAAGTCGCCGGAAACCATGTCGCCCAGCTGGTGGTGCCGTTCGGGTTGTTCGCTCCGCAGCCGATCGCCGGGGCGGCGGCGGTGATCATCATCGTCACCCAGCTGTGGCTGGTGGCCTCCGGCAACTTCGCCTGGCTGAACTGGGTGACGATCGTGCTTGCCGCCAGCGCGCTCGACCAGTCGTGGTTCACCGGACTGCTTCCGGGCCTGCAGCCCCCGGTGATGCCGGATCCCCCGGCGTGGTTCGCCGTCGCTGCGATCGCCTTCGCTGCGATGGTGGTGGTGCTCAGCTATTGGCCGGTGCGCAACATGGCATCACGCAATCAGCGAATGAACGCCTCGTTCAACCCCTTTCATCTGGTCAACACCTACGGGGCGTTCGGGACCGTCGGACGCTCCCGGCAAGAAGTGGTCATCGAGGGGACCGCCGACGCTGAGCTCACCGACAAGGCGGTCTGGCGGGAATACGAATTCAAGGGCAAACCCGGTGCCACTGACCGGCTGCCACGGCAGTGGGCGCCCTATCACCTGCGGCTGGACTGGCTGATGTGGTTCGCCGCGTTATCGCCGACCTACGCGCTGCCGTGGCGCGACGCGCTGCTGGAACGTCTGCTGCGCAACGACCGCGACACGCTGCGCCTGTTGCGGCACAACCCTTTCCCGGACGAGCCGCCGCGGTACGTGCGTGCACTGCTCTACGATTACCGCTTCACCACCCCGGCTGAGCGCCGGCGCGATCGGGCGTGGTGGCATCGCAGCCTGGTGGGCATCTACCTGCCGCCGGTCTCGGCCTCTGGTCGCGGGTCCTAGCGGGTGTCAACCCAGAAGGCGGTGCCGGCCAGCGCAAGCGTGAGCACCGCCAGCAGTGCCGTGTCGGTAAGGCCCAGCCGCGGCGTTTCGGAGCCCTCGGCAGCCAGGCGCCGTTCGCGGGCGATCAGGAACAGCGGGAAGGTGACGCTGATCGCGATGAGGAAGCCGCCGGCGATATAGGCCCAGACGAACCGCACGTTGTGCCGGCGCGCCTCGAGGACCATCAGGATCGCGGCGGCCAAGAACAGCAGCACGATATCGGCGGTGATCGAGCGCGCCGCGGGTGTCACGGTGGTGTCGAGCAGGAATTGCGGGAACACGTCGCCGAACTCATACGCCAGATTCTGGCTCCAGGTCGCGACCAGCGCGACAACGGATATCGCAGCGTAGACACCGCAGCGGATCTTTGCGGCTGTGTTCATCTGGCCAACGGTAAACGCGCGGCGCGGCGCGCACGGCGGTTTCGCCTCTACAGTTCCAGCAGCACGGTCACCGGTCCGTCGTTGACCAGTTCGACCGCCATGTGTGCCCCGAACACCCCGGTCGCCACCTGCGCGCCCAATTTCCGCAGCGCCTCGGCGAACTCGGCCACCAGCGGCTCGGCGACGGCACCCGGAGCGGCGGCGTTCCAGGAGGGGCGCCGCCCCTTGGCGGTGTCGGCGTACAAGGTGAACTGGCTGACCACCAGGATCGGCGCGCCGACGTCGGAGGCCGAGCGTTGGTCGTCGAGAATCCTTAACTGCCAGAGCTTTTCGGCAAGGCGCCGCGCCTTGGCCACGTCATCGCCGTGGGTGACACCGACCAGCGCCACCAATCCATGGCTTTCCGGCGTGATCGCACCGACGGTTTCGCCGTCGACGGTAACCCGGGCCGACGAGACGCGTTGCACCAGAACCCGCATGGGCCCGACTCTAGGTAGGCTCGGCGATGGTGCGACCGGGAGGGGTGGTCAGATGTCGGTGGTCGTTGCGTTCTCGGTCACGCCGCTCGGAGTGGGCGAGGGAGTGGGTGAGCTCGTCGCGGAGGCGGTGCGGGTCGTGCGCGAGTCGGGTCTGCCCAACCGCACCGATTCGATGTTCACCGTGATCGAAAGCGACAGCTGGGCCGAGGCGATGGCAGTGGTGCAGCGGGCGGTGGAAGCGGTGGCGGCCCGCTCGCCACGGGTGAGCACGGTGATCAAGGCCGACTGGCGAGCCGGCGCGGTCGATGCGATGACCACCAAGGTGGCGTCGGTGGAGCAGCACCTGGCGGCGCCACCTAGTTGACGGCGACGTCGAGGATGGGTCTGCCCACGCCGGCGCCGGGTCCGTCGAAGTGCCACCACTCCCCGGAATAGCCGGCGAGGCCGCCGGCGCTCATCGCGTCGCGCAGGGCGGCGCGTTCGGCCGCGGCTCGCGCGCTGATCCCGCCGGCGAAGGCCGCCGCGCGCGGCGAAAAGTCGTCGAAGTCGGTGCCCATCTCGACCAGCCGCCCCTGCGGGTCGGCGGTCGTCACGTCGACCGACCGCCCGGTCTCATGGCTGCGGGCCAGCGGGCCGGGCCGGGCCACCCAATTCGGATCCGGCACCACCTCGAACATCCGCACCTGCACGTCGTGCGGCCGGTAGCAGTCCCAGAACACCAACGTCCGGCCCCGGCCACGCAGCGCATCGGCGGCCGCCGTCAAGCCCGGAGCCAGCGACTCGTGCACCAGGCAGCGGGCATCGGCCGGATACAGCTGCACGCCGGTGAAGTTGTTCGCCGTGGCATACCGCAGATCGAGGATCGCGTCCGGCACCGCGCTGCGGACGTCGACGAACCCCGCCGCGCGCGCCGCCGGGGACACCGGTGGTGGGCCGGGAACGGCCCACGCCGCGCCGGCCGCCAGGGCGGCCAACAGCAGCGGCACCACGGCCAACGACCTGATCATGAGGCCGGCACCACCACGGTCAGCCGGTGGCGGTCGCGCTCCACCCGCATCCCGGCCCGGCGGGCGATCACCGCCACGGCCGCGGCGTCGGTCGGGTCGGACCTGGTGGTGGCCAGCGCCCGGGCCAGCCGGCCCTTGTGCGCCTTGTTGAAGTGACTGACGCTGGCCCGTCGGCCGTCGGGATGTTCGGCGACCACGTCGACGCAGACCGCACCGGGAATCTTGGCCAGCGCCGCATACGACCCGGACCGCAGGTCGACGATCAGTTCGGCGGCGGCGATCTCGGCCAGCACCGGCTCCAACATCGGGCGCCAGCGCTGGGCCAGGCCGGGCCGCCCGGGCAGCTTCGAGGTCGCCGACAGTCGGTAGGCGGGTACCGGATCGGTTGCCCGCAGCAACCCGAACAGGGCCGAGCCGACCGCCAGCCGCTCGGCGGCACGGGCTGCCGCCGCGCCGCGCAGCGAGCCGATGTCGAGCGCCTCGTACAGCACGCCGGTGTAGCGGTTGATCGCCGGCGCCGTCGGCGCCGAACGCAACAGGGCGTTGCGGTCGATCTCGGCGTCCTGGCTGGCCGACAGCGCCAGTGCGCGCCGGCTGGCGTCCCGATCCGCGGCCAGGGCGACCAGCTCGTCGACCAGCGCCGCCCGCAATTCGGTCAGCTGCGGGGACCCGAGCGCCTCCAGGCGCAGCCGCTGTCCGTCGCCGCCGGCCCGCTTGGTCTCCGACGGTGGCAGCAGCACGATCACAGCGCCGAGGTTAATCGAGCCGCTGCGCACACCAGCGCGGTGGCGAGCATCGCCGCTCCGAGGGTGTCGGTGAGGAAGTGGTAACCGCAGGCCACCAAACCGAGCATGCCCAGCAGGCTCAGCACCGTCGCCAGGGCCAGAGTCCCGCGCCGAGCCCGGCTCGAACCGGCCACCACGACCAGCATGCCCAGCACCGCGACCAGTAGCGCGGTGTGCCCGCTGGGATATTCCAGGTACGGCCCGTTGCGCCGGTCGAAGAGGTACTTGAGGGCCTGGCTGGTCGCGGTGACCACGAACGGGCAGACCAGCACCGCGGCCGCCAGCGCCCACTGCCGCCGCAATAAGGTGACCGCCAGACAGCCCACCAGCACCGCGAACACCAACCAGACGCTGGTGAACGTCAGCAGCCATCGCGGCTGGCCGCCGAGGAGAGCGTGGGTGTGATCGCTGAACCAGTCGTCGAAGGTGGTCGAGCCGCGGCCCACCGCCCAGCCCAGGGCCAGCGTGGCTAACAGGCCGACCAGCGGCCACCAGCGCAGCGCTGCGGCGAAGCCTCGGCTCAGGCCGACTTCTGGAACAGCGGCAGCAGCGCCTGGCGGCGCTGGTCGTTGCCGTCGGCGAGCGTGTGCAGCGCCTGCTCCACCGACCGCGCCGTCGGGAACATGGCGTCCTCATCGAAGTCGCCGAGCAGCTCGCTGACCGCCGGGCCCTCGATGAGCGTCCAGTCCACACCCGCGGCACGGCAGTCACCGTCGATTACGCACAGCAGCCAGATACCGGCGGCCGCGAACGAGGTGACCCCGCTCAAGTCCAGCAGCAGCGGTTCCTTGGCGAGGACGAAGCGACGAGCCTGCTCACTGAGCTGGTCCACGTTGGCGGAATCGATCCGGCCCCGGATCGTGATCACCGTCGCCAGGTGGCGGGAGTGTGCCCGGATCTGCGCGCCACCGCAGTCGACGGTGGGGTTGTTCTGCTGACCGATCCGTGCTGTGCCCCGTGTGGTGATGGTGATAGCCATGCCCAGCCCCCGCTTCCCATTGTCTGACCACTGCCGGCTGATATCCGACCGTGACATTTCCCGACGTTAGGCGGTGAAGTTAAGGCGCGTTGGGCGGCCGATTAACGCTTTGGTGAGATATCGAACGGCTCGGTCGTTCCGGTGAACTCCTTGACCCGGCCGTCGCGCCCCCGGGCGTCGCCGTGATAGCGCAGTCGGTAGCGTCCGGCGGCGGTGTCCTCGGGCACCGCCCAGGTCACCGTCACGGCGGAGCCGCGACGGCCGGCGCGGCGCCAACGCAACGTCGTCGACCAGTCGCCGTCGTCGGCCACGGTGCTCCATCCCTCGCCGGTTTCGCGCTCAACCCGCAGGTAGGTGCCGCCGCGGTGCAGGTCGTTGTTCGGGTAGGCGCCGGCGAACACCGCCGCCACGGTGGTCCCCGGCTGATACCGCGGCTGCGGCGGCTGCAGGACGTCGCCGAACCGGTGGCCCGGGGCCGGTTCGTCCGGGTACGGGTGGCGGCGTGACCGCCGGGCGCGGGCCGGCGCGGCGGGGGCGTTGCCGTTCGGCGCCGGCCGCCGCTCGCGCATCGCGGTGGCCAGCCCGGCGACCACCTGTTGCAGCGCCGCGAGCTCCCAGCGGCCGAACATCGTGCTGCCGCCCTCGTAGCGCTGCTCCTCGTACTCCTCCGGCGTGGTGACGTAGTGCAGATAGCCGTTGCTGTAGCCGGCGACCAGCACATCCCGCAGCTCGGCGCCCACGATCGCGGCCACGGTGCGGCGCAAGCGCAGCCCAGCCACGATCGTCACTTCGGCGGGGATGCCGATCAGATACAGCTGCCCGATGCGCAGCAGCTGGATGGGGCCACCGTTGGGCATCAGTGCCAGGGCCTTGTTCAGCCGGCTGCCCGGGCCCATCGCTCCCTTGGGTGCGTGTGCGTCGCGTAGGCGCGGAGCCAGGCGGTAGACGGTGCTGGTGACCAGCGCATCGATGATGCGGTTGCGGCCCTGTCTGACCAGCGGATGCAGTGGCCCGGGCCCCTCGTCGGTGCCGGCCAGCGCCGCCGCGCCGGCCAGCGCGGGGCCGGTGCGATGGGTTCGCCCGTCGCCGGTGAACTCGGCCGAGACCTCGAAATCAGACAGATCGACGTAGCTGGCCAGCGCGTCCAGGCCGCCGGTGACCTCGCTGCCGTGCCCGGTCGTCAGGTCGGTGGCGGCGGCGGCCTGCCGAGCCCCGATGATCCGGGTGTTCTCGAACTCGTCCTCGGTGGGCCCGCTGCCGGGCCGGTGGTTGAGATTCGGTGACATGTCCCCGGTGTTGGTCTGGGCGAAGGCCGCGATGAAGTCCGGCGGTTCGGGCGCCAGGTAGTCGACGCCGCGGTCGAGGCGCTCCAGTTGGTAGGCGGCGTAGCCCTTGTTGTCGCCGCTGATCAAGGTGTTGCGGTTGGTCATGGAGGTGCCGTGGGTGGCGAACCAGTTCACCGCGCCGACCAGCCGGCCGCCGCGTTCGATGCGCAGCAGGGTGGTCTGCGGGTCGATGGCGTCGGGGAAGTGGGCGCGGTCGGCTTCGGGATTGCGGGCGAACGCCGACGGTGAGCGGTTGGTGCTGGCGTCGTGCAACCGGCCGACGGCGAGGCTCAACGTGGCGGGAGCGAGGTCGGCGTGCGCGCGCTCGACCGCCTCGCAGGTGCCGTCGACGATCGCGGTGAACGTCTGCGGCCGAAACCCGCCGGTGTTGGAGTTGTAGAGCCGGTGATCGGAGTACCCCCCGGGCCCGCAATGGGTGTGCGTGGCGGTCAGCATCACGTTGCGGAACGTGTACAGCTCGCCGTGATCGGCGGCGAGGCGCCCGAGCACCGCGCGGTGCACGCTTTCCAGCAGCAGCGGCAGTTCGCAGACGACCAGCAGCAGCCGGGCGCTGGTGGCGGTGTCGACGAACACGAACGCCCGGGCGCGCAGCCGGTTGTGCAGCCCGGAAGTCTGCTGGGAGGCCACGCCGTAACCGAGCATTCCGCACTCGGCGGGTTCGCCGGTGATGTCGGCGATCCCGCGACCCACCCGATACTGCTCTGGCATCGCTTCAGTATTCACACCGGCCGGCAAAAACCCAGCAGGCGCACCCGGCCGGCAACTTCACCGAGGACGGTCCCGCTGCTAGTCTGCGATGGCTGCCGGCCACCGGTTGCGGCTGCCGATAGTCGGGCCATCTCGGCGGGCCCGCATCTCAGGCAGCCGAGACAGCAGAGCCCACCGGCGAAAGAGTGTCGTGCGCAGCGGAGAGATCAAAGCCCTCACCGGGCTTCGCATCATCGCCGCGGTATGGGTGGTGCTGTTTCATTTCCGGCCGCTGCTGCGACTGGCTTCACCGGCCTTCAGCGACGCGCTCGCCCCGGTGCTGGACCGGGGAGCCCAGGGCGTCGACCTGTTCTTCATCCTCAGCGGATTCGTGCTGACCTGGAACTACCTGGAACGGATGGGGGAGTCGTTCTCGCCGCGGGCCACCCTGCATTTCCTGTGGTTGCGGCTGGCCCGGGTCTGGCCGATCTATTTGGTCACCTTGCACCTCGCGCTGCTCTGGGTGATCTTCACCCTGCACGTCGGCCACGTGCCGACCGAAGACCTCAGCCGGCTGACCGCGACCAGCTACGTGCGCCAGCTCCTACTGGTGCAGCTGTGGTTCGAGCCGTTCTTCGACGGGTCCAGCTGGGACGGGCCGGCCTGGTCGATCAGCGCCGAATGGCTGGCCTACCTGTTGTTCGGCGGGCTGATCCTGGTGGTCTACCGGATGATGCGGGCGACGTCGGCGCGTGGCCTGGCCGCACTGGCGATCATCGTCTCGCTGCCGCCGCTGCTGTTGATGCTCGCCACCGGCCAGTTCTACACCCCGTGGAGCTGGTTGCCGCGCATCGTCATGCAGTTCACCGCGGGTGCGCTGGCCTGCGCCGCGGTGCGCAAGATGGCGCCCACCGGCCGCTCCCGCCGCGCCGCCGGATACTGCTCCGCGCTGCTCATCGCCGCGATCGTCGGCGTCCTCTACTACTTCGATGCGCATCCGATCTCCGGGCTCCACGACAGCGGCGGACTGGTCGACGTGCTGTTCGTGCCGTTGGTGATGGCGCTGGCGATCGGAACCGGCAGCTTGCCGGCACTGCTGTCGACTCGGCTGATGGTCTACGGCGGGCAGATCTCGTTCTGCTTGTACATGGTTCACGAGCTGGTGCACACTGCGTGGAACTGGGCCGCAATACAATTCGAAATCATGCTGGACGAGGGGGCGACCGCGGCCAAGTGGATGGTGTGCGGGCTGTTGGCGGCGTCGACGTTGTTGTCGGTGCTGCTGTTCCACGGTGTCGAGGAGCCGGGCCGGCGCTGGATGCGCAGGATGATCGGTGCCCGGCCCGAGACGGCGCAGGTGCGCCCCGCCGAGGACCCGCTGGCCGTCGAACCGGTCGAGGAGATCCTTGACCAGCGCACCGCGGCGGTTCCGGTCAGTGTCTCCTGAAACGCTGACCGTGGCCGCCGATCGGGGAGGTGAGCTGTGAGCCGGGTGATGACGTTCGCGGTCTCGCTGGCGGCGGTCGTCGTCGCCGTCGTGGCGGGAACCGGTTACCTGGCCCGCGATCGTGACTCAGCCCGCCATTACGAGACCGTGCCGCTGAGCGCCTCCCCGATCCGAGTCGCCGTCATCGGTGACTCCTACACCTCCGGGTATGAAGACACCGGTCGCGGCGCGGCGAACTGGACCGAGCGGGCGTGGCAGATCCTGGCCGGCCGCGGCATCTACGTCAGCGCCGACGTGGTGGCCGAAGGCGGCGCCGGTTACGCCGTGCGCGGCAACCGGGGCGGTCTCTTCGGGGATCTGACGGCTCGGGGAGTGCAACCCGACGACGCGCTGGTGGTGTTCTTCGGCTCGCGCAACGACCAGGATGTCGAGCCGGGTGAGCTGACCCGGCTGGTCGCCGAGACCCTGGGCCTGGCCCGGCGGATCACCCCGGTGGCCCGGATGCTGGTGATCGGGCCGGCGTGGCCCACCGCTGAGGTACCCGCCAGCGTGTGGCGGATCCGCGACATCTTGAGTGCCGAGGCGCGCGTCGTCGGGGCGGAGTTCGTCGACCCGCTGGCCGAACGCTGGTTCGTCGGCCGGCCCGAGCTGATCGGTCCCGACGGCGTGCATCCCACCGACGCCGGGCACGCCTACATGGCCGACAAGATGGTGCCGCTGATCGCCGGCCAGTTACCCAAGCGCACTTGACGCGGCTGCCTTGCCAGATCCCGGGCCATAGCAGAATCGGGGCATGACTGCGACGCGCGTGTTGATCACCGGAGGAACCGGATTCGTCGGGGGCTGGACCGCTAAAGCGATCAGCGACGCCGGTCACCAGGTGCGGTTCCTGGTTCGCAACCCGGCCGGCTTGCACACCAGCGTGGAGCGGCTCGGCGTCGACGTCTCGGATCACGTCGTCGGTGACATCACCGACGCGGACTCGGTGCGGCGCGCGCTGGACGGCTGCGACGCCGTGGTGCATGCGGCCGCGCTGGTCGCCACCGACCCGCGGCAGAACGACCAGATGATGGCCACCAATTCCGACGGCGCCCGCAACGTGCTCGGCGGCGCGGTCGAGCTGGGGCTGGACCCGATCATTCACGTCTCGAGCTTCACCGCGCTGTTCCGCCCCGGCTTGGGCACGCTGCGCGCGGACCTGCCGGTGGCGGGCGGCTCCGACGGCTACGGCCGGTCCAAAGCCCGCGAGGAGCGCTACGTGCGCGGTCTGCAGGAAGCCGGTGCCCCGGTCAACATCACCTACCCGGGCATGGTGCTGGGTCCGCCGGTCGGAGACCGATTCGGTGAGGCGGGCGAGGGGGTGCGGGCCGCGTTGCAGATGCGGGTGATTCCGGGCCGCAGCGCGGCCTGGCTGATCGTCGATGTCCGCGACCTGGCGGCGTTGCACGTGGCGCTGCTTGAGCCCGGCCGCGGTCCGCGGCGTTACATGGCCGGCGGGCATCGGGTGCCCGCGCGGCAGCTGGCCGGGCTTTTCGCCACGGTGTCCGGTTCGGCCATGCTCGCCGCGCCGGTGCCGGACATCGCGCTGCGCTGGGCCGGGCGCCTGCTGGATCAGGCCGAGCGGGTGCTGCCGATCAGCACGCCGTTCACCGAGGCGGGGATGCAGTACTACACCCAGATGCCGGCCTCCGACGATTCACCGGCCGAACGCGACCTCGGCGTCGTGTTGCGGGATCCGCAAGAAACCCTGGCCGATACGGCAGCGGCGATCCGCGGGTAGCCGGCTATGGATTACCGCTGGGCGCTGCTGCGGAATCGGTCTCGGTAGGCCTTCGGCGAGATGCCGAGGTGGGTGGCGAAGACTCGCCGCAACGTCTCAGTGCTGCCGAAACCGGCCAGCCGCGCCGTGTCGGTGACGCTGCGGCCGGCGTCGAGCGCGGCGCGGGCGATGTCGATCCGGACCGTTTCGACGTAGCGGGCCGGGGTAATGCCGAGCTCGGCGCGAAACAGCCGGGTCAGTTGGCGGGTGCTCAGCGACGCCTGGGCGGCCAGGCTCTTCACGGTGTGTCCGGCCCCGGGATCGGCCGCGATCGAGTCGAGAACACCCCGCAGCGTGGATTGCGATGGCGGAGAATAGCTTTCAACCAGGACCGAGAACTGCGATTGACCGCCCGCCCGCTTGAGGTACACCACCAGGGTTCGGGCCACCTCGCGGGCGACCTCGGTACCGTGGTCCTGCTCGACGAGGGCCAGGGCCAAGTCGATGCCCGACGACACTCCTGCCGAGGTGAAGACGTCGCCGTCGCGGACGAAGATGGCATCCGGTTCGACGGTGATGTCGGGGAAGGCGCGGGCCAGTCGCCCGGCATGGCGCCAATGGGTGGTGGCGCGACGGCCGCTGAGCAGCCCGGCCTGAGCCAAGACGAACGAACCGGTGCACACCGAGGCCAGCCGCCGGGTACGGGTGGCCGCCGTCTTCAGTGCGTCGACCAGTTCGGGATCGATCGGCCGGCCGACCAGCGCATCACCGCCGGCGACCATCACCGTGTCGGCGGATTCCAGCGCCGAGATCCGGCCGGTGGCTGTGAACGGCACCCCGACCGAAGTCTGCACCGGGCGACCGTCCACCGAGGCGACGGTCAGCCGATAGTCCGCGCCGAACCGGTTGGCTTCGGCGAACACCTCGGCCGGTCCCGCGATGTCCAGAAGTTTCACGCCGTCGAAGACGACGAGCATCACCGTCTTGCTCACCGAACCGCCCTCATACCTGCGGCATCCGCGCGCTCAGCTGCGCCAGCGTCAGCCGTTCGCGTCCAGCGTCGTCGAGGTAGGGGATACCGATTCCGTACTCCTGCCAGCGGGCGGCGATGCGGGCTTCCAACTCTGGGGCGAGTCGGTCCGTCGGCGGGAATCGCCGCCCTCCCCATGCCGGTCTGGGGTCGATGTCCCAGCTGCGGGTGGCGTCGATGAGCATTCGGGTCCATTCGCCGCTGCCGTACTTGTTGGTGTCGTTGCGTTCCGGCGGGGTGGACGGATCCAGTGAGGAGCCCAGGCCCGGCCCGAAGAACGCGATGTCGCCGCGTCCGGCGTTGACCCGGTAGGACATCGCCCAGTCCAGGGCGGCCGGGTCGTGGATGTCGATGTCCTCTTCGACGACCATGACGTTCTTGTGGAACCACATCGAGCCCCCGGTGCCCCACAGCGCCGAGGCGATCTGTTGGGCGTGGCCCCGGTAGCGCTTTTGGATCTGCACCACGGTGTTCTGCCCGTTGGTGACCTCGCTCATCCACAGGTCGGTGATGCCGCCGATACCGAGATCGTCGAGCACGTTCCAGCTGATGGCCGAGCGGGCGAAATTGACGATGCTGTCCTCGTTGAGAAGGCCCGGCCGGATGCCTTCCAGGGTGCCGCGCAGCACCGGATCATCGCGGTGGGTGATCCGGGTGACGCGCAGTACGGGCGCGGGTGCCGCATCGCCGATGAAGCCCGGGTATTCGGCGAAGGGGCCCTCCATCACGAAGGTCGCCGGGTCGGGATCGATGTATCCCTCGACGACGATCTCGGCGGTCGCCGGCACGTGCAGCGGAACCGACTCGCAGGCCACCAGATCCACCGGGCGGCCCAGCAGGGCACCCATCATGTCCCACTCGCAGATGTTCTTCGGAAACGGGCTGCCGGCGCAGAAGGTCAGCACATCGTGCCATCCATACACCACTGCCACCGGCATGGGCTCCGGTTTGTATTGCGCCATGTGGCCGCCCCAACCCTGGCTGGGAACCAGCAGTTTGGCGATCTTGTCGCGGTCGACGATCATGCCCCGGTACAGGCCGATGTTGTCGCGGCCGGTCACGGTGTCCTGGGTGATGACGCCGCAGAACGTATCGATGTAGCGGCCGCCGTCCTCGCCGTGCCATTTCGGCACCGGGAACTCCCGCAGGTCGATGTCGGCGCCTGCGATGATGTTCTGCTTGACCGGTCCGGTCTCGACGATGCGCGGGGGAACCGGGTTGCGGAACGCCTCCCGAAGATGACGCACCATGGCCGAATCGCCGGTGCCCTCGGGCAGGCCCAGCAGCAACTGGACCTGGCGTCGGCTGCCGATCGCCGAGGTCAATAGTTTGGTGCAGCGGGTGTTTTCATGGCCGGTGATGTTCTCGAACAGCAGCGCCGGGCCACCGAGGCAGAGATTGGCCCGGGTGATCGCACCGATCTCCTCATCCCAGTCGACGGCCGCGGTGATGCGGCTCAGTTGTCCGGCCGATTCCAGGGTGTCCAGCCAGCTGCGCAGATCCGGACCGGTGTGCTGATCCGGCTGCCCGGCGGAGTCTGCGGTACCGGAAAGGGTTGGCGCGGTGCTCATTGCGCGCTCCGCACTACGGCCAACCGCGCGTCACCGGGTTGGTCGCCGCCCGCCGGGATCGGGTGGTGATCGTCTTTCCAGCGGTCGATCAGCGAATGTTCGATCCCGAGCTGATCGATGATGCGGCCGACCACGTAGTCGGTGACCTCCTCGACCGTGCTGGGGCGGGCGTAGTAAGCCACCGTCGGCGGAAAGATCACCGCACCGGCCCGCGCCAGGTAATGCATGTTCTCCAAGTGGATCTCGCTCAGCGGTGCCTCTCGGGTGACCAGCACCAATTTGCGGCGCTCTTTCAGCGTGACGTCGGCGGCTCGGGTGATCAGATTGTCGCTGAAACCGATCCGGATGGCGCTCAAGGTTTTCATGCTGCACGGGCACACCACCATGCCATCGGCGCGGAAGGATCCACTCGAGATGCCCGCGGCCAGATCACGGGCACTGTAGGCATGCGTCGCCATCGCGCGCACGTCGGCGACACTGAAGTCGGTCTCGATCTTGATCGTCGCCCGGGCCCACTCACTGAGGACCAGATGGGTTTCGACGCCGAGCTGCGCCAGCGCTTCCAATAAACGGATTCCCAGAGCGGCGCCGGTCGCTCCGGTCATGCCAACCACTAATCGCATCTGCTTCCTCCTTCTGAACGCCACCTCAGTCTGTGGTGACCGCCTCCCGGCGCAGAGGGGCATTTCCGCCGCGCATCCCACAGAATGCGACGCGTCGACAGGTGTCAGGTCGCACTACCCAACGCGGTCAGGCGGGAGTGGTTCTCGGCGAACCACCTGGTCTCCTGGCCGGGTTCGGGCAAGACCAACCCGGCTTCCATGGCGTTCGCCGGGTCGGCCTCGGTGAGCACGACCAGAAACTCGGCCTCCGGTTGCGCGGTCACCTCGGCCCACATCCGCGAGAATTGACGCAGCATCTGCTGGCGGGTGTCGAGATCGCGCCCGTGGCGGATCAGCCCGAAAAGGTACGAGTGGGCGGCGGTCTTCCCGGCGACGAAACAGTCCCCGTCGGCGATCTGGTGAAACAGCACGTTGACGAACAACTCGGGCGCTCCCGTCTGTTTGGTGTGGATCGCGGTGATCTCCTTCGCGATTCGGCTTTTTTGCGGCCCACTGAGCAGCCCGGCCGGGCTGTAGCACTGATAGATGGGCATGTCAGGATTCCTTTCAACAACGTTCCTGGTAGGCGTGTGATCCCAGCACTTGCCGCCGGAAGTCGCTCGGCGTGATCGCGTGCCGCCGTCGCATCACTGTGGCGAGATGTTGGGAACTGGCGAATCCGCACTGGTGAGCGATCTCGGTGACGCTCAGCGACGAGGTCGCAAGCAGCTCACACGCTCGGGCGAAGCGGCGGTTCATCAGCCAGCGGCGCGGTGGGTCGCCGGTCGCGTCTCGAAAGAGCGCGGCAAGGCGTGGCACCGACAGGCACACTGACGCAGCGATCTCGCCGAGATCGAGGTCGTCGGCCAGGTGCGCCTCGAGATATTCGATGGTGCGCCGGAGACGCCAATCGTGGTAGCCGGCACCGAGTTTGGCTGCCAGAGGTCGTGAGCCGGAGACGCTCGAATGCCGTCGCAGCAGGCCCGTTATCAGCTGCTGGCCCAGGGCGCTCAGCATCGTCCGGGAAATCCTGTCGCCACAGGTCATCTCACGCAGAATCTGCCGGAAGACGAATTCGACGAACGGATCGTGGGAACACATCGGGTCGACGAGGGTTACCGTCCGGCCGACGGCCAGCACGCCGCTGTCGACGGCCAGCCGCTCGACCAGGGCGTGCCGCACGTAGACATGCAGATAGGTGAACGGCTGGTCGGAGATGAACAGCCCGCGCGGTTGCTCGCCGGCCACCACCATGTTCAGGTGGAATGCCGGATGCGAGCGGCTCCATTTCAGCCGGCCATTGCCGAAGTAGGTGTGGTGGTGGCGTCCGCTGATCGGCATCGCGATGACGTCGGTGTTCCGATCTGCGCTGCGGCACAGTTCGTAGGACGGCCTGTTGCGGAACCGCCAGATCGCCGCCGATAGCGACCCGTCCGGTGTGGCGAGGCGGCGTTCCGGGGCAAAGCCCAATCGGTGCGCGATCACATCAGGAATCGATATCGGAGGTGCCGTCACCCCAGCAGTGTCCGCTTCGGTGCGTCGCACGTACTGGGGCCAATGCGACATCTTTCCCACAACAGCCGACATCGCCGGCCGGCACCGACGGCCGCTGCGACGCAGGTGCGTGTCCGGTGTACATGCCGCTCGTCGCAGACACGCCGTGGCACCACCACTTTGGTAAGACCACGGGGCGGTCGCGGCGCTCGGTGTCGTGCCGACGTAACCACGCTCAGCAGAGGAGAAGTCATGCAGTTGTTCTGTCACCCAGGCGCAACCGCCGGGGGGCCCGCGGCCCGGATCCGGTTGTGCGTCGCCGCTGGCGCCGCGGCCGCAAGCGCGAGCGTCGTCGTGTGCTCTCTACCGGTGAGCGAGACCGACATAGCCCAGATTCGTCGGGATGTGGCGCTGACCGCCGGCCGGTTCGACGTCGAGGCTGCAGCCTTGGTCGACGCCACCGACCCAGTCCCGGTCGGCCCCAGCGCAACGGGCGCTGACGCGTTCACGATCGGCGGTTTCACCTTCGATCCGGTAAATGGCGACGAGGAGGGTTACGCCCTCATTCACCCGCTCACCAGCGCTCCGCCCCTGTTGACTCTGGGTGGGGGATTCGCATTCGGCGGGCCCATGGCCGGCCAGGAATTCGAGGTGTTCGATCCCGCCGACGGCACCGACCTCGGCAGCATCAACACCAGTGTGGTGGTGGCGAACCTGGCGGGTTTCACCAATACCCAGTTCACCGTCGTCGGCGCGCCACCGGCGACCGATGTGTCGCTACCAACGGTGGGATCGGTCTACGACGTGTTCAACCTCGGCGCCGGCTACGCGAACGTCTACACCGCCATCGTGAGTGCCGACGATGGCCCGGACACCGTCACTGACACCTTCGTGACGCCGTTCGGGAACATCGATCTGACCCCGTTGTTCGGCGGTATCGACGCTGCGCCTCTGCTGCAGCCCGGCGACGCCTTCGTCGAGCTGGAAGCCGGTGCGGCCGGCGGGGGCGAGGACGCCTTCGCGATCGGCGGGTTCACCCTCGACCCGTTCACCAAAACCGACGGCTCCATCACGGAGGGTTTCGCCCCGGTCGCAGCACTGACCGGAGCCGCGCCGTTCCTGAATATCGGGGGCGCTTCGATCGAGGATGCCACAAACGGCGGAATCATCTTGGCTCCGCAGAGCTTCGACGTCTACAGCGGTTCCGGTGATGCGGCCACGCAGGTCGGCACCATCGCCACCTCCGAGCACGTGACGAGCCTGTTGGGGCTGACCAACACCCAGCTGATCGTCGCCAGCACGACCGCGGTCGAGGGCGGCAGCACCGCCGACCTCCCGGCTGTCGGGACAGTGTATGACGCCTTCAATTTCGGCGGCGGTTTCACGAACATCTACACCGCCACCCCGGGAGTCGACGGTGTCGTCACCGACACCCTGATCACACCGATGGGGAGCATGGACCTCAGCTCACTGTTCGGCGGTATCGATGCGGCGGAGCCGCCGGACCCGGGCGATGCGTTCACCGGGTTGGCCGAAACGGCAATCGGCAAGGATGCTTTCAGCATCGGCGATACCACCTTCGATCCGTTCACCGGATCCGGTGACAACGCGACCGAGGGTTTCGCCCCGGTCTTCCAGACCATCGGTGCGCCGCCGCTGCTCAATATCGGCGGCGGTGTCGCCACCTTCCCCGGCACCTCGCTCCTGCTACAGCTGGCACCGCAGAGCTTCCACGTCTACGACGGAACCGGGGCCGATGCCGAACAGCTCGGCAGTGTGCACACCGCGGAGACCGTGACGCAGCTGCTGGGCCTGACCAACACCGCGTTCACCGTTGACGGCGTCACCGCCGCCACCGGTGTGGACATTGCGGATCTGCCCGCGATCGGCTCGGTGTATGACGTGTTCAACTTCGGCGGCGGTTTCGCCAACGTCTACACCGCAATCCCGGGTCTGGACGGCGCCGCGAGCACCGTCACCGACCTCTTGGTGACACCGTTGGGGAACGTGGACCTCAGCGCACTGTTCGGCGGCTTCGACGCCTCCTCGCTGCTGGACCCGGGGGATGCTTTCCTCGGCCTCGATATCTAGGCAGTCCAGTCAGCCAGCACGGCCCAGGCGGTAGGCGCCCACCGCCTGGGCGTGTGCATTTCCGTGCCGCCCGAGGTCGCATTCTGTGGGATCTACGGCACATCTGCCATGGCTGGATCGCCGGCTGGGCGACCAGAATCGGATCGAAGTGTTGTCGAGAGGAGAACTGATGCCCGAGAAGAGGCCGGACCGGCGAGTGTTGATCACCGGCGCCTCCAAGGGAATTGGGCGCGCGGTTGCCGACCGGCTCGCCTCGCGTGGAGTTCAACCGATCGGGATCGCCCGCACCGCACCCGAGAGCTTCCCGGGGCCGTTCTATCCGGTGGACCTGGCCGACCGCGCGGCAACCGCGGACACATTGGCGGCCATCGTCGCCGACGGCCACGTCGATGCGGTGGTCAACAATGTGGGCTTTGCGCACTTCGGCCGGATCGGGTCGATCGATCTGGACCACCTGTTCGACACCTACGATCTCAATGTTCGCGCCGCGGTTCAGGTCGTGCAGGCGGTCCTGCCCGGGATGCGCGCCGCCGGCTGGGGGCGCATCGTCAACGTCACCAGCTTGACCACCTTGGGCACTCCGGAGCGCACCCCCTACGCGTCGGCGAAGGCCGCGCTGGAAACCTGCACCCGGATCTGGGCGGTGGAACTCGCCGAGACGGGTATCACCGTGAACGCGGTGTCGCCCGGCCCTACCGAGACCGAGATGTACCGCGAGCGCAGCCCGGTCGGCTCGGAGCGGGAAAGCCTGTTCCTGCAGAGCATTCCGATGCATCGGGTCGGCACGCCGGCGGAGATCGCCCATGGGATCTGCTTTCTGCTGGACGAGGACGCCGGGTATATCACCGGACAGATCGTCCGGGTGGACGGCGGCGGAAGCCTACCCGGGTGAGTACATTCGCCGAATCGAAAGGAGCCGCAGCGATGAACGCAGCACTGGAAACCGTTGCCGGGATCGCGATCCCCGACACCGCGCTGGTGCGCGATGCCACCGACTACATCCGCGACGTCGAAAATGATCTGCTGTTTCATCATTCGCGCCGGGTGTTCTTTTTCGGTGCCCTGCAAGGAGCCCGGCGCGGACTGACCCCCGACCTGGAACTGCTCTACGTGGGGGCGATGTTTCACGACCTGGGGCTGACCGAGCGCTACCGCGAGTCCGCACTGCGCTTCGAGGTCGACGGTGCCAACGCCGCCCGGGACTTCCTGCTGGAGCGCGGCGTCGACGAGGCCGATGCCCGCACGGTCTGGCTGGGCATCGCGTTGCACACCACCCCGAACATCCCGGAGTTCCTCAACCCGGAGATCGCGCTGGTCACCGCCGGCGTGGAGACCGACGTGCTCGGCATCGGCCGCGACGATCTGGCACCGGATCTGCTGGCGGCGGTGACCGCCGCGCATCCACGACCCGACTTCAAGCGCCGCATCCTGCACGCGTTCGCCGATGGCTTCAGGCACCGCCCGGACAGCACGTTCGGCACGGTCAACGCCGATGTGCTCGCACACTACGACCCGTCGTTCGTCCGCGGCGATTTCGTCGAGACCATCCTGGGCAACAGCTGGCCGGAGTAGCCGGCTCCGCCCCGGCAGCGCGCTCAGTCCTCCTTGCGGATCAGCTTGCCCAGCGCCTCGCGGTCCGGTGCCAGCAGTTCGTCGATGCGCGGCTGGTTCACGTCGGCGACGATGATCTCGCCGACCTCCTGGTGCACGCTGCTGAAGATGCCGTGCGCCTTCATCTTCTCGGTCTGATACAGGTTGTCCTGGGTGGGCGTGACGTAGTGCACCGCCGCGGCCTTGAACCGGTTCACCAGCCACAGATGGGTCAGCGTCATCAGCCGCTTCTGGCGGAACTTCTCGGCGAAGGTGTTCTGATCGCGCACCGTCAGGATGCTGCGGCCGTGCCGGTCCTTGATCGGGTCGACGATCACGTTGGCGAGCTTCTCGCCGTCGTCATTGAAGATCCCGAGTTCGAGCACATCCGATCCGGGGCGGGTCGGGCGTAGCTGCACCCGCAGCTTGTCGGTGAGCTGATTGTGCTCGGCCCACATCGCCAGCCATTCCTCCAGCAGCTTCTTGGGCACCTCGGTCTGCACCAGGTGCTGATGCTGGGTGGAGCCGGCGCCCATCGCCTTGGTGGTGGCGGTGCGGCCGGACGAGGCGGCCAGCGCGGCATCGCTGCGCGGCCCGCCGACCAGGGTCTGCGGGGTCCGGTAGGGCGACTCGACCAACCGCATCTTGCGCTGCAGCCGGGCCAGCGCCAGCATGCCGTCTTGCAGCAGGGTGGCCGCGAACTCCTCGGAGGCCACGCCGTCGACCTGGTGCCCGCCGTAGGTGATGAAGTTGAAGACGAACCCCATCTTGCCGAGCTCGGCGGGGAAGGCCCGCATCTGTTCGTCGGTCATGCCGGTGGTGTCCCAGTTGAACGAGGGCGACAGGTTGTAGGCCAGCATCTGGTCGGGATACACGGCGTGGATGGCCTCGGCGAACTGGCGGGCGTCGTCGAGGTCGGCGGTCTTGGTCTCCATCCACAGCAGGTCGGCGAACGGCGCGGCGGCCAGCGACTTGGCGATCGCATAGGGAATGCCGCCGCGCACCTGGTAGTAGCCTTCGGGGGTCTTGGCCCGCTCGCAGTCCCAGCCGGAGTCGGCGTTCAACTCCGCGGCCTTCGCCTGGGCCGTGTAAAACGGTGCGCGTTCGGCGAATTCGCGCCACTGCGCGGCGGTCATGTTGCGTGGCTCGCCTTCGCCTTCGGCGAACTCCAGCAGCTCGGCGACGGCTTCGCCGTAGGTCATCAGTCCGGCGTCGTTCTGCCAGGCTTCGACGAACTTCGATTCGATCTCGTCGTAGAGCCCATCCACGGGCTGTCGGCCGTCGCTGCTCCAGCCCTCGGCGGCTTTGGTGATCGACGCGCTGATGCCGCTGCGTTCCAGCCAGGCGTCGGCGGCGGCGTACTCGCCGTCGGGCAGGTCATAGAGCAGGTGACCGTTGATCTCGGTGATCCCGGAGTTGTACAGCTGCCGCGTCATGGCCAAGAAACAGGCCTTGTAGGACGGGATCTTCAGGTTGGTGGTGCCCAGGATGAACGGCTGGTCGCGCTCGTCGGCGCGGCTGTCGATCAGGTTGGCCGCCTCGGCGTCGGTGCGCGCCACGATGATGCCGGGCACCCCCATCATGTCCAGCTGGAACCGGGCGGTGTTCAGCCGCTTGATCTGCTCGTCGGAGGGCACCAGCACCTTGCCACCCTGATGCCCGCATTTTTTGGTCCCAGGTCGCTGATCTTCGATGTGATAGCCGGGGACACCGGCTTCGACGAAACGCCGGATCAGGTTGCGCACGTGCGGATCACCGCCGTGACCGGTGTCGGCGTCGGCGATGATGAACGGCCGGTAGTCCACCGCGGGCGTGGCGGCACGCTGTTGGTCGGTCATCTTCAACCGCAGGTACTGCTGATTGCGATCGGCGGTGAGCAGGGCACGCACCAGCCCGGCGGCCTCCTCGGGCACTTGGCTCAGCGGGTAGCTGGCCAGGTCGGGGCCCGGGTCTTCGGTAATGGAGCCCTTGGCCGACGTCGCCCAGCCGCCCAAGTAGATGCCCTCGATCCCGACTCGCTTCATCACCACCGCCTGGCCGGGCGAATAGGGCCCGAAGGAGGTGATGCTCTTCTGCTGGGCGAACAGCTCTCGGAGACGGGCGTAGAACGCGGTCGCCGCTTCGCGCGCCACGATGTAGTCGGCCGGGATGGTGCCGCGCTGCTCGACCACCTGGCGGGCGGAGTACAGGCGGGTGATTCCTTCGAAACGCGGGCTGTCGAAATATTGCTGGGTCGCCTCGATGTCAGCCTCGATGTCTCGTTGGCCTGGTGCACTCGCGTTTGTCTCGATGGTCGTCATGGAATTACGCTCCTGTTCGCCGTGCTATTGCGACGGTCCCAGCTTCGTCTCTCCTCCGTCGAGCCTCGCTGAACCGCCGTGCTGTTGCGGCGGTCCCAGCTTCGTCTCTCCTCCGTCGAGCCTCGCTGAACCGCCGGGAACCGCAGGTGTTACTCCCACGATTGTGCCGCCGCTCGCTGAACGATTACCCACTTTTGCTCTACATCTTCTGCGCGCTGCCGGCGACGCCGCCAAAGTTGCGTGAAGCCGGTGGATCCGGGTGATTTCGCGGTTAGGGTGAGAGTTATGACGGCCGGGTCAGACCGTTGGGCCACCCCCTGGGGTCAGCCGCCGCAGCACATCGCTTCGGTGGATCACCCGGTCGGCCGCTGGGGCGCGCGCCGGATGAGCCGGCGCTTCGCCGGCGTCGGCGTCCAGATCCCGGCGGCCCGCCTGCGCGAGTTGACGGCCGGCGCACCGCTGGCGGCCGCGGAGTCGATCGACTACATGTTCGCACTCACCGCGACCGCCATGAAACGCGAGCAGCGCCTGGCCCGCTCGCAGCGCAACCGCCGCCGCCTCGTGCACGCACTCATCGTGGCCGGGCTGATGCTCGCCGCGCTGAACCTGCTGATCTGTATGGGCTACGTCTTCATCAGCCTGGCGCTGCACGAACCGGTGATGTGATCCCCGCCTTAGACTGCGGGAATGGATCACCCGACGCACCCGGCGGCGCTCAAGGGCCTGATCCAGATCGAGGAGTGCCTGGACGAGCACGGCGGCATCGTCCTACCGCCGGGGGACACCCTGATCTCGTTGATCGACCGCAACATCGCCAATGTCGGCGACGCGGTGGCCTTCCGCTACCTCGACTACGCCGGACCGGACGAGGGCCGCGCCATCGAACTGACCTGGGCGCAGTTCGGTCGGCGGTTGCGTGCCATCGCCGCCCGGCTGCAAACACTCACCGAGCGCGGCGACCGGGTGGCGATCCTGGCGCCCCAAGGCCTCGATTACGTCGCCGGGTTCTACGCGGCGGTCAAGCGCGGAGCCGTCGCAGTGCCCTTGTTCGCCCCGGAGTTGCCGGGACACGCCGAACGCCTCGACACCGCGTTGCGCGACTCCGCCCCGGTCGCGGTCCTGACCACGGCAGCGGTGCGGCACATCGTCGAAGACTTTCTGCGCGCACTGCCGCAGCAGCTGCAGCCGCACGTCGTCGTCATCGACGAGATCCCGGATTCGGCCGCCGCGGAATTCGTGCCGGTGGACATCGACGTCGATGACGTGTCACACCTGCAGTACACCTCGGGCACCACCCGCGCGCCGGTCGGTGTGCGGGTGACCCACCGCGCGGTGGGGACCAACCTGCTGCAGATGATCCTGTCGATCGACATGCTGGACCGAAACACCCACGGGCTCAGCTGGTTACCGCTCTACCATGACATGGGCCTGTCGATGATCGGATTTCCCGCGGTCTACGGTGGACACTCCACGCTGATCTCACCGACCGCGTTCATCCGCCGGCCGCAGCGCTGGATCCACGCCCTGTCGGACGCCTCGCGGCGCGGCCGGGTCGTCACCGCGGCACCGAACTTCGCCTACGAACTGACCGCTCAGCGTGGGCTGCCCGCCTCGGGCGCCGACATCGACTTATCCGGCGTGGTGATGATCATCGGATCCGAGCCGGTGAGCATGCCGGCGATCACGGCGTTCAACGAGGCCTTCGCCCCCTACGGGTTGCCGCGCACCGCGATCAAGCCGTCCTACGGGATCGCCGAAGCCACGCTGTTCGTGGCGACCATCGACCCCGACGCCGAGGCCAGCGTGCTGCACCTGGGGCGCGAGCAGCTCGGCGCGGGGCGCGCGGTGCCGGTGGCCGCCGACGCCCCCGATGCGGTGGCGCAGGTGTCGTGCGGCCGGGTCGCGCGCAGCCTGTGGGCGGTGATCGTCGACGCCGACGCCGGCCAGGAACTGCCCGACGGCCACGTCGGCGAGATCTGGTTGCACGGCGACAACGTGACCGCCGGCTATTGGGGCCGCCCCGAGGAGACCCGGCGGGCCTTCGGCGCTCGGCTGCGGCGCCGGCTGGCGCAGGGCAGTCACGCGCAGCGCGTGCCGAGCGACGGAACCTGGCTGCGCACCGGCGATCTGGGGTTCTATCTCGACGGCGAGCTTTATGTGACCGGCCGAACGGTGGACCTGATGACCATCGAGGGCCGCAGCCATTACTCGCACGATATCGAGGAAACGGTCGCGCAGGCCTCGGCGATGGTGCGCAGCGGCTACGTGGTCGCGTTCACCGCAGACACGAGCGACCGGCTGGTCATCGTCGCCGAGCGCGCCACCGGCACCGGACGCAAGGATCCCGCGCCGGCGATCGAGGCGATCCGAGCGCAGGTGTCGCGGGTGCACGGGCTGATCGCCGCCGACGTCCTGTTCGTGCCGGCCGGGGCGATCCCGCGCACCACCAGCGGCAAACTCGGGCGTACCGCCTGCCGTGCGCAGTACCTCGCCGGCGCGCTGGATCCGCGCTGACGGCGCCGCGCACAGCGGACGCACAGCGCAGACATGCCGGGCACCAAAAATAGCTAGATAACCTTCCTAAATCGGCTCGTCGGTGTGGATCGCCGGCCAGGTCATAAGGGGAGGCAATGGATTTCGGAGCCTTGCCGCCGGAGGTCAATTCGGCGCGGATGTACGCCGGTGCCGGCCCGAGTTCGCTGCTGAGTTCCGCAACCGCCTGGCAGGAGCTCGCCGCCGAGCTCAATTCGGCCGCAGCGTCCTACGGTTCGGTGGTCGAAGGCCTGACCAGCGGAGCATGGATCGGGCCGTCGGCACTGGCGATGGCGGCTGCGGCCAGCCCCTACGCCACCTGGCTCAGCGCGACCGGCGCCCAGGCCCAGCAAGCGGCCGCCCAGCTCACCGCGGCGGTCGGGGCGTATGAGACCGCCTACGCGGCAACCGTTCCGCCGCCGTTGATCGCGGCGAACCGCGGCCTGCAGGCAACGCTGATCGCGACGAACATCCTGGGCCAGAACACCGCGGCGATCGCGGCAACCGAGGCGGAGTACCTGGAGATGTGGGCCCAGGACGCCGCGGCGATGTACGGCTATGCGGCGGCGTCGGCAGCGGCCACCCGGGTCACGCCGTTCACCTCACCGCCGCAGACCACCGACCCGACCCGACAAGCCAGCCAGGCCTCTTCGGTGGCGCAGTCTGCTGCGGCCACCACAGGTGCCGACACCGAGACCTTGATGAGCCAAGGGCCGCAACTGATCTCGACGACCCCGGCGGCGCTGCAGACGCTGGCGGCGCCGGTGACCGAGACGCCGTCGGGTTCCTCGACGGCATCACTGTCCAGCCTGACCTCGCTGACCATGCCGCTGCGGATGGCGATGATGCCGATGAGCATGCTGATGCGGATGCTGATGACCGGGACCAACGGAGCCAAGGGTGCTGCCGCTGGTCTGGCCGCTGCCCCGGCCGCGGTGGCCGGTACTGCGGGTTCGGTGACCCTGACCGGCTTCACCGGAGGGCAGGCTGCCACGGCCGGCCTGGGCCGGGCCGCCTCGATCGGGGCACTGTCGGTGCCGCCGGCCTGGACCGGCATGGGGGTGGCCACCACACCGGCGGCCGCGGCGCTGCCGATGACCGGCGGGGTCGCTCCGGCGGGAATGGGGCCCGCGTCGGCGATTCCGCCGATGGTTCCGTTCGGGAACCTGGGCGGCCGTGGCGGTTTCGGTGCCTCGGCCACCCAGTACGACTTCCGTCCTACGGTGATCCCGCGGTCACCGGCAGCGGGGTAGCCACCATCTCACGGTCGGTGCGGCGCGTCCGCTGAACGTTGAGGGGCCACCAGAACCAGCGGCCGAGCAGCGCCGCGATCGACGGCGTCAGGAACGAGCGCACGATCAGGGTGTCGAACAGCAGTCCGAGCCCGATCGTGCTGCCGGCCTGGCCGATCGAGTACAGGTCGCTGACCGCCATCGACATCATCGTGAACGCGAACACCAGGCCGGCCGCGGTGACCACCGATCCGGTTCCGCCGATCGAACGGATGATCCCGGTCTTGATTCCGGCGCCGATCTCCTCCTGGAAGCGGGAGACCAGCAGCAGGTTGTAGTCCGAGCCCACCGCCAACAGGATGATGACGCCGAACACCGGGGCGATCCAGTTCAGCGGCAGCCCGAAGATGTGCTGCCACACCAGCACCGACAGCCCGAACGCCGCGCTCAGCGACAACAGCACGGTGCCGACGATCACCGCGGCGGCCACCAGCGCCCGGGTCAGCAGCAGCATCACGATGAAGATCAGCGTCACCGCGGCCACCCCGACGATCAGGATGTCGTAGGCGGACCCGGCTTGGATGTCGTTGTACACCGCCGCGGTCCCGGTGAGATAGAACTTGGCGTTGGTCAGCGGCGTCCCCTTAACGGCGTCGTGGGCGGCGGCTAGCATCGGTTCGACGAACGAAATGCCTTTGGGGGTAGCCGGATCGGCGTCGTAGGTGACGATGAACCGGGCCGCGGTGCCGTCCGGCGACAAGAAGAGCTGCAGGCCCTTCTGAAAGTCCGGGTTGTCGAAGGCTTCCGGCGGCAGATAGAAGTAGTCGTCGGCCTTGGCGGCGTCGAACGCCCGGCCCATCTCGGTGGCGGTGTCGGTCATCCGCGACATCTGGGTGACCAGGCTGGAGACGCTCGAGTGCATCGTCAACAGGCTGCCCCGCATGGATTCGGCCACCGCGATCATCGGGTCGAACTGCCCGACGATCTGCGGCATCACCGCATTCATGTCGGCCATGTCGGCCAGCAGCGGCACCATGTTCTCGCTGAACTTGTCCATGCCGTCATAGGCGTCGAACACTGACCGGATGGCATGACAGACCGGGATGCCCGTGCAGTGCTGTTCCCAGTAGAAGTAATTGCGGACCGGGCGGGCGACGTCGTCGAAATCGGCGATGTGGTCCCGGATCTCGTCGACGGTCTGGCTGATAGCGGCCATGTCGGTGTTCATGTTCTCGGTGGTGGTGTTCATCCGGGTGACCAGATCCCGCAGCCGCACCATCGAGTCGACGGTGGCGCCCAGATCGTCGCTCATCGTGACCATGTCCAACAGCCGGTCGGTCATGAACTGCAGGTTCTCCTGGATGGGGACGGCCTGCATGCTGATCTGGAACGGGATCGAAGTGTGCTCGATCGGGCTGCCCAGCGGCCGGGTGATGCTCTGCACCCTCTCCACTCCGCGGGTGCGGAACATGTTCTTGGCGATCCGGTCCAAGATGATCATGTCGGCCGGATTGCGCAGGTCATGGTCGGCTTCGACCATCAGCACGTCGGGGTTCATCCGGGCGGCGCTGAAATGGCGTTCGGCGGCGTCGTAGCCGACGTTGGCCGGCAGATCGGCCGGGATGTAGTAGCGGTCGTTGAAGCTGATCTTCATGCCCGGGACCGCGAGCATCCCGGCCAGCGTGACCAGCAGCGCGCCCACGAACACCGCACCGGGCCAGCGGACGGTCGCGGTGCCGATGCGCCGCCAGCCGCGTCCCTCGACTCGTTTGGGGTCTAGCAACGGCGCGGCCACCGCGACGACGGCCGGCGCGACGGTCAGCGCGCCGGCGATCACCACCAGCAGGCCCAACGCCGACGGGATGCCGAGCGCTTTGAAATAGGACAGCCGGGCGAAGTGCAGACACAACGAGGCCCCGGCGATGGTCAGCCCGGAGCCCAAGATGACATGCCAGGTGCCGCGAAACATTGAGTACCAGGCGGTTTCGCGGTCCTCGCCGGCGTTGCGGGCCTCGTGGTAGCGGCCGATGAGGAAGATCGCATAGTCGGTGCCGGCCGCGATCGCCAGCGACGACAGCATCGCGACCACGAATGTCGAGAACCCCAGCAGGCCGCGGTCTCCCAGCAGCGCAACCAATCCGCGGGCGGTGCCCATCTCGAAGCCGACCATCACCAGAGCCAGCGCCACCGTGGCAGCCGAGCGGTAGACGATCGCCAGCATGATGATGATGACCAGGCCGGTGACGGCCATCATCTTGAGCATGGATTTGTCGGCGGCTTCGGTCATGTCGGTGGTCAGCGCGGCCTGGCCGGTGACATACGCGCTCACCCCATCGGGCGCCGGGACCGACGCGACGATCTTGCGCACTGCGTCGACCGACTCGTTGCCCAGGGTGCTGCCCTGGTCGCCGGCGGTGTTGATCTGCGCGTAGGCGGCATGGGCGTCGGTGCTCTGTACGCCGGCGGCGGTGATCGGATCACCCCACAGGTCGGAGATGTGCTGCACGTGGTGGTGATCGGCGGACAGCTTCTCGATCAGGGTGTCGTAGTAGAGGTGGGCGTCGGCTCCGAGTTCGGTCCGGCCTTCCAGCACCAGCATGACCATGCTGTCGGAGTCGAATTCGTCGAACTTCGCGCCGATGTGCTTGGCGGCGATCAGCGACGGCGCATCCTGTGGGGACATCGTCACGGCGTGTTCGCGCGCGACCGATTCGATCGGCGGCACCAGCACGTTGAGGCCGACGGTCAGCAGCAGCCAGAAGATGATCAGCGGCCACGCGAGCCGGCGGATCAGGCGCATGTATGCCGGGCGGGGGTTGTCGTGCGCGCTCATGCGGCTTTGACCAGACAGAAGACCTGGGCGTGGTGCCCGGTGGCGTGCTGTTCGTCTTTGATGTCGCCGTTGACCGTGATCCGGCAGCCGATCCCATCGGCGTCGCCCTGGGCCACCAGGTTGCCGACCACGGCCGGGTTGGTCGTGGTCATGGTGAGAGACCAGGGGAGTGCCGTGAACGTCGACTGCACGGGTCGGGTCTGCTCGTCGAGGTAGCTGACTCCGCCGGTGGCGCCGTGGGGCCCGAAAATCTCGTAGACGACTCGCTTTTCGTTGATCGATGCGATCGGGGTGGAGCCGCTGCCATCCCATCCGAAGATCTCGTCGGATCCGAAGGCGCCGCGCAGGTTGATCACGGCCATGGCTCCGGCCGCCGCCGCCAGCGTGACAACCAATGGCAGCCAGGTCCGTTTAGTGATCGCGCCTATCGCACTCACGCCGCACCTCCGTTCCGTTCCATGGGCCCACTATACCCCCTGGGGTATATGACCAAGTGGCCGGTGACCGTCGGCGGAGTCGATTCGAGCTAGGTGGTGCGCCGTTTCTGGGCGGCGACCGCTTCGCCGAGCCAGCGGCGCAGGAAGCGGCGAAGCTCGTCGGGGGAGCGATCGGGATCGTTGGGTGCCACGATGAACGACAGCATGATCCGCAGGGTGAATTCGACGAGTTCACGCAGGCTGGGCTCGTCGTAGCCGTGCTGCGACCAATCGACGTCGAACCGGTCGATCATCCGCATTCCCAATGCCAAGGACTCCTGCGACGTTATCTCCCGGTTGAGCGGGGAGGTGGAGGACAGCATCGCGCCCAGCTGGGGGGAGCGGGCCACGGCGTCCAGGGTGTAAAGGGTTCCTTCGGTGAGTGCGTCGGCCGGATCGTGAATGCCCTGGACGTGTTCGGTCAGCCGGTCGAGGAAGTCGTCGACCGAGGCGATGGCCACGGCGCGCATAAGGGCGTCGGCGGTGGGGAAGTAGCGGTACACCGTCTGCCGGATGACGCCCAGCGAGGCGGCGACGTCGGCCAACGACACCGCCGAGCCCGTTTCGGCCACCAGGTCGACGGCCGTGGCGATGATCCGCCGGCCGGCTTCTTCGTCGTTGCGGGGCGGGTTACCGCCCCAGCCGCGTCGGCGTGCCATCAGCGGACCCCTTGACAACCGTCACGCATCGAACAATCATACGCGAGGACGTTCATTTGTATGTTGATTGCTGAGGTGGCCATGACCGACCTGATCGTGCGCAAGTTGCGGTTCGCATTCGCCGATCATCCCGTGCCCTTTCTGTGGAATGAAGCCAACCCGGCGTTCTCGTCGATGGCCAACGCCGTGTCATTACTGGCCATCGGGTTCGAGAAGATGATCGTCTCGACGATGGCCGACGTCACGCCGACGATCACCGACCCGGAGATCGCCGCGGAGGCCGATGCCTTCGTCCGTCAGGAAGGCCAGCACTCGATGGCCCATCGCGGGCACGCGCGGGCGCTGATCAAGGCCTACCCGGGGCTCAAAGAGACCCTCGACGAGTGCAACGCGATGTTCGACCGACTGGTCGCCGAGACACCGCTGCGCTACCGGCTGGCCTACACCGCCGATCTCGAGGCGACCTTCACGCCGGTGTTCAAGCTGATGCTCGATCACGACGACACGCTGTTCGCGCCGGGCGATGACCGGGTCGCGTCACTGTTCTTGTGGCACTTCGTCGAAGAGGTCGAGCATCGCAGCTCCGCGCTGATCATCTACGACGCCGTCGTCGGCGACCCGTGGTACCGGATGCGGATGGCGCCGTCGATCTTCAAACATGTGATGAGCGTGATCAAGGTGGCGTGCCTGGGATTCAACAAGCACATCCCGCTGGCCGAGCGCAAAGTCGATGCGCTGTCGCTGTTCAGCACCTACCGCGGCAAACAGGCCTGGCGGCGGCGGATGCCGTTCGGCTGGCCGGCCGATCAAGGGCCGGTCGTCGATGCCTTCAAGCATCTGCCCAAAGGCGAGGTGCTCACCGCCGTGAACGGTATCGTGCGTAGTCAGCTGCCCAATCATCAACCGGCGCACGAGAAGATCCCGGTTCTGGCCGAGGAGTGGTTCGCCCGCTACGACCAGGGCTACGACGTGACCAAGTGGTACACCGCCGAGGAGAAGAGCGCCTGATGTCCGACTTGTGTGCACCCACTTTCGAGCAGCTCGCCCAATCGCTGGGGTTCTCCTGCTCGGAGGCCGGCGGTCTGGTGGAGTTCCGCAACCCGTTGCAGCTGGAGAACTGGACGTTGCCGGTGTTGGAGCTCACCGTGATCATCGGGGCGGTGCTGGCACTGGTCTACGCGATCAACCGGTTCCGGCGCCACGGCGATGCCACCAACCTGGCGCTGTGGTTCGGCGCGATCGCCTACCTGCTGATAATCGAGCCGCCGCTGTACTTCCCGGCGGCGTTCGGCATCAGCGAGCATGTCGATACGATGTTCGCGCACAACGTGTTCACCGTTGATTTCCTGTGGGGCCGGCTGCCGCTGTACATCGTCGCGATCTATCCGATGATGGCCACCGTCGCCTTCGAGATCGTCCGCATCCTAGGGGTGTTCCGCCGCTACGGCGTCGTCGTCGGTGCGATCTGCGTGGGTTTCGTCCACCACGTTTTCTACGAGATCTTCGACCACCTCGGCCCGCAGCTGCGCTGGTGGGAATGGTCGGTGGACAACCCGCTCAACCAACCCATGTTCGCCTCGGTGCCGATGGGCAGCGTGGTGGTGTTCGCGGCACTATGGCCGGCGTCGCTGGCGTTCTGCGTCCAGCTGTTCGTCGGCCGCCAGGTCGATCAGGGCAGGCGATTCAGCGGGCCGCAAGTGGTGTGGCGCACCATCGTCATCGGCCTCTTGGCCTCGCTGGGGACCGGCATCCTGCCGCTGCCGGCGACCCTTCTCGGTGCCGCCACCGACGGCAGGTTGCTGGGGATCGCTTATGCCGCCGAGCTTCTGGTCATCGTGGCGGTAGCCCTGCCGGTGCTCATCATGCAGTGGCGGCGGCTGAGGCTGAACCCGGCCACCACGGGCCGCCACGACAATCCGCTGATCGTCCGCTACGCGGCGGTGTACCTGGCGGTCATGACGGTGCTGTGGCTAACAGCTCTGCCGGCCTACCTCGGCGCGGTGGACGGGGTGACCGCCAACGGTGACCCGATCGGCAGTCTCTGGTACACCATCGGATGCTTCGCGGTGGCCTACCTGAGCGTCGCCGCCGCGGCCACCGTGCCGCCGATCCTGCCGGACACCGCCGAGCGGGCCGAGCACGCTCCCGTCGCGGTGTGATTCAGCGGCCCTGCCAGCGCGGTGGGCGCTTCTCCTGCCAGGCACGCAAGCCGTCGGCGACGTCCTCGGTGGCCCCGGCGACCTTGCGCATGGTCTCACCGAAGCGGACCGCGTCGATCCAGCTCATGTCGGCGCTGCGCCACGCCACCTCCTTGGTGGCCCGCTGGGCCAGGGGAGCGGCCTTGGTCAGGGTGCGCGCCCAGACCCGGGCGGTCTCTTGCAGCTCGGACGGCTCGACCAGCTTCCACACCAGCCCGATCTCCTTGGCCCGCTGCGCGGTGATCGGTTCGCCGGTCAGCAGCAGCTCCATCGCGTTGGCCCAGCCCACCCGCTGTGGCAGTCGGATCGCGCCGACGATGGTAGGGACCCCGATCGACACCTCCGGGAAACGGAACACCGCCTCAGTGCTGGCGATCACGAAGTCGCAGAACAACAGTCCGGTCAGCCCGTAGCCGATGCACGGGCCGTGCACCGCGGCGATGGTCGGCTTGAAAAGCTCCATGCCGCTTTCGAACGAGTTGATGGTGGGCTTCTCCCAGAACGTGCCGGCGAAGGTGCCTACGGCCCCTTGTGAATCGGTGAGGTCGGCCCCGGCGCAGAACACCTCCCCGTTGGCGGTGAGGATGCCCACCCAGGCGTCCTGCTCACCGCGAAACCGCTCCCAGGCCGCGTTGAGCTCATCGCGCAACGGCCCATTGATGGCGTTGCGGGCTTCGGGACGGTTCAGCGTGATGGTGGCGACGTGGTCGTCCAACGCATAGGTGACCAGAGACATGGCGCCACCGTACCGTCGGAGTCGTGCGATGGATCGTCGACGCGATGAACGTGATCGGTTCCCGGCCCGACGGCTGGTGGAAGGACCGCCACGCGGCCATGGTCCGGTTGACGCTGCAGCTGGAACGCTGGGCGGCCGCCGGCGACCGGCATGTCACGGTGGTGTTCGAAAAGCCGCCGTCCCCGCCGATCCGCTCGCAGCTCATCGAGATCGCCGCGGCGCCGCGGGCTGGTGTCGATTCCGCTGACCACGAGATCGTCCGGCTGGTGCGAAGCGCCGACCGGCCACCCGACATCACGGTGGTGACATCGGATATCGACTTGCTGGGGCGGGTCCGGGAGGCCGGCGCGAACACCTACCCCGCCAAGGGGTTTCGGGAGCTGATCGAGGGGCCGTAGGGCTCAGGCCGGCCGGCGCCCGGCCGCGGCCGCCCCGGCCCGGCGGCCGGCGAACACGCAGTCGGCGATCGACAGCCCGCTGACGTAGGACCGTGATGCGATACCGATGGCGGTGCGGCCGGCGCTGTAGAGCCCGGGAATCGGTGTGCCATCGGCGTCGACGACCGCGCCGGTGTCCTCGGCGACCCGAACCCCGCCCAGCGTCAGCATCGGGGTGGGCAGCAAGACGTTGGGTCGCACCGAGATGTCCAGCAGGGTGAACGGGGCCTTGTCGATCCGACGGCAGAACTCGGCCGGTTTTCCGGCCGGGTCCTCGGTACCGGCGTCGATCGCGTCGTTGTGCGCCGCGACGGCGGCCTGCAGGCCCCCGGGGTCGATGCCGGCGGCCCGGGCCACCTCGGCCAGCGTCCTCCCGCGCGCCGCGCCGGTGAACAGCAGCGCGGCGCCCTGGGCGCGCTGGAACCACAACGTCTGGGTGAGCAGCTGGCGGCGGGCCTCGGACATGAGTGCGGCGTCGGCCAGGATCCAGCCTTTGCTGCCATGGTTTTTCACCAACGCCTGGCCCAGCGCCGCACCGTAGCGGGTCTCGTCGATCACCCGGGTGCCCTTCTCGTCGACGACGATCGCGGAGATGAAGGCGCTCGGCGGCGTGATGAACCGCCATGCCGAGACGTTGTCCATCCGGTCGGGCATCCCACCGACGCTCTGCGCCAACGCGATGCCGCTGCCGTCGTCGCCGCTGGTTCCCAACGGCAGGCCGCCGTTGAATTCCGGGGCGTAGCGTTTGCGCCATTCGGTGTTGGCGATGAAGCCGCCGGCGCAGATGATCACCCCACGGCGCGCGGTGATCTCGATCGGCCGGGCGTAGCGGTCCTCCAGCTTCGCCAGGCGACGGTCCATCGCGGCGCGCAGCGGCGGGTAATAGACGCCCGGCTTGGAGGAGATCGCGGCCAGCCTCGCGTAGCGCCGCTGGATGCGCCGCGGCGCCTCGCCCATGGTCAGGGCGCGCACCCCGGTCACCCGGCCCGACGCGTCCTGCAGCAGTGCGGTGACCCGGGTGTGCGCCCGGAAATCCACCCCGAGCTTGCGCGCCGAGCCGGCCAGTGGCGCATAGATCTTCTTGCCCGAGGTGCCCTTGCCGTAGGCGCGGTGACCGCGCTGCACCGGCGGGGTCTGCGCGCGGGAGACGCCGGCGTTCTCGCTGCCGGAGTGGTACAGGTAGTAGCGGTTGTTCGGAAACGACGTCTTGTAGGGACACAGCGCCGCGTTGAACGGCACCCCGTGTTTGCTCAACCAGTCGATCATCTCCGGGCTGGTGTCCACGAAGCGCTGCAAGGTCTGCGGGCTGACCGCGTCGCCGACCTCCAGGCGCAGATAGTCCAGCATCTGCTCTGCGGTGTCGTGCACCCCGGCTTCGCGCTGGACCGCCGTGCCGGCCCCGGCGTAGATGATGCCGCCGGAGATCGCGGTGGCACCGCCGCCGTTGGCGCGATCGAGCGCTATGACCCCAGCGCCGAGTTCGGCGGCGGTGATCGCCGCGCAGGTGCCGGCCGCACCGAACCCGACCACGACGACGTCGGTTATCAGGCTGGTGATCACGCGCAATCTCCTCCACGACATGAGCTGGTCGGTCCCCAATGTAACAGTCGGTAGTCGGCCACCAGCAGAAGTGACCAGCGATGATGATCCGCAGTCGGGTCGTAAGCAGAACACGTTCTAGTTGGCTTGGAACGCTCCGAGCCCCGGTCTTGCCGGGTTTGCCACGGATGACAGGCGAAGATGAACCCCATGGCTGTCCGGTTACTGCGCACCCTCGCCGCCCTGGTCTTCGTTCTCGCCGCCGCGCCGGCGCCCGCCGGTGCGGCGCCGGGACCGGATCCCGCCGCGGTGGCCGCCGATCTGGTCGCCGCCGACCAGGCGCTGCGTAACCCGTCCGCGCCCGAGCAGGTACTTGCGGCCGCGGCCCGTCGCCAGCAGGTCGCCTACCGCACCCTGGGCGCGCATCCCGAGTGGGACGCGACCGCCCGCCCGCAGATCCCAGCCGCACTGCTGGAGGTCTACGACCGCAACATCGACGCCCGCCGCCAGCTCATGGCGCTCACCGAGCCCAAATCCACCCTGCCGCCGTGGCGCGTGGTGCCACCGGTACCGGCCAACGAGCTGATGGCCGCCTACCGCGCGTCCGAGGCAGCCTCCGGTGTGCCGTGGAACTACCTGGCGGCGATCAACTTCGTCGAGACCGGCTTCGGCCGCATCAACGGAGTCAGCGACGACGCCGCGCAGGGCCCGATGCAGTTCCTGCCCTCGACGTTCGCCGCGTACGGCAACGGCGGCGACATCCACTCACCGCGCGATGCCATCATGGCGGCCGGAAGACTATTGGCCGCCAACGGTTTTGCCACCAACCGCGACAAAGCCATCTGGAACTACAACCATTCCGATCACTATGTGCGCGCGGTCAACGACTATGCCGAGGTCATCGGTGGCGATCCGGCCGGATTCGCGAGTTACTACCGCTGGGATACCTACTACCGCACCACGGCCGGGGACCTGTTACTGCCGATCGGGTACGTCTCGACGACGCGGATCCCGGTCGAGCAGTACCTGGCCGCGCACCCGCAGTAACGCGTCAACCCTGCTGGGCCCGCCACTTGTCCAGCGCCCGGCGGTCGCGTTTGGTGGGCCGCCCGGCGCCGCGATCCCGTGCGGCCACCGGGGCAGGAGCAGCCGGTGGGGGCGGCGGAGTGCGATCCAGGTAGCAGGTCACCGCATCGGCCGCACCGACCCGCTTCTGAATCACCCGCACGACCTCGACGGTCCTGGTGCGGTCACCCACCCGGGCGCTCACCACGTCACCTGGAGAAACCGGCGTCGCGGGCTTGGCCGGCCGGTTATTGACCCGCACATGCCCGCCGCGGCAGGCCGCAGCGGCGTCCGGCCGGGTCTTGGTCACTCGCACCGCCCACAGCCAGCGATCCACCCGGGCCGATTCCATGGCACTGCGGCTCAGCGGGCCTTGAGGATCTTGATCGCGAAGACCAGGGTGTCGCCCGGCAGGATGCCGGCGGCCGGTTGACCCTCGGGGTAACCGTCGGCGGGAATCATCGCGACCGCCACGGTCGAGCCGACTTTCTGGCCGGCGATGGCCTTCTGGAAGCCCGGCACGACGCGGTCGAGTCCGAACTCCACCGGCTCGCCCCGCTCGTAGCTGCTGTCGAACACCGACCCGTCGCGGCCGTTGACGCCCATGTAGCAGACCGACACGCGCGCGTTATCGGCGACGATCGGTCCGTCGCCGGCCTTGAGCGTCTGCACCTGCGTCTGGGTCACCGTGAACGGCGCCTCCACGGCGACGCGCGGGGCCGCGGTCTCGGTCGAGCCGGTCACCGCGACGCTGCCGCTGGAGCCGGGCAGTGTCCAATCGGCTGCGCCGCCGTCGGCGGGCGGTGTCGACGGACAGGCCGACGGCGTCTGGTTGGTGGGGGGTACGAACAGATCCGTGACCGAGGAGGTGCGCTCCGAGGAGGTGTTGTCCTCAGAGCTGCCGCACGCGGTCAGCGTCATTCCCAGGCAGAGGGCACCGGCAGCGAACGCGACGAAAGAGGGGGCGCGAAAGGAAGTCACCTGCGCCACGCTACAGCGCGCCTCGGCGTGTAGCATTTTGCTATAATCCGTTACAGGATGCTACGGAGTCGGGAGGTGGGTCATGCCTGAGGTCGCCGATCGGGTCACCAGGTTTGCCGCGGATTTGGTGGACAGTGCCGCCGCCGAGGGTGCTCGGCAAAGCAGGTCAGCCAAACAGCAACTCGACCACTGGGCAAGGGTCGGCCGAGCGGTGTCGGCGCAGCAGACCGCGGCGCGGCGGCGGGTCGAGTCGGCCCTGGCCGGCCAGCTGGACACCGGTGCCTTGAATCGGGAAGAAGGCGTGGTGTTCAACGCCGAGATCTCCGCAGCGATCGAGGAGAACCTGGCCCACACCAACTATGGCGACATCCTTGCCGACCGCGGCATCACCACGGTTGCCCTCGATGACGACGGCCGCATCGTCGAGTACCGGCCCGACGGCACCTCGGTGATCGTGGAGACGTCCCACTGAGGCGCCTTGACCTCATCGTCGGCCCGAACGGGGCGGGGAAGTCGACCTTCGTTGCGCTTACGCTGGCGCCACTGCTGCCGGGGGCACCGTTTGTCAACGCCGACGAGATCGCCAAGAGTCGCTGGCCCGATGAGGTCGCCGCGCGCGCGTACGACGCCGCGCGGGTGGCCGCACAGACCCGGATGGCGCTCATCGAACAAGGACGTTCGTTCATCGCCGAGACGGTGTTCTCGCACGAGTCGAAGCTCGACCTGATCGCTACGGCCCTTGCCCATGACTACACGGTGGTGCTGCATGCGGTCATGATCCCCGAGGCGCTGGCCGTGCAACGGGTGCGGTATCGGGTGGCCGCCGGCGGGCATGCGGTTCCCGAGGAGAAGATCCGAGACCGCTACCACCGACTGTGGCCGTTGGTTGCCGAGGCGATCGGAATAGCCGACGTCGCAACGGTTTACGACAATTCGCGTGCTGTCGGTCCGCGGGTGGTGGCGCAGTTCGCGGGCGGTGCCGAAATCGGGGAGCTGGCTTGGCCGGCCTGGGCGCCCGAGGCGCTTGTCAACCGCTGGCGGCGCCGCACCTAGTGGTGCGTCTTCACCACCAGCTTGCCAACGTTCTTGCCGTCGAACAGCATGTTGATGGCGGTCGGCAGCTGCTCGAAGCCCTCGACGACGGTCTCGAGCGGCGTGAGCCTTCCCGCGGAGATCAGCTCGGTGATCTCGCTGTTCGCCTCCTGCGCGCGATGGAAGTGATCGAGCACGATGAAGCCCTGCAGGGTCGCGCGCTGGATGAGCAGGTTTCCGAACGCGCGCGGTCCTGGTGGCGGGTTGGTCGCGTTGTAGCCCGAGATCAGCCCGCAGAGCGCGATCCGGGCACCGACGTTGACGCGGGCGAAGACCGCATCCATGATGTCGCCGCCGACGTTTTCGAAATCGACGTCGATGCCGTCGGGGGTCGCGGCGGCGAGCTGGGCCGCCCAGTCGTCGGTCCGGTAATCCACGGCGGCGTCGAAGCCGAGCTGGTCGGTCAACAGCGCGCACTTCTCCGGGCCGCCGGCGATCCCGACGACGCGCGCGCCATCGGCCTTGGCGAGCTGACCCGCAACCGAACCGACCGCGCCGGCTGCGGCCGAGACAACGACGGTCTCGCCGGGCTTGGGTTTGCCGATGTCGCGGATCCCGATCCACGCGGTGAGTCCGGTCATGCCCAGGGCGCCCAAATACGCGCTCGGCGAGACCCCTTCGGCCACGTCGACCGGGAACAACGGCATCGCGTCCGAGACGACGGCGTACTCCTGCCAGCCGGTCAGGCCCTGCACGATTTGGCCGACCGGATAGTTCGGATTATTCGACGCGACGACCTCACCGAGTCCGCCCGCGCGCATGACCTCTCCGATCCCGACCGGCGGCAGGTACGACGGAGTGTCGTTGATCCACATGCGGTTGGTCGGGTCCAGCGAGATCCAGTCGACGCGCACCAGCGCCTCGCCATCCCCGATGGACGGCACCGCCTGCTCGCTGAGTTCGAAGGTGTTCGGGCCGATACGGCCGGTCGGGCGTTCGCGGAGCAGGAAGCGGCGGTTTCGATCGGCCATGAGCGCACGCTACCGGATGGGGGTCGAACGTAATGCGGAGTTCACCTGGCAGACTGTCGGCATGGCACAGATAACCTTGCGCGGAAACCCAGTGACGACGGCCGGCGAACTGCCCGCGGTGGGGGATGCGGCGCCCGCGTTCTCTCTGACCGGCACCGACCTCGGTGCGGTCGAGAGTGCTCAGTTCGGCGGCAAGCCTTTGCTGTTGAACATTTTTCCGTCCATCGACACCCCGGTGTGCGCCACCAGTGTGCGGACGTTCAACGAACGCGCGGCCGCCAGCGGCCTGACCGTGGTGTGCGTGTCCAACGATCTGCCGTTCGCGCAGAAGCGCTTCTGCGGTGCCGAGGGCATCGAGAACGTGACCACGGCGTCGGCCTTCCGGTCCAGCTTCGGCGGGGACTACGGGGTGACCATCACGGATGGCCCGATGGCCGGGCTGCTCGCGCGTGCCGTGGTGGTCATCGATGCGGGCGGCAAGGTCGCCTACACCGAGCTGGTACCGGAGATCGCCAGTGAGCCGAACTACGACGCGGCCGTGGCAGCGCTGAGCTGATCGGCTCCCACGCGGCCGTCCGGTGATTCCTGATCTCTGGCGGTGACAGTCCGAAAGCCGTCGCGACACCTCTTCGCCGGTGCGTATGCGGTCGCCCTGGTGGTGGCCGTGCCGCGGGTCATACCCGGCGTTCTTAGCCGGTAACCGGCCTGGGTTTGAGGTAGCTGACCAGGCTGACGTCGAGCATCTCGTCGGCGAAGTAGTGCTGGCAGCCGCGCAGGTACTTCATGTAGCGCTCGTAGACCTCTTCGGACTGGAGCGCGATGGCGACATCCTTGCGGGCTTCCAGCGCGTCACCCCAGATTTGCAGGGTCTTGATGTAATGCGGGCGCAAGGAAAGAGCTTCCGGAACATGGAATCCGGCTCTTTCGCCGTGTTCGACCATCATGTCGGTGGTGGGCAGCCGGCCGCCCGGGAAGATCTCGGTGACCATGAATTTGATGAACCGCGCGGTTTCGAAGGTGAGCTTCTTGCCGCGGGCGTTCAGGTCGTAGGGGTGGAAGCTGACGCTGCTCTGAATCGACATCCGGCCGTCGTCGGGCAGGATGTCGAAACACCGGGCGAAGAACTCGTTATACCGCTCGTGCCCGAAGTGTTCGAATGCCTCGATGGACACGATCCGGTCGACCGGAAGACTGAATTCTTCCCAGCCGTGCAACAAGACCTCGCGGTTGCGATCGGAATCCACGGAGTCGATCAGTTGCTGCGCGTAGGCGCGCTGGTTTTTCGACAGGGTCAGGCCGATGACATTGACGTCGTATTTCTCGAGAGCGCGTTTCATGGTGGCCCCCCAGCCGCAGCCGATGTCGAGCAGCGTCATGCCGGGAAGCAGGTTCAGCTTGTCGAGATTGAGGTCGATTTTGGCTATCTGGGCATCTTCCAGCGACAGACCCGGTTCTGCGAAGTAGGCGCAACTGTAGGTGCGGGTCGGGTCTTGGAACAAGCCGAAGAAGTCGTCGGATAAGTCGTAGTGCGCCTGGATGTCTTCGAAATGCGGTCGCATCCCGTCGGAGACGTTGGGTGCCTCGGTCACGGCGAGCCTCGTTTCTCCAGCGTGAACTGGTTGACGTCGATGTAGCCCTTTCGGAACCCGTCGGCACAGCCGGTCAGGTAATGCATGTAGCGGTCGTAGACCTCTTGGGACTGGATCGCGATGGCCTCTTGGCGGTGGGCTTCCAATGCGCTCGCCCAGCAGTCGAGTGTTCGTATGTAGTGCGGTTGCAGGGACTGGCGGCGGGTCAGCGTGAATCCCGCGCCCGCGGAGTGGTCGTGCACCATTTCGATAGTGGGCAACCGCCCGCCGGGGAAGATCTCGGTGACGATGAACTTGACGAAGCGGGCCACCGCGAACGTCAACGGCAGACCGCGCTCCGCCATCTGGGGAAACGTCAAGCCGGAGATGGTGTGTAGCAGCATCACGCCGGACGGGGGCAGGACGTGATAGGCCATGGCGAAGAAGTCGTCGTAGCGCTCGTGGCCGAAATGCTCGAAGGCGCCGATGGATACGATCCGGTCGACGGGCTCGTCGAAGCACTCCCAGCCCTCCATCAGCACCTGCCTGCGGCGGGAGGTGTCCATCGCGTCGAAGGTCGCCTGGGCGTGGACCGCCTGGTTCTTGCTCAGGGTAAGGCCGATGACATTGACGTCGTATTTCTCGATGGCTCGGCGCATCGTGGCGCCCCAGCCGCAACCGATGTCAAGCAGCGTCATCCCCGGCTGCAATCCCAACTTGCCCAGGGACAGATCGATTTTCGCGAGCTGAGCCTGCTCCAGGGTCATGTCGTCGCGTTCGAAGTAGGCGCAGCTGTAGGTCTGGGACGGATCGAGAAACAGCCGGAAGAACTCGTCGGACAGGTCGTAATGGGCCTGTACGTCATCGAAATGAGGTTGGAGATCTTTGGGCATATGTTCCGCTGCTTCCTAATAGGCGCCGAAGGCCAGCGCCACGTTGTGGCCGCCGAAGCCGAACGAGTTGCTGATGGCGTAGCGGTAGTCGCCCGGCCGCGGATCCCCGGCGACGACATCCAGGTCGATCTCCGGGTCGAGGTTGTGCAGATTCAGCGTCGGCGGCACGACCCGATCTCGCAGCGCCAACACGGTCAGGATCGCCTCCACCGCACCGACCGCACCGACCGAATGGCCGAGCGCCGCTTTCGGTGCGTACACCGCCGGTTGATGGGCGCCCAACGCATTGCGGATGGCGTGGGCTTCGGCGACGTCGCCGATCTTGGTTCCGGTGGCGTGCGCATTGACGTGGTCGATGTCGCCGGGAGCCAGCCCGGCGAGCTCGATCGCACGGGTCATCGCGTAGCCGGCCCGTTCACCGTTGGGGTCGGGCGCCACGATGTGGTAGCCGTCGGAGGTGAGGCCGGCGCCCATCAGGCGGGCGAGGATGGGCGCACCGCGGGCTTTGGCGTGCTCCTCGGTCTCGATGACCATCAGCGCGCCGGCCTCACCGAAGACGAACCCGTTGCGGTCCTTGTCGAAGGGGCGACACGCGCCTTCCGGGTCGTCGTTGCTGGTCGACAACACGACGCGCATGGCGGCGAAGCCGGCGATCGGAACCGCCTCGATCTTGTTCTCCACCCCGCCGCAGATCGCGATGTCGGCTTCGTCGTAGACGATGTCGCGCCATGCCTGCGCAATGGCTTCGGCCCCGGATGCGCACGCCGACACCGGGGTGATGACGCCGGCCTTGGCGCCGCGCTCGAGTCCGACAGCGGCCGCGGATGCGTTGGGCATGTACATCTGCACTCCGAGCGGCGACACCCCCTTCATCCCGCGTTCGACCATGCCCTGATAGCCCCAGACCAGCTGCTCGGGTGAGCCCAGGCCGGTGCCGATGGACACCATCAGCCGCCGGGTGTCGACTTCAGGCGATCCGGTGCTCTCCCAGACCCGCCGGCCGATAATCGTCGCCATACTGCCGAGGTACGACAGTCGGCGCTGCTCGATGCGGGTCAACCCGTGGTCGAAGTCTTCACGCAGATGACCGCCGATGCGTACCGGCATGTCGTACTCCTCGACCCATTTGTCATCGAGCCTGCGGATTCCGCTCTGCCCGTCCAGCAACTTCTTCCAGGTGTCGTCCGCATTGGCGGCCAGCGCCGTCGTCATCGCGACTCCGGTGACGACCACGTCGGGAAAGCCGTGTCCCGTCGAGAACTTCGCCATCTCCTCGCCTCGTTTCCCGGACCGCTACTTGGCGAGGGTGAATTGGCCGACGTTGCTGATGCCCTTGCGGAACAGGCCCGCGCAGCCGGTCAGATATCGCATATAGCGCTCGTAGACCTCTTCGGACTGGATGGCGATGGCGCGGTCGCGGTTGGCCCGAAGGTTTTCCGCCCACGTGTCCAAGGTGCGCACGTAGTGCTCCGGGAAGACCTCGACCTCCTCAATGGTGAATCCGGCGCCCTGGGAGTAGTCGTAGATGTCGTCACGGCCGGCCATCTGTCCGCCGGGGAAGATCTCCTTGCCCAGAAACCTGACGAACTTCAGGTCGTTGATGGTGATCGGGATGCCGTGCTCGCGCCAGTAGGTCTGCGGGTAGGTGAAGATGCTGTGCAACAACATTCGGCCGTCGTCGGGCATCAGTTCGTAGGCACGATCGAAAAACGCCGCGTACCGCGTCTTCTTGAACGCGTCGAACGCCTCCACGCTGAAGATACGATCGACCTTCTCGTCGAACTCCTCCCAGCCCTGCAGGCGCGCCTCGGCGTGACGGCGGGTGTCGACCGCCGCCAGGGAAGCCGCGCTGTAGGCACAATGGTTGCGGCTCAGCGTGATACCGATGACGTTCACATCGAACTGAGTCACCGCCCGCACCAGACCCGCGCCCCAGCCGCAGCCGACATCGAGCACCGTCATGCCCGGCTCCAGGTGCAGTTTGCGCAGCGCGAGATCGTATTTGGCGTTCTGCGCTTCCTGCAGGCTCATGTCGTCACGTTCGAAGTACGCACAGGTGTAGGCCATGCTCGGGTCGAGGAACAACGAGAAGAACTCATCCGAGATGTCATAGGCCGCTTGCGACTCTTCGTAGTACGGTCTCAGCTGCGTTGTCATGACATGCCACCTTTGTCCTCTCGTTACACCGCCGGCTTTTCCATCGTGAATTGGCAGACGTCGGTATAGCCGTCGCGGAACAGTTCGCGGCAGCCGGTCAGGTACTTCAGGAACGTCTCGTACATCTCTTCGCCCTTGAGCTCGATCGCCTCGGCCTTGTGCGCCTCCAGAGCTTTGGCCCAGGTGTCAAGCGTGCGCACATAGTTCGAACCGATCCGGTGATGGCGGGTGATCTCGAAACCGCACCGGGTCGCGTGTTCGTCGACGATCGTTACCAGCGGCAGCCGGCCGCCGGGGTAGATCTCCTTGCGGATGAAGTTGATGAACCGCAGCAGCGACATCGTGCGCTTGAGCCCCATTTGCTGGGACTCCTCGAGGGAGGGCACCACGATCGAGTGCAGCAGCATCACCCCGTCGTCGGGCAGCACGTGATAGCACATTTTGAAGAAGTCGTCGTAGCGCTCGTAGGTGCCCACGCCGTCGGCGAAGTGCTCGAAGGCGCCCAATGAGACGATGCGGTCCACCGGTTCGTCGAACTGCTCCCAGCCCTGCAACCGCACCTGTTTGGTTCGCGGGCTGTCCATCTCGGCGAACTTGCGCTCGCAATGGGCCACTTGGTTTTCGCTCAACGTCAGGCCGATGACGTTGACGTCGTACTTTTCCACCGCGCGCCGCATGGTCGAACCCCAACCGGAGCCGATGTCGAGCAGCGTCATCCCGGGTTTCAGTCCCAGTTTGCCCAGCGCCAGATCCACTTTCGCCATCTGCGCCTCTTCGAGGGTCATGTCGTCGCGCTCGAAATACGCGCAGCTGTAGGTCATCGTCGGGTCCAACCACAGCCGGAAGAATTCGTTGGACCGGTCATAGTGCGACTGGATGTGCGCGATGTCCGGCTTGAGTTCGGTGTCAGTCATGAGATTCTCCCGATTGGTAGTTCGCCGTAGCTTCTTTAGCCGGCCTCCGAGTGTGTGGGCCACCGGGAATCCGCCGCGGATGACCGCTGTACAAGAGCCGACGAGGCCAGCTCGGCGGAATCGCCGACAACCGAGCTGCGGTGCGGCGCGGGCCGAGTCGATGACGCGGAGGTGCACCCGATCATCCCGCTGCTGTGTTGATCTCCCGAACGCACTCGCCGTCCCCCAAACGCGTCAACTGCCGCGCTGTTTTCCCCGGTGAATGCCCGCTCAAACGCTGTTGCGAGGGTTTTCTTTCCGGCTCAGGGCCGGCCGCCGTGCGACGCGACCGAAACGCCGATGAGCTGGGGTTTCACACGTGACCTTGGAATGCCCGAAGTATCTGCACCGGGGCAGCCGGACCGGCCATGCTGACCGCGGTTGACGCCCGGCGCCCCGTAAGCCAGCGCAGCAGGTTCGCCGGGGTGCCACGGACGACGACTTCGGGAGCCGTGCTGGGGCCGACAGAGGTGCGAAGGCGGTCGTCGGCGGTGCCGACGGTGCCGCTCGTTCGGCCACGACGTCGCCGGTGATCGTCATGACCAACTGTCTCCAGCCCGGTTGCTCACGGGGTGGCCGAAAGCGCCGCAATGCTGCGGCAGATTCAGGCGCTGAGGATCTTGATCGCGAAGACGAGGGTGTCGCCCGGCCGGATTCCCGCGCGGGGCTGGCCGTCGGGGTAGCCGTCCGCCGACGTCATGGCGACCGCGACCGTGGACCCCACGTGTTGTCCCGCGATCGCTTTCTGGAATCCCGGCACGACTCCGTTGAGCGGGAAGTCGACTGGGGCGCCACGCTGATAGCTGCTGTCGAATACGGTGCCGTCGCGTCCGTTGACACCCATGTAGCAGACGCTCACCGTGGCCGTTGCCGGAACCACCGGGCCATCGCCGGCCCGCAACGTGTGCACCTGGGTCTGGGCGACGCTGAACGGTGCCGACACCTCCACCCGCGGCGCGGCCGTCTCGGTCGATCCGGTGACCGCGACGCTGCCGGTGGCCCCGTTCAGCGTCCACTCCGGTGTGCCGCCGGTCGCCGGCGCGGCGGTGGGGCAGGAGGCGGCCGCCGTTGCCGTGCCGGCTCCGGCCAGGGGGACGACGATGGCTGCGACACAGGCGACGAGCCCGACCAGGGAATGCATCCGAGTGGAATTCACCTGCGTCACGCTACAGGCCTCAACCGTCGAACAGCATGCGGGCGATCCGCTCGGCCGTCTTCATGGGATCGCCGGCTTTCACCGCTGGGCTGACTGCGCCGTTGAGCCACAACGTCGAAAAGCCGTGCACCAGTGACCATGCCGCCAACTCGGCGCCGGCCGGGTCGTCGCGAGCGTGTGGGTCCGTCAAAGTGGCTACCCCTCGGGACAATTCGGCCGCGGCTGCGGCTTCGGCCGCGATCAGCTCGGGATCAGAGGTGTCCAGCAGCGACTTGTCGAACATCACCTCGTAGTGGCCCGAATGCTCGAGGGCGAACCGCACGTAGGCCAGGGCGGCCTCGGCGAAGCGGGGCCGGGCCGCGGTCAGCGCGGCGCACAGCAGCTCAAACCCCTCGGTGGCCAGGGCGGTGAACAGTCCGCGCCGGTCGGTGAAGTGATGCGCGGGCGCCGCATGGGACACGCCGGCCGCTCGCGCCAGCTCCCGCAGTGACACCCGGTCGGCGCCGTGGTCGGCCACCATGCGCGCGGCCTCGGCCAGGATCGCGGCGCGAAGATCGCCGTGGTGATACGTCGGGCGGGCCATGTCCGCCAGCATACCGCGGCAATCTTGACAGTGTCTGGATTAGGGGGCTACCGTCGCCGTTATCAACTTGTCACCGTCTAGATTAGGGGGAGTGCTGATGGCTCCATTGATCACGCTGGTGGCGGGCAGCATCATCGCCCGGGTTATCGGCTGGGCCGGTGCCGACTACGTGAATAGTTGGGCCGGCGCGATCGCCGTCGGCCTGGCGGCGATGTTCTTGGTGACCGGGGTGGCGCACTTCGCGCCGCCGCTGCGGGCCGATCTGATCGCGATCGTTCCACCGGCGCTGCCCGCGCCGGGACTGCTGGTCAGCATCACCGGGCTGCTCGAACTCGTCGGCGCGGCGGCCCTGCTGATCCCGGGAACCCGAACCGTCGCCGCCGTCTGCCTGCTGCTGTTGATGCTGGCGATGTTCCCCGCCAACGTTTATGCCGCCCGGATGCCCGATCCGCCCAGGTCGATGACGACGCGCCTGCCGCTGCGCGCCGCCGAGGAGATCGTGTACCTGGCCGCCGCCGTGCTGGTCGCCATCGGCAGCTGATTCCGACGCGCCCGGCTTGCGGCCACCCAGCGCAAGGGAACCAAGCGCGTAGGCTTTGGCCGTGCGAGTCGACGTCATGACCCTTCCGCAGCACCTGGGAAAGGTCGGCGAATTGGCTCGGCACACCCAGGATGCGGGTTTCTCTGGTCTGCTGTTCACCGAAGCCGGTCGTACCGCGTATCTCAACGCCGCCATGGCATCTCAGGCCGCTCCCGATCTGGAGCTTTCGACCGGCGTCGCGGTTGCCTTTCCGCGTAGCCCGTTCGTCACGGCCGCGACGGCATGGGAGCTGCAGGAGGCGACGGCCGGGAAATTCCGGCTCGGTCTCGGCACGCAGGTCCGTACCCATGTCGTGCGGCGCTACGGTGCGGCGTTCGACCATCCCGGTCCGCGCCTGCGCGACTACGTGCTCGCCGTGAAGGCATGCTTTGCCGCGTTCCGCACGGGGACACTGGAGCATCACGGACCCTTCTATGACCTCGACTTCATCACTCCGCAATGGAGCCCCGGGGTGATCGAGGCGCCCGACCCGAAAGTCGATGTTGCGGCGGTGAATCCGTGGATGCTGCGCATGGCAGGCGAAGTGGCTGACGGGGTGCACGTGCATCCGCTCGGCGAGCCCGGCTATCTGGCCCGCCACGTCGTGCCGAAGGTCGCCGAAGGGGCGGCTAAGGCGGGCCGCTCACCGTCGGACATCGCCGTCATTGTGCCCGCGATGACGATCGTCGGCGACAGCGACGAAGAGCGTCACAAGGAACGCGAACTGGTGCGCGCCAGCATGAGTTTTTACGGAAGCACGCCGAACTATGCCTTCATCTGGGATGAGGCCGGATTCGAGGGCACCACCGCCCGGATCCGGGAGAAGCAGAAGGCCGGTGATTTCGCGGGGATGGCGGCGCAGATCACCGACGAACACCTGGCCGTGTTTGCCACCGAGTCGACGTGGGATGCGTTGGCCGACAGCTTGATCGACAAGTACGGGGGAGTGGCGACTCGGCTGGTCTTGTACAACGCCCTCGGTGACCGCGAGCGCTTCGAGCGCTATGGCGAGGTCGCGCGCGGCATTTCCAGCCGGTAGTCCTACGGCGTCGTCTCCCAGGGCTGCTCGTTGCGCCGCCGCCGCTCTCGCTCGCGCGCTTGATCCTGGACCCAGAAATCCTCGAAGCGTTCGCCCGGGTGCACGTTCGGCATCCGGTTCATCAGGTTGCTGAGCCAGCGCGGCGGGCGATCCGGCTGCCATTGGGGGACCACGGCGCTGAGTGCGGCCAGCGACTTGAGCACGACGAACACCCCGAACAGCGTGCTGGGAGCATCCGTGGCGGCGATCCCGGCGAATCCGAGCAATAACGTGAGATGCACGACCATGACTCGGCCCAGTCCGACGTCGGCGGTGCGCTCGACATCTCGGAAGGACCATCGGCGTAAATCGACCAGATCGAGCAGGAAATTCAGCGTCAGGAACAGCAGTACGCTTAGGCAGCCCCACCCGGCAGCGCGCCAGTCGAGATCGATCAGCTCAAGTGCAGGCGCCCGGTTGTGAGCCAGCAGAGCGAGAATGGCCCCGAGGAAGATCCCGTGAGCAGCGCAGAAGGCCAGGCTCACAAGGGCGAAGCCGGCCAGGAACGATTGGTTCGCCGGGCCGCCGGATTGCGGTGCGCGATAGTGGAAGTGGCCGTATCTCGGGTTCCAGCGCCGGTGCACGGCGACGCGAGCCATCACCAGCAGGCACATGGCGACGTTCTCGAACCAGTACACCACCAGGGTCGTCGCGCCGGACCACCGCTGGGTGAACCAGCCCAGTGCCGGGATCGCGATCACCCCGAGCGAAGCGACCAGCTGAAACCGCGAGATCCTGGTGGCACGCGGAGAATCCGGTGCGCTCATGATCCGGGCATCCGGTTGTGGCGGTACATCGGATAATCATGAGCTTCTTCGAGCCATCGAAGGGCCAGTTCGCCGACGCGGCGTCAGCGTGTCACGCCGTGCAGGTCCTTGGCGGTCGGAGACGTCGGTACCGTCGACTGATTCGGGTAGGTACCGAGTAGTCGATCGGCGGTTCCGGTGCTGGTGACGGTGAACCAGTAGTTCTCGTTCTTGAAGTGGTGTCGCCGGTGGTTGCGCCAAATGGCCCGGTAGACATTGGATTTCGGCTTGTAGTCGGTGTGGATGAGGTAATGCGTCCACTCGTAGACCAATCCGAGGCCGGCCAAGAAGACCACGGCCGTCAGCCCGAGACCGAGTCGGCTGAAGACCAGCAACGGCACAGCGACCGCGGACGGGATCAACCAGAACAAAGTCTGCCGCGGGATGAAGATGAGCTCGATTCGTCGCGGTTCACGGTGATGCTCACGGTGTTTGCGGGCGAGCAACGGGTCCAGGGTAAGACGGCCGGCCGAGCGTGGTCGCCAATGCAGGATGGCGACGTGGATGACCCACTCGAAAACCGGAAAAGCGACGAGCATAAACGCTGGGAGCATGACGTCGGTGAGCTGCCAGTCGCCGACGACGATCCGGGCGGTCAGTGCCCCAAGCAGCGTGAGGGCGAGGCACCAGGGGGAGGGGTGGCGCCAAAACTCCGGGCCCGCATCGGACAGGGTGACACCGCCACGGGTCGGTGTCGTCATCGCTGCTCGTCCAAACCGGACAGGGCGCTGAGCAGGCCGCGGGTGGCCGGTTCCAGGAGCTCGGTCGCGGCGCGTCCGGCGCCCGCCGAGTCGCCGGCGGCGATCGCCTGCGTCACCCGCCGGTACAGCTCGGGGCGACTGACCTCGGCGGCCATCACGGTGGTAAGAGCTTCGAGGGCAGGTTCGTAGGTTGCGCGCAGCGTGTTGAACATCAGCCGGAAGACGATGGAGTCAGCGGCGTCGACGACGTGGTCCCAGAACGTCAGTGCCGCACGCTGCCGCTGCACCGGATCCTCTTCGGCGGCCAGCGCATCCACGGCGCCGTCGAGCACCGCGGCTGCCTGCGGGCCGCTGCGTTCGGCAGCCAGTTCGGCGACCTTGGGCCCATTGTGCAGCCGGGCCTCCAAAATGCTGCGCACCACCGCCAGGTCCAGCTCGTCGCCCCGGAGCACGAGGCGGGGCAGCAGGTCCAGGCCGGCGTGACGGCGATAGTCGCGCACCGTCGTGGCGTCACCGTGCCGGACTTCGATCAGGCCGGCTGCGTTCAGACGCGTGAGTGCTTCTCGCACCGCCGGCCGGGATACGCCGAGCACTTCGGCGAGCTTGCGCTCGTTGGGCAGCAGCTCGCCGGGTGCCATCTCGCCGCTGAGTACGTCGGACATGATCTGCTCGAAGACGTGTTCGGGTATCGATCGGCGCGTGACCTGTCGCAGAGCCATACGCCCACGATGCCGGATGACTGGACAGAGGTCAAGTGGTCAGACCAGTAGGATTTTCTCCTGCTCAGAGCCGACGCAGAAGGGTTGCGGCGCCCGAACCGGTGAGCTCTTCGGCGGCTTGGCGGCGGCCCGTCATCGCCAGCAGGAGTGCTTCGCCGGTGCCGGCAACGTCAGGGCCGTCGCCGTGTTCCCAGGCGATGTCGTCGGCGCGCAGCCGCAGACCCTTGATTCGCCGGCCTGCGCCAAGCCTGGGGTTGCTCGGGACCAGCGGCAGGATCCGTAGCAGTCGATGTGGCGGCACGATGCGTGGCCGGTTGAGGGCGCGGCGGATGTCTTGGTGATGAATGGTGGCGTCGACGAGGCCGATCATGCCGCCGAAACCCGCTGTCAGTCCGTGCGGTCGCAGGTGGCGGTTGAGGAAATCGAGCAGTTCGTGTGGTGACAACGAGGAGTACTCGGCCACACCCACCTCGTTTGCGCGTACCACCCGTCCTTTGGCGAAGCGTTTGATCAGCCCACCCACGGTGAGTTCCTCATAGCTGATGATATGTGCGACAACGTCTTTGACCGTCCACCCGGCACAGAGCGACTCGGTGTGCCAATCCTGATCCGACAGCGTGGACAGGAATGCGGCCAGGTCGGATCGCTCCTCGTAGGCCAGGTCCATCAGCGACGCGTCCGGGGCGCTCATCGCGTCACCTCCCGCGTGACGATGTCGAGGTAGCGCTCCAGATACCGGGGCCATCCGGCGTCGCCGCCCACCCCGCTTGCGACGGAGGGCCAGCCGTCACCGTGCCGTTCGAGGTGGCGGTGCTCCAGCTCGACCCGAGTCCGGTCGGCGTCCTCGGCGACGAACCGAACTTCGACTTCACTGCACCGGCCCGGATCTGTTTCGAGCTGCCACGTCGGCCCGATATCCCAGGAGAAGACGATGCGGGTCGGCGGCTCGTAGGCCAGCACCCGCGACCACTCACAGCGGCTACCGTCGGTTGCGACGTCATAGATGTGGCCGCCGACGCGCGGCTCGAAGACGGTCTGGGCGATCGGGGCTCGGAGCAGATTGTGCTCGCGTGGCTTGATCGCGTCGAACCGCTCGACGAACAAAGCAAACGCTCGCTCGATCGGGGCGTTGACCACCACGTTCTTGCGGATGGGTTCTACCGCTGCCGGTTTCACTTCGCCTGCTCCTCCTGCTCGACGATGTTTTCGTAGGCCGCGAGGGCTTGATCCCAGAAGACGTCCAGCTCCGCGCGCAGGGCAGCGATCCCGGCTGGCTCGGCGTGGTAGAGCCTGCGGGTTCCCGCGGCACGGTCGCTCACCAGCCCGGCGCTGCGCAGGACTTTCAGGTGCTGGGAGACCGCCGGCCGGCTGACCGGCAGATCACGGGCCAGCTCGCCCACCGCCATCGGTCCCGCAGCGAGTCGTTTGAAAATGGCTCGCCGAGTTCCGTCCGCGAGGGCGCCCCACGGATCCACTGATGCGTAGGTGACCACAAACCGTAAGTCTACACTTACCAATAGCGGTGGTCTAGCGGTCGTGGCTCGCGCCGGCCGAGGCAGAAATTTCGTGACGGTTTCAGTTGAGCAAAGGTCCTGCAGCGTGCAGGCATGGCGAGGGGCGACATCGTCCGTCTGGTTCTAGGGTTCGCTGCTATGGCCGGACTGGGCAGTTACGTACTACGCGGGCGCAGAGCGGTTCGCGTCGCCCTGTCGGTCGTGATGGTGGTCATCCTGGGATTCGCGGCTACGCCCGTCGCCCATGCGGCCGCGGCGACGGCGACATTGTCGGTGACCTCGACATGGCAGACCGGGTTCATCGCCCGCTTCATCGTCACCAATCGCAGCGCGGTGCCGCTGACCGATTGGAAACTTGAATTCGACATGCCGGCGGGCCAATCCATCTCGCACGCGTGGAGTAGCACCGTTGCGCGATCAGGCACGCACTATGTTGTGTCCCCGGTGAATTGGAATCGCATCATTGCTCCGGGTGATTCGGTCAGAGGTGGTTTCCGAGGGGTGCTGACCGGGCCGTACTCGCCACCGCTGAATTGCATGCTCAATAGGCAGTATCTCTGTAGCTAGCGAAACCTGGAGTGGGCAATCGTGCTATGCGCTCAGGTGCAGCGACGTCGAATCAGGCGCCTCGCGAGGCATCCCAGCCGGCCGGGGTGACGGGCAGCGCGCGCTTGTGTCCGGTGCGCCGGTACCAGCCGAGGATCGTCGCCTCATCGGCAGGGTCGACGTCGCCGCCCTCGAGGAAGTCGTCGACGACGGCGTAGCGAACGCCGAGGGCCACCTCGTCGGGGATGAGCGGCTTGTCCTCCTCCAGGTCGGCGGTGGGCACCTTCTCGATGAGGCTCTCCGGGATGCCAAGGTGCCGGCCGATCTCGCGGACGCGGCGCTTCGGGAGGCCGTACAGCGGCGTGAGGTCGGCGGCGCCGTCGCCGTACTTGGTGAAGAATCCGACGACCGCCTCTGCCGCCTGGTCGGTGCCGACGACGAGCATGTTGCGGGCCCCGGCGACGGTGTACTGGGCGATCATCCGCTGACGCGCCTTGACGTTGCCCTTGACGAAGTCGTGCCGCTCGTGGGCGATCGAGATGCCGGCCGCCAGGCAGGCGTCCCACATGCCGTCGACCGCGTCCTTGATGTTGACCGTGTACACCTCGTCGGCCCCGATCGCCGCCACGGCTTGCTTGGCGTCCGCCTCGTCCTTCTGGACGCCGTACGGCAGCCGGATCGCCACGAACGTGGCATCGCCGCCCTCGGCCCGCACCCGCTCGCACGCCAGCTGGCATAGGCGCCCGGCCACCGTGGAGTCGACGCCGCCGGAGATGCCGAGCACCAAGCCCTGGGTGCCGGTGTGACGGATGTACTCCGCGAGGAACCGGATGCGGCGCTCGGTCTCACGGGCGGCGTCGAAGTCGGCGACGACCTCCAGATCCTCGATGATCCGCTGCTGCTGGGGGTCGCTGTCGGTCATAAAGCGAGGCTAGCAACCGCCCGCTTCTGATCGGTGTTGCTGACTGTTGCTGTGGGTGGACCGCCTCACACCTTTACTGGTAACTCGCCGTATTCGATCCCGCCAGGGGAGAGGCGCTGAGCCGACGTCGCCAATCATCCTGTGTTGGCCTCACGCTTTGTGAGGGTTCACGCGACGCTGCTGTAAATCGCCGCAACGAGCCCGCCCAGGGTCAGCACCCCGACCATCACCGAGGCACAGATCGCGCGGCGTCGCCGGCGTCGGTGGGCGCTGTCGATCGCCACCGCGATGCTGGCGAGGGTCAACGCCGCATAGACCGACAGTCCCACTGTCAGCATCACCGCTTCCCCGGTGCCGGCCAGTGTCGCTTCGTGCATGCGGTGAGCTTACGGGGGGTCTCGCCACCGGTCAGGTCGACAGGATCACCGCCCGGGCCTCGGAAGGCCAGTTAAAGTCTGATGCTTCGAGGGTTGGGAATGCCGCGCCGCAGCGGGATGTTGTCGCGACCGTTCGCATTCGCCAACCGATCAGTGCCGCGGAGGGATTATGACGTCACGGCAGTCATCACATGGGGGAGAGATCCTCGTCATCGGCGCCGGTGAACTCGGCGGCAACGTTATCGCCGCACTGACTCGTCGGGATGACGCACCGCCGTTGACGGTGCTGCTGCGGCCGTCGGACACACCCCGGCATGCCCGGCTACGCGACGAGTTCGCGGCCCGCGGCGTCGGAATCGTCGAGGCCGACGTTACGACGGTGTCGGCGGCTGAGCTGTCGACAGTGCTCAGGCGGTTCCACACGGTGGTGAGCTGCATCGGATTCGCGGCTGGGGCGGGAACCCAACGCAAGATCACCAAGGCGGCGTTGGCGGCGCGGGTTTCGCGATACTTCCCGTGGCAGTTCGGCGTCGACTACGACGCCATCGGACGCGGCAGTCCTCACGAGCTGTTCGACGAACAACTCGACGTGCGCGACATGCTGCGCGCCCAGAGCGCCACCGAATGGGTGATCGTGTCGACCGGGATGTTCACCAGCTTCCTCTTCGAACCCGACTTCGGCGTCGTCGACCTCACCACCAATACCGTTAACGCGCTGGGCAGTTGGGACACCGAAGTCACCGTCACCACTCCGGAGGACATCGGCGTACTCACCGCGGAGATCGTCCAGACCCGCCCGCGTATTGCGAACCAGGTCGTCTACGTCGCCGGCGACACGATCACCTACCGCGAACTCGCGGAGATCGTCGAACGGACCAGGGGCGGCCAGGTCGTCCGTAATGAATGGACCGTCGCGTCTCTACTGCACGACCTCGACCGAAACTCCGATGATGGCCTACAGAAGTACCGTGCGGTGTTCGGTCAGGGTAGGGGCGTGGCGTGGCCGAAGGCCGGTACGTTCAATGCCACCCGCGGAATCCCAACCACGACCACCGAGGAGTGGGCGCGCAAACACCTCAGCACGAGAAATTAGAGCTGGGAATATCGCCTCATGGCGCCTGGGGCAAGGGGAGAATTGCTGCATGTCGATGGCGCTGTGGATCATCGTTGTCCTCCTTGCCGTCGGGACGATCACCGGCGGGTTGCTACGGATGCGGGTGTGGTTGCAGAGGCCCGTACCGCCTGAGGTGATCGAGGCCGCGCGTCGCGCTGACGCCGAGGACGGGTACCGGCGATGACGTTGTGAATCCCTTCACCGACGGTCACGGCACTGAGCCGCTTGTGGATGCGTCGTCTTACAAACCGTCATACACTGGTGGAATGGCTGACACGATTACCTTCCGGCCAGACGAAGACACATCGAAGGCGTTGGAAATTTTGACCAGGGACGGCGCGGCTGTCTCGGCAGTCGTTCGATCTGCCCTTATCGATGCCGCGCGACGGAAGGCCCGCGCGGCGATCCGCGCCGAAGCGGAAAGTCTTGCTGAGGACGCGGCTGATCGTGCTGAGGCGGTACAGGTGCTGCGCGACATGGAGATGCTGCGTGCGTGGTGAGGTCTTTCAGCTGCGTGCCCCGCGGGGGAGTCGTGGCCATGAGCAGTCTGGCTCTCGCTACGCGGTAGTTGTCCAGTCGGATCAACTGCCGCTGTCCACATGGGTGGTTGCGCCGACCTCCACATCGGCTCGTCCTGCCAGCTTCCGTCCCGAGGTTGCCATCGGCGGCGCAAGCACCCGTGTGCTTGCCGAGCAGGCTGCAGCGGTCGATCCGGGCCGCCTCGGTAAGAGCGTCGGGTTCCTCGGTTTCGACGAGATGCGTCGCGTCGATGCAGCGCTGCGGATCGTGCTAGATCTCTGAGCGCTGCGCTGCCGCATCGGATGGAACCGTTGGGGCGAGGTGCAATACGGCGAATCTTACCGGAAACCCGCCGTATTCGATTCCGCCGTATTCCGTCAACCCGTCGGCGGCAACTCGGGCGGATGTGTGGCGAGTCCTGCGTCCGACAACCCGGCCGCAGTAGCTTCCCCAGCCTCCATCAGGAAGCCCACCGGTTCTATGCCCCCCGCCAGTTCGAACCGTCGCCTCCCGACCCCCTTTCACTTGTTGCTTCTGATCAAGGACGCCAAGGCGAGCGTGGCAGCGCTACAGGGCGAAGGGGAGGTCGAGCAATGTCATCCGTGACAGTGGTGCAAAATCCTTGGTGCGCAAGCAATACGGCGACCTCTACCGGAAACCCGCCATATTCGATTCCGTCGTATTCCTCTCCGCGTGGAGCAGTGCATCGGGCAGCCCGCGCAGAACAGCCTCACCCGGCACTCGGTCGCCTGTGGATGCGGTCACGCCGTCGATCTGGGCCTGAAGAGCCCGCAGGCTCTGGGGGGTGTATGCGGGCATCCGTGGCGTCCTTGCTGATAAGGGTGAGCGTTGGGGCGGGAAGGCGAGGTCGGCCGCGGCTCAGCGCCCGGCCCGGCGGCGGACTTCAAGCTGTTGAATCAGATCGTGGCCGAATTTGTCGCGGCTGACGAGGGCATCCGTCAGCGGGTTCAGGATGCCGCGCAGGGCCGAGTAGGCGGACCATGGACGCGGGGCGAAGATGCGTGGTGACCGCTTCTGCAGGCCGGTGACGAGTCCGGCGGCGATGACCTCGGGTTCGGAGAAATGGCCGAGTGGTCCGCGGTAGAAGTGTTTGAACAGTTGATCGACCAGATCGTCGCTCTTTGTGGAATCGGTGATCGGTGTCTTGGTCCACCCTGGGTAGAGCACGCTGGCTGAGGCGCCGTAGGGGGCGAGTTCGGCGCGCAGGCAGCGGCCCAGCATCTCGACCCCGGCTTTGGAGGCACCGTAGGCGGAGTTGAGGACTGCGTTGACGAACGAGTACCCAGATCCGGTGATGATGACTTGGCCCTTGTTTTCAATGATCTGCGGTAGTGCGGGCTTGATGGTGCGGACGACGCCGAGCAGGTCGACTTCGATGACGCGTTCGTAGCTGGTTAGGTCGGCGGTTGCGAGTGTGACGGGCGGGTTGTTGGCGATGCCGGCGTTGGCCCACACGACGTCGAGACGGCCGAATTCCGCAATGGTCCGCTCGATGGCGGCGGTCATCTGGTCGACGTCGGTGACGTCGGCGGCGATGGGAAGTGAACTTCCGGCCGGTAGCTGCGCGGCGAGCGCGGTGACGGCGTCGCCGGACAGGTCGACCAGGGCCACTTTGGCACCCTTGGCGGTAAGCAGGCGCGCGCTCGCTGCGCCGATGCCCCCGCTGGCGCCGGTGATGAGGATGACCTTGGCGGTCAGGTTGTACGTGGACATGGGGATCTCCATTGTTGGTCGTGAATCTTGGTCAGTGGACGGGGACATGGCGGCGCAGGAAGTCGAGTTGGTCGGTGACGTTGCGCTCGAAGTCTTTGCCGACGTAGATGTCGAAGTGGCCGGCGTCGTAGAGCTTGATCTCGCCCTGCGGTGCCTGGGCGGCGTACTTCTGGGTGGGCTTGGCCGGGGCGACGGTGTCGCTCTCGCAGATGGCGAAGAAGACCGGGCAGGCGACGTTACGAGCTTGACGGCCGGGGAAGTGGCGCACGATGGCGAGGCCGAAACGGGCGGCCACATCCTGCGGAACGCCGTGTCCTTCGGGGATGAGGGCGGTGACGCCGGCGACGCTGTCGGGTGTCGACATGAGCGCGGTAGACCCGGGCGGGCCGTAGGTCGAGACCATGACCGGCGGCCGTCCGAGTCGCGCCCCGATGGCGTCGCGCAAAGCCAGGGCGGTGACCTTGACTGAACTCACCGGCGGGATGGCGAACGCGGAGGCGAATCCGTCGGTGAACGGGCACTGCGAGATGGCGGCAACGATTCGCTTGTCTTGGGCGGCGGTGATGATCACGTGACCGCCGCCGAACGAGGTGCCCCACACCACGACCCGCTCGGGATCGGCGCCGTCGAGGGTTCGCGCGGACGAGACCGCGGAGCGCCAGTCCTGCAGCTGTTTCTTGATGTCGAGCAGTTGGCGTGGCTCGCCGGAGCTGGAGCCGAAGTGGCGGTAGTCGAAGACGAGGCAGACGTAGCCGGCGGCGGTGAACCGCTCGGCGAAAGCATCCAGACGCATCTCTTTGACGCCGCCAAGGCCGTGGGCCATCACGATCACGGGCCGGGGATTGTCGGCGGAGTGGTGGGCGGGCGTGTAGAGCCAGGCGGCGCAGGTTCCATCGCCGGAGGCGAAGGTGACGTCGGTTCGGGTCATGACCGTCACTTTATAGAATCGATACTAATATTGGAAGTTATTCCAATGGTGTTATGGGTTACAGTGTTGATGTGAGTGCTGCCGCCCTGCCCGCTGAGCCCGCGTCGATGACCCGGACCCAGCAACGAGCCGCCGAGAATCGCCGCACGGTTCTTGACGCCGCCCGCGAGATCATCGCGACCCAGGGCGTTGAAGCCCTCACCCTTGAGGCCGTCGCCGAAAAGGCGGACGTCGTGGTGCAGACCATCTACAACCGGGTCGGCGGGCGCTCGGCTGTCCTGACAGCGGTAGCCGAGCAGGCGCTCGAGGAGAGCCGTGTCTACATGGACGCGGCCTACGACGCACAGGGAACTGTCGAGGAGCGCATCCTGCTTGCAGCCGAGGCCTACGCACGTTTCGCTCGCGAACGTCCTCACGAGTTCCGGATCCTGGTCGAGCCGCCCAACGAACCCGATGCGGTCGAACGCATCGCCGAGCTCACCCGCACCCAGAACGCGCGCCTCACCGAGGTAATCCGTGAAGGCAAGCAAGCAGGCCTCATTCGCGCAGACCTCGATCCCGATGACGTCACCACCGCACTGTGGGCTGCGCTGAATGGGCTACTCGCGCTCGCATGGCGCCCCGGGGACCTGCGCGCAAACCCCGAAACCATCGACAGGCTTCTTGCCACCTACATCGCCACCGTCAGCGACGGCCTACGAACCCGTCAGACCTGAGCACGCCGGCACGGCCATACGCGTAAACCGACGACTGTCCCAAATCTCCGTAGACGGCCAGGTTTATTGCGAAAATGGCCAACTTAAACGAGAACGGACAGTGTCGTCGATCATTCTTCTCAATGTAGTTGGGGCACAGGGCGATACGGTGTACTTTACTGGTAACCCGCCATATTCGATTCCGTCGTATTCCTGTCCGGAGCGGCGGGCCGGGGAGTCCGGCCCCCGCAGTCCACAGCGTTATGTCTACATTTCGTCTACACTGAGTGCATGGCAGCAGAAACCACCACCGTCCGGGTTCGGCGGCCGGATTCCGAGCGGTTGCAATCCCTAGCCAAGGCTCGTCAAACCGCCGTCGTCGACGTCGTGCACGCAGCGATTGACGCCTTGGAGCGGCAAGAGTTCCTGCGGGGTCTCAACGGGGATTACCAGCGCCTGCGGACTGACCCCGAACTGTGGGAGCGGTACCTGGCAGAGCGTAACGAGTGGGATGCCCTGGTTTGATCTGGCGAGGAGAGGTCTACTACGTCGATCTCGGCCAGCCGGTAGGTCACGAACCGGCCTTTCGTCGCCCGGCGGTCGTCGTGTCGGTCGACATTCTCAACAACGGACCTGGCGGTCTAGTGGTCGTCGTCCCGATCACGACCACCGGTTACGGACTGCGAAGCCATGTCGAACTGGAGTCTGAGGCGAGCGGGCTGGACCACACCTCGTACGCTCGCTGCGACCAACTGCGGGTTGTCTCGGTCGAACGAGTGTCATCCCGGCAGGGAATGATCGGACCAGACCAGATGCGGGTCATTGATCAAGCACTGCGATTCGTCCTTGATCTGTGACGCTCAGCTGGCGAGCGGGTAGTTGAGCGGTAGCGAAACCCTTTGGCTGACAGCAGAAAACGGCGTACTTTAGTTGACATAATGTCCGTTATCGGCAATATATCCGACCCGGCGGTCGTTGGTCATCCGTTGTAACGTCGCAATCTTCGCCCGTACGGCGGAGTCACCACCAGGAGCATCCGGTGTCCAATCATCACCCGTCGCGCTCATGGCGCGGCTGCGCGATGTGCAAACCACATAAGCGTCGCGGCGCAGGCCGGCCTGTCAAGGATCCCGCGTCCGTCCATCGTCGGCTGGGTCGCTCGCGCCGGTACTCGCGGCAGTCGCCGGGTTGCGGCGATCGGGCCACGCTGGGCGACGCTCGCCACTCCCGGGTCGATGTCCATCAATACGTCACAGTGACGAAATAAGGCTATTCAGTGAGACGCCGAAAGACGCGAATCACCTTTTCGCACATCGGTATTCGTTTTCGATCGCCGAATGCGACGACCCTATGTGCTTATCCAGTCCCGCATTGCGCCGCGCTCTCCACTTCCCGGCCCGATGCCCATTCATACGTCACAGTGACGCATCGGGCAGGGTGGCCCGTGGGTGCCTACAAGTTCGAAACATCCCCTCTCGCAGGCGGATCCGCTACACGGTTCAGCGGTCACGTGCTTATGCGGTGGCACGTCCGATGAGGTCGCGTGCGCGGTCGAGCATCGACGCAAACGGTCCCACCGCGAAATTGAGCTTCGCTGATTCCACACCGGCATGCGGGTGGGTCGGCGCGATGGCTTCGGCCGCGCGCACCGCGGTCGCGAGCCGCTTGCGCTCGTCGGCGTCGAGTTTGCGCTGCAACTTCGGGAATTCTTCCCGCTCCTCGTGCTCGGCGTGAGCGAGTACCGCGTCCCGCAGTCTGATGAGCTCGTCGATGAACTCCTGAGAGGTGACGTCGAGCTTCTCCAGCGACGCCAAAAGCTCCTTCGCGGAGTGTTCTTCGTCCAATCGGGCGTCGACGATGGCATCGCCGGCAGCCACTTCCCGGCGTACGCGCGGATGTACCACCATTTCCTCAGCCGTCTCATGCACAGCTAACAACTGCCGCAACTGCGCGAATGGCTTCTCTCGAGCGCGGGGATCCGTTGCGTACAGTACTTGGTCGAACATGTCCTCGATCAGGTTGTGCTGTGCCTTCAAGAATGCGACGACCTCGTCGGGCGACTCCATAATCATCTCTGGCATGTAGTTGAAACCCCCTCGGCGGTTAAGCTGCCACGGCGCTCGGGTTGGCGCGCCGCACACACCGCATACCCGGGCAGGCGCAACGCCGAAACGCAGCCCCTGCCGGGTCGTCGCAGTCCTAGCGGCGTGGCGGCTCCCTTACTGCTGCGGGGGCGGCGGCACTACCGGCTGGCACGCATTGGCTCCAGGATTCCACCAATTGCCCGGGCCGCAATTCGGCGGTGCCGTGGGCTGGCACGCATTGGCTCCAGGATTCCAGTACTCGCCCGGACCGCAATTCGGCGGTGCCGTGGGCTGGCACTCATTAGCGCCCGGATTCCACCAATTGCCGGGACCGCAATTAGGAGGCTGAGCCGAACCCACGCCGGGCTCTACCGCTGTCACACACACCGCGGGCGCGATTGCCACCGCCGCGGCAAAGGCTATGCGAAGAACAACGTTACTCATCGAGACCTCCCTCGGAAGTGCCCAGACCTCCGATTTGGAGGTCAGTCTCTTAGCACTACCCTCTCCGACGACGCCGCAATCAAGAATCTAGCAATCGCTCGGTAATACGTCACGTGACAATTAAGCGGACCTAGACCCCGCTTCACCCAATACTGCCGAAAATGGACGGCTCTTGTAGGTTGGCTTGCACAACGTTGGAAGACGCTGTGCCACGAGGGAAATGGAACCGAATGACGCTGGACCTGATGCGCCTGTACGACCTCACCGGCAGGACCGCTATCGTCACCGGCGGTACCCGCGGCATTGGTTTCGCCATCGCCGAGGGCCTGGTCGCCTGCGGAGCGAACGTCGTCGTGGCCAGCCGGAAGGCTGACGCCTGTGCCGCCGCCGCGGAGGCGCTCGAAGGGTCGGCGCCGGGCAGGGTGCATGGCCTACCGACTCATCTGGGTGATATGGAGGCGATCAACGGACTGGTTAACGCCACCGTCGAGCGCTTCGGCGGCATCGACATCGTCGTCAATAACGCTGCCAACCCGCTGGCCCTGCCCATCGGCCAGATCACGCCGGAAGCGTGGTCAAAATCGTTCTCGGTCAACTTGCAAGGCCCTGTCTTTCTCGTCCAAGCGGCGCTGCCCTACCTCCGCCGAAGCGGCCACGCAGCCGTACTCAACGTCGCCTCAGTCGGTGCGTTTCTATACGCGCCGATGACCTCGATGTACAGCGCCGCCAAAGCGGCGTTGGTGTCCTATACCCGTTCCATGGCAGCCGAATTCGCACCCGAGCGCATCCGAGTCAATGCATTGGCTCCCGGTTCGGTGAACACCGATATGGTCCGTGCCAACCCACCGGAGTTCGTCGAAACCATGCGGACATCGGCGTTGATGCGGCGCATCGCCGAACCGGGCGAAATGGTCGGCCCCGCACTGCTGCTGGTCTCCGATGCTGGAAGCTTCATCACCGGTCAGACACTCATCGCCGATGGCGGTGTAGCGGCCCACTAGCCGGCAGCGTCGATGGCCCGATAGATCCGTTTCTCGCTCACCGGGCGCGGAGTGCCGAGCTGCTGCGCCCACAGGCTGACCCGTAATTCCTCGATCTGCCAACCGATATCGCGCACGTCGACGGCGTCGCGGCGGATCGCCGGTAACGCCGCAAGCAGATCGTCGTAGGCGTCCTGCACGGCGTGCACCTGGGCCATTCGCTGGCGATCGGCGGCGATCCCGTGCGGCAGCTGCTCGAGGCGCCGGCGGATCGCGGCCACATAGCGGGTGACATCGGCCAGCCGTGCCCGCCCGGCCGCGGCGACGAAACCCGGCGCCAACAACCGCGCCAGCTGGTCGCGGATATCGGCGATGGCGTCCTGCTGGGCCGCCGCCGGCTGGGCGGGCACCAGCAGGTCAACGTCGCGGCCGTCGTCGAGCAGCTTCTCCACGCGGCCCAGAACGTCCAGCGTCGTCGGCACCAGCGCTTTGCCGGCCGCGGCGCGCAACGCGGCGAACGCGTCACGCGTCCACACCGGCTCGCCGATCAGCGCATCGGCCGCAGCGTCGGCGCAGTCGTCGATCAGCGCCGTCAGCGACCCGTCCGGGTTGGCCTTCAGCGCCAAGCGGACTCGCGGATCCAGCTGCCGTTCAACCGTTTTGACCGGCGAAGCCGAACTGCGGCGCAGCAATCTGCGGATACCACCGGGCATCGCCGCGGCCGCTTCGGCCGCGGTGGCGAAGACGCGTAGGTCGACGCCCGTGCCGGCATCGACGAACGCCGGATGCCCGCGCACCACCCGCCCGGCGACGACGTGCTCGATAACGCGGGGTATCTCGGCGAGGTCGTCGGGCCAGTCGCGCAGCCCGGTGCGTTCCAGATCGCCGGCAACCGCACCGGCCACCGCGTCACGCGCCGAGGCGGCGAAGCGATCCTGCAAAGCGGGCAGATCCTCGCCGCGGGCCAACTCCGAGCCGTCGGCGGCTTCGACGGTGAACGTCACCCGCAGATGCGCCGGCAGCTTGGTCAAGTCGAACGCCTCAAGCGGTACCAGGACGCCGGTGCGCCGGCGCAACTCGCGTTGCAGCGCCGCCAGCAGCGACCCGCCATTGGGCTCGAGCGCGGGCAGCACCGCGCGGGCGGTGTCCGGGGCGGGCACGAAGTTGCGGCGCAGATCTTTGGGCAGTGAGCGGATCAGCGCGGTCACCAACTCTTCGCGCAGCGCCGGCACCTGCCAGGTGAAGGCGTCCCCGCCGAGGCGGGCCAGCACATCGATTGGCACGTGCACGGTCACACCGTCGTCGGCGGCGGCGGGCTCGAACCGGTAACTCAGCGGCAACCGCGCATCGCCGGTCTCCCAGGTGTCGGGCCGGCCGGCGGTGACGTCGTCATCGGCGCGAAGCAGATCATCACGGGTGAGCGTCAGCAGCTCCGGTGTCTGATGCCGTTGCTTGCGCCACCAGCCGTCGAAATGCCGCGCGGAGGCGACATCGGCCGGTATCCGAGCGTCGTACCAGGCGTAGATGTCGTCGTCATCGACGAGCAGGTCGCGGCGGCGGGCGCGGTCCTGCAACTCCTCGAGCTCGGCCCGCAGCCGCGCGTTGTCGGCCAGGAAGCCGTGGCGGCTCTGCCAGTCGCCCTCCACCAGTGCGTGCCGGATGAACAGCTCGCGGGCCAGGGTCGGCTCGATTCGGGCGTAGCCGACCCGACGGCGCGCCACCAGCGGCAGCCCGTACAGCGTCACCCGCTCGTAGGCCAGCACCTCGCCACGCTGGGCGTCCCAGTGCGGCTCGCTGTAGCTGCGCTGCACCAACTCCCCCGCCACCCGCTCGACGATTTCGGGCTGGATGCGCGCCGCGGTGCGCCCGTAGAGCCGGCTGGTCTCGACCAGCTCGGCCACCACCACCCACCGCGGTGGCCGTTTGGCCAGCACCGATCCGGGCGCCAGCACGAATCGCGAGTTACGCGCCCCGAGATAGTCGCGTCCGTCCACATGGCGCATCCCGACGTGCGACAGCAGCCCGGCCAGCAGGGCCGCATGTATGCGGGCCCGGCCGGTCGGTTGGTCGACGTCGACCCCGGACTCGCGCAGGCCCAGATCGCGGACGATGCTGCGCAGCTGCCCCACCAGATCCTGCCACTCGCGGATGCGCAGATAGTGCAGGAACTCGTCGCGGCACATCCGACGGAACGCGCTGCGGCTCAATGCCTTGCGCTGCTCGGCGAGATACCGCCACAGGTTGAGGTAGGACATGAAGTCCGACTCGTCATCGGCGAAGCGGGCATGCTTGGCGCGGGCGGCCTCCTCCCGGTCGGTGGGCCGCTCCCGCGGGTCGGGGATGGTCAGCGCCGCCGCCAGCACCAGCAATTCGCGCAGGCAGCCCTCGTCGTCGGCGGCCAGGATCATCCGGCCCAGCCGCGGGTCCACCGGCAACCGGGCCAGCCGGCGACCCAGGTCGGTGATCTGGCCTAGCGTGTCGAACGCCCCGAGTTCGACCAGCAGCGCCACCCCGTCGCGGACGCTGCGCGCGTCCGGTGGATCCAGGAATGGGAAGTCCACCACCTCACCGAGGCGCAACGCCGCCATCTGCAGCAGTACCGCGGCGAGATTGGTGCGCAGCACCTCCGGGTCGGTGTAGGCCGGCCGGGTGTCGAAGTCGGCTTGCGAGTACAGCCGGATGCACACACCCGGGGCGGTGCGCCCGCAGCGCCCGGCCCGCTGAGCGGCCGAGGCCTGCGAGATCGGTTCGATCGGCAGCCGCTGCACCTTGAGCCGCCTACTATAGCGCGAGATGCGGGCGTTGCCGGGGTCGATGACATAGCGGATACCCGGCACGGTGAGCGACGTCTCGGCCACGTTGGTCGCCAGCACTACTCGCCGGGTGATGTTGGATCCGGGGCGCCGCGCGAACACCTTCTGTTGTTCGGCGGTCGGTAGCCGGGCATACAGCGGCAACACCTCGGTGTTTCGTCGTCCTGCCAAAGCATCTGCGGTATCCCGGATTTCCCGCTCACCGGAGAGAAACACCAAGATGTCGCCCGGCGGCTCGGCTTCCAGTTCGCCGATCGCGTCGAGGATCGCCTCGATCTCGTCACGCATCTCGGTGCGCACGATCTCCCGGTCGGGATCGTCGGGATCCTCGGCGGTGTCGGCCGCGACCGCGACTTCCAGTGGGCGGTAACGAATCTCCACCGGGTAGGTCCGCCCGGACACCTCAATGATCGGAGCCCCCGCGAAGTGCGCGGCGAACCGCTGCGGCTCGATGGTCGCCGAGGTGACGATCACCTTCAGATCGGGCCGCCGGGGCAGCAGCTCACGCAGGTAGCCGAGCAGGAAGTCGATGTTGAGGCTGCGTTCGTGGGCCTCGTCGAGAATCACTGTGTCGTAACGCAGCAGCCGGCGGTCGCGCTGGATCTCGGCGAGCAGAATGCCGTCGGTCATCAGCTTGACGCAGGTGCGGTCGCTGACCTGGTCGGTGAACCGCACGCTGTAGCCGACGACGTCGCCCAGTGGAACCGCCAACTCCTCGGCGATGCGCCCCGCGACCGTGCGCGCGGCGAGCCGCCGCGGCTGGGTGTGCCCGATGGTGCCGCGGATGCCGCGGCCGAGTTCGAGGCAGATCTTGGGCAGCTGCGTCGTCTTGCCCGACCCGGTCGCCCCGGCCACCACCACGACCTGGTGCGCCCGGATCGCCTCGGCGATCTCGTCGCGCCGATCGCTGACCGGCAGTTCGGGATAGCTGATCGCCGGGACGGCGGCTCGGCGCGCCACCACGACCGCTTCGGCGGCGGTGATCTGGGCGGCGAGGTGCTGCAGCTTCTCCGGCGGGGCACCACGTAGCTGTTTCAGGCGCCGGCCGAAATGCACGGCGTCGCGGATGGTCAGGCCGTCGAGCCGGCTGCGCAATTCAGCGACGGAGGGCTCGGGCACTCCGCCGAGGATAGAGGTCGGCGAACGGGCGGGCACGTGGTAGGACGGCTGCGGAGTTTCGCTGCGTGGTCAACGGGTAGCCGGATCTGACACAGGAAGGCGGTCGTGGTGCGTGCAGCGATTTTGCGTAAGGCCGGCGAGGCTCCGACCGTCGGCGAGTTCGACGAGCCCGACGGGCAAGTGGTCGACGTCCGGGTCGCCGGCTGTAATCCCGTCGATCTCGCACTGGCATCAGGTGCTGCCGGCGCACCGACAGTTCCGTCGGTGGTCGGCAAAGAGGGCGTCGGTCTGACCGCCGATGGCACGCGGGTGTACTTCGACTCGCCACCCGACCCGTTCGGGTCCTGGGCGCAACGCTGCCGCATCGAACCGGCCACGGCGTTTCCGGTTCCCGACGGCGTCGACGACGACCTGGCCGTCGCCTTGGGGATCGCCGGCCTGGCGGCGTGGCTGCCGCTGACCCGACATGCCAGCGTCACCGACGCCGAATCGGTGCTGATTCTGGGGGCAACGGGCACGGTGGGCCGGATAGCGGTGCAAGCCGCCAAACTGCTCGGCGCCGGTCGGGTGGTCGGTGCCGGACGAAATCCCGAAGCCTTGGAGCAGGTCGCAGCGCTGGGCGCCGACGCCACCGTCGAGCTTGGCAAGGGCGATGACGCCGACGCGCTCAAAGCCGAAGCCGGTGCGGGCTATGACGTCGTGCTCGATCTGGTGTACGGCAAGCCGTTTCTGGCCGCCCTGGAAGCCAGCGCTGTCGGCGCGACGCTGATCACCGTCGGTCAAGGAGCCGGTTCGAGTGCCGAGGTGTCATTCCGATCTTTGATGGGCCGCACTCATGTCGGTCACCTCAACAACGCGATGGGTCCCGACGTGATGCGGGCCGGCTACCAGGAGCTGACGCGTCATGCCGCCGACGGCAAAATCACACTCGACATCCGCCGTTACAGCCTGGAGGAAGCCGCCGACGCCTGGCGCGCCCAAGCCGAGAGTCCCCACGCCAAGCTGGTGATCGTGCCGTGACCCGGTAGCGCCGCACCGAGCGGCGGCTTTACAAAAATAGGCAGAAATGTCACGCTTGCCGCCGGGCGTGAGCCTGCGCGCATCCGCCCTGGATCAGGGCATGACCAGAGGAGCCAACCGGTGGCAGACACTGAATTCTCCGGCCGCACCATGGTGGTCTCCGGCGGCAGCCGGGGCATCGGCCTGGCGATCGGACTCGGCGCGGCGAAGTTGGGCGCCAACGTCGTGTTGCTGGCCAAGACCGCCGAACCGCACCCCCGGCTGCCGGGAACGGTGCACACCGCCGCCGCTGAAATCGAAGCGGCCGGCGGCAAGGCCCTGGCCGTCGTGGGCGACGTGCGCAGCGAAGACGACGTGCAGCGCGCCGTCGACGCCGCGCTGGACCGGTTCGGCGGCATCGATGTCTGCGTGAACAACGCCAGCTCCATCGCCACCGAATCGACCGACCAGCTGTCGGCCAAGAAGTTCGATCTGATGCAGGACATCAACGTGCGCGGGACGTTCCTGTTGACCAAGGCGTGCCTGCCGTATCTGCGCAGGTCTCCTGCAGCACACGTGCTGACCATCGCTCCCCCGCTCAACCTGAACCCGTATTGGCTGGGCATCCACCCCTCCTACACGCTGTCCAAGTACGGCATGAGCCTGCTGACGCTGGGCTGGGCCGCGGAATACGCCGACGCCGGTATCGCCTGCAACTGCCTGTGGCCGGAGACCTACATCGCCACGTCCGCGGTGGCCAACTCCCCCGACGGTGGGAATCTGATCGAGAAGGCGCGCAGCCCGCAGATCATGGCGGACGCCGCCGTGGCGATCCTGCGGCGCCCGGCCGCCGAGGCGAGCGGGCAGTGCTACATCGACGCCGACGTGCTCGCCGAAACCGGCGTGACGGACTTCTCCGGCTACGGTGGCGGCCCCGAGCCGCTGATGGACTTCTTCGTCGACCGGCCGGCTGATCGGTAGCTACGAATTATGCCCGGTGGGAGGGGCGATGAGCTCAGTGACTGTCTGGCGCGGGTATTCGAGCATCGCTGCTGAACCAATCCACAGTGCCATGTGGTCGTCGCGATTACGATCACCAGACGAGTCGGGCGCGTAAGTGGGCAAGGCAATTCAGCTTTCGAGAGAGGTGGCGTGGTCAACGCGAGTTACGGTGCCGAACATCAGTGGGGGCCACCACCACCGAAGAGCTTCGATCCAGGCCGCATCGAATCAGGCTCTCCGCGCAGCTACATAGGAATCGCGGCAGCGATCGCCGGGGCTGCCCTGGTGACAACAGGCTTTATGCCCTGGGGCATCGCTAGTCTTCGCGATGGCGCCGGTGCTGCACAGTTCGCCTTGAATGGGTTTGGACGGCTGGCGTATCAGCCTAGCGCGCGAGACAGCAACCCCGGCGCCCAATTGCTCGCCGACACGCTCAACCGTGCCGGCGTGTTGGCGTCGCCAGGTTTGGGCGCAGCGTTGCTCGGGGCGGTGGGGCTGGCGGCCGCGGTGGTATTCCTGTGCTCACAGAAGCGCAGCGCCACAGCGGTCGCCATGATCGCCGTTGGCCTGATGGCGTCGATCGCGTCGTTGGCTCAGATAGCGAATGTCCGAGGGATGTTCGATGGATCCGCGGACTTGGCCGGCGCCCATTTTGCACCTGGGTTCGGAGTGATCGTTGCGGTCTTTGCCGCACTCGCGTTGAGCGCGCTCGGGATCACCGCGTTTGTGCTGGAGCGGGGTGCCATTGTCCGGCGGGCACGAATCGTGCCACCTCCGGCCGAGCACCCGGACTCGGCACCCACTCCGGCGCCGAGTATGCACCTGCCCACGGCGGCCCCAGGTTTGTCGAGTTCGCCGGTTCCGGGTGCCCCGGCCGAGGCATGGCCGCGGCTGATCGCTGGTGCCATCGACATCGCCATTGCGGCCGTGGCCGCCATCGGCGTGGGTGCCCTCGCTGTGACGACCGCCGAATTTGCGACAGCAAGTTCACCGGCACGGGTCATTTGGTCGCTGTTGACATTGCTTCTAGTAGGCGCGATTCCACTGGGATACTTCACTGCCAGTGAGGCTCGATCAGGGCTGACACTTGGCAAAAGGATCACCGGAATCGTCGTTCAGGGCCCGGCGGGCCTTGCGCCGTCGCTGCGGGAATCGTTCCGCCGCAATGCTGCCCACGCGGTGCTCGGTCTAGCGCTGGGGTTGATGTGCGGGGCGATGATCCTGTCGTTCGCAATTCTGCCGTCCCTGCTCGTCGCCCCCTTACTGCTGGCCTACCTGGCTTGGTTGGGTGCTATGGCCATGAGCGCCTTCTCGAACCCGGGTGGCAATCCCTGGCGGCTCGGAGTGCATGATCGTTGCGCCCAAGGACCGACGCGGGTAGTCAACCGTAGTGCGCTCCCGTTGGCCCCAGCCAGCGCCGTTCCGCTGGCGCCGTGGTGGGCTGCGGCGGTGGCCGTGGCCCTGCTGATGGGCCTGACCGGTATAGCCGACACCGCGTTGCGTGTGATGAGCCCCGGGAAATCGACGGCAGTAGCAGCGACGCCGTCGACGCACACCGTGACCGTGCAGGTGCCGGCGCCCGAGGCGAGTCGTCAACCCGCCGCATCGCTGCATCCGCGGCCGCAAATCGCGACGGCCTTTCCGGCCGATGGCAGCCGGTGCCCGCCTCGATATGGGCCGACCGGCGTATACACCGAGTCTGCGGTCGCTAACGATCACACGTCGTGCCCGTTCGCCGAGGAGGTCCGTATCGCCTATGCCGACATGGGCATGCCCGGGTCGTTTCAACGCTTGATAGTCAACAGCCCGGTCACGCGCACGTCCATCGAGATGACCTGCGGCCCGGCGATGGCCGGTTTCATTGTGTGCCGAGGTGGAAACGACGCCGTCGTCTATGTGAACTGATCCGGCCTATTTGCTCACGAGGGCCGCTGAGCCGGTCAAATTCAGCGCAGGTAGACCTCACTGCCGCTGGGATAGCCGCCGCCGGTGGTGGTGACGTGGACGTGGTCGTAGTGGCCGTAGCCGCCGCGCTGCGCCCCGCCGCCGGGCGTGTAGTACACACCGCGCCAGATGGCGTCCTGCAGGCCGAACCGGCCCGCGTTCTCCATCACATAGGCCACGATCGAGTCGCCGAGCGCGATGCCCTCGGCACTGCCGGGGTTGGGAATCATCACATCGAGGGCCAGCCCGTTGGGGTGCCAGCGCAAGGCGTCGGCGCGCACGCCACCAATCTGGTGAATCTGCGGAAAGGCGTCGCTGATGCTGCGGGAGGCCTGGATCGTCTTGACCTGAAGGCCGCTTTCCGGGGCGACCCCGGCCGGCAGGAAGCGCGACACCATCCGCATCCGCGAGGCCGCCGCCACCCCGGCGGGCGTGCCCTGCTGCAGGTAGTCGGCGGGCGCCGCGACCAGCTGCAATCCGCCCGGCTCCTCGGCCTCAGCAACCACCGGCGCGGAATCTTTGGCGATTGTCGGAGTGGCGCTGCCGCCTACAGCAAAGAACATAGCTACTGGTGCGATGACCACAGCCATCCATGCGGAGGACTTTCTGCGCTGGCTGGCTAACTCGTGTCGGCCCACGGGTAGATAGGATACGAGAAATCTGGCTAATAGTCACAATTTTATAAAGCTCAGGAAACATTTTAGAATCGGGTACCGCAGCAGCCCGGCGCGGGCCGCCGAGGTGTGGCCTGTTCCCGCAGATCAGCGGGCCTCGGGTGGCGCAGCGCACAGCCGCAAAGGTAGAACACCTAATCAGATGGGTTTAGACTGCATCGCATGAAGTCGACGACCCTTGCTGCGGCGATCACGGGCTTGGCGGTGGTCCTGGCGGCGCCCGCGCAGGCCGACCCCGACATTGATTTCGCCAACGAACTGCACACCTACGGCATCTACGGCCCGCGGGACTACAACGCGTGGCTGGGCAAGATCGTCTGTGAGCGCCTGGACAAGGGTGTCGACGGCGATGCCGCCAAGTCGGTCCGCTTCATCACCCCCAACCTGCCGAAGGGCACCAACCAGTCGCAGCCCAACCCGGCCCAGGCCTGGCAGTTCCTCGGCGCCGCGATCAACACCTACTGCCCGGACAAGCGCGGCGTATTCGAGCAGGCAGCAGCGCAGCAGCACTGATGGACGTCAGCCGGCTCTGGCAGAACAGGCTGTTCGCCCGCACCGTGGGCGCCGCCTACGCCCGCGCCATCGAACAGCCCGGAGCGGCTCGCGTCTTTGGCCGGCTGCTCTTCGGTACCGACGTCGACCGCATCTACCGGGCCATGAACGTCGTCACCGACCTGCCTGACGGCGCGGCCGTACTGGATGTGCCCTGCGGCGGCGGCATCACCATCGAGCGCCTCACACCCGGCCGGCGGGTGCGCTACGTGGCGATGGACATCTCGCCGGGCATGCTCGACCACGCCCGGCGGCGGCTGCGCCCCGAGCTGCGCGACACCGTCGAGTTCGTCGAGGCCAGCATCGAAGCGATCCCGTTCGCCGACGACGAGTTCGACATGTGCGTGTGCTTTAACGGGCTGCACTGTCTGCCCGATCCTGGCGCCGCCATCCGGGAGATCGCCCGTTGCCTCAAACCCGGCGGCCGGCTGGTCGGCGACTTCGCCACCCGCGGCCAGGTTCGCCGGGCCGATGCCTACATGGTGGTGATGCGGACCAGCGGCACCTTCGGTCCCGGCGGCACCGTCGACGACGCCCGGCGGTGGTTCACCGAAGCCGGACTGACGGTCGACGAGCTTGAATGTTCCGGCGCGATCACACATTTCGCCGTCCACAAGTAAGCGGTGCTGATTCCGCCCTAGCCTCGCCGGTTTCGACGACTATGGTCGTAACTATCCCGATTCGACCGGCGAGAGGGGCCATGATGCCCGCACACAGCATCCTCGACAGCTTCGGAACCAAAGACCAGCTCGCCGTCGACGACACCAGCTATCAGATCCGGCGCCTCGATCGCATCGACGGCGCCGAGCGACTCCCCTACAGCCTCAAGGTCCTGCTGGAAGACCTGCTGCGCAACGAAGACGGCCACCTGGTGACCGACGAACAGATCAACGCGATGGCCGCCTGGGATCCGAAAGCCGAACACGGCCGGGAGATCGCCTACACCCCGGCGCGGGTGCTGATGCAGGACTTCACCGGAGTGCCCTGCGTCGTCGATCTGGTGGCGATGCGTGACGCGATTGCGGATCTGGGCGGGCAGACCAAACGGATCAACCCGCTGTGTCCCACCGAACTGGTGATCGATCACTCGGTGATCGCCGACGTCTTCGGCCGCACCGATGCGTTCGCGATCAACGCCGAGCTGGAGTTCGAGCGCAACGCCGAGCGCTACCAGCTGCTGCGCTGGGGGCAGCAGGCCTTCGATGACTTCTCGGTGGTGCCGCCCGACACCGGCATCTGTCACCAGGTCAACCTGGAATACCTGGCCCGGGTGGTGTTCACCCGCGACAGCGCGGACGGCCCGATGGCCTACCCCGACACCCTGGTCGGCACCGACTCGCACACCCCGATGGTCAACGGTCTCGGGGTGCTGGGCTGGGGCGTAGGCGGGATCGAAGCCGAAGCCGCCATGCTGGGCCAGCCGATGAGCATGCTGATCCCCCAGGTGGTGGGGCTCAAACTCTCCGGCGAACTGCAGCCCGGAACCACCGCCACCGACCTGGTGCTGACCGTCGCCGAGTTGCTGCGGCGCACCGGAGTGGTGGGCAAGTTCGTCGAGTTCTTCGGCCCCGGGGTGGCCAACGTCCCGCTGGCGAACCGGGCCACCATTGGCAACATGAGCCCCGAGTACGGGGCCACCTGCGCGATCTTCCCGATCGACGGCGTCACCTGCGACTACCTGCGGCTCACGGGCCGCTCCGAACACCAGATCAAGCTGGTCGAGGCCTACGCCAAAGAGCAGGGCATGTGGCACGACCCCGAACGCGAGCCGGCATACTCCCAAATCCTCGAACTGGATCTGGGCAATGTGGTGCCGTCGATCGCCGGGCCGAAACGCCCGCAGGACCGCATCCCGCTGCGAGTCGCCCCGCAGACCGTCTGCGCGCTGCTCGGCGGTGTCGAAACGACCGAACAGGCGCTGTCGGAGCTCGACGAGGCCTCCGCGGACTCCTTCCCGGCCAGCGATCCGATCGCCTTCGGCGACACCAGCAGTCCCCAGGGCAAGCCCCGCCAGCCGCAGAGTGAATGTATCGAAGGCGACTGGCCGTCGGCCGCAGTGGCCGTGGAGTTGGCGGACGGCACCAGCACCGACGTCAACACCGGCGACGTGGTGATCGCGGCCATCACGTCGTGCACCAACACCTCCAACCCCTCGGTAATGGTCGGCGCGGCACTGCTGGCCCGCAACGCCGTCGAGAAGGGCCTGTCCCGCAAACCCTGGGTCAAGACCACGCTGGCACCCGGGTCGCGGGTGGTCACCGACTACTACAACCGGGCCGGCCTGACTCCCTATCTGGACAAGCTGGGCTTCAACCTCGTCGGCTACGGCTGCACCACCTGCATCGGCAACTCCGGCCCGCTGATCCCGGAGGTGAGTAAGGCCGTCGTCGACAGCGACATGACGGTGTGCTCGGTGCTCTCGGGCAACCGTAACTTCGAAGGCCGCATCCACCCCGAGGTCAAGATGAACTTCTTGGCCTCCCCACCGCTGGTGGTCGCCTATGCACTGGCCGGCACCCTGCGGGTCAATCTGCTGACCGACCCGATCGGCACCGGCAGCGACGGCGAACCGGTGTATCTGCGGGATATCTGGCCGAGCGAAGCGGACATCGAAGCCGTCGTTTCCGACAATCTGCAGGCCGAGATGTTCACCGCCAGCTACGCCGACGTCTTCACCGGCGACGAACGCTGGCGCGGGCTGGAGGTACCCGAGGGCGACACCTTCTCCTGGGACCCCGACTCCACCTATGTACGCCAGCCGCCGTACTTCGACGGCATGACGCGCGAGCCCGAGCCGGTCACCGACATCACCGGCGCCCGGGTGCTGGCCAAGCTGGGCGACTCGGTCACCACCGACCACATCAGCCCGGCCGGGTCGATCCGCCACGACTCCCCCGCCGGAAAGTACTTGTCGGAGCATGGAATTGAACGCAAGGACTTCAACTCGTACGGCTCCCGGCGCGGCAACCACGAAGTGATGATCCGCGGCACGTTCGCCAACATCCGGCTGCGCAATCAATTGGCGCCGGGCACCGAAGGCGGCTTCACCCGCGACTTCACCCAGTCGGACGGCCCGGTCACCACCATCTACGACGCGTCGGTCAACTACCTCGACGCCGGCGTCCCGCTGGTGATTCTGGCAGGCAAGGAATACGGCTCCGGTTCCTCTCGCGACTGGGCCGCCAAGGGCACCGTGCTGCTCGGGGTGCGTGCGGTGCTCGCGGTGTCCTACGAGCGCATCCACCGTTCCAACCTGATCGGGATGGGTGTACTGCCGCTGCAGTTCCCCGACGGGGCCGACGCCGAGTCGCTGGGTCTGACCGGTCAGGAGACCTTCGACATCACCGGCGTGACCGCGCTGGGTGACAGCATCCCCGACACCGTGCACGTCAAAGCCGGTGACGTCGAGTTCGATGCCAAGGTGCGCATCGACACCCCCGGCGAGGCCGACTACTACCGGCACGGCGGCATCATGCAGTACGTGCTGCGGCAGCTGCTCGACTGATCCGAAACCGCTATCTGCGCAGGGCAAGTCGCTAGGGGCCAAGCTGCGGCGTTTAACGCCACCAACGTCCGGGTAGGCCCCGCCGTGGTGTGACGCATCGGCGTCGGCCGCCCCGGCGAAGGGGAACCGCGATGTTCTTGACGCTCCGAGAA